>NZ_JAPPQV010000001.1:0-153878 GCF_026672325.1 Methylorubrum sp. SL192
CCCCTGCTCGCGGACTTGTTTGCGCAGGTACGCCGCGCGTTTGCGCGACGTGTCCTCGAACGGCGTCGGACGCGGCCAGCGCTTGAAGCGCATCACGCCGCCTCCTGCAGGGGCGCCGTCTCGTCCTCCGGCCCATCCTCCTCGATCTGTTCGCCGACACCGGCCGGGGCGAGCTCGGGCGGCAGGCGGCCGAGCAGCCAGTCGGCCGAGCGGCTGGCAAGCCCCGCCGCCTGCACGATGGCGCGGGGATCGGAGCGCAGCACCTCGAGCCAGGACGCGATGTAGTCGGCGTGGCGCACCGTCGGTACGATGCCGAGGCTGGCGCAGACGTAGGCTGCGGAGATCTCGGCGACGAGCTCCTCGCGGGCGTACCCTTCGCTGCCGTAGCGGCCAGTGAAATCGCGGGCGAGCCGGGAGGGATGGCCCGTCGCGTGGCTCATCTCGTGCGCCGCGGTCCTGTGAAAGTTGATCGGCTCGTGGAAGGCCTGCGGCGGCGGCAGCACGATCGCGTCGTCGGATGGGCGGTAGAACGCCATCTGGCCACCCATGTGGATGGTCAGGCCGCTCGCCTCCATCAGGGCACGGAAGCGCGGCTCGATCAGGTCCTCGCGCGGCGGCGGGGGCGGCAGGTAGAGGTCCTCCGGCAGGCCGTCGCACTGCGCGGCGTTGAACACCCAGTACTGCTTCAGGAACGCGATCGAGCGCGCCTCCTCGCCCGCCTGCGAGGCCCGCGCACGCTCCTGCTCGGGTGTGAAGCGATTGGCGTAGACGACCGGCGTGCCCTTCTCGCCGCGGCGGACGCAGCCGCCGAGGGAAAGCGCCTGGCGGAAGGTGAGCCAGCGCTGGGTCGGGTAGCCCATGGCCATGCCGCTTCCCCACAGCAGCATCACGTTGATCCCGGAATACGCCCGGTCGGTCTGGGCATTACGCGGCATCCCGACCGCGGCGGTCCCCGGCAGGTCGCCCCACGGCTGCACCCACGGCACGCGGCCCTGTTCGAGCTGGGCGATGATTGTGTCGGTGATGCGCTGGTAGAGATCGACGCGCGGGGCTGGAGTGGCCTCGGTGCGGCGGGCAGCGGCTTTCCGGGAGGAGGAGGGGCGGCGGGCCATCGGCGGTGCTCTCGCGACGGGCGCCGGAGCCTCTCTCCGGCCTGATCTCCCGTCACGCAGCGCAGCGCCCCCTCTCCCTCTGAAGGGCAGCGCCACGCGGAAGGGTGACCGGGGAAGGCGCGACGCCGGGGGGAATCCGCCTATCCCTGCCTGGGGCTGGAATGATCGAACACGGGCAGGTCGAACGTCGTCGGCTCCAGCTCGGTGTCGAAGAGGATCCAGACGGCGTCCTGCGCGTGCGCGGCGCGCAGCACCGCGACGAGGGAGGCGGGCAGCCCGTCGGGCATGCAGGCGCCGACGATGCCGGTGTGGATCCAGCGGCCGTGGCTGTGCGGATCGACGATCAGCGCGTGCCAGGGATCTTCGGGGTCGTAGGCCGCCCCACCCGGCCGGCCGGGACCGGTCTCGGCGACGTCGCGTAGCTTCGCGTAGGTCTCCGGCTCGAGGTACTGAACCGAGGCCGGGCAGAAAAACAGGCAGATGGTCATGGAAGCGGCCTCGCGACGGTCGCCGGAGACTCTCTCTCCGGACACCGAACCGTCGCGACGCTCGGCCCTGCCTCCGGCTTTCTGGCGCCCCGCCCTGCGGTGCGAGGCGCCCGTGCCCGATCAGGTCAGCTTGATGAGGGCGGCGAGGGCCGCGAAGCCTGCCGCGAAACCGGCCGCGACGATACCGCCAAGACGCACCGTCATCTGGAGCGTATGAAGCTCCATCGCCGTGCGCAGATCTTCCTTGGTGACGAGTTCGTGCATGATGAACTCCCGAGCCGCCTCGGCATGGGCCTCTGCCTGTTCAGCAGGGACACCCGCCGTGCGCAGGGTCTTAGAATATCCGAGTGTGTCAAACGCGTAAGCCATTCCGATGTTCTCCGCCTGATCCTGAACCCGCCCCGCCCGTCGGGGCGGGGCGCCGAGGCTCCGGGGCTCAGTCCCGGCGGCTCTGCTGGCGGACCTGCTGGCGACCCGTGGAGCGGGCCTTGGAGCGGCTCCAGATCGCCTGGAAGGTCTTGCCGTCCTCGTCGGCGCAGAGGTTGGCGAAGAGCGGGGCGGGCAGGCTCGGATCGTCGAGCTTGAGGGAGATGTAGACGCGCTGCTCCTGCGAGCGCTTGGCCCAGCCGGCGCCGATTTCCGCCTTACCGAGGTAGATGCGGTGCGTGGGGGCGTTCTCGCTGTCGCCCGTCGTCTCGACGATCGTGACCCGCTTGGCATTGATCGTCAGGGTGCTGATGTCACCGATGAAGCCGTTCTGGGTCCGGGTGAAGGTGCCGATGGTCGCCATGGTGAAGTCCTCGCTCGCTTCGGAGCCGCGCCCTCGCGGCCTCGATGGCGGTCGTTGAGCCGGAGGCGGCCGGCGCCGCACCAGCGTGCTGGCCGGAGCGCAGCGGAGGACGGCAGGGGGCCGGGTTTGTTGTTCCGCGAGGAGCCGCCCGCAGGGCGGCGGGGAAGAAACCCGAGACCCCGCCGTTGCGGTAGTCCGGCCGAGGCGAAGCCGTCCCCGGTTAGACCAGCCCATCTCGAGAGGCCGCAGGGCAGCGGTTCGTTCGCGGGGGACAAGGACAGCCTGGCGCCCCCATGGCTCTCCGGACCGGCCTGACACGCACTCCGGTCGATGACGCTCCCGGATCCCGGCCGGGATCACGCCGCCTCGATGTCGGTCCGCGCGAAGCCGTCGCCCTTGTAGAGCAGCGGGAGCCGGTAGTAGCGGGCACAGGCATAGGCGAGGCAGTCGCCGAAGTTGAAGGCGGCCGGGTGCCGTCCCTCGCCGTAGCGATCGTAGGCGTCAAGCGCGCCGTCGGAGACGCTGGCGGGCACGCTGACCACCTGGATGCTAGAGATGTTTGATCCCGGAGTTTGATGGTGCAATCTTCACGCCCGAGTGGAGGGACGCGCTATGGGCCAGGTTGTTCACGGCAGCGCCACAACGACGGAGGCGATCCGTCGAACGATCCAGCATAGTCAAACGAGCCTGAGGGCACTCTCGAAGCGCTACGGGATCAACCCGAAGACGGTTGCCAAGTGGAAGAAGCGGACCTCGGTCGCCGACCAGCGTACGGGCCCGAAGGATCCGCATTCCACGGTGCTGTCACCCGAGGACGAGGCGGTGGTGGTCGCCTTTCGTCGTCACATGCTCCTGCCGCTCGACGACTGCCTCTACGCGCTCCAAGCCACGATCCCGCACCTAACCCGCTCGTCTCTGCATCGCTGCCTGCAGCGGCACGGTATCAGCCGATTGCCAGAGGTCGACGGCGACAAGCCCAAGCGCTCCCGCTTCAAGGCCTATCCGCTCGGCTACTTCCACATCGATCTGGCTGAGGTCCACACGGCGGAAGGGCGGCTCTACCTGCTCGTCGCATCGACCGCACGACCAAGTTCGCCTTCGTCGAGCTGCACGAGAAGGCGACCCGGCGGGTTGCGGGTGACTTCCTCCGCCATCTCACCGAGGCGGTGCCCTACAAGGTGCACACGGTGCTCACCGACAATGGCACCCACTTCACGACACCCGGCAACGTTGCCTCGGCCGCCTCCATCATCAAGGAGGCGATTGCAGCCGGCGAGACCTTCCGAGCCCACAGCTTCGAGTCCGCCTGTGCCCGCAACGATATCGACCATCGCCTGACCAAGCCGCGGCACCCCTGGACGAATGGGCAGGTCGAGCGAATGAACCGCACGATCAAGGACGCGACGGTCAAGCGCTACCACTACGACAGCCACGAGCAGCTCCGCGCCCACCTGGCCGACTTCGTCAGCGCCTACAACTTCGCACGCCGCCTGAAGACCCTGCGGGGTCTCACGCCCTACGAGGCCATCTGCAAAGCATGGTCCGCAGAGCCCGGTCGCTTCAGGTCAAACCCGCTCCACCAAATGCCGGGACCAAACAGCTAGCGAGCGCCAGATACGCCCGGAGCGCCTCCCTGGCCTCCAGGATCGGCAGGCCGAGGCTGCGGGCCACGGCCACGACACTCAGCCCGCTGGAGGCGGGCCACGGGGACACACGCGTCTCTAGCGGATAACGAATTGTGACCCTCGACAATGCGGAGAAAAATTACAGGGCTAAGGCGACCGTCCAGGGAAAAACTCGAAGATGAAGGTTGGACGGCGCATCTCCTGTTTTGTACAATCTCGAATTCAGCCTCTACTTATTATTGCCCTCGACGAAATTTCTCAGTGGTTTTGATTGGTGGAAGCCACTCAGGTGAGCGCTCGGTATAAATTTCGACTTTCGGGACAAGTCCATCAATCGAATCAAGAGATCCAACTTTCAATACAATTTTTCCAGGAGCAGATGCAATTTTCGCATAAATCGGAGATCCACACTTACCGCAGAAATGCCTGTAAACAGGACTACCGCTTTCACCAATATCGGTAAATACAGATATCTCACCTTGAGATGAAAAGTCCTTCTCTGAAATAATGGCATTTAGGGAAAACAGCCCGCCACCTATTTTTCTACAGTTTTCGCAATGGCATATTACTAAGCTTCTAGGCTCTTTATTCAGACTATAACTAATCGAACCGCACATACATCCGCCATTCAGAGCTGACATTGATTTATCCTCCGAAATCTCGAGACCTATAAAACCAGGCTATCCTTAGGATAAGCTTCAATGCTGTAGATGTTTTTGCTGTGACGAAAGGATAGCCGCGATAAGGAGCGCGGCAGCAGAGACCATCAAGCCTCGCTCAAGCCCACCCGAACCATCAGCTATCCACCCTACAACTGACGGACCCAAAATCTGTCCTAGAGCAAAAGCTGTAGTGAAGGCGCTGATGCCTGCGGACCAAGAGTCTTGAGGGAGATTATGGCGCACTATCAACGTCGTAGATGCTACCACCGATAAAAATACGCCGCCAAACACAATACCGGAAGCAAATAACAAAGAAGTAGATGTCGTAACGGCCGGTAAAACGCAGGCCAAACTCAGTATGAAATTAAGTATCGCAAGCGATTGCCCGCCCTTGAAATGATCCAGCATCTTTGCCCAAACGCGAGATGAGGCAACAACAGAAAGACCCAACAAAGCATAAAACGCTGTAATATACCCGAGCGATATACCTTGGTCTTTAAGAAGAGCTATGACAAATGTCATATATCCGATGTATCCAACCCCGAACATGAGATAACCGATGAGGCTGTATACGAAATCGTTGATTGCGAAATTACGCCCGTTACTTTGATTTTGCGGAGCCTCGCCGATAGTTTTGGCCGGGCCAGCTAACAGACATGTAGCAAGTAGACACAAAACACCCAATGCTATCCAAGACCATTGCCAAGTATGCACGGCACCGGCAAGTTGGGCACTGGACTGTGCCACCGGAACTAGCAACGCAGAAAGCGTAATACCAACTCCAGTGCCGCCGTAATATATCCCTATCAGCAATCCGGCCCGGCCACTGTGCATAGCACCAAGTCTTGCGGACAAAACTCCACCCGATATAAATATAAATGAACTCGCAACTCCAGCACAAATACGCATCATTAGAAGGATAGTGGTTTCCGTTACTAATCCAGGTAGAAAAGTAAATACAGATGAAACAAAAGAAGAAATAATCAGGAGATTCCAAACGCCGAACTTACGTATGAGTTTGGTGGTCATTATTGCGCCAATAAAGTATCCCAAAGCATTTCCGGTATTCATCAAGCCGGCAACGAAATATGACCAATTGAGGTCAGCCCGCATAGGAGGAATGAGGAGACCGTAAGAAAATCGCGTCAGACCTAAAGCTATAGCAGCAGCAAGTGATAACGCCACCGCTACAAACACAGGTCTTGAGGAGGGGAGATCTCTCATAAAATCTGATTGGGGTACATATTTGAAATGGAGCGGCTTTGTCATGACGGCTTTCCTTATGCACTAAAGAAATTCTAAGTATATGCATATGCAAGTTTTCATCTATGACTAGTTACGCGATCAGATTGTCTTCTTCAGCAACTGACTGAGTTTTATTTTGTCTTCTAGTTCGACTAAACCAAGGAGAGGCAAACATATGGCGCACACATCGATCAGCGTCTTGAGTAAATCGTGATTTAATCAATGGCCTTGGAAGAGCATGAGTATAAAAATGGGGGCCCTCTACAAGAAAGCCTATTGCCCACAAATTGTCGTATGGTACACCATCATGATTGATGACATTCATGTCTTCATTTATGTCAATGCCGCTAGGATGATAATAATCATTCAAATGCGGGCGTATAATTCCTCTTCGAAAAAGATTGTTAGTTAATTTGGAACTGTCTGTTGTAGGAGAATACAAATCTAACCTTGCAGATACCAGAACATCAGAGTAAAATTTTGTTCCTTGAGAGTCGAACGTGTTGCAAATAACAAACTTACCGCTTTTTTCCTCAAGAAAGATCTTGTTCCCAGGTCCGCCTGCAATTTCAAGAAGACCAGCGTCATTAAGCGCAATCAATTCTTCATTGAGAACTCGGGGCGGCCCAAATGAAATCCTGTTTGTTGAATTCACAAATTGTTCCACATAGGTTTTATGCGTTTCTGGAGTCAAGCCACAGAATTCGATAGCATATCTAAGGGCCTCGCGAGTGTCGCGAAGCACATCACATGCTGCCTTTATCGGGCTTGATAAATTTCCTTTTTCAGCTTCAGCCAAATCCGATTTGACCGCGTTCCAGAAAAATGACCTGAACTCTTCAAAAGATACAAAATTTCTTAACGTCAATGGATCTAATAGATTTTCAATTTCATAATTTTCTATTTCATTTATTTCAAACGTCGAAATATCAAATTCACGACCTAACTGCGCTAATCGGAATGCGTAGGCCATTTCCTTTTTTATCAGTGGTAGTACCTCGGTAGTGAAATTTAGTTTCAAGCTACCAGTTCGCCTAACGGCCTGACGTTGCAAAGTTTTAATTGCATCAACGGTAAAAAACTCCGCCTGATGCCGACCATTAATGCCTTTTTGATTGATACCACGAGCTGCAAACGGAAGACATGTTCTTGAAAATATCAAAATCTTTTTCGGTTCTTTGCCCGAAGGCTGATACTTCATTTGACCGTTTTCACGATAAAAAAGACCACCTCGCCCCTTTGTTAATTGTGATACGATATCATACGATGTTAAGCCGAGTCCTTGTATGGCAATTATAGCAGACGGCGAGATCTTATCGAGATTGGTAACCGGATATGGGTTTCTAATGTATTTGAGATCTTCATTTATATGAATGAATTTATTTGCAAATATTTCAAAAATTTTATCTTGATTTGATCTTTTACGAACCGCGTGACCGGTCGTCATAAATACAAAATCTCCTTCTATCTCATAGCCACTCTCAAGCTTCACTGAAAATCTGTTCTCGGCGATTAATTGCATATCAACGGCACGGCTTTTATAGTGTTGAATATTTACATAATCTGGCAGTAAATTCACAATCCTGTGGTAAGCCCATGATAAATATTCACCTAGCATCGATCGCGGGAGGTAGTCGTTATCGTCAATATCGCAGCCATCAATAGCATTTCTGATCTGAAAAGTATCATTGTATTTTCGATAACCGGCAAGCTTAGCCCATTGAGTAAAGGAAACCCCGTCCCGTCCTCCAGCAACACTATATGGAGCAAAAATACTCACCTGAGATGCAACCGTATTTGTCAATAAATGTGAAGGTTGCATTGAAAAATGCACTCCTTGCCCACACTCCCCCGGCTCCACAATGCAAATTGTGAAAGGTTTTTTATTTCTAGCCGTGCAAAGATTTTCTACTATTCTCTCGAGCACACTCAACCCGCGAGGTCCCATACCAATGATTACAACGCATACAGGATCCATTGTCATTCTCCTTGTTTCTGAAGATTAGAAAAGAACTACCGATCTTCGGGGAACTAGACAAAGCCATGTATCTCGATGACACACGTGTTTCTAAGTTCATCAGCGGCTTCTCGGACGCAGTCGACGAATGGCGCCCCGCATCTTCTCCTGGCTGAAGTCTTCAAACGGCCTGCGGCGACACCGAAGCGCTCAGAGCCTGTTGGAGCACCTCTGCCGGCCGTCCCATCTGTCTCGTGAGTCAACACGAATTCCGCCTGGCGGGGCGGAGTGGAGAGCCGGTGTGGACGGACCGACATCGGACGCGTCGTGAGACGCGTCTGAAGGACACGGCGCTGCAAGCGGGCTTGGACGAGGTGGCCCGTTTTCTGAAACGAGCCGATCCACCGGGCCGTCCGGAAGCGACAGCGGCGCGTCAGGTGCTGGCGGGGATCGCTTGGCACCTGCTGACGGGCAGTGGATGGCGGGCGTTGCCGGCCGGCTTTCTGCCCTGGCGCACGGTCTATGGCTGGTTCCGGCGCTGGAACGAGAAGGGGCTGTTCGAAAACCTGATGCGGGCTCTGGCGCGCCGTCAGCGGCGGCGTTGCGGACGTCGGCCCGATCCACGGCTGGCGATCATCGACACGCAAAGCGTCAAGTGCACCGGGGTCCGCGGGCCGCGCGGCTACGATGGTGCTAAGAAGCTGGTCGGGCGCAAACGCGTAGCTCTGGTGGATGCCCAAGGGCCCGTCCTGGCGCTGGCCGTCGTGCCGGCCAACGTGCAGGATCGCGACACGCTGTCGGCGCTGGATGCGGGCAAGCAGACGTGGCCCAGCTTGTGTTTGGGTCTCCTCGACGGTGCTTTCACGGCCGAGCGCTGCCAAGAATGGTGCAACCTGCACGGCATGCGGCACCGTGTGGTCGAGAAGCAGCCTGACCAGAAGGGCTTCGCCGTGCTGGAGCGGCGCTGGGTCGTTGAGCGGACCTTCGGCTGGCTCAGCCACTGGGTTGGCCTGCACCGTGAGCGCGCTGGTCGCCTCGACGTTGCAACAGGACGCCTCGCCTGCGTCGCCAGCCTCATGGCCGCTAACGCCCTCAACCATCCCGCCTGAAATCCAGACCTTAAACAGGCTCTCAATGTGAGCTTCTGTAGCTGTCACTGTTCCTCCAGTGCCAAGATCGGGTGGGAACATCACTCCAAGTCATCATCGGCTGCAGCCATGGTGTACGAGCGGACGGCTGGCATTTGTCAGCGGTGTTGCTCTGAGAGCGCCACGCGCTCCAGCAGGAGTAGAGCGCAGGCTAGCAAACCTGTCTGGTGCATCTACGATCCCGGGTGACGTACGAGCTGCTGGCGCGAGAGGCCTGGCTAAGCTGCATCCGACATGGTCTTCCGCTTCTCCTACGGCCTGACTGAATGACTCACAGCCAAGCTCCAACCCAAACGCCAAGCCTTGAAGCGGGATCTCACCACAATCTTGATTGGCCAGAGCATCCCGGATCTGCTCGAAGTGACTCGAATATCCGCTGGCCCTGCTTTCATCACTGACAACGCCAGCCGATCAATCAATTAATAGGTGTTGGCATACACCTTACGTAAGTTATCATTCCCCGGGCTAAATCGTTTTCTAGGACCATGAAGGCCATGCGTGCAACATGACTATATTTTTGTGGCCCTTATATTTCGGGAAAATCTCTAATACATTTGGATCATGCCCTGGAATTACATGATATTCACCGTCTGCGAACTTATTAATGGTCGCATACGCATCTAGCATATCGTCTAAATCGACCACCATTGGAACCGGCTGCTTATCAATTATATTAGTCCAATAATGCGCAGCATCACTTGCCAACACTATGTAACCGCGTTCCGTGTTGACTCTGACGATTTGAAGCCCCTTTGTATGACCTCCCACTCTATGAACAGAAATTCCAGGGAATAAATTAGTTCTATCCTGGTGAAAAACCAATCTGCCTTCATAATTGATACGGATTGCATTTACGACATCATTCACGTCGAATGGTTTTCGTAAAAGATCGTGGCACATACAGCGGCCAGTGCAATATGAGATTTCAGCTTCCTGAACATGGACGCGAGCATTAGGAAACGACATAAGGTTTCCACTATGGTCATAATGCATATGAGTTATTATAACATCTTTGATCTCCAGAGGGTCAATATCAATATGTTTAAGCATATCTACTGGATTTTCCAAAAAAGTTCTTTTGCGTCTCTCGGCTGAGCTGGCATCAAAACCTGTATCAACAATTATAGTCCTCTCGTCGTTCCTTATAACCCACATGTAAAAATCAAGCGGCATACCGCAATTATCGTGTAGATCGGTCGATATAAAATTTTCGCTTTTTTTTCTGTCAGCGTGAGTTGCGTAACGAAGTGCAAAAACTTCATATTTTTGCGTAGTCATGACTCATTCCTCATTTATAGGTTATGAGATATTGTTTTATTCACTCATGTAAGCAATAACGTTTTTTCATCGATGCCGTTTTCGATTATATTGCTTTGAAACAATTTGTCTGATGCTTGCATGTCTTCTTCAAAGAAGAATTTATTTGCGCCGAATGCAGGAACGAGCTCGTCAAACCAGACAGCTTTGCTATCATACTTCGCATAAAATGGTTTTCTCACCCAATCCGAGTTTCGCGCTTGAATAAATTGAAGCGCAAAAACCTCTTCACCAGCAAGCGTCACAATTCCATCGATGAGGACTTTACCATAATGGGTACTCATCGACGGGCCTCGCACAGTTCTGGCTAAGCCCGATACCTGTTTGTATGCACCGTGAAAAATAGAATAAGCCCTTGATAAAGGGAGGGAAAAATACTCACTTGGACCAGTATCTCTTTCTACAAACATGTAATATGGGACGGCCCCAAGATTTACAGATGTATTCCACAACTCGATCCAGTCGGTTGGATTTTCATTTATATGCCGTATCAATGGAGCTTGTACTCGTACAGTAGCACCCGTCATTACAATCCGTTTGATGGCCTTCTGCGCAACTGGCGTTCGTAACTCTGCAGGATGATTGTAGTGAGCCATCAGCGCAAGATTTTTGCCCGATGCAACAATATGCTCAAAGAGGCGCATTAGATCATCAGCATCCTTATCAGTTACGTACCGCTGAGGCCAATATGATACCGACTTTGTTCCAATTCTAATATTTTGTATATGTGAAAGTGTTGGATCTAATAGTGGTTCAAGGTATTCTTTCAGAGACCTTGTATTCATTACCATCGGATCGCCGCCAGTAATAAGTACGTCCGTAACTTCTTTATGGATGCGGAGATAATCAATCAAATCCGATACATCTTTTGCATCAAACTTCATCTCTCCGAAGCCAACAAATTGCGGCCATCTGAAACAAAATGTACAATATGCATGACATGATTGACCTGGCTTTGGGAAAAACAATACAGTTTCCCTGTATTTATGTTGAAGCCCCGTCAGCTCTCGCCCAGCTAATTTAGGGACATTATGTGTAGTTTGCCCTGCCGGATGTGGATTCATTTTATTCCATATCCGCCTTACTTCTTCCGTGATTTTTTGCTGGTCTTTCCGAACCAAGACAAGATCGCGTAAGTTATTATATTCCTCGCGCCCGAGCATCTCTTGATGCGGAAAAGTAAGGCGAAATATCGGATCGTCCGGAATATTGTTCCAGTCAATAAGCTCGTCTAATACATATTTATTTACTCGAAACGGCAGTACATGAGAAATAACAGAGACTGCGTCCTGTTGATCATTAGTTAACTTCTGCCAATGCGGCGTTTCGTGAATTGTTACCCGAGTATAAGGTTTGAATTTCGTCAGCGTATGCAATTTAATTCCCCTCACTGGCGTTTTGGAGGTAAAGCAAATTCAAATTGCTTGGCAGATTTGTACTTGCAATCCGCCAAGTGAAGTTTGATATTATATGCTAGTCCTAAGGAATGCTGTTGTTAATTATGATGAATATCAACGATCTTCAGCTTGTCCGACTACCGTCGCTACAGGCTTGCTTTGTTCATTAATGAAGACGCATAGGAGTTTCATCGGTACTTCACTGACAACACGAGCAAAGTGAACCTCGCTGTCACTGACCATATATGACATCCCGGGTGTGAAACGCCGATCTGGTTTTCCCTCGGTTACAAGATCGAACTCACCTTCTAGTACGTATGTAATTTCCAGCCCGGGGTGAGTATGTGGATTTGCACTAGCTCCGTTCGGAACTTCAATAATATTGAAGTTGATTGTATACCCTTCAGGGTAGGTTGTTTTCTGCAAAACTGTTCGAGTAATTCCGCCCTGGACGTATTTTGTACCGACACTCGCCGTGAGAGACGCGATAGCTTCCGCATCGAGAGGGTGATTGATTTCCGATTTGAGCATGAATTCTGTCTCCCTTCTTTCTACAAACGCTCTATTATTGAGCTACAGCTTTTTTATTTTATGATTGCGCCTGTCGTTTTATAGCGCAGGCACTTTATATCGACCGTATCTTGAAGCTGACACGACGCGTCGATATGCCAAGCACGCTTCTCGCCCGAACGGCGCCTGCGTGCTATTATTGGCATTAGCGTCAAACTTGACGAGCCTGTCAAGCATGCTTTCTTAGGTATCGGGCGATGGTTGGAGTGCGACAATTCGACGACGAAATAGTAATACGTCAAGCATTAGATCTTTTCTGGCAACAAGGGCCAGCTTCAACTTCTATGCTCAATTTAGCTCAAGCGACTTCGGTTCAACGCGGGTCGCTTTATAACGCGTTCGGAGATAGGGAGACTATATTCATAAAAGCGTTTTCTTTGTATTCCGAAAATCTAATCAAAACCTCTCGTGAAAGCTTGAACGGTTTGAGCGCAAAAGAGAAACTTGAAAATTTTTTCGATCTTATTATAACCAATATGACGTTAGGCATTCCTTCGAGAGGCTGTTTGACTACCAAAACCGCGATCGATGGGAGCCTTGCTAATGATAAAATCCTTCATAAAGTCCGTGAACTCGTTTCATCACTTGAATTTGTGGTCGCCCAATCTTTTACGGGCTTTGAAGATCAATTGCTATTGCCTCCTCCGGAGGCAGCTAGTCTTGTTGTAGTATTCACTCGAGGCCTTGCCGTCATGGAACGCATTCATGGTAGCTCTCAAAAGCTTCGGAGGTCTGCCTCACAGTTCGTTCAATGTATTACTAGGTCTAGCGATTAATTTTTTTGCCCATAAAGCACTTTCTTCCGGCTTGATCGCGATTTTCGATCTTGAAGTAGCTATGCTACGCTTGTCTTTTGCATACAGTTGCCGAGTCTTGCTCTGCAGATCGAGGCTCGTAAACTCGACGTCGGCGGCGCATAGCTTCGGCCGGGGGCGATCTCCCGGCCCGGTGCCCGCGAGGCTCACGCCTCATAGGGGTCGAACTCGGTGACGACGCTGGCGGGATCGCCCTCGAACTCGTCCGCGGTGACGACGCTGTAGCCGGCCTCGGAGCGGAAGACGGTGACCGCGACCATCAGGGACTGCGAGATGCTGTAGGCGTAGCTGGTTGCGAGGTCGAGGTCGGTCGCCATGGGGGTCGGGCTCCTGAGGGAGCGGGGGTGATCCCCGCTCGACAGCGCCCCAGAAGGCCAGGAGAGGCCGCGATCACCGCGGGAGGCGAAGCCGGGAGCGGCCGCCCGCTTGCGGAGCGGACCCCTTAAGGGTTGATCGTAGAAGGCCGCGACGGCCTATCGGGGTTGCTGCGAGAGAGCGGGGTCGTCCAACGCCGATCGGGCGCGACATCGACATGATATCAATATTATCGCGATATGCGGCCGGCTTGAGCTAAGGGGCCGGGATGTCAGCTCCCCACCCCGTCGCCACCGACCCTGCACCGGATATCCGCTCCTGGCGCGACCGCATCGAGCGCATGAACCCGGCGACGTCCCCCTGCCCCGGCCTGCATGGCGAGACGTGGCAGAGGGTCCATGCGACGATGCTCGACTTCCTCGAGCGCTTTGGAGCGGAGGCGGTGGATCTCGGCTGGAGCGAGCTCGACCTGTTCGGGGTCCATCCCTCGGTCGGCACCGTCCGGGTGGACCATTGCGGTGCCCTGGTGCTGGGTGGGCGCACGGCGCAGTGGATCGACCCGACCCGGATCGGCTTCGGCAACCTGACCTACTATCGCGACACACCCGGCCGGCCGCGCGGTATCCCCGTCTGGGCTTACGGGGGCTGAGGCGATAGGCCGGGCGCGAACACCGCGAGCGTGAGGGAACTGCGATGAGCTGTCGGATGTGGGCCGTGCTGGGGCTGGCCGTCGGCTGTGCGAGCACGCTGGCGATCCGGCCGGCGTCGGCCGAACGGTTCGACGGCGACCGCCTGATCGTCCTCGACGGCGATACCGTCGCCCTCCCCTGCGCCGTGCCCGCGCGCGGCTGTGCCGAGAAGGTCCGTTTGAGTGGGATCGACACGCCGGAGGTGTCCCGGCCGCGCTGCGAGGCCGAGCGGATCGCTGGCCTGAAGGCGAAGGAGCGCCTGGCCGGCCTGATCCGCGGACAGGCCGTCGAGTTGGTACGCGCCGGCGTGACCGACCGCTACGGCCGGACGCTCGGGACGTTGCGGGTGTCGGCGGGAGAGGTCGGGGCGATCCTGATGCGGGAGGGCTTGGCCGTAGCCTACCGGCCCGGCCGAAAGGCGTGGGAGGAGCGGGCGGATCACTGGTGCGGGTCGGATCGGCGCTGAGGAGCCGGGCGACCGAGTTTTGAAGGACGGCGAGGCACGGGGGATTCCTCAAAATGGCTGCCGTGCTAACGTGGCCGCACCGTGCCGATCCGCCCCGAACACCGCCACTTCTACCCGATCGACTGGCCGCAGCTCTCGGCGGTGATCCGCTTCGGCCGCGCCGGCGGGTTGTGCGAGCGCTGCGGGCGTCCGCATGGGCGGGTCATCGTCTGCGTCGATGACGGGAGCTGGTACGACGCCGACGGCGGCGTCTGGCGCTCGGGCCGGGGCCGGGTTCTCCGGCGCACGCCCGACCTGGCGAGCGCCCGGTTGACCCGGCCGATCCTGGCCACCTGCCACCGCGCCCACGACACGAGCCTCAACGGCCCCACCGATCTCGCCGCCTGGTGCCAGCGCTGCCACCTGGACCACGATCGGCCGGAGCACATCCGACGGCGGCGCCTGACCTTTCTGCGCCGCCGGGCGCTGGGAGACCTGTTCCTCGGGCCGTATCCGGTGCTCTGAATGCTGGTGGCATCCGACAGGTCCCGTCTGGCCGGGCTGATCGATGGGAAGGATCGCGCCCTGCTAGCGGCGTTCCTGCGCGACGAGGGGACGGCGTTCGGTCTGAACCCGTTCCCGTCGACCACGGCCGGCGCCGCGCACCTGACCTGTGCGGGTCTGGCGTTCGAATATCCGATGCTCGGCATCCACTCGGCCGGCCTGCCGTGCCTGCTGGAGGCGCTGGCGGCGTTGCCGAAGGCGACGCCGCTCACGCGCTGCATCCTCAAATCCACGGGGCATACCTGTAACGTGTTCATCACCGCCGAGGGGGCCTGTGTCGGCGCGTACCTTTACGGGAAGGCCGGGGTGCCTCTTCCGGTATTCGCGCCGGCTGCGCCCAAGCCGGCGCCGCGCAAGGGCCGGACGCGCCAGACGAAGGCCGAGCAGCTCGATCTCTTCTTCGACGTTGCCTGAAGCCGCCCAAGTCATTCCTAAAATACGCGATCCGCGCCAAATCGACGGATACGGAAAGCCGCCCAACCCTGTACTGTCTTGTCTTATCAGTCGATCATGGGCCGTAGCGCGTCTAAGATACTTCATTAGATGACTACAATAGGAGCGTATCTGTCATGACAATTGTAGATAATTAATTTTATTCAGTTAAGCCGAGATTTTAGGACATATGATACGGTCTAACACCATGATCCGTGTTGCGCCAAATGCCGTTGGACTTGAGGAAAGTTCCGCGCTCCTGAACGGTCCGGTGCTGCCCGGTGCGGTCAGCGTGTCCCAGGATGCCATCGACGCGATGTTCCCTCAGGCCATCCGGGAGCGAGATCCATGATGGGGCAGATGCTTCTGATCACCGACGATCCGGGTCGGAGCGCGGATCTCGTGGGCGGTCTCGATCCCGGCGTGGCGTACCGGGTCCACGACCTACGTGACGAGGCGGATCCGGCCGAGGCCGCGGCGGTGCTGGTCACGGATGTGGCCGATCTCGGGCCAGCCAACGTCGAGCGCCTGCGCCAGCTTCTGGCACGGACGCGCCGCGGTACTCCGCTGGTCGTGCTGCTGCGCCAGGACACGCCGCAAGCCCGCCTTCAGGCACTGGCGCTCGGGGCGAGCCGGACGGTGAGGGCTCCCTTCGACCTGGGCCGGCTCTGGCGCGCGCTGGGCGCGGCGGAGGATCCGGCAGAGACTGTGCCGCCCGACGTCGAGCGACGGGCCGAGGCGGCACGCACGTTCTACGGGACGGTGTTCGTGGCCGACCGGCCGGTCACGCCGGTCATGGCCGACAACGGCACCGAGCTCGTCGCGCAGGCGGTGCGCGAGACGGGGATCCGGGATTGGATCGGGGCGGTGCGCCGCTTCGACGACGCCACGCATCAGCACTGCCTCATCGTCGCCGGCCTTGCCGCCGCCTTCGCGGCAAGGCTCGGCCTCGGGGCCTGCGAGCGCCACCGGGTGACCAAGGCGGCGTTGCTGCACGATGTCGGCAAGATCCACGTCCCCGCCGCGATCCTCAACAAGCCGGGCAAGCTCGATGCGGCGGAGAAGGCAGTGATGCGCCTGCATCCGGCGCAGGGCGAGACCATGCTGGCCAACCAGGGCTTCGAGCCGGAGTTCCTCGGCGTGGTGCGCTCGCATCACGAGATGCTCGACGGCTCCGGCTACCCGGACGGGCTCGTGGGGCGGGCGATCCCCGATCTCGTGCGTGTGGTGACGGTGTGCGACATCTACGGCGCCCTGATCGAGCGCCGGTCCTACAAGCCGCCGATGGCGAGCGAGGCCGCCTACGCGATCCTCCAGGGGATGATGGGCCGCCTCGATCCTGCGCTGGTGAAGGCCTTTCAGCCCATCGCGACGGCTTTCACGCCCACCTTCCCCCACGACACATGACCCCGGTTTTATGGGCGTACCATGCACATCGTCCTCGTCGATCCCAGTGGTGTCGTCCGCAAGACCATCTCGGGAATGCTCGTCTCAGCAGGCCACACCGTTATGGCGTTCTCGGACTCGGCCGCGGCGCTGGCGCAGGTCGCTGCCGATCCGTCGGTGACCTGCGTGCTCACCAGCCTTGAAGTTCAACCGCTCGACGGGCTGGAGCTGTGCTGGTCGCTGCGGGCTCTGGCCGACGATCGGCGCCCCCTGACGATCCTGGTGATGTCCTCCGCACGGGAAAGGCGGCCGCTGGACGAGGTACTCGATGCCGGCGCGGACGACTTCCTGATGAAGCCGCCGGAGGCGCAGGAGTTGCGCGGGCGCCTACGCTCGGCCGAGCGGGTGCTGAAGCTGCAGCAGGCGCTGATCCGGCAGGCCGACACCGACCACCTGACGCAACTCCTGAACCGCGGTGCCTTCATGCGTCAGGCCCAAGCGGCGGTCGAGAGCGCGGCGGTGAGCCGCCCCCTGGCGGTGATGCAGCTCGACATCGACCATTTCAAGAAGATCAACGACCGCCATGGCCACGACGTGGGGGATCTGGTGATCCGGCACATCGCTCAGATCCTACGGGAGACCGGTGCGATCGCCGGACGGCTGGGCGGGGAGGAGTACGCACTGCTCCTCCTGGACCACAGCCTGGGCGCCGCGGCGGTGGTGGCCCACCGCGTCCGCAGTCAGTGCGCCGGCTCGGCGCTTCTGGAGCGAAGCTGTCCGCTTCGGTTCACGGTCAGCATCGGGCTGAGCGAGTGGTCCGAGGGGGACAGCGTCGGCACGCTGCTCAAGCGAGCGGACGTATCGCTGTACGCGGCCAAGGAGGGCGGCCGCAACCGCGTGGCGATGACAAGCTCCACGTTGAAGATCGAGTTCGTGAGCTAGGAGTGCAAACCCGATGAACTTGACTGGGCGGGGAACTGCTTGCGACGCGAGCCCGCGCGATTATCTTTCGACTCCACCTGAAGCCGCCCGGTTCATGCCTCAACGGCAGGATCGCCGGCATACGGACTTTCCGTGACCCGGCTGCGGATCGCAATCTTGAAGAGCCTGCATCATCAGCAGTGGTCAAGCGATCAATCTTTGAGAAATGCGCTCGCGTTGCAGATCTCATCGACCCCAATGACTGTCTTCTGGGTGTGCACGCTGCCGGTCGCGAGCGGATCCCTGCGGCAGGTATCGGGCGTGTGAGCTGAAAGGCCGTCGATGAGTCGATACGAGTTCGATGAACCGGGCGTCAGTCTCGCGATCGGCTGGGATGCCCCGCTCTCCACTTTCTACCTCCAGATCTGGAACGAGGCGCTGCACACCGCCGAAATGGACGAGGAGGAGCGCGCCTCACCACAGATCTGGTTCGGAACGGAGTACGCGGAACACCTCACTCCAGGCCTCCTGCTCGCGCTCGCACGCCAGCATCTTCCGAGCCTCCCCGAGAACATCGAGGTGTGTCTGATGCGCGATATGACCGAGGAGCCGGCCCGGCCGCTCTCCCCCGATCACGTTGAGATCCGCCAGATGATGGAGACATTGCTGGGCGAGCTTTCTCCTGTGCCGGAGGCCTCACAGCGCTCCTCCGCCGAGCAGGCGCGTGTGGACACTGAGGCGCTCTTCAAAGAGAGCACCTCGCATCCGGGTCCCAGGCAGTCAGAGTGAAGCTGCTGCACGGTCGCGGATCGCCCTGATCCTCCACGCGAGCCCGCGCGATGTGATCGTCACCCGCAGGGCCGAAACCCGAAGGGGTTCGGGGAGCGAAGCGAGTAGGGCACGGTTCCGCAGGAACGCGCCTAACCGGCTCACCTAAAAAGTATTCGGATATGGTCGAGACAATCATTCTCTACATCATTGGGACCATAGGCCTGATTATAACATTAATCCAAGTGCTTGCTCTCGCAGCAATATATATTGCCCACCCTTTTTCAACAATAATCATATTTATTGGCCCCTTCGCGATTCCGATTATTTACGTAATATATCTCTGCATCGAAGAAGGCTTTAAGACCGCGATACGATTTCTCATCACAGCATCAGCCATTCTAGCAACAAATTATGGAGCAGGATTTCTTATGCAATCCATGAATGCCGCACGCAAGACAAGACGCGGCGTTGATTTGACGATGCTGTTTTACTCTATGACAGGACTAATGATCGCCATTACGATCGTAGCAATATCAGCAATTCGGCTACGGAGAAAAGAACGCGCACATGAACGCAACCTGATCATCGCAGCAGCGCGAAAGAAAATGTCAGCACACTCAAAGTGATTACATAGATGTAAGACGAGAGATGGTGAAAGCCCCCTCCCCTGCTGCCGACGCGAAGGTTTTTACTCAAAACATTTTATAGGATGTTCAGGGACGCGACCTCACCTTCCTTGACCGGTGGCATCGTCTGACGAGACCGCTCGCCTGGAGATGGAGGCGCTCCTGAAGGGAGCGACCTCCGAGACGAGGCGCCAGTAGCCGGAGTCAATCTGCTGGATCGGTTCTGGTGATCCTGATCCTCGACGCGAGCCCGCGCGATGTGATCGTCACCCGCAGGGCCGAAACCCGAAGGGGTTCGGGGAGCGATGCGAGTAGAGCACGGTCCCGAAGGGACGCGCAAATCTTTTACTAGGTCAGAACAGCTCAATCGAAAGCTAAACCAGCGTCCACAAAGAGAGCTGGAGTCTCAAGCCAAAATGTGCTCAGCCTATTACTGTTAGCACTTGGGTTTGACCAAGACAAGCGATTGAATTGGTATCAAAAATCAAGAAACATATAATGACGAAATTTCGGCGTATTTTTAGCTAGCGAAATGGTATGCGCAATTATAATCCCACAGTTTTGGCACTAATATTAGTTTTCTTCGCTTCAAACTGCATGGCGGAGGAGGATGAATACACTTACGCACAAATATGGAATACAAAGTACAAAATACCGGCAGCCTATGATGCATCCAGTAGTGGAAGCTCTATAGGTTTCAATGCTACACTCGATACTTTCAAACCATATAGAACCGGCCGAGGCTGGAACAATCGTATACTTGTATTAGTAACAAAGAGCTATGCGCGAAAAGGCTCGCATATTTGGGAGTCCCATCATGCGGAAAGCTTACGAAATAATTATAAAAGACATCAGTTTGTTGAAACTAAACGAATAAACAATACTATGACAAAGTACGTTACAGGTGCTGGCGAGGACATCTATGTTCCAGATCAAGATATGGAAGTAATGCCTATTGGATTTATTGAATGCACTCGTGCAACAGAAATATTCAT
Source organism: Methylorubrum sp. SL192 (assembly GCF_026672325.1). Classification (NCBI taxonomy): domain Bacteria; kingdom Pseudomonadati; phylum Pseudomonadota; class Alphaproteobacteria; order Hyphomicrobiales; family Methylobacteriaceae; genus Methylorubrum; species Methylorubrum sp. SL192. The sequence goes on from NZ_JAPPQV010000001.1 coordinate 20,271, forward strand.
CGATCCTTCGTGCAGACATTATTTCATAAAACAAAACCAAGCATGGAAAATAACATTTGGCTCACAGCACTTGCCTGAGTACGCAAAAATCAGGAAAAGAACTGAAACGTTTGTCTCAAGATTTGAGGTCAAGTAAAAATGGCACAATACCGTGGCTATCTCATTGAGTCAGAAATGGCAGAGCTTCGCTCAATAGCAAATAGTCAGACCGTTGTATCCCCGGGCGGGCCTAAAAGGCGGTAGACGCTGGCCCGACCGATACCGAGGCGGCGTGCAATTTCAGCCGGCCCCATGCCCTCGGCCTTGAGGGCGTGCACCTTGGCGGGATCAATAGAGACGGGCCGGCCCTTGTAGACGCCAGCAGCCTTGGCCTTGGCTATCCCTTCCATTTGGCGCTCGCGCCGCAGGTTGGTCTCGAACTCGGCGAACACCCCGAGCATGTCGAGGAAGGCCTTGCCGGCAGCCGTGCCGGTGTCGATCGGCTGCTCGGTGGCCTGCAGGCGTGCTCCTTTGGCCTTCAGGGTGCGGACGATGTCCTGCAGGTCGCCGATGGATCTTGCCAGGCGATCGATGCGTGTGACGACGAGAGTGTCGCCCTTGCCGATGAAGTCCAGCACGATCGACAGCTCGGTGCGGCCGGTGGTCGACGTGCCGGAGGCCTTCTCCGCCCGGATCGGGTCGCAGCCGGCAGCCTTGAGGGCTTCGAGCTGGATTGAGAGGTCCTGATCGAGGGTAGAGACGCGTGCGTAGCCGATGCGAGCCATGAAACGTCCCGTATGGGTCTAGACGCAGCGCACTTAGCGTCCCAAAATCCCGAAAACAACCCTAATGAGACGCCATTTCGTGTCTCACGGCCACGCCTCTTTCGGGTATACCCTTTTGAGGCGCGAAAGTCATCCTCTGATGACGGAGTGACACTTAGTCGCCATGGCGCATATCCGTCGCACTGTCATTCGAGCATAGATGACAGTGCGTGATCGAAACGATATGATTGTTTGAACCCAATAAAGCGGTGGCCCTCTAATGTCGTTTGTCACTGATGTAAAATTGGCCGCTAACGGCCGCATGGTTCTACCTCAGGCGGTCCGCGAGGCGATGGGCGTATCCGGCGAGACGCGGATCATTGTGACGGTCGATGGCACCGAGGTTCGTCTGTCTCCGATCGCGAACGTCGTTACCAAGCTCCAGGCTTTGTACCGCGAGCATGTCAAAGACGATGCCGACGCCGCCTCGTTCCTGGAAGAGCGGCGCGCGGATGACAGCGACACCGTGGGTGCCAAAGCGTGAGCGCCGTCGTCTTCGATACCTCTGCCGTGATCGCGCTCCTGCGCAGCGAGCCGGGAGCGGCCGTGGTCGCCGCGCGTGTCGGTCAGGCCGCCATGTCAGCCGTCAATCTTCAGGAACTCGTCAAGGCCCTGATCCTGCGCGGGTTGGCGCTCCCGGTGATTGAGGAGGTGGTGCAGGAGTTGCGCCTCGATCTGTACTCGCATGATCGCGAGGCCGCCTTCGCCGCCGCGCAGATCACGGAGGCGACGCGACAGCACGGCAGTGGGCTCGGTGACCGGAGCTGCATGGCGCTCGCGATAAAGCTCGGCGTGCCGGTCCTCACCACCGATCGGGCCTGGGCGAAGCTGAAGATCCCCGGCCTCGTGGTCGAGCTGGTACGTTGAGGCGATGGCGGGCGCCGCGGCCCTCGCAGCGATCGCGACTGGGCTGAACGAGCGGCAGCAGGCCAATCTGCTCGCGGCTTACGATGAGGATCAGGCCCGCGAGGCCTCCCACCAGCGACCTGGCGGGCCGCCGGCTCGGCAGTGGCGCTGGATCGAGTATGGCCCCGTTGGCCACAGATGACTCGACGGGCCGGGATCTCGGCTGCTGCGGGCCAAGCTGGCCGAGTCCGGCATGGTCAGCTAGGGCACCGGCGCCACCTGGGCGGCGTTGGCCGAGCGCGGTCTTCTGAGCACGAGCTACGCCCATACCGGCCTGATTGACACGCGCAGCCGCTGGCCCATCAGATCCCTCACAGTGCGCCTGACGACCGACGGCCGGAAGGTCGCTCGCCTCCTGCGGGGCGAGCCGCCGACGCGGCCGCGGAGCAAGGAGCCGAAGCCGCTCTCCCTGTCGGCCCTGCGGATGGTGGCCTACGGCCAGCAGCATCCGAAGGAGACGTTCGATTTTCACGCGCCCTGGGGCATCTGCCCGCTCGACTACCTTGTGGCCCTCGGGATCTGCCGCGGCCTCGTCAAGCGTGGCCTGCTCGATGGAGATCCTCCGACGCACCTCCGGATCACGCCGGCCGGGCTCACGCTGGACGTTTCATCCATCAACATCAACCGCCGAGCCACAACAGCTTGAGGCGGCATACGCTGTAAAAACGAACAAAGGTTGTGAACCCTCGTTGACTGAGAGGGACTGCTGTCTACGGTGCCGCTCGGCCTCCGCGTTCGCGCCGAGGAGAACCGACGAGGCGGGTTATATCCCCCCGATCACTCGCCTCGTCGGACCAAGCAACGCCGACGTATCCTCGGAACCGACCGACCTCAGGACTCCCTTGTTCAGCTACGCCTCCACGGCGAGGCGGGAAGGCCTTCAGATGGTGCGGGCGAAGGGCGTCTGGGGGTCGGTAGCGAGCCGCCGCCCCTGTTGCTCGGGGGACAGATCGTGGAAGAACTTCACCTCGTAGTTGGGGGTCCAGGCCGGCGGTGCCGGCTGTTTGGGCGAGGCGCGGAACACCTCGACGACCGGCCCGCCGAGCAGGTCGGTTTGGATACCGATCAAGGCTCGCTCGTACTGCGCCTGGCGGTAATCGGCCCGCCAGCGGGCGTCGCTGCCGGCCGGCAGCCGCGTCACGTCCTGGCGGATGTGGTACGTTTTAAAGCGTGGGATTTTAGGCGGGACCGCCTCACTCGTCCCAGGGATTGACGGGAGGTACGACCAGGTCGGGGAAGTGCCGGACGTTGCGGGTTGCGAGGGTGGCCCGCCGCGCGATGGCGGTACCAGCGATCATGCTGTCGCGCAGCTCTTGCGGTTGGCCCCGTCTCTGTCGAGCCGCCATGAGGGTTGCCGTCTCGCCGGCCGCAGCGGCATCGAACGGGGCGATCCTCCTTTGGAGCATTTCTGCGACGAGGCGATCGAACGCAGTGCGCAGGCCTGCGGCGCGCCGGCCATCCGGCATGAGGTCGAGGCCGAACTGGATCTCGAGGACGGTAATCGTGGTGATCCAGACGGAGTTTCTGGGTTGGCTGTCGAGCCAACTGACGAGAATCGGATCCGACGACGCGCGCATCAGACCGGATACGACGTTCGTGTCGAGGATGATCATGCGAAGGGATCAGCGAGGCTGTGCCCGCGGAACTGGGTCAGTTCCTCGTCGGGCTTCAGGCCGATTTCTTCGAAGAGGGACGCGATCTGCGTCCCCAACCCCGTGGTTAGTTCATCCTCGGCGGCGGCGGAGCGCAGGATGTCGCGCAACTCGGCCTCCATGCTGCGACCGTTCCGGGCAGCGCGCTGCTGCAAGCGTTCCTTCACACCGTTATCGATGTCGCGGACAAGAATTTGGGCCATGGCATCTCCTCTTGCTATCATGATAGCATACGAAATTCCTCCCACAAAGTGGGGCCAGTTGAGCTTGCCGTTCTCGTCCTCCAGTTGCTTGAGCCGTCGGATCTCCGGCACGCCCATGCCGACGAACTGCTTCTTCCAGCGATAAAAGGTCGGCTCGGATACGCCCATCTTCCGGCAGACCTCGTCCACCGTCGCGCCGTTCTCCGCCTGTCGCAGGGCGAAGGCGATCTGTTCAATCGTGAAGCGTTTGCGAGGCATGGCATCCACCCTCCTTCAGGGTTCAGGATGCCCGAAAAACTTGCGCTCAGCGCGGACCAGTTTGATGGGTCAGGGTCAAGGGGGACGTCGGTCGGGCAGCCATATCGAATCAGTCTTCACTGGGTCTGTACAGGACGCGCGGAGAATCACCTGACCCAGCCGCCGCTACCTCAGTCGGCACGACGGAATGCGGAGGGGCTCGATCCTGTGACGCGCGAGAAGTAGCGCGAGAAATACGCAGGGTCGTGGAAGCCGAGGTCGTAGGCGATCTCCGCCACCGGCAGGTCGGAGTAGCGCAGGGAGCGCTTGGCCTCCAGGATGACCCGGTCGGCGATGAGCTGGCCCGGCGTCGCGCCGGCCACAGCCCGGCAGGCGACGCGCAGACGCCCGACCGTGGTGCCGATCCGGTTGCAGTACTGCTCCAGGCTGAGGCCGGCGCGGTAATGCTCCTCGATCGCCGCTCGGAAGCGGGCGACGATCCTTGCATGGGCGGCCAGGCGAGTGGGACCATCGGCCGCCCGCGCGTCGGCAAGGCGCGCCAGTTCGACGAGGAGCAGCGTGAGATGCGCTTTCAGGGCGGCCCGCTGGGCCGGGGCCGCGCTGGCCCGCTCGCGGTCCAGCCCGTCGAGCGCCGCATCGAGGTGCGCGGTTCCGTCCAGAGCGAGGCAGCGCACCCCCTCGAACAGGGCCGCAAAGGCGCGCTCGTCCCGCCCGAGCCCGCGCAGGACCGCGTCCGAGACGGTGAGGACGCGGCCGGTGCTGCCCGCCTCGTAGACGAAGCCGTGCACCACGCCCGCCGGGACGACCAGCGCACAGGGTGCCGCGAAAGCGGTCTCCTCGCCCTCGGCCGTGACGGTGCCGCGGCCGTACCGGATGCAGAACACTTGGTGCAGGTCGGCATGGGCGTGCGGACGAATCCGCCAGGCCGCCGGGCGGCTGCGATCGTCCAGGTCTTCGAGGTGCAGAAACCCGTCATCCGCAGTCTGCGGTGGCTCGCCGTAAAGGAAATACCGGGGCACGACAGGTTTCGGCATGGGGCACGCGGCCTTTCGATAAACGGCACAAAAGTACAAGAAAAACGCCGCCGCCTCCATACCCGCGCGGCGCCGGCATCGGCAAGATCCTGCACAAGCCGGTGCGGATCGACCGTCACGGATCAGGGAGGGCCGGCCATGCGCACGCAGGTCGCGATCGTCGGTGCCGGGCCGGCCGGGATGGTCTTGGCGCATCTGCTGCACGCGGCCGGCATCGCCAGCGTCGTGGTGGAGCGCCGCACGCGCGACTACGTCGAGGGCCGCGTGCGTGCCGGCGTGCTGGAGCAGGGCACCGTGGACGTGCTCGCGCGGCTCGGCCTCGACGGGCGCCTGCGCAGCGAGGGCCTCGTCCACACGGGCGCCAACCTCGCGGTGGACGGCGAGAGCTTCCGCATCGACATGGCCGCGCTGACCGGCGCCGCAGTCACGGTCTACGGCCAGCAGGAGGTGATGCGCGACCTCTTCGATGCGGGCGAGGCGCGGGGCCTCGCGGTGGTGTACGAGGCCCAGGACCTGCGCCTGCACGATCTCGACGGCGCCGCCCCGAGCCTGACCTACCGCACGCCCGCGGGCCCGCAGCACCTCGTCTGCGACTACGTTGCGGGCTGCGACGGCTTCCACGGCATCTCCCGCCGGTCGATCCCGGCGGACGTGCTGAGAACCTTCGAGCGGATCTACCCCTTCGGCTGGCTCGGCATCCTCACGGACGTGCCTCCCGCCGCGCACGAGCTCGTCTACGCGAGTCACGCCAACGGCTTCGCGCTCGCCAGCATGCGCTCGGCGACACGCAGCCGCTACTACATCCAGTGCGGCATCGACGAGCGTCCGGAGGACTGGCCGGACACACGTTTCTGGGACGAGCTCTGCTTGCGCCTCGGCCCCGGCATCGCGGGCGGGATCGTGCGCGGCCCCGCCTTCGAGAAAAGCATTGCGCCCCTGCGCAGTTTCGTCGGCGAGCCGATGCGCTGGGGCCGGCTGTTCCTGGCCGGGGATGCCGCCCACATCGTGCCGCCCACCGGCGCCAAGGGCCTCAACCTCGCCGTCTCGGACGTGGTGATGCTGGCCGAGGCGCTGGAGGCCTTCTACGCCCGCGGCACGGGTTCGGGTCTCGACGGCTACTCGGCGCGGGCGCTGGCGCGGGTGTGGAAGGCGGAGCGGTTCTCGTGGTGGTTCACCCGCCTGATGCACCGCTTCCCCGAGGAGACCGGCTTCGACCGGCGTATGCAGCTGGCGGAGCTCGCCTATCTCGGCACCTCGCGCGCCGCCCAGACGGTGCTGGCCGAGAACTATGTCGGCCTGCCCCTCGATCCCCCCCCGGTCTCGACCTCTGTTGCGGACTTTTTCTCGGCCCCGAGCGCGAACCTGCGCGGGATGTGCGCATGAGCCACGAGAGCGCCGCCGGGATCCTCGATGTCCCCGCCCTGATCGACGCCCGCCCGATCGGCGCGGCGCAGGTCCTGACCTTTCTCCTCTGCTTCCTCGTGGTGCTCCTCGACGGGTTCGACACCGCGGCCATCGGCTACATCGCGCCCTCGCTGATGACCGAGTGGGGCGTGGGCCGCGCCGCGCTCGCCCCGGTGCTGAGCGCCGCCCTGTTCGGCCTCGCGATGGGTGCGCTGGCAGCGGGGCCGCTGGCTGACCGCTACGGGCGCAAGGCGGTGCTGGTCGCAGCGGTGGTCGAACTCGGCTTGGCCTGCCTTGCTTCCGCCTTCGAGGCTGATCTCCCGCAACTCGCGGCCCTGCGCTTCCTCACCGGGCTCGGCCTCGGGGCGGCGATACCGAACGCCGTGACGCTGACGAGCGAGTACGGCCCGGTCCGGCGCCGGGCGCTGCTCACCAACATGATGTTCTCGGGCTTCCCCCTCGGCGCGGCGCTCGGCGGCTTCCTCGCCGCCTGGATGATCCCGACGCTGGGGTGGCGCAGCGTGCTCCTGCTCGGCGGCGCCGCGCCGCTGGCCCTGGCTGCGCTGCTGGCGCTGCTGTTGCCGGAATCTGTGCGCTACCTCGTGGCCCGCGGCGCGGCGCCGGCCCGCATCCACGCGGTGCTCCGCCTGATCGCCCCCGGGACTGGACCGGCCGCCGGCTACGACCTCGGCGCGGCGGCCGCGGGGCCCGGCCGGCCGGCCGGCCTCCGCCTCGTCCTCTCGCCGGCCTACCGGATCGGATTGGTCATGCTGTGGGCCGCCTATTTGATGGGGATCGACCGGTTCGGCGGCATCGCCGGCTCCTTCCTGGTGGCGGAACTTGCCGGGACGAGCCTGCCGGTGACCTTCGCGTTAGTCGCGGTTCCGGCCCTGCTCGCGGCCGCCGCCGTCGCCACCAAACGCAACGCCCGCCGCGGCGCGGCCCCGGCCCGCGCCGCCGCCCTCGGCCACTGACCGGCGGCGCGGGTCGCCCCACCGGCCGCCCGCGCCGCCCAGCCCTCACGCGACCCGAGGATTTCGATGTCCGACGCCACGTTCGACCACCCGCGGGATGCGGGCCAGCCGCCCTCGCTGTTCCCCGCCTACCGCTCGACCGTTCTGCGCAGCCCGCGCGAGCCGCTGGTGCGAATCCCCCACACGCTTACCGAGACCACCGGGCCGGCCGGGACCTGGGAGGCCCTGATGGGCCCGGCCATCGCCGACCTGACCCGCCACGACCGGGGGCCGGGCGTGGCGATCGGTCAGCGCATCGTGGTCACCGGCCGCGTTCTCGACGAGGCGGCGCGGCCCGTGCCTGACACGGTGGTCGAGGTCTGGCAGGCCAACGCCGCCGGCCGCTACATCCACCGACGCGATCAGTGGGATGCGCCGCTCGATCCGAACTTCACCGGCACCGGCCGGGTCGTCACCGATGCGCAGGGGCGCTACCGCTTCACCACGATCCGGCCCGGAGCCTATCCATGGGGCAACCACCGCAACGCCTGGCGCCCGGCCCATATCCACCTGTCCCTGCTTGGGCCGGCCTTCGCCACCCGGCTGGTGACGCAGCTCTACTTCCCCGACGACCCGCTCATCGAGATCGACCCGATCGCCAATGCCGTGCCGATGCCCTACCGCAACCGCCTCGTCGCGCGCTTCGACATCGACACGACGCAGCCGGATTACGCCCTCGGCTACATCTTCGACATCGTGCTGCGCGGGCGCGACGCCACGCCGTGGGAGCATTGAGATGACCGACGCCCTCGAAGGCCTGCCCCGCAACGCCGCTCCCCGCGCCGACAACCAGGACCCAGCCTTGTTCGGCCAGACGCCCTCGCAGACGGTTGGTCCGTTCTTCCATTACGGCCTGCCCTGGAAGGGGGGCGCCGACCTCGTCGGCGCTTCCGACATCGGCGCGCGCCTCGACCTGTTTCCGGAGGAGCATGACGTCCTCCACCTAGCCCCCCCGCGCGGGCCGGTGACGGGCGAGATCGTCTCCGTCGTCGGTACGGTGCGGGACGGGGCGGGCGAGCCGGTCACCGACGCGATGATCGAGATCTGGGGTGCCAACGCCGCCGGCCGCTACCACGGCGCCGCCGACACCCGGGCGGAGATCCCCCTCGATCCGGGCTTCATCGGCTTCGGGCGAGCGGCGGTCGATGCCGCGGGCGGCTTCCGCTTCCTCACCCTGCGGCCGGGCCGTGTGCCGGTCGCGGTCGAGAGCAACCGCTGGCAGGCGCCCCATCTCGCCATCGGGGTCTTCGGCCGCGGCCTGCTGAAGCGGCTCGCCACACGGATGTACTTCGCCGACGGGACCGACAACGACGCGGACCCGATCCTCGCCCTGGTGCCGGAGGCGCGCCGCCGCACGCTCATCGCCCCGCGCGTCGCCGAGGCACCGCCGACCTATCGGTTCGACATCGTGCTGTGCGGGGCGGACGAGACCGTGTTCTTCGCGCTGTGAGGCGGGAGACGCGTCATGGGGCGGGAGTGGTGAGGCGAAAGCCTGAGGCAAGTTCGTGAGGCAAGGTCGTGAGGCAAGAGAGATGAGCAGCAATTCCGTCGTCGTCGCGGTGGCGATCACCGGCTCGGTGCCGCGCAAGGCCGACAACCCGGCCGTGCCGATTGCGGTCGCGGAGCAGATCGAATCGACCCATCAGGCCTTCGAGGCCGGCGCGACGCTGGCCCATATCCACGTCCGCAACGACGACGAGACTCCCTCGTCCGATCCGGACCGGTTCGCCGCCGTGCAGGAGGGGCTGCGCCGCCACTGCCCCGGGATGATCGTGCAGTTCTCCACCGGCGGGCGCGGGCGCGACCCGGCGAGCCGCGGGCTGTCGCTCCGGCACCGGCCCGACATGGCCTCGCTCTCGACCGGTTCGGTCAACTTCCCGAGCATCGTCTACGAGAACCACACCACCCTGGTGACCGATCTGGCGACGCAGATGAAGGGCCACGGCGTGCGGCCCGAGATCGAGATCTTTGACCTCTCGCACATCCATGGGGCCGGGCGCCTGATCGCGGCCGGGCTGATGGACCCGCACCCCCACGTGCAGTTCGTGATGGGTGTGCAGAACGCGATGCCGGCCGAGGAGCACCTGCTCGACCTGCTGCTCTGCGAGACCCGCCGGGTCATCCCCGGGGCGACCTGGACGGCGGCCGGGATCGGCCGCAGCCAAGCGGTGGTGATGGACTGGGCGCTGGCGCGCGGGGCGGACGCGGTGCGCACCGGACTCGAGGACAACATCCGGGTCACGAAGGACCGGCTGGCGGCGAGCAACGCCGAGCTCGTCGGGCTCGCGGTCGAGGCCGTGCAGCGGCACGGCCGGCGTCCGGCGACGCCCGCCGAGGCCCGCGCCGCCCTCCGGCTCGCGGCCTGAGGATGAGCTTCTCTGCCCTCGATTCGGGCCTGCTTGGGCCGCTCTTCGCGAGCGCGGCGATGCGCGAGGCCTTCTCGGACGCGGCGCGCCTCGCCGGGATGCTGCGGGCCGAGGCGGCGCTCGCCCGGGCCGAGGCAGAGGTCGGCCTCGCGCCGGCGGCCCTCGCCGACGCCATCGCGGCGATCGCGCCGGAGACGCTCGATATCGACGCGCTGGCGGCCGGCACCGCGCTGGCGGGGGTGCCGGTGATCCCGTTCGTCGCGGCCGTGCGCAGGCGCCTGCCGCCCGAGCTGGAGCCGGCCTTCCACAAGGGCGCCACCACCCAGGACATCGCCGACACCGCCCTCGTCCTGCAGATGCGGTCGGGGTTCGACCTGATCGCGGCCGAGAGCGAGGCCGTTGTCGCCGGGCTCGTGCGCCTCGCCACGGAGTACCGCGCCACCCCCTGCGTCGGCCGCACCTACGGCCAGCACGCCGCGCCGATCTGCTTCGGCTACAAGGCGGCGACCTGGGCGCTCGGCCTTGCGGAGGTCACCGACCAACTGCCGGGCCTCCGGGCGCGCGTGCTCACCGCCTCGCTCGGCGGTCCCGTCGGCACGCTCGGCGCTCTCGGCGGGCAGGCCGAGGCCGTGGCCACCGCCTATGCCCGGCATCTCGGCCTCGGCCCCGAGACGGTCGCCTGGCACACCCGCCGCGCCCGCATCGCCGAGGCCGGAGGCTGGCTCGCCCGCCTTCTCGGGGCGCTGGCGAAATGTGCGGGCGACATCGCCCATCTCGCCTCGACGGAGGTGGCGGAAGTGTCCGAGCCCTTCGTGCCCGGCCGGGGCGGCTCCTCGGCGATGCCGCACAAGCGCAACCCCGTCTCCGCCACCGTCATCCTGGCCGCCTTCGGGGCCGCCAAGGGCCATGCGGGCACGCTCCTCGACACGATGGCCGCTGCTCACGAGCGGCCGGCCGGCGCTTGGCATGCCGAGTGGCATGCCCTGCCCCAGCTCTTCGGTCTCGCCTCCGGGGCGTTGCGCGAGGCGCGGGCGGTGGCAGAGGGGCTCGTCGTCGATCCCGGACGGATGCGCCGCAACCTCGATCTCACGCGGGGCCTGCTCTTCGCCGATGCCGCGGCCGCGGCCTGCGCGCGCCGCTGCGGCGGCGCGGCGGCGCACGCCCTGGTGGAGCGCGCCTGCGCCGAGGTGCACGCTTCCGGCCGCGACCTGCACACCGTGCTCGCGGCGATGCCGGAGGCGCAGGGCATCGATCTCGGCGCCGCCTTCGACCTCACGCACCCCGTCGCCGCCGCAGCGGCGGCCACCGACCGTGCGCTCGCACAGATCGCGGCGCGCGCGGATTCGACTGCATCGCAATGATCCTGCCGAGACGGAGCCTCGACCCCGCATGCCCCTGATCCGCATCAACGATATCGACCTGACCTACGAGTTCTCTGGCCCGAGCGGCGCGCCGGTCCTCGTCCTTTCGAACTCGCTTGGCACGACGCTGGCGATGTGGGACGGCGTGGCCAGACGGCTGCACGGGCGCTACCGGATCCTGCGCTACGACACCCGCGGGCACGGCGGCTCCGCGACCCGCGACGCCGAAACCCGGATCGAAGATCTCGCCGCCGACCTGCTCGGTCTGCTCGACGCCCTGGGCATCGCACGGGCGCATCTCGCCGGCCTGTCGCTCGGTGGCATGACCGTCCAGGCAGCGGCGGCCGCCGCGCCCGAGCGGGTCCTGAGCCTCACCCTGATGGCGACCTCGGCCCACCTGCCGAGCCCCGAGAGCTGGGGCGAGCGGGCCGCCACCGTGCGGGCGCAGGGCACTGCGGCGATCGTCGAGGCGACACTCGGGCGCTGGTTCACCCCCGGCTTCTCGGCGCACGCGCCCGCCGCCATCGCGGCGATCCGCGAGGCCTTCGTGGCCTGCGATCCGGTCGGCTACGCCGTGTGCTGCGGGGCGATCGGCCGGATGGACCTCCGGCCGGTGCTCGGCCGCATCGGGGCGCCGACCCTCGTCATCGCCGGGCGCGACGACCCGGCGACGCCGCCCGCGATGGCCGAGGCGATCTGTGCGGGCATCCCGCAGGCGGAGCTGGTCCTGTTACCGCGCGCCGCTCATCTCCTCGCCGTCGAGCACCCGGAGGCGACGGCCGCCCATCTTGGCGGCTTCCTCGACCGGCAGCGCGGCGACCGTGCCGCCACCGGCGCCGTGCCCTTCGCGGAGGGGCTGGAGAATCGCAAGGCCGTGCTGGGCACGGCCCATGTCGAGCGCTCCCTGGCGGCGGCCGGGCGCTTTGCCGGACCCTGGCAGGACTTCATCACCCGCACGGCCTGGGGCGAGATCTGGGGCGATCCGCGCCTGCCCTGGAAGACGCGTTCCCTGGTGACCCTCGCCCTGATGGCGGCGCTGGGGCGTGAGGAGGAGTTCAAGCTCCATATCCGTCCGGCGCTCGCCAACGGACTCGACCTCGACGAGTTGCAGGCCCTGCTCCTGCAGACGGCGATCTATGCCGGAGTCCCGGCCGCCAACGGTGCCTTCCGCTGGGTGCGGGACACGCTGGGCGAGGCCGCCGATGCCGGCCCCTGAGGCCGGGGCAGGAACCTGCGCCGCCCGGCGCAGATGCGCGCCGCCGGGCGGGTCGCGGTCCGGCGCCGCTTGTGAGCGCGGGTGCAGGGCTCAGGCATCCTTGCTACCGATGCGGCGCAGGAGCGCGATCAGCTGGGCGCACTCCGCCGCATCGAGCTCGGCGAGCAGCGTCGCTTCGTGGGCGTGCAGCTGCCGCCGCACCTCCGCGAAGACCGCCTGTCCCTCGGGGGTCAGGTCGAGGACGAAGGCGCGGCGATCGGCCTCGTCGGCGCGGCGCGAGATCCAGCCCTTCTCGATCAGCTCGTTCACCAGCACGACCATGTTGGCGCGGTGGATGCCGAGCACGCGGCCGATCGCCCCTTGGTTGATGCCGGGATTGGCCTCGACGACCGACAGGATGCCGAACAGCACCTGCCGCATGCCGCTGCCTTCGATGACGCGGGCAAAGTCGTTCCGCACGGCCGTGCTGGCCCGCCGGAGATGGTAGCCCACAAGATCCTCGATCGCGCCGAGCCGCGGCTGGAGATCCGCCGGGGCAATAACCAGTTCTGTCGCTTTCGCCACGCGGAGCCTCCCGAACCGGCGTGGCTTAACGAGGCGGGCAGCAGGGTTCAAGCGGACGCCGACGCGCGCCGGGCCGGTTACCGGACGCGCAGGGGCGGGGCGCCTCGGGCAGAGGGGTCCGCCGGGCGATTCCGCTTGCGGTAGGCGGCCGGACTGATCCCCGCGCGCTGGGCGAAGAAGCGCGAGAAATAGGCCGGGTCGTTGAAGCCGAGATCGAACGCGATCTTCGAGATCGGCAGCGCGGTGTAGATCAGGGCGCGCTGAGCCTCGAGCATCTGGCGCTCGTGCAGCACCGACTGCGGCGGCTTACCCACGACCTGTGTGCAGGCCGCGTGAAGGCGGTCAGGGCTGACCCCGAGATCGGCCGCGAAGCGGGCGACCGGCCAGTTCTGCCGGAGATTGGCCTCAAGCAGTCGGCGGAAGCGTCGGTAGAGTCCGGCCCGCGCCGCCGCGGCGGGCTCGGTGAAGGCACGCAGGGCGTGCGTGCGTACGACGCCGACGAGCAGAAGCTTGACCAGCGCCGCCACAGCGCTGAACGAGCCCGGCTGCGCGCCGCCGACCTCGCGCCGCAGGCCCTCGAACAGCGAGACCACGTTCATGTCGATCTCGTCGGGCGCGCCTGGGGGGCCGCTGAACACCGCCGCGGCTGTCGCGTCGAGGCGCGCGGCCTCGTGGTCGTGGGTGATGACGGACCCCAGGAAGTCGTCGGAGAGGGAGAGAACGACCCCCTCTGTCTCCGGCCGGAACGAAAAGGCGTGCACCGTGCCGGCGGGGATCCAGAGCAGCCAGGGCGCCCGGAAGCGGTCGTTGCCTGCGTCGATTCGGACCTGGCCGCCGCCCTCCGTAACCATGAGAGCCTGGGTCAGGTGGTCGTGGCGGTGGGCGGCGATCTCCCAGTCGTGCAGGCGCGCGCTCGGCCCGATCCGCTCGGCGTGCACGAAATTCGGCGCGGCGGCCTCCGCCACCTCGCCGTAGAGGCGGAAGACGGGAATCGCGCGCGTGTGGTCCGGCTGCATCGCTGGTCCTGGCCTCCCCATGGCGCGGGCGTCTCGGCGCCCAAATTCGTCCAAGTCTTTCTTGGCGGCGTGCAGGAATCCGGAATTCCGGACCTGTAGGCTCCATTGCTAGAGTGAACTTGTTCTCGGCCGGGATCTACGCCCCGGGAGCCGGAACACAGAACACGAACCGGATACACTTCGGGAGGAGATCGCCCCGCCGGCCGGCACGCGCGAGCGGCCGGATCGCGTCCGGGGCGGCCCGTGCCGCGACGGCAGGGGCGCGACCGCCGCGGGACCCCGCGTCCCGCCCGGCCGCGGTCTGCCGCGCGGCCCCTCCGCCCGGCGACGCGATGGCAGCAAGGAGGGCCTGATGACTGCGCCGAAGCCGTTCCCGATGAACGCATGGTACGCCGCGGCCTGGGATTACGAGATCAAGCGCGCGCTGACCCCGCGCCGGATCTGCGACACCCCAGTGGTGCTCTACCGCCGCGGCGACGGCGGCGTCGCCGCGCTGGAGGACGCCTGCTGGCACCGCCTTCTGCCGCTGTCGCTCGGCCATCTCCGGGGAGACGAGGTGGTGTGCGGCTATCACGGTCTGGTCTTCAACCCGGCCGGGCGCTGCACCTTCATGCCCGCGCAGGAGACCATCAACCCCTCGGCCTGCGTCCGCGCCTTCCCTGTCGTCGAGAAGTACCGGCTGATCTGGGTCTGGATGGGCGACCCGGCGCTTGCCGACCCCGCGACGGTGCCGGATTTCCACTGGAACAGCGACGCGCCGTGGGTCGGCGAGGGCGGGACCTATTACGGCCTGAAATGCGATTACCGGCTGGTGGTCGACAACCTTATGGACCTCACGCACGAGACCTACGTCCATGCCGGCTCGATCGGCGACGAGGCCATCACCCGCAACCCCTTCGAAGTCACCCATGCCGGCCGCAAGGCCGTGGTGGAGCGCTGGATGGAAGGCATCGAGCCCCCGCCGTTCTGGGCTCGGATGCTCGGCCGCCCCGGCCCCGTGGACCGCTGGCAGATCATCCATTTCGAGGCGCCCGGCATCGTGGCGGGCGATGTCGGCGTGGCTCCGGCCGGGACCGGCGCGCGGACGGGCGACCGCTCGCAAGGCGTGAACGGCTTCTTCCTGGCAGCGATCACGCCCGAGACCGAGACGAGCTGCCACTATTTCTGGAACTTCGTCCGCAACTTCCGCACCGACGACCAGTCCCTCACCAAGACGCTCAACCTCGCCCATGTCAACGACGGCAACGGCGTCTACGATCAGGACTTCGCCGTGCTGGAGGCGCAGCAGCGGGCGATCGACCGCAACCCGCGCCAGCCCTTCTACAACCTGAACATCGATGCCGGCGCGCTCTGGGCCCGCCGCCTGATCGACACGATGCTGGCGGCCGAGCAGGGCGGCCCGGCCGGGGACCCGCCGCGCCTCGCGGCCGAGTAGGGCTGGCCTTCCGCGGCGCGCAGACGCCGCCGGAGGAGGAGAGGGAGTGGGACATGCACGCGAGACCCGAATGGCAGGGCGCCCGGCTCAGGGAGATCCGCGATCTGACGCCGGACATCCGCCTATTCACGATCGAACCCGAGCGCTTCGAGCGCCCGTCGCCGGGCAGCAACATCGCGATCGGCGTCCGGATCGGGGAACGGCCCGACACGCGGCGCTACTCTCTCGTCGGACTCGCGGCGGACGGGCTCTACCGGATCGCCGTCAAACGCCTGCCCGACAGCCGCGGCGGCTCCGCCTACCTCCACGGCCTGGCGCCCGGCGCGCGGCTGACGATCTCCGCGCCGGCAAACCACTTCCCGCTCAACCGGGGACGCCCGGACTACCTCCTGGTCGCGGGCGGGATCGGCATCACGCCGATCTACGGCATGGCGGTGGCGCTCGCCGAGGCGGGCGCGCCCGTCCGCGTTCTCTACACGGCGCGCGCCGCAGCGGACCTCGCCTTCGCCGACAGCCTGCGCGAGCGCCTCGGCGCGCGGCTCCGGATCTTCCTCGACGAGCGGGGCGAGCGGATCGACCTCGCAGCCGAGACCGCCCGCCTCGCTTCAGGGGGCGAACTCTACATCTGCGGCCCGATCGGCCTGCGCGAGGCCGCCCAGCGCGCCTGGGCGGCGAGCGGCCGGCCCATCGACGGCCTGCGCTTCGAGACCTTCGGCAGCAGCGGTCGCTATCCCGCGGAGCCGTTCCGGGTCCGCATCCCGCGCCTTAGCCGGGAGATTCTCGTGCCGCACAACCAGAGCCTGCTGGACGCCCTGGAGGCGGCCGGGATCGCGGTGATCTCCGATTGCCGCCGCGGCGAGTGCGGCCTCTGCGCCGTGAAGGTCCTCGACCTCGCGGGCCGGCTCGACCACCGCGACGTCTTCCTCAGCGACGCCCAGAAGGACACGAACGCGCAGATCTGCACCTGCGTCTCGCGGGTGGCAGGCGGCAACCTCAGTATCGACGTCGCCGACCGGAGCTGACTGCGCCGATCGACTGCGAACCGGCACCCCGCGCCCGGAATTACAATCTAGAAGCGCTGTCGCGAAAAGGCGGCGAAGACGTCGGGATGGGATGGACTACGGACGACTTCGCTCTTGTCTGCCGTCGCCATTATGTTATGTCACATAACAAGAGTTGAGAATCATCGGGAGGAAACCATGCTGGACACCAGCACGGAGCCGGGCGCCGCGCCCGCGGATACGTCGTACCTGGAGCGGCGTAACCCGCTGACCGGCGCGGTCGCGACCCGGATGCCCGCCCACGACGTGGACGCCGCCCGTGCGGTCGCCGACGCGGCCGAGGCCGCCCTGCCGGCCTGGTCCGAGCTCGGGCCGACGGCCCGACGCACCGTGCTGCTGCGGGCGGCTGAGTGCCTGACGGCGCGAGCCGACGCCTTCGTGGCGGCGATGACGGCGGAGATCGGGGCGACCGAGGCCTGGGCCCGGTTCAACCTCCAGCTCGCCGTCGGCATGACCCGGGAGGCGGCGGCGCTGACCACGCAGATCGGCGGCGAGGTGATCCCCTCCGACAAGCCGGGCTGCCTCGCCATGAGCGTGCGGGAGCCCGCTGGCGTCGTCCTCGGCATCGCGCCCTGGAATGCCCCGATCATCCTGGGCGTGCGCGCCGTGGCGGTGCCGCTCGCCTGCGGCAACACGGCAATCCTGAAGGCCTCCGAACAGTGCCCGCGCACGCATGCGCTGATCGTCGAAGCCTTCCGGGAGGCCGGTCTGCCGGACGGCGCGCTCGGTTTCGTGGCGAACCGGCCTGAGGCGGCCGGCGCCGTCGTCGGCGCGCTGATCGACCACCCGGCCGTGCGCCGCATCAACTTCACCGGCTCCACGTCGGTCGGGCGGGTCATCGCCCGGCGGGCGGCCGAGCACCTGAAGCCGGTGCTGCTGGAACTCGGGGGCAAGGCCCCGCTCCTCGTGCTGGAGGATGCCGACCTCGACGAGGCCGTGAAGGCCGCGGCCTTCGGCGCCTTCATGAACCAGGGCCAGATCTGCATGTCGACCGAGCGCATCATCGTGCTCGACGCAGTGGCCGACGAATTCGCCGAGCGCTTCCGCGCCAAGGCCGCCGCGCTCAGCGTCGGCGATCCCCGGGAGGGCAGGGCGCCCCTCGGCGCGGTCGTCGACCTGAAGACGGTCGATCACGTGCGGGGCCTCGTGGAGGATGCGGTGGCGGACGGCGCGACGCTGCTGACCGGCGGGGCGGCCGACGGCGTGCTGATGCCCGCCCATGTCGTCGACCGGGTGACGCCCGCCATGCGGCTGTTCCGCGAGGAGACCTTCGGCCCGGTGGTGGCGCTCGTGCGGGCCCGTGATGAGGCAGAGGCGATCGCTCTCGCCAACGACACCGAATACGGCCTCTCGGCCTCGATCTTCACCCGCGACACTGCGCGGGGCCTGCGCGTAGCGCGGCGGATCAAGTCAGGCATCTGCCACGTCAACGGGCCGACCGTGCACGACGAGGCCCAGATGCCCTTCGGCGGCGTCAAGGCCTCCGGCTACGGCCGCTTCGGCGGTCGGGCCGGCATCGACGCCTTCACGGAGCTGCGCTGGATCACGGTCGAGACCCAGCCCGGCCATTTTCCGATCTGACGGAGGCGCGCGATGAACCGTCTCACGACACGCTGCGCGGCCGAACGGCTCGCGCTCGCGGCTGGCGCCGCCGCGGCGCAGGAGGCCGGCGCCGCCGCGCCGGGGCCGCACGACGGGATACGCCGGACCCTGTTCGTCGCGCACGGCCTCCGCAGGCCCGACCACGTCGCGGTTGATTCCTCCGCGTCGCGGTGAGGACCGGTCCCGGCCCGCGGCACCCGTCTCAAGTCTTCTCCGAACTCCCGTCGCGAATCTCATTTCGGATCTTGTCCCGCATCCACTCGCGGACTTCATTGGAACAACAGTCATGGCCAACGATCACGACACCGTCGCCTACGAGGTCCAGGACCGCGTCGCCTGGGTCCGCTTCAACCGGCCCGAAAAGCGCAACTGCATGTCGCCCGCCCTCAACCGGCGTATGATGGAGGTTCTGGATACGCTGGAATTCCGCGAGGACGTCGGCGTCCTGGTGCTCACCGGCGAGGGCACGGCCTGGTCGGCCGGCATGGACCTGAAGGAGTATTTCCGCGAAACCGAGGCGCAGGGGCTGGCCGGTACCCGCAAGGCGCAGCGCGAGAGCTACGGCTGGTGGCGGCGTCTGCGCTGGTATCAAAAGCCCACCATCGCGATGGTCAACGGCTGGTGCTTCGGCGGCGGCTACGGGCCGCTCTACGCCTGCGACCTCGCTTTTGCGGCCGAGGAGGCGCAGTTCGGCCTCAGCGAGATCAACTGGGGCATCCTGCCGGGCGGCGGCGCCACGAAGGTGGCGGTGGCGCTGACTTCGTTCCGCAACGCCATGTACCACGCGATGATGGGCGAGACCGTCGACGGCCGCACGGCCGCCGCCTGGGGCTTCGTGAACGAGGCGGTGCCGGCTGATCAACTCCGGGCGCGCGTCGCGGCGGTGGCAGCCGTGCTCCTGAAGAAGAACCCGGTCGCCCTGAAGGCCACGAAGGACGCAGTGCGGCGGGTCGCCGACATGACCTACGATGACGCCGAGGATTATCTGATCCGGGCTCAGGAAGCGGCGAACAGCTTCGACAATGAGGGTCGGAAAGAGGGCATCCGGCAGTTCATCGACGAGAAGAGCTACAAGCCGGGCCTCGGCGCCTACGACCTGTCCAAGCATAAGACCTGACGAGAGCGCCCCGGCGGACACCTGGGCGGCGGAGGCCGCCCGGCCCGTCGGCAGCCGCTGCCGCAATCCCCGACCCATCCCGATGAGCCCGCGCGCATCGCCTGCGCCGCGAGGGAGAGCCGAGTCATGCCCAACCTTGCCCGCCTGCTCCGGCCCCGATCGGTCGCGATCGTCGGCGCGTCCGACAAGCCGGGCGCGCTCGGCTCCTCGGTCCTCGCGAACCTGACGCGGGCCGGATATGCCGGCCCGATCCACCTGATCAATCCCCGGCGCGCCGAGATCGCCGGCCGCGCCTGCCTGCCCTCGGTCGAGGCGCTGCCCGAGGGCATCGACGTCGCGGTGCTGGCCATCCCCCGCGCGGCGGTGCTGGAGACCGTGCGCGCCCTGGCGGAGCGCCGGGTCGGGGCAGCGATCATCTTTTCGGCCGGCTTCGCCGAGGGCGGGGAGTCCGGGCTCGCCGAGCAGCGCGCGATCGCCCAGATCGCGCGGGACGCCGACATGGTCGTCGAGGGGCCGAACTGCCTCGGCCTCATCAATTTCGTGGACGGCGTGCCGCTCACCTTCGTGGAACTGCCCGTGACGCCCCTGGCCGGCCGGCCCGGCATCGGGATCGTGTCGCAGTCCGGCGCGATGGCGGCGGTACTCGGCGTCACGCTGCTGGCTCGGGATCTCGGCCTGTCCTACTCGATCTCGACCGGCAACGAGGCCGCGAGCGGCGTCGAGGACTACGTCGACCACCTCGTCGACGACCCCGATACCCGGGTGATCGCGATGATCGTCGAGCAGTTCCGCCGACCCGCCCGCTTCCTGGCCGCGGCCGAGCGGGCGCGCGCCGCCGGCAAGCCGGTCGTGTTGCTCCATCCCGGGCGCGGCGAGGCGGCACGCCGCTCGGCCGCGACCCATACGGGGGCGCTCGCGGGCGATTACGCGGTGATGCGCCTCAAGGTCGAGCGGGCGGGCGTCAGCGTCGTCGGCACCCTGGAGGAACTCGGCGACGTCGCCGAACTGCTGCTGCGCTGCCCGCCCTTCGGCGCGGGTGGCACCGCGGTGCTCACCGAATCCGGCGCCTACAAGGCGCTGACCCTCGACCTTGCGGAGGATGTCGGCCTCGCCCTGCCGCCGCTCGGCGACGCCGACAGCCCGGCACTGCGGGCGGCGTTGCCAGACTTCGTGCCGGTGAGCAACCCGGTCGACCTCACCGCTCAGGCCCTGGTCGATCCCGACCTCTACCGGCGTGCGCTAGCCGCGCTCTTGGACGACGCGCGAGTCGCCGCCGTGGTGCTCGGCATCATCCAGACCGACACGGCGACCTGCGCCCTCAAATTCCCGCCGATCATCGCGGCCCTGCGCGCCCTGAAGCCGGGAAAGCCCGTCGTCTTCGGCGGCCTCGACGAGGGCGCGGCTGTGGCGGGGGAGCATATCGCGGCCCTGCGCGCCCTCGGGGTCCCCTATTTCGCCACCTGCGAGCGGGTGATCCGCGCGCTAGCCGTGGCGGCGCGGCGCGGTGGGACGCCCGCGGAGGCCGTGCCGGTGCCGCCCCTGCCACCGCGCTTCGCCGACGACGTCCGGGGCGTCGCACCGGAATACCGGGCCAAGGCCCTGCTGGCACCCCTGGGCATCCCGTTCCCGGAGAGCCGCATGGCGACGACCCTGGCGGAGGCACACGAAGCGGCCGGACAGCTCGGCTATCCGGTCGTCCTCAAGGCGCAGTCGGCGGAGCTGTCCCACAAGAGCGATGCCGGCGGGGTCATCGTCGGCCTCGCCGACCCGGGCGACCTGGCCCGGGGCTGGGCGCAGCTCGCCGCCAACATCGCGCATCACCGGCCCGGCCTGGTGCTCGACGGTGTCCTCGTCGAACGGATGGGCGCGCGCGGCGTCGAACTGATCGTCGGCGGCCGCAGCGATCCGGATTGGGGGCCGGTGGTGCTGGTCGGGTTCGGCGGCGTCCAGGCGGAGGTGCTCAAGGACGTGTGCCTGCTGCCGCCGGACCTGGACGAGGCCGCCATCGCCGACCAGATCCGCACCCTGCGCAGCGCCGCCCTGCTCGACGGGTTCCGCGGCGCTCCGGCCCTCGACGTCGCGGCGGTCGCCCGCGTGGCCGCGGCCGTGGGCCGAGCGCTCCTCAGCGAGACGCGCATCCGGGAGATCGATCTCAACCCCGTCGTGGTGAGGCCCGTCGGCGAAGGCGCCGTCGCCCTCGATGCGCTCATGATCTTCGCGCCGCCCTGAGGGCGCCCGTCCTCGCCGCGACCGAACACCAGGAACCGATTGTCGGCGAGGCCAGGGGCCGTGAGCCGCGGCCCGGTTCCGGACCGGACGACAGATTTCGGAGAAGAGCCCGAACAAGGGCCGCTCATCAGACCTTTGAAGAGGGAGAGGAACGCATGGCTGACGCATTGATACTGGGGCGCAGCACCCCGAGGGCAGGAGCGGTGACGGTCGGCCTCTGCTGCCTCGTGACCTTGATCGAAGGGTTCGATCTCCAGGCGGCCGGCGTCGTCGCCCCACGGCTCGTTTCCATCTTCAACCTCACCCCTGGCCAGCTCGGCCTGTTCTTCTCGGCAAGCACGATGGGGATGCTGATCGGCGCCGCCTTCGGTGGCCGCTTCTCCGACCGGTTCGGCCGGAAGAAGACCCTCATCGTCTCGGTCGCCCTGTTCGGCCTCATGTCGATCCTCACGGGGCTGGCGCACAGCTTCGAGGTGCTGCTCCTCGCCCGTCTTCTCACGGGTGTCGGGCTCGGGTCCGCCCTGCCGAACCTGATCGCCCTCGTCACCGAGAGCACCGCGCCGGGGCGGCGCGCGAGCGCCGTGGCCCTGCTCTATGCAGGCCTTCCGGCCGGGGGCGCGCTGGCAAGTCTGTTCACGCTTGTCGGAGCGGAATCCCACCACTGGTCGACGATCTTCATCACCGGGGGTGTCGCGCCGCTTCTGGTCGTGCCGCTGATCTGGGCTTGGCTGCCGCACAGCAGCACGGCCAGCGCACAGCGGGGTGGGGGCAGCGTGAGGAGCGTCCCGACGGCCCTGTTCGGCGAAGGACGGGCAGCAACGACTCTGATCCTGTGGCTTGCCTTCGTGCTCGGACTGCTGGTCCTCTATCTCCTGCTCAACTGGCTTCCATCGCTCGTCATCGCCCGTGGCATGAGCCGGGCCGACGCCTCCTGGGTGCAGTTCGTGTTCAATCTCGGCTCCGCCCTGGGCAGCACTGCGACCGGTCTCCTGATGGATCGCTGGGGAAAAGTGACGACCGCGGCCCTCGTGTTCAGCGCGAGCGTCGCCGCCCTGATCCTGATTGCCTTGGTTCCCTCTGACCTGTCGGCGCTGGTCTTCGCGGGCTTCTTCCTCGGGGTCGCGCTGGCCGGAACGCAGGCCGTGCTCTACGCCTTGGCGCCGAGCTGTTATCCGACCGATGTCCTCGGCACGGGAGTCGGGGCTGCCGTCTCGATGGGACGTTTCGGCTCCGTCCTCGGGCCGATGCTGGCCGGAACGCTCGTCGGCGCCGGCCGGAGCGACGTCGAGGTGCTCGTCGCGCTCATTCCGATCCTGATGGTCTCGGGCGGCGCGGCCACGATCCTGAGCCTCCGTATCCGGTCAGCGTAAATCGCGTCACTTGTCGGGACCCGTCGGGACGCCGGTTTTCCAACCGTTTCAACCCGCTCCATGCGCGGAAATGCAACCACAGCGTGCTTCCGTGACGCAAGAGCACGCAGCCGCACAGCGTGGCACGCTCGAATATCAAGAATAGACCACGGCCGTTGATGCCAACCACAAGCAAATGGGGAGAGGGATGAAAGTTAAAATATCGATTTCATGCCTGTCGTACTACCGGCGGGAAAATTCGCGAAGCACACGCGGCAGAACAGCACGCGCCGCCGCTCTTCTGGCCACCACCTTGATACTTGCCGGCGCTGCGCCGGGCGCGGTGCAGGCGGAAGACCTGATCCAGGGGCCGTCGGGCGCTCCCCTGGGGCCCGAACCGCCGAAACCGTCCTCGCCCTTCTTCCGGTTCAGCGATACGCAGGTGACCTACACATACCTGAACGATCTCCGGCAGCCGGGCGTCACCGGCGGCCGGGCCGGACGCTCCATCGAAGGCCGCAGCGCGCCGGGCAACATGCTGAGCCTCACCCATGTCAATGGCTGGGAGTACGGCACCAATTTCGTCAACCTCGACCTGCGGCGCTACGGTTCGCAGATCCCGGCCGGCAGGCCGCCCTATCCCGGACCGGCCACGACCTTCGATTACGGCCAGACCACCCTGTTCCTGACCTATCGCGGCACCTTGAGCGGCAACGCCATGGCGGGAACGCCGCTCTTCGTCCTGCCCGGCATCATCAAGGACGTGTCGCTGGCCTACGGCGTCGATCACCAGAGCGACAACACGCGGCTGTCGCTGCTGCGGACCCGGGCGATGGGCGGCCTCAGCGTCTCGTTCGATGTCCCGGTCGGCTTCTTCAACCTCGCGGTGTTCGCCCAGAAGGACTGGTTCCGCTTTGCCGATCTGCTGCCGCCCCTTCGCCAGACCGGGACGGACATCGTGCCCCGCGTCGAAGCGACCTATCTGGTGCCCCTGACGTTCACGGGCCTGCCGCTGTCGCTGACGGGCTTCGCCTCCTACAACCCGCCCCGCGGCGACGACCCGAAGGGCGGACGGCTGAAGGCCGAGGTTCTGATGCGCAGCAACCTCGTCCTCGACCTCGGCGACCTCCTCTACCAAAAGCCCAACCGCATGAAGGCCTTCATCGGCGTCCTGCATCAGAAGAACCTGCTCGGCGCCAATTCCCGCGTCGTGCCCGGCGCGCAGTTCACCTCGTTCCTCGCTGGCCTGAGCTTCTCCGTGTTCTGAACGGGCCATCCATCCATTAGAGCATCGTCCCGAAAGGTGGCTGCCGGCTTTCGGAAGAAAGATGATGCGAAAACAAGAGCCTAAAGCATCGTCCTGGATCAGGTATCCAGAACGATGCTTTAGACTTCTCCGACGCTCTCCCACCTCCTATCCGAGGCGGCATGAGCGGACGCCGCCCCTATGGATACTCCGGATCGGGGTCGAGGCCGTTCCTGCCTCGTCTCTGGCGGGTCCGGTTACGCGATGAGAGGGATTTGCGGACTGCATCTCTGGCACTTCCGATCACATCGGCATCGTCTCCGCTGCGTGCGAGGACGCACCGTCGTTCCCCGCATTCGGTCCTCCTGGCTGGAACAGGCGGTCCGCTGACGGCCCAGGCTGTGTGAAAAGCGCGCTTAATGATCAGGCTGACCTTACATCGCGGAAGGTCGCCTTGAGGTTTTGCAGGACATGCGTGTCGTCGGCGGCGACCTCGTAGAAGCTGCTGTCGATGGCGCGCACGATCAACACGGGCACCGTAGTGCTCGCATCCGCGTAAGCTTGAAACTCGCCGCAGATGACCTGCTGGGTTCCGTTCGCGAGGTCTCGCAGCCGATCTCCTTTGATCCGCCTGCCGGAGGTCGCAAGCTGATCGAGACGTCCGGCCTGTCCGCCCGTCGCATCGAAATCTGCATCGTATGCGGCGACACCGCTCACCATCCATGAGCATTCGATGGCCTGCGTTCCGCAGCGCTGCCAGGATATCACGCAGGTCGAAATCAAAAATGCCGTCTCATCTCGTATATACGAACGATTTTCCTGAGAACTCTTCTTGTTAAAGTTTCGTGTAAAATAGGATATTCTTTCTTCCAAGGCGGGAAATGAAATATGGCACGCTTTGTCAAAGCCGCAGACCGCAATCACGCTACGTTGATTTCTGCCTGTCTGGACGATTGGGTTGCCCGAAATAACCCGACCCGCGTCGTCGATGAGCTCGATCTCACGGCCCTCGGCTTTGCCGGCCTGACGCCCGCCGCCACCGGTCGACCCGGCTATCACCCTGCGACGTTGTGCAGGGCGGTGACAGAACGATCCACTGGAGCGTCGGCGGAGTGCTGATGCGGGCGGGGTAAAAGCCGGCCAGTGGAGAGGCTTCTCTTTCGAGAGGGGCCGAGGATGTTCGTCGTGCAAGTCTACGCGGCCGTTCGGCAGTTCGTATTGAGCCGGGAGACGATCACCAAGATGGGTCGGTTCTCGCTACCGCCGGGCTACACACGCTCGAAGCCGGTCGAGAAGCCGAAGCTCGGGCCCCTGCTGCCGGTGATCGCGGCGATCCTGGATGCGGACCGGATCGCACCGGTCAAGCAACGGCATACGGCCAAGCGGACCTTCGAGCGCCTGCGCGACGAGCATGGCTATGCTGGCGGCTACACGGTGGTGAAGGATCACGTGCGTATCTGCCGGGCACAGGGGCAGGAGACCTTCGTGCCGCTGGCCCACCCGCCCGGTCACGCCCAGGTCGACTTCGGCGAGGCGGTGGCCACGATCGGCGGCGGCAGCCCTCCAGGGCTGGGATTGACCTGACCGGTATTTTGGACCGAGCCGAGTGAGAGGCTACTGCATGGCCGCTGCCATGGGTAGCCGGAAGGCCAGATCGGGGAAGCTGACAGGCGCGGGCGGCCGGTAGCCCAACGACGAATGCGGCCGGACACGGTTGTAGGTGTTCTGCCATAGGGCGATTACGGCCTGGGCTTCCTTGAGCGAGTAGAAGATCTCTTGGCGCAGGCACTCGTCGCGCAGCTTGCCGTTGAAGCTCTCACAGTACCCGTTCTCCCACGGCGAGCCCGGGGCGATGTACTGGATTTGTGAGCCTGCTTTGGCGACCCACTTGCGCAGTGCCTTCGAGATCATCTCAGGGCCATTATCGCAGCGGATGTGCTCTGGGATGCCATGCAGGCACATGGCGTCGGCCAGCGCCTCGATCACACCGAGGCTGTTGATGCGCCGCGCCACCTTCAGCGCGAGGCAGGCCCGACTGTGCTCATCGATCAGCGTCAGGATGCGCAGGCTTCGCCCGTCATGGGTTTGCGCCTGAACGAAGTCGAAGCTCCAAACGTGATTGCGGCGAAGCGGCCGTAGTTGTGTTTCGGCGTGCAACTTTGGCTCTGACGCACTTTGGCTGATGATCAAGGGTAGAGGCCGATCAGGCGAGCTTGCAGCAGGTCGATCTTGCCGCGGCCGTACATCTGGCGCTTGACGAGTTTGAGCTTCGTGACCTGTCCTTCGGTCTGGCCGTTCGACCATGGCAGCATGATTGCGGCCTGAACTGCAGATCGATCCTGACCGATACCGCGCGCGAAGGAGGCGACGAGACTCGCCTCGGCCCGCCTGAGCCATCCTTCGAGCCGGCCGGGCTCGTTCCCTCGCACCATCGTCTGGAAGGCACCGACCACCTCGCGTGCCTCGACCAGCGCCGGCACCCCTTCCTCGACCGCGGCAACGGTCAGCGTCTCCGCCTTGGTCAACCGGTCGCGACCCGTCGTCAGCAGCCGCGCCAAGGTTCGCGCCGACGGCACACGCTGAAGCCGCTCGATGTTGGCCTGCTCCGTGCGCCGGCGGCGCGTCGCCCATTCCCCGACCACGCGGAGCGATCCTCGGAAGCCCTGCGCCTTCGCCATTCGCCAGAGCTCGGTGGCATTATGACTGCCTGCATCCCACTGGGCGTCGAGCCAGGGCAGATAGGCGTCGAGCGAGCTTTGGCGGACCCGGAAGACGTCCGTGCGTTCGCCGCGCAGGACCGCACGCACCACTTTTCGGCTGTGGCCCAGGCGCTGGCCGATCCGGCGGATCGGAACGCCGGCTTCGGCGAGCGCGCGGATGGCCGCGTCCGCCTCTTCCCTCCGCAGGTAACCCTCGTACTGGATGCGCTCAGCCGCCGTGAGGAGCGCAGGATCGAGGGTGGCCGCGCCAACGACCTCGCGAACCTTACGCATTGATTTGCGGACGGCGTCGAGGAAGCCGCGGCTGGCGTTCTCCATGAGGTGCCATCGGTCGGCGACCTGGATCGCCTGCGGTAGAGCGCGGGCGATGGCCTCACCATATCCGCCGCCGCGGTCGCGGGCGACGATCTGGATCGAGGCGTTCTGCTTCAGCCAGGTCTGCGCGGTGGCCTGCTCGCTGTCCGGTAGGAGCGCCACGATGCGGCGGCGTTCGAGATCGCAGACCAGGGTGCCGTAGCGGTGGTTGCGTCGCCAGGCGAAGTCGTCGATGCCGATGACGCCGAGCGGATCGGACGGTGTGGCCGCCCGACGGCGGATGACGCGCAGGAGCGTGTCGCGACTGACTGGCAGCATGAGGCGCTGGGCGAGGCCCGCACCGGGCCGACCACCGAGCGCGAGACCGAGGTGATGGACGATCTGCTCCAGCCGGGCGGTGCGTCGCGCGAAGGCGGGCAGGAACCCGTCGGGAAAGCGCTCGGCGAAGATCTTCCGCCCGCAGGCAGCTGCGTCGCACCGGAAGCGTCGTACGACGACCTGAAGCTCGACGCGCCGGCCACCGAGCGGCAGGTCGCCGGCACGACGCCGGTAGCGGCTTTGAATCCGATGCGAAGGGGTCCGGCAGTTTGGGCAGGCCGTTACCGCGGCTCCCGACCTCACGACCAGACCGATCCGGTCGGGGCCGATGTCGAGATGCTCGACATTAAATCCAGCTGGTACGAGGCTCGATGACCGGAAGCGAGGGCGCATGCTGCGGCTCCATCATGGATATCCGCAACCTCAACGCCGCCGGCATCAGCGAGAGTGAGTCAGAGCCAAAGTTCGACGCCGATCCAGGGTCAATGTTCGACGCTGTTTGACACTGACGCGGCCGCGGAGCACGGAGGCGAAGTCGCTCTCGCTGTCGGCGCTTCGGCTGTTGGTCTATGGCCAGCAGCACCCCGAGGAGGCGTTCGACTTCCACGCGCCTTGGGGCATGTGCCCGGTCGACTATCTCGTGATGTTGGGGATCTGCCGAGGGTTGGTGAAGCGTGGCCTGCTCGCAGGCGATCCGCCGACCCGGCTCAGGATCACACCGGCCGGTGCAGCCCTCGACGTCATGCGTGAGCCGAACTGGAGGCCCCTCCCCTAAAGTACAGCGTACGTCCAAACATTCGAGCTGTGCGGTTTCGACGCCAGTTCGACCCTGTTGGTGGATTTTTCGGGGGAGCTTCGCGTTCCGCCAACAAGGTCCACAACGATTCGACCCCTTCAATTATCATGTCCCCGCTGAATGCTCGGCCTGTCCAAGCACGCTCGTTGCAGCATTGATCATCATCAGCAGACGATCTTTGGAAACCCCATCACGGGCCTGGACGGAGAGGCCGTGCAGCACGGTAGCGAAGTAGTCGCCGAGCATCTGGGCGTCCGTCCCCGGCGCCAGTTCACGGTCGGCGACAGCTTGCTCCAAGCGAGTGACCAGTGATGCTGTGCGGCGACGGCGCAACTCGCCGAGCCACGAGCGGATACCTTCGTTCGCGCTGGCGCAATTGGTCGCCGCCGAAACCACCATGCAGCCGGTGGGGCGGCCTGGCCGTGTATAGGTCTCGACCGCCTCACGAAGCACACGCTCGATGGCGGCGCGGGCGGTGGCCTCTTCCGCCAGCGCTCGTGTGGCGAAGCCGCCCTCGCCCGCGTCGTAGATAGCCACCGCCTCCCGGAACAGCGTCTCCTTCGAGCCGAACGCCGCGTAGATGCGGGCGGAGGCTAGACCAAGCGCCTCGACCAGATCGGCCATCGAGACGCCTTCGTAGCCCCGCGCCCAGAATAGGTCCCGCGCCTTCGCCAGCGCCTCGTCCCGATCGAACTCCCGCGGCCGTCCCGCCATTGCCGCCTCCATTCTTGATTGGATAGCAAATAATCCGCTTGACGGCACGCGACAAGCGCGGCATTTCTTTGTCCATCGACAAAGAATGAGGTTGCCATGCGAACGATCAAGGGCCCAAGCCTGCATCTGGCGCAATTTAGCGGAGATCGGTCGCCCTTCGACACCCTGGCCGCGCTCGCTGCCTGTGATCCGCCCCCACTGAAGTGGTCCGCCCTGAGGTATGGCTTTTGAGCCAGATGAGGACGGACAGATGGGAACGAAGCGGCACAAGCCGGAAGACGTGGTCGCCAAGCTGCGGCAGGTGGATGTTCTGGTCTCGCAGGGCCAGAGCGTGGCGGAGGCGATCCGGGCCATCGGCGTGACGGAAGTGACCTACTACCGCTGGCGCAAGGAGTACGGCGGCCTGAAGAGCGATCAGGTTCGACGGATGAAGGACTTGGAGGTTGAGAACCAGCGGCTGCGCAAGGCGATTGCGGATCTCACCCTCGACAAGCTGATCCTGCAGGAGGCCGCTCGGGGAAACTGACCAGCCCCGCGCGCCGACGCGCCTGCATCGCGCATGTCATGAACGTCCTAGACGTCTCCGAGCGCCGCGCCTGTCGGGCGCTCGGGCAGCATCGCTCGACGCAGCGCAAGGTGCCGCGGGGAAGAGAGGATGAGGCCGCGCTGACAGCCGACCTCGTGGAACTGGCTCGCCAGTACGGGCGCTACGGCTACCGGAAGATCGGTGCATTGCTGAAGGCGGCGGGCTGGTTCGTCAACGACAAGCGGGTCGAGCGGATCTGGCGGCGCGAGGGGCTGAAGGTCCCGTCTCGGCAGCCCAAGCGCGGCCGCATCTGGGACGGGGATGGTTCCTGCCTGCGATTGCGGGCGGAGCGTCGCGATCACGTCTGGTCCTACGACTTTGTCGAAGCCCGCACGCACGAGGGCCGCAAGTTCCGGATGCTGAACGTGGTCGATGAGTTCACGCGGGAGTGCCTGGCGATCCGCGTCGCACGCAAGCTGAAGGCGGCGGACGTGATCGACGTGCTGTCCGACCTGTTCATCCTGCGCGGCGTGCCCGGCCACATCCGCTCGGACAACGGTCCGGAGTTCATCGCCAAGTCCGTGCAGGCCTGGATCACCGATGTCGGCGCCAGAACAGCCTACATCGCACCCGGCTCGCCATGGGAGAACGGTTACGTCGAGAGCTTCAACGCACGACTACGGGACGAGCTTTTGAACGGTGAGATCTTCTACACGCTCAAGGAGGCGCAGATCGTGATCGAGAGTTGGCGTCTACACTACAACAGCGTGCGCCCGCACGCCTCGCTCGGCTACCGACCACCGGCCCCGGAGGTGTTCGTGCCGGCCTTCACCGCTTGGCCGGCTGCGCTCACCCGGTCGGCTCCGCCGGCCAAGCGACCCGTGGAGCAAAGGCCGACCCTGCACTAACTTAGAACTTGGACCACCGCGTGGGGGCCGATCAGGGCCTGCCGGACGACTACCCGATGATGCCGGCATTCGACATGAAGCATCGCGCCGAACTCGCTCGGCAGAGGAAGCTCGGGAAGTACGATCGCAGCACGGCCAAGCCGCGAAAGGCCTACGTCCTCAAAGCCAAAGCCAAGGCGACGGTGCAGCATGACGGGACCCCGGCCAAGCCGAAGGCGTCCAGCTCGGATCGCATCCGAGGCGAGCGGCCCCGGCCGGAGCGTCCTCTCTCGCTCCACGACCGCAGCGCAGCCAAACCCGACACGAAGAACCCAGAGCCGAAGGGCTCGGGGGAATGGCACCGGCGCGCGGCGCCGGCGCAGGTCGCGAGCGCCGTCTGACGCCCAGCGCTCACTCGGCGGCGATGGCGTATGCCCGGTCCTCCGGATCGCTGCCGATTCCGTCGTCATCGGCCAGGAACTCCGGGAGCGCATCGACCGCCCCGGCCTCGATCTCCTCGCCGACGGCGGCGTCCGCCGCCGGCAGGGCGGGTCGGTCCTCTTCCACCGCATCCGCATCGAGGCCGGGCGTGCGCAGCAGCTCGGGCAACCAGCCACTGTCGGCCATCAGGCGCTCGGCCTCGCGCGCCATGTCGCCCTTCCTCAGGCTGTCGAGGAGGCGCGCGGTGTCCTCGCCCTTCGCCTCCCGCACCGCCGCCAGGATCTTCCCCTTGGTCACGCGGCTGAAGTAGTTGGCCGCCGTCGGCGTCCAGTCGCGGGTCATGTCGAGCCCGACGAGCTGGGCCAGCCGGTCGGCGTGCGGCAATGCCTCGGGCCGCCGATCGTGGGGCGTGTGCATCGCGTTGACGCTCAAGCCCGCGCAGAGCGCGAACAGCTCGGTGCGCTGCTCCGGATCCAGGCCGACCAGGAAATCCCAGATCGCGCCGTGGTCGGCCGGCAGGCGCTTGGCCCACGCCTCGCGCTTCGCATCGAGGGCGGTCGCCGGCCGGTAGGCGCCGATGGTCTGGATGATGTTGTCGACGCGGGCCGAGGTGGTGGAGATCTCAAGGCACGTCCCGGTGCGGTAGCCGTTGACGATGACGCGGATCACCATGGCGTGGACCACGGCGATGAAGGCGGCCTCCGGATCGTCGGCCAGCGCCTCGCGCAGGGCGATGGTGCGATAGCTGGTCAGCTCGCTCCGGTGCTGCTCGGAGAGCGGGCGGTCGGCTTCCTCCGGCTCTGCCACCGGGCCGGCTGCGGTCGAGCTGCCGCCGATGGTGACGATCGTCCGCATCACCGCCGGGGCTGACGCGACACCTTCGCCCCCGCCCACGGACGGCGCAGCCGGATCACGGGCCGCCTCCGGACCCGTCGCGCCAGCAACCCCGGTCTCGTCGGCGCACGGTTCCTCCGCTGGCTCATCCTGCGGCCGAACGTAGCCACGCCGCACCGTCGGCTGGCCCTGGTAGTCGAGCGTGACGAAGGCGCCGCCGATCGCGATGTCGGCCGGGTCGTAGATCTCGGCGCGCGCCTCGAACGCGGCGATCTCATCCTCCAGCGCCGCCATCCGATCCGCAGCCTCGGCGGGCCACTCCTCGTCGCTGTAGCCGTAGTCACTGTCGAGTTGTTCGCGCTCCTCCAACGCAGCCTCGAACGCCTCCTGCTCGGCCTCGCTCAGCTCGGAGCGGGTCGGCAGGTTGCGCAGGCCGTAGGTGCGCCCCGTCATCAGCGACAGCGACACCTCGATCCACTTCCAGCCCTCCGCGGCCACGCTCGCGCTGAACTCGGCCAGCTTCGCCTCTGCCAACCGGTTGAGCAGGGCCTCATCCTCGAACCACCCGTCGCCGCGCTCCGCGAACAGGTCGCGCAGGACCGTGCCGCCCGCCGCCACGTAGGCCTCCTCGCCGACGTAGCGGGCGCGGGCATCGCCCACGCTCACCGTGCGGTCGGTCAGGGCCTGCCGGATCACCCAGTTGCTCAAGCTGCCACGCTTGCTCAACGCCTCCCAGACCCGAACCTGCCGCTCGGCATCCTCGGTGACGGAGAACGCCATCAGGCATTCCAGCGTCATCTCGCCGGCACCGTAGGCGTCGAGCAGCACCGGGCTGATCGCGGCAAGCCGCAGCCGCTGGCCGACGATCTTCTCCGAGACGAAGAACCGGCCCGCAATGTCAGCGGTCGGCATGCCGGCGTCGGCGAGCGCCTTGAAGGCTCGGAACTGGTCGAGCGGGTGCAGGGCCTCGCGGTGGGCGTTCTCGGCCAGCGAGTCCTCCTCGGCGCTGATCGCGCTGTCGGGGGCGCGCACCAGGCACGGGACCTTGACGCCCTTGGCCATGCGGCGGGTCTTCACGAGGTGCTCCAGCGCCCGGAAGCGCCGGCCGCCGGCGGGCACCTCGTAGCGGCCGGTCTCCTGACCGGCCTCGTCGAGGATCGGGCGCACGTTTAGGTTCTGCATCAGGCCGCGATGGGCGATGTCCTCGGCCAGGTCCTCGATGCTCTGCCCGTTGGCGATCCGGCGCACGTTCGCCTGGCTCAAGACGAGCTTGTCGAACGGGATCGCGGTCGGCTCCCTCAGCGTGATCTTGGCGGCGGCCTTCGTAGTGGTCTTCGCGCTGGTCATGGTCCGTCATCCCTGGCTCGGGCGGCCGGCTCTCTGTCCGACCTAAAAACCCTCACGAAGGCGAAGCCCCCCTCTGACTCTCGGAAGGGGGCCTCTGGACGGGAGCAGGAAGGGATCAGGCAGCGGCCTGCCAGGCGTCGGCGTCCTCGACCAGGGTCAGCGGCGGCACGGCGGCAGCCTCAGCCTTCTCGAGCCGCGCCAGGATGTCGGGTAGGGTCTCGCCGGCGTCATTGCAGTTTCTCAGCGCCGCCAGGGTGATGACCGGGTCGCCGCCCTCGTCGGCCGCCTCCTCCACCGGGCTCGCCATGCCCGGCTTCCAGTGCTTCACGCCCGCCTCGAACACGCCGGGCCGTGCGATCCAGGCTCGGTGGTAGCCCGCGGAGGAACTGGGCGGTGTACACCCCGAGCATGAAGGACCGGAACTGGAAGATGGTCCGGCCCATGGGCGAGCTGAGGAGCCTACTCGTTTGCCCAAGGTGGTTCTCCAGGATGGCAAGCCGAGACCAACGCCACACGGCACCCCGGAAGGCCGCGAACGCCTCCTGGTCATCCCACTCCCGGAAGCCGCCATGTACGAGCTGGCGCTTCGAGCCGGGGGCGGGCTCCTTGTAGGAGTGCTTGCGGATTTGCCCGAAGACCCGCTGGGTCATCTCATCGTCCAGCCCGAGGGCCCGCATCCGGTCCATGTTCAGGCCCAGCACCTTGGCTGAGCCCTCCGACTTCACGGCGGCGTTCATGATCTTCTGGACCGCGGCGGCGGACGCCCAGCGGCGCGAGGCGGTGTCCACCACGCTCATCCCGGACATGATCTTCGTCGTCGTCAATGACCCCTTCGATCGGTTCCGATTGAACCGTCAGGCATACGAGATGCCGTTCGGTGGGGGCATCCACCGCATCAGTTCCAGCTGCCATCACCTTCGGGCCGATGCTGGCGTCCGCGTTCGATGGCTCTCGGCACAAGCCAGCAGCCAGATGGCGAGACCGCCAAGAGACAGCACCGCACCGACGAAGCCTACCGAGGAAAAGCCGTAGCCCAATGCGATGGGGATGCCGCCAAGCCATGGGCCGATCGCATTCGCCACGTTGAAGGCGCTGTGGTTGAAGACCGCCGCCGCTGTCTGGGCGTTTCCAGCCACGTCCATCAGCCGTGTCTGAAGCACACCGCTCGTGGCGCTAAAGAAGCTGACGGCCAGCATGGCAAGCCCGACGGTCCACGCGTTCTCGGCCGCGAGCGCGAACCCGACGAGGGCCAGTGCACCGGCGGACAGGAAGATCACCGGCGTTCTCAACAGAGCTCGGTCGGCGAGCCGTCCGGCAACGAAGTTTCCACCGGTCATGCCAAACCCATAGAGCGCGATCATGATCGGAACCCACCGCTTCTCCAGCCCCGTGACGGCAACGAGGATGGACGCCGTGTAGGCATAGACGGCGAAGAAGCCTGCGAAGCCGATGGCGCCGGTCAGAAGCACGAGCCAGATCTGTCGGTTCCAGAGCCCCTTGAGTTCAGTCAAGGCACCCGCTCGGCGATCCGGCATGTCCTGAGGAAGCTGCCATATGCAGAGCCCGGTCACCACAACCGCGAGAAGACCCGGCGAGGCAAAGGCCCAGCGCCATCCATAGGCCTGGCCGAGCGCCGTCACGGCGAAGACGCCGACGATCATGGCGAGGGTCAGGCCGAGGATGACCGTCGCCACGGCACTGGCACGTTTGTCACGCTCGACGAGAGAGGCGGCCATGAGAGCGGCAATGCCGAGATAGGCACCGTGCGGGATGCCGCTCGCAAAACGGAAAACCAGTAGCGTCGAAAAGGACGGCGCCATCATGCTCAAGCCGTTGCCGAATGCGAACAACGCCATGCAGCCGATCAACAGGCGTCGCCGCGATACGCGCGCCAGCGGAAACGCGATGAGGGGCGCGCCGACGACCACACCGATGGCGTATGCGCTGACGACGCGTGCCGCGGCAGGCTCGCCGAGGCTGAAATCCGCGGCGATCTCCGGAAGGAGGCTCATGGCGGCGAACTCGGCGGTTCCGAAGGCGAAGGCACCCAGTGCGAGCGTCAGGAGGATGAGTGAAACGTTGACGCGCGTTCGCTCGGCCTTTGGGATGAACGCTCTTGCGGCGGTCGGCAGGTGGGCATGGGACATCTTGTGCCTGCGGTTCTGGCGCCGCCTCGAGGCGGCGGCCTCCTTGGGGAGGCGTTTGCGTCCTCGGTTTGCCGTCGATGGGGCGAGCGAGGTGGCCGCGGCGTGTCGGCGCCGAAGGTCGCGACGGGGGCGTCGTCGCGCGTCGAGCGCTCGGCCGAATGGGATCGAGGAGCCGGCAGCTCTCGACGCACGCGATCCTATGAGCTGGGGAGCCAGCGGCGTGCGATCTCCCGGCCCGGAGAGGGGATCTGGATCAGTTCGATGAGCATCCCCCAGGGCGTGCGGATGAATCGGATCGCGTTGCCGTCCCCGGCCTCGTAGGAGCTCAACGGCGAGGGACCCTCGAGAAGCTGCGCCCCACAGTCCCGCGCCTTGGCCGCGATCGCCGCCACGTCGTCGCAGTAGATCGAGAAATGGTGGAGACCGATGTCGTTGATGCCGGTCGGCGTTGGGCGATGCACCTCGCTCATCTCGAAGAGTTCGAGGTTGGGCCCGTTGTGAAGGCGCAGCATGCGCAGGTCGCGGATCACGCTGGTGGGTGAGATCCCGTTCACCGCGCTGACCTCGGGCCCGCCGATCGGCGCGGCCTCCTTCCTGGTCAGGGCGTAGAGTTCCTCGGCCCCGAAGACATCGCGAAAGAAGCGGACCGCCGCCTCCATATCCGGGACGGTCAGTCCGACATGCTCGATGCCGCGCGGCTGGGGCGTTCGGGTGTCCTGCGTCATGGCTTCAGCTCCAACTTGCGAAGGTCTTGGCCGCGAACTCGGCCAGGGACTGTTCGCTCTCTTCGGTGTCGCCGCTGACGGAGACGGCACCGACGAACGCGTCGGCATGCGTCAGCGGTACGGCCCCGCCGAGCGGGATCAGGCCAGGCAGATCGCCGAGCCAAGGCTTCTCTCGCGCCAGCTTGCCGAACGCCTGGAGCGGCGCCCGGAAACCGGCACATGATCGCGCCTTGCCGATCGCGGCATCGACGCTGCCGTGGAAGGCACCGTCCATCCGGTTGAACGCGACCAGATGGCCGCCGCAATCGACGACGGCGACGCTGACGGCGCAGTTCCGCTCGCGCGCCGCATCCACCGTCGAGGCCAGGATGCGGTTGGCCGTCTCGCGATCGACG
Organism: Methylorubrum sp. SL192; assembly: GCF_026672325.1. Taxonomy (NCBI): domain Bacteria; kingdom Pseudomonadati; phylum Pseudomonadota; class Alphaproteobacteria; order Hyphomicrobiales; family Methylobacteriaceae; genus Methylorubrum; species Methylorubrum sp. SL192. The sequence goes on from NZ_JAPPQV010000001.1 coordinate 56,271, forward strand.
GATCGCTGCGTGTTGAAGGTGCTGGTTTCGGCCATGGTGCGCCTTGCCTGTCGTTTGGAAGCGGCACGCGGCGAGGGACGAGACGGTATCGATCGCTGCATGTCGGGAGAACCGCCTCCGCCGCGCCGTCGTTGCAGGCCGTCTTCGCAATGCACAATCCTCGAAACGGGAAGAATTGACGGTTTCGGGTCGGGGCCGATAGCTCCGGCGTCACCCCCGATCTCGGGTCGTGCCGATTCGGAGCTTTCCGTGGTCAAGCTGAACAACATCCAGAACCTTCGGGTCTTCGACGCCGTGGCACGCGTCGGCAGCCTGACCCGCGCGGCCCGCGAGCTAGGCGTCTCCCTCACGCTGGTCTCGAAAAGACTGAAGGAACTGGAGGCGGAACTCGGTTTGCGGCTGGTGCAGCGCTCGACCCGCAAACTCGCGCTGACCGAAGAAGGGCATGTCTTCCTTGATCGCTGCCGCGACGTGCTGGATGCCGTCGCTGCGGCCGAGGACGTGCGTCTGCGGCAGACCGAAAGCGGCATCATCCGCATGTCCGCTGGCGTGGCCTTCGCCCATCGCCAGATCGCCCCGCGTCTTCCCCCCTTCCTCGACCGCCACCCGGACGTGACGGTCCAGCTGATGGCGAGCAACGAGATGGACGACCTGATCCAGCATCGCCTCGACTTCGCCGTCCGCCAGCTCGACCTCACCGACAGCGCGCTGGTGATGCGGCGGCTGGCCCCCGATGCGCGGATCCTGTGCGCCTCGCCGGGCTATCTCGCCCGGCATGGCGTCCCCGGCCATCCGCAGGACTTGCAGGATCATCGCTGCCTGACGATTGGCCTGCCGCCGCCGCGGCGATGGCCGATGTGGCGCGGCGAGGAGGCCGTCGAGATCGACGTCCCCAGCACCGTGACCGGAACGAGCGGCGAGATCGCCCATGCCGTCGCGCTGGCCGATGGCGGCATAACGCTGAAGTCCGTCTGGGATCTCATCCCCGACCTCCGCAGCGGGCGCCTGGTGCGGATTCTGCCAGAATGGTGGGGCAGCCGGGAGCGCTGGCTTCACCTGGTCTATCCCGCACGCCGCCACCAGCCCCGACGCGTGCGCGCCTTGATGGACTTCCTTCAGGTGGAACTGGCGCAGGTCGTGGAAGAGAATGCCGATCTCGGGCTGTTCGAGAACTCGTGAGCGTCGCGCCTTGCCGGTGTAAGGCCGGAGCAACGTGCAGACTTTCCGTTTTCGCAACAATCCCTTGCTGCGACTGCCAGGAACGATGCCCGGCTCGCCCGCTTGAATGCCCCGTCACCGCCCTCGATCCGACGAGGCCGGACAAGAATATGGAGGATGACGCGACATGACGAATACGCTCGACGCAGCCATCCGAAGCGCGGCCCTGGCGGGGACTGCCGACCCTCCTTCTCGCAGCGTCCCCGGGCGGGGCGGCGGCGGGGCGGCGTCCGCCAAGGACGCTGCGCCGACGCCGATCGAGTTCTATGCCTCGATCTCCGTCAAACCGGAGGCGATGGACGGGTTCCTGGCGGTGATGCGCGCGAACGCGCGCGCCTCGCGCGAGGAGGCCGCACCGTCTCCTTCGACGCCTACCGCCGCGCGGACTGTGGCAACGAGCTGCTCCTGATGGAGCGCTGGGCCAACGAGGCCGCGGTCGAGGCACATGGCCAGACGCCGCACCTTCAGGCCGTCGTCGACCGCATCGAAAGCGACTTGAACGGGGCGCCGCAGGAGCTGCATCTGGTGCGCCTCTCGCCGATGGCGCCGGAAAAGCCGATCACGGACCCGGCCGCCACGCGCAACGTCGCCGTCACCCTCCACGTCAAGCCGGAGAAGCGCGAAGCCTTCCAGCAGGCTCTTCTGGACGTGGTCGAGCCGTTCAACGCGATCTGGGCGGAATCCCTTGCCCGACCGCTCGGCGAAGGTCGGCGCCTTCTCTCGGACGCCGCACCGAGCTGAGCCGTCGCGCTGGCGCGCGACCGCCGAACGATCGCCCCGCGGCACCGCCCCGTGCCGGACATGGACGCTTGGTGCCGGAGCGCCGCCGTCCCCGGCGGCGCCCGCACCCTTTCCAGATCCCGCCACCAATCCGGAGACCCCGCATGACCGCCCGCCGCCGCGACGTTCTCCTGTCCGCAGGCGCCTTCCTAGCCGCCGCCACGCTTCCCGGCCGTGCCGGCTCCGCCCAGGCGACCGGCGCGGCGGGCGGGCCGCCCGAGGTCGTCCTCTCCGGCGGCTTGGTCGTCAGCATGGATCCGTTGGTCGGCGATCTCGAACGGGGCGACGTGCACGTGCGCGACGGCGCGATCGTGAGGGTCCCCGAGCCGAGATTGCCGCAGAACAGGCGCTCGTCGGCGCCGGTGGTCTTCGGGCCGCCGCCGACCGTGCGCTGGCCGATCTGCCGGAAGGCCTCGACGAAGCTCGCCGGGTTCGGCGTCGTCCGGGGGGTGAATGTGTGCCGACCGCCCCACGGAGGCCGAGCCGGATCGATCCGGCCGGTGGCGATCTCGTGCAGCAGGGTCCCGAGGTAGCTCGGATCGGCCGGATATGGGCAGACCCGCCACAGCGCCCGGATCGCCAAGCGCTGGGCGGTCGGGTGCGCGAAGAGACGGGCGCGGGTCCGGCGCCAGCCGTCGGCCCGCTGCCGGCGGCTCTCCTGCTGCTGGCGCTCCCATTGGCCGGTACGCCGCACCATCTCGACGTCGACGTCGAGCTGGCGCTCGGCGATCGCTTCGGCGAACAGGGGCAGCGCCGCCTGCTCGCGGACTTGTTTGCGCCGGTACGCCGCGCGTTTGCGCGACGTGTCCTCGAACGGCGTCGGACGCGGCCAGCGCTTGAAGCGCATCACGCCGCCTCCTGCAGGGGCGCCGTCTCGTCCTCCGGCCCATCCTCCTCGATCTGTTCGCCGACACCGGCCGGGGCGAGCTCGGGCGGCAGGCGGCCGAGCAGCCAGTCGGCCGAGCGGCTGGCAAGCCCCGCCGCCTGCACGATGGCGCGGGGATCGGAGCGCAGCACCTCGAGCCAGGACGCGATGTAGTCGGCGTGGCGCACCGTCGGTACGATGCCGAGGCTGGCGCAGACGTAGGCTGCCGAGATCTCGGCGACGAGCTCCTCGCGGGCGTGCCCTTCGCTGCCGTAGCGGCCAGTGAAATCGCGGGCGAGCCGCGAGGGATGGCCCGTCGCGTGGCTCATCTCGTGCGCCGCGGTCCTGTGAAAGTTGATCGGCTCGTGGAAGGCCTGCGGCGGCGGCAGCACGATCGCGTCGTCGGATGGGCGGTAGAACGCCATCTGGCCACCCATGTGGATGGTCAGGCCGCTCGCCTCCATCAGGGCACGGAAGCGCGGCTCGATCAGGTCCTCGCGCGGCGGCGGGGGCGGCAGGTAGAGGTCCTCCGGCAGGCCGTCGCACTGCGCGGCGTTGAACACCCAGTACTGCTTCAGGAACGCGATCGAGCGCGCCTCCTCGCCCGCCTGCGAGGCCCGCGCACGCTCCTGCTCGGGTGTGAAGCGATTGGCGTAGACGACCGGGGTGCCCTTCTCGCCGCGGCGGACGCAGCCGCCGAGGGAGAGCGCCTGGCGGAAGGTGAGCCAGCGCTGGGTCGGGTAGCCCATGGCCATGCCGCTTCCCCACAGCAGCATCACGTTGATCCCGGAATACGCCCGGTCGGTCTGGGCATTACGCGGCATCCCGACCGCGGCGGTCCCCGGCAGGTCGCCCCACGGCTGCACCCACGGCACGCGGCCCTGTTCGAGCTGGGCGATGATTGTGTCGGTGATGCGCTGGTAGAGATCGACGCGCGGGGCTGGAGTGGCCTCGGTGCGGCGGGCAGCGGCTTTCCGGGAGGAGGAGGGGCGGCGGGCCATCGGCGGTGCTCTCGCGACGGGCGCCGGAGCCTCTCTCCAGCCTGATCTCCCGTCACGCAGCGCAGCGCCCCCTCTCCCTCTGAAGGGCAGCGCCACGCGGAAGGGTGACCGGGGAAGGCGCGACGCCGGGGGGAATCCGCCTATCCCTGCCTGGGGCTGGAATGATCGAACACGGGCAGGTCGAACGTCGTCGGCTCCAGCTCGGTGTCGAAGAGGATCCAGACGGCGTCCTGCGCGTGCGCGGCGCGCAGCACCGCGACGAGGGAGGCGGGCAGCCCGTCGGGCATGCCGGCGCCGACGATGCCGGTGTGGATCCAGCAACCGTGGCTGTGCGGATCGACGATCAGCGCGTGCCAGGGATCTTCGGCGTCGTAGGCCGCCCCACCCGGCCGGCCGGGACCGGTCTCGGCGACGTCACGTAGTTCTCCGGCTCGAGGTACTGAACCGAGGCCGGGCAGAAAAACAGGCAGATGGTCATGGAAGGGATCTCACGACGGCTGCCGGAAACCATCTCTCCGGACACCGAACCGTCGCGAAACTCAGCCCTGTCTCCAGCTCTTCGGCGCCCCGCCCAGCGGTGCGAGGCGCCAGAACCCGATTAGGTCAGCTTGATGAGGGCTGCAAGCGCTGCAAACCCGGCCACGAAACCGGCCGCGACGATGCCGCCGAGACGCACCGTCATCTGGAGCGTCTGAAGCTCCATTGCCGTGCGCAGATCTTCCTTCGTGACGAGTTCGTGCATGATGAACTCCCGGGCCGCCTCGGCATGGGCCTCTGCCTGTTCGGCAGGGATACCAGCCGTGCGCAGGGTCTTGGAATATCCGAGTGTGTCAAACGCGTAAGCCATTCCGATGTTCTCCGCTTGATCCTGAACCCGCCCCGCCCGTCGGGGCGGGGCGCCGAGGCTCCGGGGCTCAGTCCCGGCGGCTCTGCTGGCGGCCCTGCTGGCGGCCCTTGGAGCGGCTCCAGATCGCCTGGAAGGTCTTGCCATCCTCGGCGGCGAAGAGGTTGGCGAAGAGCGGGGCGGGCAGGCTCGGATCGTCGATCTTGAGGGAGATGTAGTCGCGCTGCTCCTGCGAGCGCTTGGCCCAGCCGGCGCCGATCTCCGCCTTGCCGAGGTAGATGCGGTGCGTGGGCGCGTTCTCGCTGTCGCCAGTCGTCTCGACGATCGTGACCCGCTTGGCCTGGATCGTCAGGGTCGCGATCTCGCCGGTGAAGCCGTTCTGGGTCCGGGTGAAGGTGCCGATGGTCGCCATGGTGAGGTCCTCTCTCGCTTCGGAGCCGCGCCCTCGCGGCCTCGATGGCGGTCGTTGAGCCGGAGGCGGCCGGCGCCGCACCAGCGTGCTGGCCGAAGCGCAGCGGAGGACGGCAGGGGGCCGGGTTTGTTGTTCCGCGAGGAGCCGCCCGCAGGGCGGCGGGGAAGAAACCCGGGATCCCGCCGTTGCGGTAGTCCGGCCGAGGCGAAGCCGTCCCCGGTTAGACCAGCCGATCTCGAAAGGCCGCAGGGCAGCGGTTCGTGCGCGGGGGTTCGAGGACAGCCTGGCGTCCCCTGGCCCGCCGGACCGACCTGACACGCGCTCCGGTCGATGACGCTCGCTCCGAGCTCCCAGCCAGGATCACGCCGCCTCGATGTCGGTCCGCGCGAAGCCGTCGCCCTTGTAGAGCAGCGGCAGCCGGTAGTAGCGGGCACAGGCATAGGCGAGGCAGTCGCCGAAGTTGAGGGCAGCCGGGTGCCGTCCCTCGCCGTAGCGATCGTAGGCGTCGAGCGCGCCGTCGGTGACGCTGGCGGGCACGCTGACCACTTGGATGCTGGCGAGCGCCAGATACGCCTGGAGCGCCTCCCTGGCCTCCGGGATCGGCAGGCCGAGGCTGCGGGCCACCACGACGGTGTTCGCCCATACCGCGGGCGGCGTGGTGATGCGGCGCGGCGCCCGCTGGAGGCGGGCCACAAGAATCCGCGCCTCGGCTTCGTCGGTGAGGATCGCGATCAGCGCGGAGGCGTCGACGAACATCAGCGGCCTTCGCCGTAGAGGCTGTCGATGAGCGCCTTGTCGACGGGCTGTCCCGGCCCGGAACCGGCGCGCTGCTTCAGTTGGCGCACGAAGGCGACCGACTGCTCGACGAGATCGGCCTTGCCTTTCTCGCGGGCGATCTCATTCTGAAGCGCCTGCCGGACTGCTTCGGTCTTGGTGCTGCGCGCCAACGCCGCGAGCTCATCGGCCAAAGCATCGACCTGCGGATCCTTGACGTAGAGCGGCATGAATATCCCGCGCGGGCCGAAAGGCTCGAAAGGGTAGAGCAATGCCGAGGTGGCCCGCCGACCAGCTTCTCCGGCACGGCCCGGAACTCCCGCTGGCGGAGCAGGTCCGGCGCTACCAGCACAACATTCGCACGATCCGGGAGGTCGGCTGCGTGGTGCCGCGCTCGGCCTATGTCGACACGCTCGATCCGGTCGAGATCGAGATGTGGTTCGTCGACAGTGCGGAGAGGAAGCACCGACTGAAGGCGGCGATCCAAGGCTTGGCCGCCCTGCCGCCGGAGCCCGAACCGGAGTGAATGGAGGCCTCGGCCGGAGGCGGAGCAATTATAGATTTGACTTCTATCGCTTACGCGCGACGATGGCCTGCATCCGGTCGATAGTTACATCTATCTCGACAGAGAAACCTATCGTGCGTAATTCACTAGAGATCGATGATGGAACAAGACGGATCTTTCGATAGCTGCTTTTACGAAGATGCCATCCATTGTTCGAACGGAGATAAACAAGATCTTTTACTACGACATGCTCGGGCTCATACAGCAGCGCGCATAGCATAATACGCCGGTCGTCTGCGCGCACTGGTATAAATCGGTCGGCACCGGTCAGCTCAACCGAGAAATCTCGAAACGTCAGTGCGAGCCGGCCATTGGGACGTAATGTGTGGTAGGCATCGTGCAACAGCTTCGACACATCGGCTCGATCATCAAGGTGGGTGAGTGTATCCCCCATGCAGACAATGGCGTCGGCACCCTCTGCACCAACGATTGACGTAAATTCACGCAAGTCTGCAAGTTGAGCATCGATGGATCGACTGCCGGTAACAGACTTTAACTCATCAAGCAGTGCCTGACTTGTATCTAAAGCAATAACTGATTGGCACCCAAGATCACATAGAGCCGCTGCTCGATAACCTGGACCGCAGCCAAGATCGAGAGCCACGCCTTTCGACACGGCTAGGGTCTGTCGTCGCCTGAACGTCCTGGGAGTGTGAGCGTTTTCCGTCCTCTGGATGGAGCGGGCTGATGCTGAACGACGCGCAGTGGGCGGCTCTAGAGCCGCTGGTGCATGCCTGCCGGCCGAAGGCGAAGACCCCGCCGCAGGACCTGCAACGCACGCTCTCGGCCATCCTGTGGCGGCACCAGAACGGGGCCAAGTGGCGCGCCATTCCAGACGAGTTCGGGCCGTGGTGGCGGGCGGCGCAGATCTTCATCCGCTGGGCGCGCGCCGGGGTGTGGGAGCGCCTGCTCGCCCTGGTGCAGGAGCGCGGCGTGCAGCTCGGCATGGTGTTCCTCGACGGCACCAACATGCGGGCGCACCAGAAGGCGGCAGGTGCGGCCAAAAGGGGGGATCTGCGACCGAGCGAGACGGTCGTGAAGCGCTTGGCCGGTCTCGTGGCGGGTATGGCACCAAGGCCTGCGTGATCGCCGACGGCGCGGGCCGCGCCGTCGCCTTCCGCCTCGCGCCGGGACAGGCGCACGAACTGCCCCACGCCGTGCCGTTGCTCGACCAGTTGCCCGGCGTGCCGCTGTGGGTCGTGGCCGACCGCGGCTACTCCAGTCACGGCTTCCGTCAGCACATCCGCGACGTGGGCGCCAAGCCGGCCGTCCCCACCAAGCGCAACGAAGCACCCACCCGCTGCCCGGACTGGATCTACACCAACCGCAACCGCGTCGAGCGCCTCTGGGCGCGGCTGAAGGAATGGCGGGCGGTGGCCACCCGCTACGAGAAGACCGCCGCCAGCTTCACAGGCGTCCTCTGCCTCGCCGCAGCCTGCGATTGGATCAAGTGACAACAGGCCCTAGGAAGCCAAGCACCTCCAACAACTTGCGCTGCTCCGCAACCTTGTCCAAAAATGTCATTTCACTCATCCATAAATAATGACTGGCTAGCAAATCTTCGTAGTGGCGCTGAACTTCGCTCATGAGCGGTGCTCCATGGATCAGATTGTCGGCTCGCGGCTATCGACGATCTCCGTCTCTTGTCCAAGCCCATGGGACGGGGAGGCCCGACGACATGCACGACGGGCGAAGGCTCTGCCGCGGCAACGAACCGATCCCGTCCTGCTCACCGACTGAAGAGCACGGTCCAGGGGCAGGCCGCCCTGCCGCGTGAACCCGAGGCGGATTGAGCAAAGGCCTCGGCCGGGGCAATCCCCCGGCCCGGCGCACGCCGCTCTCATTCGCCGTGGGGGTCGAACTCGTGGATCACGCTCGCCGGGTCGCCGTCGAACTCGTCGCTGGGCATGACGCCGTAGCCGCCGTCGGTGACAAAGAGGGTGACGCAGACCATCAGCGACTGGGCCAGGTGGTAGGCGCTGCTGCGGGCGAGGGTGAGATCGTGCGCCATGGTGCGGCTCCCGTCCTGCGGCGGGGACCGTCCCCGCTCGACAGGCGCCCGAAAGGTCCGGACGGGGCCGCGATCACCGCGGGAGGCGAAGCCGGGAGCGGCCGCCCGCGCATGCGGAGCGGACCCCTTGAGGGTTGATCGTGGAAGGCCCCGGGAGTGACCAAGGGTCAGCGCCGATCAGAGCGGGGTGGCCCCTGCACGACGCGCCGAGGTATGCGCCGTCGTCGGCCTCTCGTGATGTCGTCGCCAGCGTTGCCGGATCTGAGCGGGTCGGGCATCTCTCGGATGGAGCGCCAGAGCTCTGTTGCCGTCACGATGGCCGCGAAGGCTTGGTGGCGGGGGCGATCCCTCGCGCAACCAAGCGTGGCAAACCGCAGCTTCGGACTGGATCGCGTCCGCACGAGCGCCTACGATCCGGTCGGGGTGGTACGCGCCGCCCTGGGGCGTGGAAACCCCTTGTCTGACGGTTTGGCGCCGGCCGTGACGGCGCCGGATTCCTTGACCTTCTTGGTCGGGGAGCCTGCGACGCATGTCCAGGCGCCCCGCTGCTAAAGGTCGTAGGGACCGTTCAGACACGGTTTTCCAACTCCCCGACTATGGGTGGTCGAGTCTCGTTAGCGGGGGCGCACCGCGGACACGGGCCTGCAGGGGTGGTTCGATGCACCGCCCGCACGATCGCGAAACCCTGGAAGCGCGGACGATCGAGGCCCAGCGCCTCTACATCAAGGCCCTCGTCGAGCTTGAACGGGTGCAGGACGGGATCGATGAAGGGTCGCGGATCGTCACCCATGGCGACCTGATCCAGGCCGAATGCCTGCTCGCCGAGCGTCGTTTCGCGCTCGTGGATCTGCTGAGCGAGCTCGGCTACACGCCGAAAGGCTTCACCGCCAAGCTGCCGCGCAGGTCGGGCAAGGGCGGCCACCGGCTGGACGCGACGTCCGATCCGGACATCGCCGCTCTGCGCCTCTGCTACCTCGCATGGCGGGGCAATTCCGTCTCGGTGGACACCGGACGGTCGATCCGCTCGATGCTCAACCTCGGCAGTGTCCTGATCCTGCTCGGAGCCCTTTCCGAAGAGGACATGGCGGCGGAGGAGCCGAGCGGAGAGGCCATCCCCAACTGACCCCTGCGAGGCGGGGATGTGCTGGCTGCGCCAAGCGCGGGACCGTGCGCGGGTCCGGGCAAGAGCCCGGATCATGGTCGCGCGCTATGGCGGCCCGGCCTACTGGCTGGCCCGGGATCGGGCTCGGGCCGCGCGCGGCGCGGATGCGGCCCGGGATCGGTTCTGGGGGAAAGTGGCCGTCGAGATCGCCCCGCTCGACGGTCGGGTGATCGGACTCGGGACCGGCGAACGCTGGCGCTAGGGCCCGGCCCCGCAAGAGGATCGGCGCGCCCCTCGTTCGAGGAGCGCGCCGTAAGTCGGTTCAAGTCTTGGGACAGAACGAGAGCGGATATAGGTAGATTTCTGCCCTCAAGCTACATTTATCAGTCACTTCCGGCACCATTATCACGCAATTAATTTGCGCATCATGCCTTTGGATTGTTCATGTCGTCATTCTATTTTCATTTAGTTCAGAATGCAGCAACGGGAGACGTAAGGCCGCCAGTCCTCACAAATCGAGGTCCTGTTGGAGGAAGCGGGCCGGGATGTCCTCCTCCCTGCCCTGCCAAGCGATGCGTCCATCCTGTTAAATCGTGACGAAGCCGCCGCTGCGAGGGATCGGGGGCGGCGGAGCCGCCTCGAAGTTGTCGCAGCCGAACTCGGCCGAGGTGGCCGAGAAGGGCGGCCGGGGATTGTTGCCGACCAAGACGCGGTCGCAGGCGCCCGTCGGCCGCCGGACGCGGCGGCGGGACAGACCGAGGTGGAACCACTCGTAGGCCCGCTGCTCCTCGTCCGAGGGCGCCATCCAGTGCCGGCAGTGCTTGCACCGGCCGGGGCGCGTGTCGGCCGGCTCGTCGAGGGCCGGCCCGCCGTTGTGCCCGACGCGAGCGGTCATGATCGCCCTCCCCGCTCCGAGGCGGCCTCGATCAACCAATGTCGAAGATCTCGCCGCATCAAGCCGATCGGCCCGTTGATGACGGTGATGCGGGCGTCCGGCCGGACGCAGCCCATGGTGACGAAGCCCGCCACGAATGCCTGCATGACGTCGAGGTAGAGCCGTCCACCCACCAGCGCGACATCCTCGAACGGCTCGGCGCCATACCCTGTCATCGAGGCGATCTCGGCGCCGGCGTGCATGCCGCAGGTGTCGGGCCGCCGCGGCGAGGGCGGGCGCGGCCATCGCGTCGTCACGCCGCCGGCGATCATCCGCTCGGCGAGATCCTGGGTCAGCCGCGCGTCGTAGTCGGCGATCGGCGTCGCCGCGTCGCGGAAGCCGTAAAGCGCCGACAGGAATGCGACCCGGGCCCGCCGGCCCTCCGGGTCGGCGGCGCGCAGGGTCCGCCACAGCGGGCCGTCGTAGCGCGCGAGTGCCGGGATGCGGTCGGGATCGGGGCGCTTGGTTGCCGAGCAGGCAAGGACGAGAAGACGGGGCACCGGCTTAGCTTTCGCGACGGGCACCGGAGCCTCTCTCCGGTCGATCATCCCATCGCGAAGCCCCTGGCCTCCTCCGACTCTTGAGCCCGGTCCCAGTTAGGACCGGGCGACCGGCCTGAGGTAAGGGGCCGGGATGTCAGCTCCCCACCCCGTCGCCACCGACCCTGCACCGAATTTTCACTCCTGGCGCGACCGCATCGAGCGCATGAACCCGGCGACGTCCCCCTGCCCCGGCCTGCATGGCGAGACGTGGCAGAGGGTCCACGCGGCGATGCTCGACTTCCTCGAGCGCTTCGGAGCGGAGGCGGTGGATCTCGGCTGGAGCGAGCTCGACCTGTTCGGGATCCATCCCACGGTCGGCACCGTCCGGGTGGACCATTGTGGTGCCCTGGTGCTGGGCGGGCGCACGGTGCAGTGGATCAATTCGACCCGGATCGGCTTCGGCGACCTGACCTACTATCGCGACACACCCGGTCGGCCGCGGGACATCCCGATCTGGGCTTATGGGGGCTGAGGCGATAGGCCGGGCGCGAACACCGCGAGCGTGAGGGAACTGCGATGAGCCGTCGGATGTGGGCCGTGCTGGGTTGGCCGTCGGCTGTATGAGCACGCTGGCGAGCCGGCCGGCGTCGGCCGAGCGGTTCGATGGCGACCGCCTGATCGTCATCGACGGCGATACCGTCGCCCTCCCCTGCGCCGTGCCCGTGCGCGGCTGTGCCGAGAAGGTCCGTTTGAGTGGGATCGACACGCCGGAGGTGTCTCGGCCGCGCTGCGAGGCCGAGCGGATCGCTGGCCTGAAGGCGAAGGAGCGCTTGGCCCGCCTGATCCGCGGACAGGCCGTCGAGCTGGCGCGCGCCGGCGAGACCGATCGCTACGGCCGGACGCTCGGGACGTTGCGGGTGCCAGCGGGAGAGGTCAGCGCGATCCTGATGCGGGAGGGCCTGGCGGTGGCCTACCGGCCGGGCCGGAAGGCTTGGGAGGAGCGGGCGGATCACTGGTGCCGCTCGGATCGGCGCTGAGGAGCCGGGCGACCGAATTCCGAGGGACGACGAGGCGCCGGGGGGATTCCTCGGACTCTCTGCCGTGCTAGCGTGGCCGGACCGTGCCGATCCGCCCCGAACACCGCCACTTCTACCCGATCGACTGGCCGCAGCTCTCGGCGGTGATCCGCTTCGGCCGTGCCGGCGGGTTCTGCGAGCGCTGCGGACGCCCGCATGGGCGGGTCATCGTCTGCGTCGATGACGGGAGCTGGTACGATGCCGACGGCGGCGTCTGGCGCTCGGGCCGGGGGCGCATTCTGCGGCGCATGCCAGACCTGGCGAGTGCCCGGCTGACCCGGCCGATCCTGGCCGCCTGCCACCGCGAGCACGACACCAGCCGCAACGGCCCCGCCGATCTCGCCGCCTGGTGCCAGCGCTGCCACCTGGAGCACGACCGGCCGGAGCACATCCGGCGGCGACGCCTGACCTTCCTGCGCCGCCGGGCGCTGGGGGACCTGTTCCTCGGGCTGTATCCGGTGCTCTGATGACAGTCGAATCCGACAGGTCACGCCTAGCCGCGCTGATCGATGGGAAGGACCGTGCGCTGCTCGCCGCGTTCCTGCGCGACGAGGGGACCGACTTTGCCCTCAAGCGGCTTCCTATTACCCACATCCTGGTGATGCTCGGGCGAACGTGGCACCGAGCATGATGTCGGCGAGCCGGGCGAAGCCGCGCCACATGACGAGATTGCCGGGCGGCGGGTCCCGTGAGCGGGCGAGGTAGCCGCCGAGGCGCGCGACCTTCACCACGTAGGCCGAGAGAGTTCGCCCGCCGGCCGCCCGATCGGGGACGAGGCGATCGAGCAGCGCGATCTCGGCAGCGGTGACGGCCAAGCGCGGGTCCGCACCCGGCGCCGCGCGGCCCACCATGGTCGTCCAGAACACCCGCCACGCCAGGATGCAGAACACCGCGATCAGCTTGACGAGGCGCTCGGCCGTGCGCAGCCGTGCATCTTCGGCGCGGCAGCCGGTCTTCAGGATGTGGTGGAACACCTCGATCTTCCACCGCCGGGCATACCAGCGCAGTTTCTCGACGGCTTGGTCGGGATCGTCGACGGGCAGGTCGGTGATCAGCCGCCAGTCGATCGCGGGGCGGTCCTTCGGCGTCCCCGGCTCGCGGGCGTGGAGGACGGTGAGCGACAGCGCGGGATAGCATTTCTGCTTGCCGATCGGCGGCGGCACTGTGATGCGGCGGTAGCGCAGTTCGACCGCGGCCGTGCCGAGCCGCCCCGCCCGGTCGCGGACCTCGACGCGATGCAGGCCCTGGACGGCGACCTCGCTCATCGCGTCGGTGATCGTGTGCCGACCGTCGCCGGCCAGCCGGTCGACGCAGCTGCGCACTATGAAGTGCGTGCCGAGGCCGTGGGCCAAGCAGAACAGCTCGTAGATGTCGCTCTCGCGGTCGCCGACGTGGACGCAGCGGCTCGGCGCGCCGAACAGCGACGTCGATTGCCGCAGGTTCTCCAGCCAGCGGAAGCTCTCCTTCTGTTCGATCGGTACGCGGGTCGGGTTGATCTTGCGTTTGAGCGCGTTCGTGCCCTTGAACTTGTCGCGCGACCGGAACTTCACCGCTGCCAGCCCGAGTGGCAGACCGTCGGCGGTCACGGCGAGCGAGGCGTGCATGAGCAGGCCGCAGAGCGTGTGCATGCGGAACTGGCCCGCTTTGTCCCGACCGCTGTTGACGCGGCGGGTGATCCCGACCGTCTCACGGCTCTCGCGCTGGAAGGTGAACTCGGTCGTGTCCTGCAAGACCAGCACGGGGCCATCGCTGGCCCGGACGCGCTCACCCGTCGCTGCGAAGTGTCCCGACAGGATCTGGGCCTCGCTGACACGCCGGTTGGCGAAGAACCGGTACGCCGCCTTGGTGTTGGCCCAGTCCTGGCAGGCGAACGGCAAGCTGGCGCCGAGGCTGCGGTCCATCTGCGCGACGAGGCGGTGCAGCCGCTGTCGCAGGCGGGCATCGTTGAAGGTGCACGCAGCGAGTTCATCCTCCCACCAGCACCGTGCGACGGCGTTCATGGCGCACCTCGTCCTCCTGGATCAGGTGCGCATCAGCGAATCATGCATGAGCAGGCCGCGCAACGTCCCCGACGTCGGCCCAGATCTGGGTAATAGGAAGTCGGTGACGGCTGCCTTGTGCGGATAGGGCTCGGGTCTGGATACAGGTGATGGCGCGGGATGGCGCTGTATCGGCCCTGTGTCTGGACCTATGACGAGCACGCCTCACATCGTCGTCGCGGGAACGCGACGGACCTGGTCGCCCGAGCGGAAGCGCGCGATCCTCGCCGAGGCGGACGATCCGGCGACGACGGCTTCCGAGGTGGCACGTCGGCACGGGCTTCATGCGAGCCTGCTGTTCCGCTGGCGCCGTGCCCTGCGGGCCGGAGCGCCTGCACCGATGGCGGGCTCCCGCCCGCGCTTCATCCCGCTTGGGCTGCCGGCTCCCCCCTCCAGCGTCCGGGACGAGCCGCTCCATCCCGGCGGCATCGAGATCGAGCTGGCCGGCGATCATCGGGGGCGCGCCGAGGCGGGCGCTGAGGTCGCCCTCCTGCAGGGCGTGATTGCGGCGCTCCTGGGACGATGATCCCGGTCCCCTCCGGTTCCCGGGTCTGGCTGGCGACCGGCCGCACCGACATGCGCAAGGGCTTCGACGGCCTGGCCAGCCTCGTGCAGGATCACCTCGCGTGGTTTCCGTTCTCGGGACAGGCCTTCGTCTTCCGCGGGCGCAGGGGCACTTGATCAAGGGGCTTTGGCGGGACGGCCAGGGCCTGTGGGCCCCACATCCTTGGAACCTCTGCAGAGGAGGTTGATTCCATCACCGGACCGGTCGTGAGCGCGCAGGCGCTGCTCGCGGTGGTCGGCTGGAGGGCCCTCCGGAATGGCCGACACGATCCCCTCGCGAGCCCCGTCCTGGTCCGACCTGCCTTCGGACCGGAGAGCGAGACTGATCGTGCTGATCGGCCGGCTGGCGGCGCGGTGCCTGGGCATCCTCGTCGAGGAGACCACGCATGATCCGGGTCGCCCGCTCCCCTCCTTCTTGCATCGAGCCCGCTACAGGGCGCAGGGATCACGCGCTTCCGGCCGCGTCAGGCGATTTTGGCCTCGTGTGGGCGACCGTGGCGCAGACCGAAGCGGGGAGCGTCCTGGGAATTGGCACAGGCGCGCGATTGCCAGGAGACGGTTCCCCCCGTCGCCTGCAGTTCCAGATGCGTGAGGCAGGCGCACCGCAGCAGGGAGGTGAAGTTGCGCGCTTCACCGTGGCGATCGAGTACCTCGTCGTACAGGACCGTGAGGAAGCGCGGGAGCGAGACGTCCTGGGACGCCGCGAGGTCCTCCAGCACGCGCCAGAACATCGTCTCCAGCCGGATCGAGGTCGAATGCCCGCCCAGGCGGACCGAGCGCGTTTCTCCGTCGTACTGGGTCGAGGGCAGATTTGAGAACAGTCCACACATCGCGTTCGTCCCGGATCCGATGACGCAGAGTAGGAGAGGTCCGGGCGCCGGATCAATTGCGGTTCCGGCGACGGGCGCCGGGAAGCGGGAGAATCACGGCCTGTATGTCATGCGGAATCCAGCTTAGTGCCTCGATATACGGGTTTAGCTTCTCTCGGACCCCGCGCCGCGATGAGGCGGAAGGACCGGCGAAGGCCGGCCTGCTCCGCGACTTCGCAGCGATGTGGATAAATCCCGGCGCAGGGCGGGTTAATCGGTCGAAGGAAAGTCCCGACCGTGAGACTGGAGACGCGAAATCTGTCTCACGTCTCACAGGGGCGGTTTGAAGGTCCTCGCTCAATCGGAAGGCCCGCCTGCGCCGGGGCGGCGAGGCAGGCTCCGCGGGGCGGGGATCGATGCGCCCGGTCAGGCCGCCGAGACGCCCGCCGCCAGGAGATCCGTGGCCAGTATGGCGTCGGCGATAGCGTCGTCGGTGAAGTGCGGCGATAGGTTCTGCAGGGTGTCGTTCGGGCTGTTGGCGAGTTCGCCCACCTTAACGAGATCGCGGCGCGAGACGCCCTCGATATGCAGTTCCCGCAGCGACACCGGCATCCGGATCGCGCGGAAGAGGCGCACGAAGCGCTCGAAATCCGCGATCGGCTGCTGGTCGAGCACGAGCTGGACGAGAATGCCGTAGGCGACCTTCTCGCCGTGGGTGAGGTGATGGATGTCGCCCTCGAGCGCCGTGAAGCCGTTGTGGATCGCGTGGGCGGCCGCCAGCCCGCCGTTCTCGAAGCCGAGGCCGGACAGGAGCGTGGCCGCCTCCACCACGGCCTCTACCGCCGGAGTTACGAGGCCCTTCTCGACAGCCCGGTAGGCGCTCAAGCCGTGGGCGAAGAGCGTGTCCTCGCAGACCTGCGCGATGGCGCCGCCGGCGATGGTCTGTGCGCCCCCCGCCATCGTGCGCGCGCGGCTGCGCCACGTGGCCTTGGCCTCGACGTTCGTGGCCAGCCCGTCGGCGATGCCCGACGCGAACAGCCGCACCGGCGCCCTGGCGCAGACGGCCGTGTCCACGAGGACGAGATCCGGGTTCTTGGAATAGAACCGGTAGGTCTCGAACACGCCGTCCGGCGAATAGATCACCGACAGCGCGCTGCAGGGTGCGTCCGTCGAGGCGATGGTGGGGACGATGGCCACGGGCAGGCCGAGGTCGTCGGCAGTGGCCTTGGCGGTATCCATCGCCTTGCCGCCGCCCATGCCGACGATCACCTCGGCGCCCGCCTCGCGCGCCAAGCCCGCCATGCGGCGGATCTCGGCGTTCGAAGCCTCACCCCCGAACGCCTCGCGGCGGAAGGTGAGCTTGTCCTGCATCGCCGCCTCGGCGTCGCGCCCGACGATGCCCCAGGCGGTGTCGTCGGCCAGGATGAAGGCGTTCCGGCCGAGGGCCGACAGATGCTCGCCGAGATGGGCGATCATGCCGGCGCCCTGGACGTAGCGCGAGGGCGACGCGAAGACCCATTTTGCCATTGTTCTCTCCCTTGCTGGTCTTGCTGGTTCGTCGAGGTCCGGGGACGGTGGCGTTCCGTGGTGCCGGACGACACTGGTCTTTCACCGCACGCATGCGACGCGGCAGGCGAGGAGCCCGATGGCCCGGTGGCTCAGCAGACCGGCGAGGCTCTCGCCTGCCATCTACGATTTTGGGGATTCAGTCCAGAGAAATATTGCGGGTTACCGATGGTTTTCAGCAAAGCTCTCAATTTTATACTGTGGTAACATCATACTACCCGAGCCGTTATTGATGCTATATTCTCCATCCGGCTGCGCTTGCGCTGGACGAGACGCTCGCGCGCACCGTGCTCGTGCCGGACGACAGCGTTCTGGTCCAGCCGAGCCGCGCTTCGCCCCGGCAGCCCTGCCGCGACAGTCGCGAGCCCGTCCCGCTCCCGAATGCGTGGACACAATACGACATATGGGGGCGGCCTCGTTTTCCGGGGTCTCGGCTTACCTTGCAAAATACCGGGATTCAGCTCCGGAGCGCAGCAAGCTACGATGCAGTATCATGCTACTACCGCGTCGTTCTAGAGAAGTTCTAGTGTGTCATGATGGTTGGCGGTGGCAGGTTCGGGTCGCCGCGGTGAGGAAAGCCCATGAACGACGTTCCCAAGCTCATCCATTCGATGATCCGTGTCCGCGACGAGGCGGCATCCGTGGCTTTCTATAAAACGGCTTTCTCCCTCGACATTGCCGATCGGCTGGACTTCGAGAGCTTCACGCTGATCTACATGTCGAACGCTCAATCCGGCTTCGAGCTGGAACTGACGGTCAACAAGGGCCAGGACGGGGCCTACGATCTCGGGAGCGGCTACGGGCATCTCGCCGTCTCGGTCGCCGATCTCGAGGCGGCGCACCGGCGCATGGGCGAGGCCGGCCTCGGGCCGAAGGACATCAAGTCCCTGCGCCATCCGAGCGGCGGAACCGCACGGTTCTTCTTCATCGAGGATCCGGACGGCTACAAGATCGAGGTCCTCGAACGCGGATGGCGCTTCGCCTAGAGCATCATCCCGAAGGGTCGCTGCCGACTTTCGGGAAAAAGATGATGCAGAAACAGTAAGCGAGCGCCTCGTCCGCGCGCGTCCTCTTTCGAAGGACGGCGCCGGCCCGCCACGCGACTGCACGACACGGAACGAACGAGGGAGGAAGCGAATGAGGATGCAGGACAAGGAGCCCGCGCGCCTATCCCGCCGCGTGTTCCTGGGGGCGGCCGGTTCCACGCTGCTGGCCGTGGCGATCATGCCGGATGGGCTCGTGACCGGCAGGGCCTGGGCGCAGATGCCGAAGGCGACGAAGCCCGAGACGTTGGCGTCCCTCGTCCAGATGTCACGCGACTGCTACCCTCACGCTCGCGTCGCCGACCGGTTCTATGCCGCCGCGGTCCGGATCCTCGACGAGGCGGCGCGCGCCGCCCCGGTGGAACTCGACCTCCTCGA
This sequence comes from Methylorubrum sp. SL192, assembly GCF_026672325.1. Taxonomy (NCBI): domain Bacteria; kingdom Pseudomonadati; phylum Pseudomonadota; class Alphaproteobacteria; order Hyphomicrobiales; family Methylobacteriaceae; genus Methylorubrum; species Methylorubrum sp. SL192. The sequence continues at coordinate 74,734 of NZ_JAPPQV010000001.1, forward strand.
GGACGGGATGGCCGCCCTCGACAGGGAGGCCGCTGCCCGCCATCGCGTGCCCTACGCCAAGATCGAGCGAGAGGCGGACCGGGACGCCCTGCTCAAGGCGATCGAGCCGACTCCCTTCTTCCAGAAGGTGCGCTCCAACCTCATCGTCGGCCTCTACAACCAGAAGGAGCTGTGGCCGATCTTCGGCTACGAGGGTGCCTCGTTCGACAAGGGCGGCTACCTGCATCGCGGCTTCGACGACATTAACTGGCTCTGACCCGAACCCGGCGCCCCCGCGCCGACGCGCACGTGTTCGCCGCCCGGACCGACGATCCCGCATGAAGACGGGGTCGGGCCGGCGCGGAGCAGGAGGAAACCATGTCAGCCCCTTACGATCTCAACGACGGCTCGGTGTTCGTCATCGTCGGCTCGGGTGCCGGCGGCGGAACCCTCGGCACGCAGCTCGCCCTCAAGGGCATCGACACCGTTATCCTGGAAGCCGGCGACCGGCACGAGACCTTCGATTTCCTCAACGACGAGTGGGATTCGTTCTCCCAGCTCGCCTGGAAGGACAAGCGCTTTGCCACGGGTTCCTGGCAGGTCGCCGAGGATTTCCCGAATCTGCCGGCCTGGATCGTGAAGGCGGTCGGTGGCTCGACGGTGCACTGGGCGGGCGCCTCCCTGCGCTTCCAGGCCCATGAGTTCAAGACGCGCACGCATTACGGCGACGTGGCGGGCGCCACCCTGCTCGATTGGCCGATCGATCTGTCCGAGATGGAGCCCTGGTACGCCATGGCCGAGGACAGGATGGGCGTGACGCGCACCAACGGCATCCCCGGCCTGCCGGGCAACAACAACTTCAAGGTCATGGAGGCCGGTGCGCGCAAGATCGGCTACAAGGAGGTCAGCACCGGCCGGATGGCGATCAATTCCGAGCCGCGCGACGAGCGCGCCTCCTGCATGCAGATCGGGTTCTGCTTCCAGGGCTGCAAGTCCGGCGCGAAATGGTCAACCCTCATCGCCGAGATCCCGAAGGGCGAGGCGACCGGCCGGCTCGAAGTTCGGTCGGGCTGCCAGGTTCTGAGGATCGAGCACGACGCCGCCGGCAAGGTCTCGGGCGTCGTCTACGCCGACAAGCAGGGCGTCGAACACCGGCAGAAGGCGCGCGCGGTCGCAGTGGCCGGCAACTCCCTCGAGAGCCCGCGCCTGCTGCTGAACTCGCACTCGGCCCGGTTCCCGGACGGGCTGGCCAATTCCTCCGGCCAGGTCGGGCGCAACTACATGCGCCACACCACAGGCTCGGTCTACGGCATCTTCGACAAGCCGGTGAACATGCATCGCGGCACCACCATGGCCGGGATCGTGCGCGACGAGGCCCGGCACGACCCGAGCCGAGGTTTTGTCGGCGGCTACGAGTTCGAGACGGTCTCCCTCGGCCTGCCCTTCATGGCGGCCTTCCTCGACCCGTCGAAATGGGGCCGCGACTTCGCGAGTGCCCTCGACAACTACCGCAACACGGCCGGCCTCTGGATCGTCGGCGAAGACATGCCCCGGGCGGAGAACCGGATCACCCTCGCCGAGGACAAGGACGCCTTCGGCATGCCGGTCGCCTCGGTCCGTTACGACGATCACCCGAACGACAAGGCCATGCGCAACCACGCCTACCGGCAGGGCAGCGCGATCTACGACGCGGTGGGCGCGGTCCGGACCATCCAAACCCCGCCCTATCCTTCGACTCATAATCTCGGCACCAACCGGATGAGCGAGAAGGCGCGCGACGGCGTCGTCAACCGCTTCGGCCAAGCCCACGATGTGGCGAACCTGTTCGTCTCGGACGGCTCGCAATTCACGACCGGCGCGGCGGAGAACCCCACGCTGACCATCGTCGCCCTCGCCCTGCGCCAGGCCGACCACATCGCCGGACGGATGAGCCGCGGCGAGATCTGATCGGCCCGCCGGACCCGCCATCACCGCTCATTGACACGGACGCCGGGGGACAAGCCTCCCGGCGAACGCGCCGGCCTGCGCCTCTCCTACGCCCGGGGGGAAGCGGGAACGGACGCGGCTGGGACGACGCGAAACAACGATCGAATGGGGGGAGGACAGCATGACATCGCCATTTCTGGGTGAACTTCTCGGGACGATGGTCCTGATCATCATGGGCAACGGCGTCGTGGCCGGCACGCTGCTCCGGGGATCGAAGGCGGAGGGGAGCGGCTGGGTCGCGATCACCGCCGGGTGGGCCTTCGCGGTGCTCGGCGCGATCTTCGTGGCCACCGCCACGGGCAGCGGCGACGCCCACATCAACCCGGCGGTGACGCTGGCCGCCGCGATCAACTCGGGCGACTGGAGCAAGCTCCCGGTCTACGTCCCGGCCCAGATGATCGGTGCGTTCCTCGGTGCCGCGATGGTCTGGCTGCACTTACCTGCCGCATTGGGGCGCGACCGAGGACCAGGGCCTGAAGCTCGCCTGCTTCTGCACCGCGCCGGCGATCCGGAAGCCCGGCGCCAACTGGCTCTCCGAGATTATCGGAACCTTCATGCTCGTCCTCATCGTCGGCGCCCTGCTGTCGAAGGCGGTGGGCAACGCGGGCAGCATTCCGACGGGCCTTGCGCCCTATCTCGTCGGCATGGTGATCTGGGGCATCGGCCTCTCCCTCGGCGGCACCACGGGCTACGGCATCAACCCCGCCCGCGATTTCGGCCCCCGCTGCGCCCACGCGCTCCTGCCGATCGCCGGAAAGGGCGGCTCGGACTGGGGATACGCCCTGATCCCCTTCGCCGCACCCCTGGTGGGTGCCGCCGCGGCAGCCCTAGCGATCCGGATGATCGGGTTCTGACCCGGGCTGCGTAAGAGTGCCTCGCAAAACTCCCGGTCTCTGACCGTTCTCGCTCTGGCGATGACAGCGCGGCGGGAGTTTTGTGAGAGACACCAAGGACGGAAGGCTCGGGGGCGTCTCATCCGCTTCCCGAGGGCATCACGAGCGCGAACGCGACGCCCTCCGTTCGCGGCACGAGGGACTCGCCAAGCGCGCAAGCGGGGAGCGGACGATCTCGGCATGGGAATTTCGAGGGTCGGTCCCTACGACGGGCTTCTGGCGTTCGCGCTGAATGACATCGAACTCGACATGCTCCGCGTGAAGGAGCACGCCGGTGATGCGAAGGGGCCTGTCGCAAACGCAATAGCGCCGACGTTTACTCCGCGTTGAGCATAGAGCCCGCATGGCCCCTCCCGTTTCGGAGGCCACCCCATGATCCTGTCTGCCATCGCTGCAAAGCTGAAGCAGCGTGCCCGCGCCGACTTCAAGGGCCGGCACTACGAGGCGGCCCTGATCGTTCAGGCCGTCTCCTGGTACCTGCGTTACCCGCTGAGCTACCGCGACATCGAGGAGCTGTTCACGGAGCGCGGCGTCGAGGTCGATCACAGCACCCTGAACCGCTGGGTGCTCGCCTACTCGCCGTTGATCGAGAAGCGGCTGCGCCAGTTCCGCAAACCACATTGCGGATCAGTCCGGATCGACGAGACCTACATCAAGGTGCGTGGCGAGTGGCGCTACCTGTACCGAGCCGTCGACAAGCACGGCAACCCGGTCGACTTCCTACTAACTGCCAACCGGGATCTCGACGCGGCGAAGCGCTTCTTCCGCAAGATGCAGGCGGACCAGCCGCTTCTTGCACCTGACCGGATCGGCACGGACGGCGCCAGCACCTATCCGCCTGCCATCGCGGCCGTGAAGACCGACGGCCTCCTGGCCTGTACCCCAACCCACTACATCACGAAGCACCTGCAGCAGGGCATCGAGAGCGATCACTTCCGGGTCAAGAAGAACATGCCCCGGATCGGCGGCTTTCGCTCCTTCCATACGGCCCGACGCACCATCCAGGGCTTCGAGGCCATGCTCTGGCTCCGCAAGGGCTTTGGGTTTGCCGGCGCGTGGAGTGTGCGCGAGCGGAACTGGTTGCTTGGGCTCCAGCTCAAAGTAGGGATAGATGTGTTGCATGGTGTCGACACCGTCAGAGGCGGATAGAACGCTTTCGAATTTTACAGTTGACGTCCGGCCGAGCTGCAACAAGCCGGGTTCTCAGAACCAATTGATCTCCCAGCCTTAACTATAAAAATTAGTCTAAGGTTATATTTGAAGAGCGATTATGCTCGATCTGGACTAGACGAGCTTAGGAGATCCTCTCGAAACTTTGCGTCGAGACGCTGCATGAAGTGCTCAGCACAGCACATGTGTTTGTGCATTTCAACGCTGACCGCATCTGCATCCTCCGCGCGTAAGGCAGTGACAAGTGCCCGATGGCTGGCAACGTTGTGACTTCCAAAGGCTTCGTGTTCAACTAGGCTTTCACTGCGAAACTCAACCAAGTCGCGTAGCAGGCTGTTTAGGAACCGACACATAAACACTAACAAGTGATTATCACTTGCATCACATAACATGTCGTGAAAATCGACCTCAATAATACGGCCGATCCTGCGCTGACCGCTCGTGTTAGCTGCCTCGCACTCTGCAATATTTGCCTCCAGACGTTGGAAGTCATGAGGCTTCAAGCGCCCGATCACGCTGATGCTCAGCGCTACCTCCAAACTGCGGCGTAAGGCGTAGACATGGGCAAAATCAAGTTCCTGGAAGTGGAAGAAGCGACGCAATTGTTGTGCGGCGGCATCAGTGGAGATCGGGCGGATTTCGGCGCCGCCATTCGGACCGGACTGCATCGCCACAAGGCCCTGGACCTCGAGAGCCTTCAGTGCTTCTCGGATCGTCCCCTTAGCGCAGCTATAATGCTGCATCAGGGCACGTTCGTTCGGCAGGCGATCACCCGGCAGCAAACGGTCGCGGGCGATGCGCCTACACAGGTCCTCGGCAATCTGGTCGGAGAGTTTGATGCGGCGCATCGGCGCCGGGTTCTGCTTCATCCTTGGACCGGGCGCAGTCATTGCGGATTCCAGGCCACGTTTTGGTCCAGAGGAAAGATCGGGCGGGCGAGCTTCTCGAACGTGAACAGCCCGTAGTCGGAACTGGTTACGCCGCGGCTCGCGCACTCCACGACGGTACATGCGATTGGCTCGAAGACGGGTCGACAGTACATCCGCGATTTTAGGATCAGGACTCGTGCCGTGGCCGGGTTGATTCCGCAAGCGGTGAACACGCCGAGGTCCCATGGCTCGTGCGGCTGCTCACTGACAAGGATGCGGGCCCTCCCCGTATCGATCACCGCCGCCCGGCCCATGCTGCAGCGCTGTCCCGTATAGGTCGGGCCGGTGATACGATATTCGCCGTCGCCGACCGCTGCCACGGTGCCGGCGACTGTGAGGGGCAACCTAGGGCCGAAACCCGGCAGGGGGACGCGATTGCCGATCTCCAGTTCGACCCGGGCGCCGACGCCGGCCGCGTGCAGGATGGAGACGGCGCGGGGGTCGCAGATCGGGCCGGCAACGATGCCCTCGAGGCCGGCCTCGAGGGCGTTGGCGAGCACGTCCATCACGTCGCAGGTGCCCCCCGACATGCAGTTGTCGCCGTGGTCGAGGAGAAGCACCGGGCCGTCGCCCGGCCCGGCTAGCGCAGCCTGTGCCGCTGCGATGGACTCGGCCAGGGGCGCCTCGTCATAGACGAAGCTTTCGCGGTTGCCCCAGAGCCCTGCGGCGAGGTCTCGGGCTGCCTCGTCGGCGGCCTCCTGACTTTCCGCCGTGACCGTGACGGAGACACCGGTCTCGGCGAGATCCGCAAGGGAGAAGCCGCCGAAGATCGTGGCCGCCAGTACGCCGGGACGGGTCTCGACTGTCTGAGCCGCCAGGACGGCGTCTCGCATCGGTCCCGCCACGCGGGTGTCCATGCGCAGGGTGTGGGCGAGCATCGGAGGATGTATCCAGGCCCTAGCCGGCCGTAGCCCCTCGTCGAGCATTCGTCCGACGATGCCGGCCACGCGCTCGCCGGTCTCGGCCATGTCAACGTGCGGGTAGGACTTGAAGCCTGCCAGCACGTCGCAATTGTCGACCACCCGGCCGGTGATGTTGCCGTGAAGATCCAGAGCGACCCCGATGGGCGTGCCGGGCGCGATTTCGCGGATGCGGGCGAGAAGCTCGCCCTCCCCGTCGTCGTGGCTCTCGGTCACCATCGCCCCGTGAAGGTCAAGGAGGATGGCGTCGCAGCCGGGGCGGATCGCCTCGAGAAGCGCGGCGCAGAGCGCCTCGAAGGCGGAGTCCGCCACGGGTCCGCTCGGATTCGCTTGAGCCGACACCGGCACCGAAACGACTGCCCCGCGCGCCTGCGCGAACCGAATGAAGGCGCCTAGCGCCGTGGAGGCGTCCCGCCCCGCCGCCAGGGCATCATCCCCCCAGAGCGGATTGAAGCTGGTAAGCGGGGTCGCGAGGGGCGAGAACGTGTTGGTCTCGTGGTTCACCCTGGCTGTGACGATACGCATGAACGCGCCTTCTTGAGCGGCGCATCAGGCCGCCGAGCTGCTTGTGCGGGAATCATAGTCGAGCACGGCGTCGAGGAGAACCTGTGCGCCGGCCGCGCATTCCGATGGCGTCGTCGATTCCGCCGGGTTGTGGCTGAGGCCGCCGGCGCTCGGCACAAACACCATGGTGGTCGGCACGAGGCCCGCCAGATGCGCCGCGTCGTGGCCGGCGCCCGAAACGATATCGCGGGTGGCGTGCCCGCCCTTATCGGCCGCGCGCCGCACGGAGGCGATGCAGTCGAGATCGAAAGCGACCGGGGCGGTCCGGGCAATGGGACGCAGCTGCGAGGCGAGGGACAGGTCGCTGGCGATGCTGTCGAGCACCTCGCTCATGGCCGCCTCCATGGCGTCGAGCACGGCGTCGTCGGGGTGGCGCAGATCCACGGTGAGAAACACGTGGCCGGGGATCACATTGTGGGAGTTGGGCGTCACGCAGAGGTGGCCGACCGTGCCGACGGCGTCGGGGGCGTGCGCGTGCGCCGCGGCATCCACCGCTTCCACGAGGCGCGCGGCGCCGAGGAGCGCATTGCGCCGCATCGCCATCGGGGTCGAGCCGGTATGGGCGGACTGCCCCTCCAGGGTAACCTCGTACCAGCGCATGCCCTGCACGCCCTGCACGACGCCGATGGTAGCCCCTTGCGCCTCCAGGATCGGCCCCTGCTCAATATGGAGTTCGAACATCGCGCCGAACGGCACGGAGCCCGGTGCCGCCACGCCGCGATAGCCGATGGCGTCGAGCGCTGCGCCGAAGCAGGTTCCCGCCGCGTCCTCACGGGCCTCGGCCCAGTCGCCGGCATAGATGCCCGCATAGACCCCAGAGCCGAGCATGGCGGGGGCGAAGCGCGCGCCCTCCTCGTTGGTCCAGTTCACCAGCAGCAGCGGCGCCTCGGTGACGTAGGCGGCCCCGTCCAGGGTGCGGAGCACCTCGAGCCCGGCGAGCACGCCGAGCACACCGTCGAACCTGCCGCCGGTGGGCTGGGTGTCGAGGTGGCTGCCGAATGCGATGGGCTTCAGGTCCGGGTTCCGGCCGGGGCGCAGGGCGAACATGTTGCCCACCGCATCCACCGTGAGGGTGCAGCCGAGCGCTTCGACCTGGACCCGGAGCCAGTCGCGCACTTGGCGGTCCTCGTCGCTCAGGGTCAGGCGGGCAATGCCGCCGTCGGAAGTGGCACCGATGGCGGCGGTCTCGGTCAGGGTGTCCCAGAGGCGCTCGGCGTTGATGGTGAGGTTCGACATGGATGTCCTGGGTTCGCTGCAGTTCACGCCGCCTTGACGCCGAGGAAGCGGTCGCGCGCCGCCTCGTCGGCCATGAATTCGCCATTGGCGGCCGCGTAGGCGACGCGGCCGAGTTCGAGGATGTAGTGGCGGTCGGCCAGCGCGGTGCAGACGGCCAGATTCTGCTCCACCAGCAGAATCGGCACGCCCGCCGCCCGGATGGCACGGATCTGCGTCACGATCTCCTCCACGATGACGGGGGCAAGGCCCTCCACCGGCTCGTCGAGCATGAGGAGCTTCGGTCCGCTCAGGAGCGCGCGGGCGATGGACAGCATCTGCTGCTCGCCTCCTGAGAGCTGCGCGCCCCCGTTGCGGCGGCGCTCCTCCAAGCGTGGAAACATCGCGAAGATGTCCTTGAGCGCCCAGGGCGAGCCCTTGCGCTCGGCGATGGCCAGGTTCTCCTCGACGCTGAGCAAGCTGAAGATGCCGCGATCCTCCGGCACGAGGGTGAGGCCGGCCCGGGCGATGCGGTGGGCGGGCCAGCCGGCGACCTCGGTGCCCTGAAAGCGCACGCTGCCCCAGCGCGGGGTGATGAGGCCGCATATGGCCTTCAGGGTCGAGGTCTTGCCAGCGCCGTTGCGCCCGAGCAGGCAGACGATCTCGCCGTCCCGCACCTCCAGGCTGACGCCCTGGAGGATATGGCTCTTGCCGTAGAAACCCTGGACCCCGTCCAGGGCGAGGGCGATGGGGCCGCTCATGGCACGAGGTCTCCCGTGATCATGTTGCCGAGATACGCCCGGCGCACCTCCGGGTCGTCGCGGACCCGGCCCGGCGGCCCCTCCACCAGCACGCGGCCGGCCCGCATCACCGTGACGGTGTCGGAGATGTTCATCACAATGCCCATGTTGTGCTCGATGAAGAGCACGGTGTGGTCGCGTCCGAGGTCGCGAATCAGCACCGTCATCGCCGCAATGTCGTCGATGCCCATGCCGGAGGTCGGCTCGTCGAGGAGGATGACCTTCGGCGCCGCCGCCATCGCCATCCCGACCTCGAGGCGCCGCTGCTGGCCGTGCGACAGTTCGCCGGCCGCGCGCAGGGCCACCCGTGTGAGGTCGAGGCGCTCCAGCATCGCCTCGGCCATGGCCAGCGCCGGCCGGTTGGCTTCGGTCCGGCGCCAGGGGGGCAGCGCCTGCCAGGGCGTCTTGCCCTGCGCTGCCAGTCGCAGGTTCTCGCGCACGCTCAGGGTGGGGAACAGGCTGGTGACCTGGAAGGAGCGGGCGAGGCCGAGGCGCACGCGCTCGTGGTCCGACGTGCGGGTGATGTCCCGGCCGCCTAACGTGATGCGCCCGCCCGAGGGCGCGATCCGGCCGGTCAGCGCGTGGAACAGCGTGGTCTTGCCGGCCCCGTTCGGCCCGATGATCGAGTGGACGCTGTTCTCGGCGATGCGAAGGGTTACGTCTTGCAGGGCGACGAAACTGCCGTAGCGGACGCCGAGCGCTTCGGTGGCGAGGAGGGGCGCACTCATCGGGCGACTTCCGGTGCGTGGGCGACGGGGGGGCGTTACGACCGGCCGGGCCGGGTCGTCGGGCGGGGGCGCCTGCGTCACCAGGGCGATGGCGCGCTCGATCAGGCCCCAGAGGCCGCGCTGGAGGAACAGCGTGATGACGATGAGCAGGAGGCCGAGGGCAAGGAGCCACCGCGGCCAGATCTCCGAGAGGGCGTCGGCGGCCAGCAGATAGGCCCCAGCGCCGAGCAGCGAGGCGAACAGATTCGCGCTGCCGCCAATGATCGTCATGATCAGCAGGGTCTCGCTGGTGTGGTAGTCGATGTTGGAGAGGGGCGCGACGCCGATCAACATCGCGTGGAGCGCGCCGGCAAACGCGGTGACCGCGCCTGAGATCGCGAAAGCCGCGACCTTGAAGGCCCGCACCGGGTAGCCGATGGCGCCTGCCCGGGCCTCGTTGTCGCGAATGGCGAGCAGGGTTCGGCCGAAGGTCGACAACGCCACCCGCTGGAGTGCTGCGAAGAGGACGAGAAAGAGCACCGCGACGTAGGCGTAGTAGGTCCACGGATCGGTCAGGCGCGTGCCGACCAGGGTCGGGCGCGGAATGTCGAGGAAGCCGTTGTCGCCCCCCGTGATGCCGCTGAACGTGTAGGCCAGGAAGTAGAACATCTGCGAGAAGGCCAACGTCAGCATCACGAAGTAGACGCCCTGGCGGCGGATCGAGATCCAGCCCACCACCGCCGCCACGAGAGCGCCTACGCTCAACGAAACCGCAAGCATCACGGGGGCCGGCAGCCCGGCCCGGACAAGGCCGAGGCCGGCCACGTAGCTGCCGATCCCGAAGAAGATGCCCTGGCCGAAGGAGAGGAGGCCGGTATAGCCGAGCAGCAAGTTGCAGGCAGCGACCGCCAGCCCAAAGATCAGGATCTCGCTGGCGAGGGTGCCTGAGCGCATAACGAGCGGCAGGATCAGCACGGCGGCAGTTGCAAGGCCAAATTGGACAAGGGGCCGGTCGAGGACGGGGATCATAACAGATTTCTCCTCAGGCCCGGCCGAGCAGGCCGCGCGGCATCGCCATGATGATGCCGGCCATGCCAAGATAGATCACGAGGCGCGCGCCCTCGGGCCAAAGCGTCGCCATCAAGCTCTGAGCGACGCCCACTAGGATGCCGGCGGCGAGCGCCCCTGCGTAGCTGCCCATCCCGCCGATCACCACCACCACGAAGGCGATCCCGAGCGCCTCGACGCCCATGAAGGGCTCGACGCCCCGGATCGGAGCCGCGAGCGCACCGGCGAGCCCGGCGAGCCCCGCACCGAGGGCGAAGACGGCCGTGTTGATGCTCAACGTATCGTAGCCGAGCAGCGCCATGTTCTGCGGCGATTCTGATCCGGCCCGCACGATGGCTCCGAGGCGCGTCCGATCCAGGAGCCACCACAGGGCGGCGGCGAGAATCACCGTGAAGCCGATCACGAAGAGTCGGTACTCGGGATAGATGAAGTCGCCGAGGATCATGACGCCGCTCAGTTCGTCGGGCGCCGCTACGTTACCGCCGAGCGGCCCCCAGACGATGATGACGAGTTCCTGCACCACGAGCGCGAGCCCGACGGTGACGAGGATGTGGAAGGTGTGAGGCAGCTTGTAGACCCGGCGTAGGAGCAGCCGTTCCGTCATTCCGGCAAGCGCCGCGACGATCACGGCCGCCATAGGCATCGCCACCCAGAAACTCAGACCCCGCTCGACCCCTTCGTAGGCCAAATAAGCGCCGAGCAGGTAGAATGCCCCGTGAGCGAAGTTCACGAATTGCAGCAGCCCGAAGATGATGCTCAATCCTACTGCTAGCAGGAAATAAAGCAACCCAAGTCCGACGCCGTTCAGGATCTGAAAGAGATAGGTCACGCAAGGTCCTAATGTTGGACTTCAACACTCACCCTTGCTGCATCTTGCAGCCGGCAGCTTCGGGAGAAAGGAACGACTTGCCGGCATTTACGACGTTGGCAAAGTCGTCCTTATCCTTCATTGCGGACTTCGCCTTGCCCTTCAGCAGGTAGTAGTCCTTGATGACCTGGTGATCGGCGGCACGAATCTCCTCATGCCCCGTCAGTCCAGAATAGCCGAGGCCCTCCAGAGCTTTGATGACAGCAGGACCTTCCGCAGAGCCGGCCTTCGCGACTGCGTCGAGGAGCAGCTTGGTGATCTGGTAGGAGCCGGCGAAGGAGTAGTTCGGCGTCATCTTCGCGCTTTCACGGAGCTTTGACACCAACTCCTTGTTGAGGGGCGAATCGATGCCGTGCCAGTACTGCGCTCCGAAGTATACGCCCTCGCACAGGTCTGCTCCCAGAGCCTCGAATTGCTCCAGGCCTGAAGCCCAGGCCAGCACAATGGTCATGCGCCTCTTGAGGCCGAAGCTGACGGCCTGACGGAGCGCATCCGAAGATTGCGAACCAAAATTGAGGAGCAACAGCACGTCGGGCTTGGCTGCGATGGCATTGGTCAGGTAGCCGCTGAATTCCTTCTCGGCCAGCGAATGGTAGCTGTTGCCGACATGTTCGATGCCCTTCTCCTGGAACACCACCTTGGCGGCGCTCAGCAGGCCCTCGCCGAACACGTATTGCGGTGTGATGGTGTACCAGCGCTTGGCCTGCGGCATCTGCTCGATCAGCGGCCGCACGGTCTGCGCGATAGCCCCGAAGGTCGGCACGCTCCAGCGGAAGGTGCCGCGGTTGCAGTCCGAACCGGTGATCTCGTCCGCCCCCGCCGTGGTGATGAAGACGCCCTCAGACTTCGTCGCTTCCTTGCCCATCACCAGGGCTTCCGATGATAGAATGCCGCCGGCGAACAGACGCGTTCCCTGCGCCATGGCCTCCTGCAGCTTGCGAGCTGCCGGTGCCGGCTTGCCCTCGGTGTCGATGTCCGTGACCACGATCTTGCGCCCGAGCGCCGCGGCAGCCTTCCGGGCGGCAAACGCAGCGCCAAGGGATGCGAATTTGCCGTTGGCGGCGAAAGCTCCGGAGATGGGCAGCGGTGCCCCGATGACGAGAGGCCCATCGGCCGCGCGGGCACTTCGCAGCAAACCAGGAAGCGCGACGCCGGAAACGGCGCCGGCACCGACAACCAAGGAACCCTTTAAAAATGCGCGACGATCTTGCATCCCACCTCCCTCGAACTCTGAATTTTATGAAATGATTCGAACTATACGCATAGAATGATGTTTGCTCCGCTCCGTCAAGCGGGGAGGCTATGTATGGCACCCCAGTAGTATGAAATTTGAGCGATTGCTCTGATTTCAGGCACGGTCGCCCTTGCAGGCGGCAAATCCGAAAAAATCGGCGTCAAAACAAATATAGAATCCGCTTTTATCAATACGGCACGGGCGTTCCGATTGGCGCCCGAGCCGAACTGCCGGGCTACGGTCGTGGCGGCCGAAGGTGGCATTCCTTCATTGCCTCACCCACTCCGGGATCAAAGGTGCCGAAAAGTTCAAAGTGGTTCGTATTGATTCAGAGTGCCTCATAAAACTCCCGATCATCGCCGCTTGCCCTGAACACGACAGCGCAACAGGAGTTTTGTGAGAAACAATCAGAACGTTGGCGGCGTGCAAGCACTGACCACCTCGCAGGCGACCGGACCGATGCAGCGGAAGCGATGAGGACGGCGGCTCTCGAAGAAGTAGGCGTCGCCGGGACCGAGAATCCGGCGCTCGTCGTCCACGAACACTTCGAGCCGGCCCGATAGGATGATGCCGCCCTCCTCGCCGTCATGGACGAGGGGCACCCGGCCCGTATCGGCGCCGGGTTCGTAACGTTCCCTGAGGATCTGCAGCGATCGGCCGAACAACGTATCTCCGACCTGACGGTAGGAGATCGGTCCCTTGCCGATCTCGGTGAGTTCGTCGGCCCGGTAGAAGGCCTTGCGCGGGCTCTCCGGCTCGACCGCGAAAAACTCGGACAATCCGATGGGGATGCCGTCGAGGATGCGCTTCAGGGCGCCGACGGAAGGGTTCACCCCGTTCGACTCGATGAGGGAGATCGTCGAGTTCGGCACACCCGTGCGCTTGGCGAGGGCGCGTTGCGAGAGGCCGTGAAGGCCGCGAACGTAACGAAGCCGTGCACCGAGATCGATGCTCATTGAAACCTCGCTGAGCCGCAGCCGTGTTAGGGATGTTCAGGATTTGCAAACATCTGTCATGGCGGCCCAAGCTTTTCAAGCACATGGCGCGGCAGAGAAAAGGACTTGTTCGCGATGCACGATCGGTGCTTTTTCCCAGCCCATCGACGTCAACCCGAAGGATTGCCATGGACCCGCACACCGCTACGAATTCACCGGGCCTTGACGCCTACTGGATGCCGTTCACAGCCAACCGCCAGTTCAAGGCGGCACCCCGGATGCTCGCATCCGCCAAGGACATGCACTACACGGCTACAGACGGGCGCAGCGTTCTCGACGGAACCGCCGGCCTCTGGTGCGTCAATGCCGGGCACGGACGCCAGGACATCGCCTCGGCGGTGGAGCGCCAACTCACCACCCTTGATTTCGCGCCCTCGTTCCAGATGGGGCACCCCGCCGCCTTTGACTTCGCCGAGCGACTGGCCGCCATCGCGCCGGGCGGCCCCGAAGCGAAGCTCGACCGGGTATTCTTTACCGGTTCGGGGTCAGAATCCGTTGATACCGCCCTCAAGATCGCGCTCGCCTACCAGCGCGCCATCGGCCAGGGCACGCGCACCAAACTGATCGGGCGCGAGCGCGGCTATCACGGGGTCGGCTTCGGCGGCATCTCGGTGGGGGGCCTCGTCAACAACCGTCGCGTCTTTCCGCTTCTGCCGGGCGTCGATCACCTGCGCCACACCCACGACCTGGAGCGCAATGCCTTCACCCATGGCCTGCCGGAGCATGGGGCGGACCTCGCAGACGACCTCGAGCGCCTCGTCGCCCTTCACGGGGCCGAGACCATCGCAGCCTGCATCGTCGAGCCCGTCGCCGGCTCCACGGGCGTGCTTCTGCCGCCCAAGGGCTATCTCGAGCGTCTGCGGGCGATCTGCGACCGGCATGGAATCCTGCTGATCTTCGACGAGGTCATCACCGGGTTCGGCCGCCTCGGCACGCCCTTCGCCACGGATTACTTCGGCGTCGTTCCCGACCTCGTCACCACCGCCAAGGGCCTCACGAACGGCGCCCTGCCGATGGGCGCCGTGTTCTGCGCGCGGGCGGTGCACGATGCGATGATGCACGGCCCCGAGGCGGTGATCGAGCTGTTCCATGGCTATACTTATTCGGGGCACCCGGTGGCCTGCGCCGCCGGCCTCGCCACCCTCGACATCTACGAGCGGGAAGGCCTGCTGACGCGCGGTGCCGAGCTTGCGGACGCGTGGGCCGGCACGATGCATGGCCTGCGCGCCGCCGGCCACGTCATCGACATCCGCACCATCGGCCTCGTCGCCGGAATCGAACTGGCGCCCCGGCCCGGTGCGCCGGGCGCACGGGCCTACGACGTCTTCGTCGATTGCTTCGAACGCGGCCTGCTCATCCGCGTTACGGGCGACATCATCGCCTTGTCGCCGCCGTTGATCGTGGACCCCGAGCAAATCGACACGATGGCGTCGATGCTGGGCGATGCCATCGCCCGCGCCGCCTGATCTTTCGTCAGTTTCTGCCCTTCAAGGATTCTTCAATGACCACTGTGATCAACCACTACATCGGCGGGAGAACCGTCGCCGGCACCAGCGGGCGCAGCGCTCCCGTTTTCAACCCCGCTACGGGCGAGGAGACCGGCCGCGTCGCCCTCGCCGACACGGCGGACGTGAACGCCGCGGTCGCGGCCGCCAAGGCCGCCGCCCCCGGCTGGGCGAAGACCACACCCCTGCGCCGCGCCCGCATCCTCAACGCCTTCCTGCGCATCGCCGAGGACCGCACCGACGAGCTCGCCGCCCTCATCACCGCCGAGCACGGCAAGGTGCTCTCCGACGCGCGCGGCGAGATCCAGCGCGGGCTCGAGGTGGTGGAGTTCGCGACCTCCGCGCCGCAACTCCTCAAGGGCGAGGTGACGGAGAACGTCGGCACCCGCGTCGACAGCCACTCCCTGCGCCAGCCGCTCGGCGTGGTGGCCGGCATCACGCCGTTCAACTTCCCCGTCATGGTGCCGATGTGGATGTTCCCTCTGGCGCTCGCCTGCGGCAACTGCTTCGTCTTGAAGCCCTCCGAGCGCGACCCGTCCCCCGCCCTGCTGGTGGCCGCCTGGCTCAAGGAGGCGGGCCTGCCCGACGGCGTGTTCAACGTGGTCCACGGCGACAAGGCGGCAGTGGACTCCCTCCTCCGCCATCCCGACATCGCCGCCGTCAGCTTCGTCGGCTCGACCCCGATCGCCCGATACATCTACGCCACGGCTACCGCCCAGGGTAAGCGCGCCCAGTGCCTCGGCGGCGCCAAGAACCACATGATCGTGATGCCCGATGCCGACCTCGACCAGGCGGTGGACGCCCTGATGGGCGCGGCCTACGGCTCGGCCGGCGAACGCTGCATGGCGATCTCGGTGGCGGTGCCGGTGGGTGAGAAGACCGCCGACGCACTGATCGAGCGGCTGATCCCGAAGGTGCGTGCGCTGAAGGTCGGCCCCGGCACCGACCCGGACTCCGAGATGGGTCCGCTGGTGACGCGCCAGCACTACGACAAGGTGCGCGGCTACATCGACCAGGGGGTGGCCGAAGGCGCCGAACTCCTCGTCGACGGGCGCGACCTCAAGCTCCAGGGCTATGACGACGGTTTCTTCCTCGGCGGCACGCTGTTCGACCGCGTGACGCCCGACATGACGATCTACAGGGAGGAGATCTTCGGCCCCGTCCTCGCCGTGACCCGGGCGCCCGACTACGCCACCGCCGCGCGCCTCATCAACGAACACGAGTTCGGCAACGGCACGGCAATCTTCACCCGCGACGGCGACGCCGCGCGCGAGTTCGCCCACGCGATCGAGGTCGGAATGGTGGGCATCAACGTGCCGATCCCGGTGCCGATGGCGTTCCACTCCTTCGGCGGCTGGAAGGCCTCGCTGTTCGGCGACCACCACATGCATGGCCCCGAGGGCGTCCGGTTCTACACCCGGCTCAAGACCATCACCACCCGCTGGCCGACCGGCATCCGGGCCGGCGCCGACTTCGTCATGCCGACGATGAGCTGAAGGCGGGGCTAGCATCAAGTACAGGGCGGGCTACGGAGGATCGGAGCCCGCGAACGTGATCGGCCGGCTGTTGCGACATCGTCAGCCGGTCGATCGAAGCAAAATCATGCGTTCGGTGCGCCCCGCACCTAAGATCATCGGGGCTGATGGTCTCATCAAGCTCGTTCAATGGCATGTCTGAGGCGATAGAGCATCGTCCCGAAAGGTGGTTGCCGGCTTCCGGAACAGATGATGCGAAAACAAGAGCCTAAAGCGTCGTCCTAAATCAGGTATCCAGGACGATGCTTTAGACATGACGACTATGCCGCGAGAACGCCCCATGGCACGCATCCCCCGGGCAGCCCTCGCAACGCTGCGGACATCGCGTGCTCGGCCATCGCGCCAAAGACCCGTGCTCGCTCGACCCGAGCGCCGTCCGTGCGCCGAAGGGTCTGTCGTAGGGGACACCACGGCCGAACGTTGCCGCGGCCTGCCCCGCCCGCAATGGCTCGCGGAGTTCCGCCACGTTCTCCCGTCTGCTCGAAACCCGGCTTGGGCTCGCATCCGACGGAGCGTGCCTTCGAGCATCATCCCGAAAGGTGGCTGCCGACTTTCGGAAAAGGATGATGCAAAAACAACAGGATAGAGCATCGTCTTGGATCCTATATCCAGGACGATGCTCTATCGCTCAGGCGAGAGAGCCCGAACTCCTCGGGCTCGACGAAATGACGTCCGTGGGCCGTCACACGCCCCTGGCGTAGCGGGCCAGGGCGAAATCTGCGGCCGGGATCGGCGGGGCGCTGCCCGAGACCACGTCGGCGAGCACGCGGCCGGAGCCGCAGGCCATGGTCCAGCCCAAGGTACCGTGACCGGTATTGGTGAAGAGGTTGGCGAACCGTGTCGGACCAACGATCGGCGTGCCGTCCGGTGTCATCGGTCGCAGGCCCGTCCAGAACGTGCCCGCCGTCGGATCGCCACCCCCCGGGAACAGATCGCGGACCGAGCGCTCGAGGGTCGCCCGGCGAGGTCCCCGCAGGGTGTGGCTGAAGCCCGCGAGTTCGGCTGTGCCGCCAACCCGGATGCGGTCGCCTAGGCGCGTGATCCCGACCTTGAAGGTCTCATCCATTACCGTCGAGACGGGAGCCCCCTCGGGGTCCATGACGGGCAGCGTCAGGGAGTAGCCCTTCACCGGATAGACCGGGAGGTCGATCCCGAGGGGCCGCAGCAGTATCGGCGTGTAGCTGCCCATGGCGGCGACGTAGGCGTCGGCGGTGAGCACGTCGCCCGTAGCGGTGACGATCCCCGTGACGGCCTCGTCGGCGTCGCGCAGGCCGGCGATGGCCGTGCCGTAGCGGAAGGTGACGCCGAGCTTCTCGCAGAGTGCGGCGAGGGAGGTCGTGAAGAGGTAGGCGTCCCCGGTCTCGTCGGCGGGCAGCCGCAGGCCTCCGACGATGGTTGCGCCAACCCTCGCCAGAGCCGGTTCGGCCTGGATGCAGCCGGCGACATCGAGAACCTCGTAGGGGACCCCGTAGGCGTCGAGCACCGCCGTGTCATTGCCGACCTGATCGAGCTGCTTGGCCGTACGGAAAATCTGGAGCGTGCCCTTCTCGCGGTGGTCGTAGGCGATGCCGGTCTCGGCCCTGAGTTCGCGCAAGGCATCGCGGCTGAACTCGGCGAGGCGGACCATCCGGCCCTTGTTGCGGGCGTAGGCCTCCTCCGTGCAGTTCGCCAGCATCCGCGCGAGCCAGCCGTAGAGCCGCGGCTCCACCCGGGGCCACATCACCAGGGGGCGATGCCGCATCATCAGCCATTTCAGCGCCTTCACCGGGATGCCGGGCGCGGCCCAGGGCGCCGAGTAGCCCGGGGAGACTTGGCCCGCATTGGCGAAGCTGGTCTCCAGGCCGGCACCGGGCTGGCGATCCAGAACCGTCACCTGATGGCCGGCGCGGGCGAGGTAATAGGCCGAGGTGACGCCGACGACGCCGCCTCCGAGGATCATGACGTGCATGGATGATGCCCTCAGGCGTCGAGATAGTGACGGTGGAAGCGATGGCCGAGGCTCGTGAGAACCTCGTACCCGATCGTACCAGCGGCGTCGGCCACGGCATCGAGGCTGCGCGCCGGGCCGACGACCTCGATCCAGCTTCCCGGGGCGACGGCGCCGGGGGGGCATCCGTCGCGTCGATCACGATGCTGTCCATCGAGACGCGGCCCAGAATGGGCAGGCGGTGGCCGTCCTGCCAGACCTCGCCGCGGCCCGATGCGCTGCGCAGGAAACCGTCCGCATAGCCGATGGCCACCGTAGCCAAGCGGCTGTCGCGCGCGACGCGCGCCGTGTGGCCGTAGCCCACCGCGGTCCCGGCCGGCACCTGCCGGACCTGCATCACGCGAGCCGCGAGACCGACAACGGGCCGCATGGGGTTGGGGCGTCCGGGCTGGGGGGCGATCCCGTAGAGTGCGGCTCCCGGCCGGATGAGGTCGTAATGGAAGTCCGCGCTCAGAAATGTGCCGGAGGAAGCCGCTAGGCTCGCAGGAACCCCGGACAGGCGGGCTTGGAAGGCGTCGAACACCATCCGTTGCGCGGCATTCGCCGGATCGTCCGGTTGGTCGGCGCAGGCGAGATGGCTCATCACGAGGCGCAGGTCGAGGCCGTCGAACCCGCCCGTGTCGAGGCAGGCGGCGGCCTCGTCCGGGGAGAAGCCGAACCGGGCCATGCCGCTGTCGATCTGCAGGATCGCCGGCAGGCGTCGTCCGAGCCGGGACGCGAGGGCACACCAGGCGGCTCGCTGCCCGTCGTCGTTCAGGACCGGCGTGAGATCGTGCGCATGGCACTCCGCCTCGGTGCCGGACGGAAGGCCGTGCAGAACCGAGATCCCGGCGGCCGGTCCGAGTATCTTGCGCAACGAGAGGCCCTCCTCGGCATGGGCCACGAAGAAGGAGCGGCAGCCCGCCCGCGCCAGGGCGGGGGCGACGCGTTCGATCCCCAGACCGTAGGCATCCGCCTTGACGACGGCGGCGCACGCCGCCCGCGCAGCCATGGCCTGCAGGGCGCGGTAGTTGGCGGCGAGCGCCGCGAGGTCGACCGTCAGGACGGCGCTGGTCGTCGCCGGTACGGGAGGTCCAGCGGATGCGATGGGAGCGGTGCGGGCAAGGGCAGGCAAGGCGTCCGTCCGGAACGGGTTATCGGTACGGCTACGCTACTGCATGATTCATCGAATTTCTCATCAATCCGTCGAATAAGATATACGATTTGACGGAAAAAGGGTATATGCTTCGACGATATCGGACATTCTGTGATAAGGTCATGGACGACATCGATCGGCGGATCATCCGCATGCTCAGGGCGAACGGCCGCATCAGCAACGCGGACCTCGCAGATGCCGTGGGTCTATCGGCATCCGCTTGCCATCGACGGATGGGCTTGCTGGAAAGTTCGGGGGTCATCCGCGGATACACGGCGCTGATCGAGGCTCCGTCCGAGGAGGGCGGACTGGTCGTGCTCACGCAGTTCACCCTCGACCGGCAGACCGAGGAGTTTCTCAACCAATTTGAGGCCGCGGTGCGCCGCTGCCCGGAGGTTCAGGATTGTTATCTGATGACCGGAATCGCCGATTATCTGGTCAAGCTTAAAGTGAAAGATGCGGCCGATTACGAGCGCTTGCACAAGGAGGTGCTCTCTCGGCTTCCCGGTGTCTCACGGCTGCAATCCAGCTTCGCGATCCGGACGGTTGTGTCGCCAGCGAGTAGCATTTGATCTCGTAGAATTTTCAAATCCTTCAATTGAAGATCAAGCTCTCCCCAATATAAACATTCCAAATGTGAATAAACAGTGTAATGAAATCCAATGACAGCGATTTCAGACTGTGCACGATTGTTGAGGCAGAAATACTGTGCTCTGGTTACGTTTACTGGCCTGTCTCCTGAAATAGTCCTTCCAAAAGTACGGCTTCAAGCCGTGTGGAAGATGTCATCATGGAACGGAAGAAGCATAAAACTAAAGAGATTGTTGCGAAGCTGTGCTAAAACGGAGGTGCATCACGCTTAGTATCTGGGACCAATAGGTTCGCACCCTGGCCGATGTTGTGATGAAGCGGTGTGGGGCTCCCACTTTTATCTTATCCGCGAGCGAACGTTCCGCACCCGACTCTACGAATTCATTCGCGCTCGCTACGAAGCCGACCATTGGCGAGAGGCTGGCCCGCCTACCGGTCCGGAATGTCAGGCGCCCGTGCCGCCACCATTCGATTACGCCAAGCCCTTCGTCATCGGCACGTTGAAGATCTGCCAAGGCTTCGGATATGCTGATCCCCTTAACGAGCCTGCCGCGATCACCCGTTGATACCAAGACAACCACGACGCACCGTTCCGCGCAGCATCCCCGGTTGCACACCTCTTATGTCGGCAGGGAAGGCAGACTCGCACGGTACCAGCCAGGAGGTCGCGCGGAACAAACCACATGCCACGGTCAGCCGGGTCCGGACTCGGCGGGGGTCGGCTCGGCCCGATTGCGGGCGGTCCGGGGCCGGCCGCTCGGCTTGGCCGGCTCCGGTGCCTCGAACAGGTCCAGCGTGGCGCATGCGGCCAGCGCCTGCGTCATCTCGGCCTCCATGAAGGCGATGAACGCGCGCACCCGCCGGGCCTGATGCAGGCGGGCCGGATAGACGAGGCGGACCCACCGGTCGCGCCCGCCCCACCAATCCGGCAGGATGCGGACGAGGCGCCCGGCGCGCACGTCCTCGACCACGTCCCAGGCGGCCTTCATGGCGATGCCGCCGTCCGCCAGCGCGGCGGCGTGGCAGATCTCGCCGTCGATGCCGCCGACCGCCGAGCGGATCGACACGTCCACCGACTCCCCGCCGCGGCACAGGCGCCAGTGCGTCGGCCGGGGATCGCCCACCGTCAGGCAGGCATGGTCGGCGAGGTCGAGTGGGTCGCGGGGCGTTCCGACGCGGGCCAGATAGGCCGGGGAGGCGCAAAGGATGCGCGCGTCCGGCACCAGGGGCCGGGCGATCAGGCGGCTGTCGACGAGGGGGGCCTGCCGCATCGCCACGTCGATGCGGCGCTCGACCAGGTCGAGGACGTCGTCGCTGGTCAGGACCTGGACCGAGATGCCGGGATGGCGGGCGAGGAAGCGCGGCAGGCGCGGCGCGATCTGGCGCTGCGCGAAGGCCGCGGTCGCGGTCACGCGCACGACGCCGCTGGCCCCGTCGCCGGCGACGTCCTCCGCCGCCCGAATGGCCTCCAGGGCGGTCCGGCACCGCACGAGGAATTCTCCGCCCTCCTCGGTCAGGCCGAGCTGGCGCGTAGTCCGCTGGAGCAGACGGACACCGAGCCGCCCCTCGAGGCGCTTGAGGCGCTTGGAGACGAGGGTGAGGGAGACGTCGAGGTCAAGCGCGGCCCCGGACAGGCTGCCCGCCCGCACGATGGCGTCGAACACGCGGAGGTCGTCGATGCTGTCCAGCCGGCCCATAGCCGCATTAGAGCGCGGGCGGAACGGACTGCAAGGCGCCGTCCGGGCCAACTCCTTCATTCACATTTGATAAGCGAAGAGATCGCGTGCGCATAGAAACTGCCGACGCAGCGGGCGCTTGGCCCGCGGGACTCGACCGACCCGGCGCTCAGAGCGCGGTGATCAGGGCGACCGCGCCGAGCACGACGCCCGGAGCATTGGCGAAGGAGACCGGCCAGTCCCGACGCAGCGCGCCATAGGTCGTCCACAGCCCGCAATTCACCACCGTGGCGAGCGGCTGGAGCACCGAGCCCTTCTGACCGGCGAGGTTGAGCTGGATCTGGTCGAGATAGGAAACGAACATCAGCACGCCGGTGACGGTCGCGATCCAGCCGAGCCAGCGCACGAAGCGCTCGGTGCCGCCGTCGCGGCGGTCCGGCGTGCCGGCAGCGGGGGCCTGACAGGTCGGCTGGGTATGGGCGAGGGTCATCGCGAACGGGGTCCCGTTGTGTCTGTCGAAGAATCGAGGGGGCCGGCCGCTTCCGCACGGTACGGTCCGAGAACCGTTCGCCGTCGTCGTGCCCGCGCTTCGAGCTTCAACGCCCTCAACGCGCGTCGAGGGCCTGGCGAACTGGCCGGAACGGAAAGACACCCTCCGCGATCCGGCGACGATGATCGTTGGGCCGACGCCCTATGTCGGGTACGGCAGCGGTTCGGAACGGGGCATGTCGAGGCGATGGACATCAGTCGGCGCGACCTGGGGAAAGCTCTCGGCGGCGTCGTGCTCGTGGGCGCGGCGAGCGATGCGCGGGCGGCCGACGGTCTGCCGGGCGGCGTCACACTGATCCGGGGCGGCTACGTCATGACCATGGATGCCGGGCTGGGCGATCTGCCCGGCGCCGACATCCTGGTGCGCGACGGACGGATCGCCGGGATCGGGCGGGGCTTGGCGGTGCCGGAAGGCGCCGTGGTGGTCGAGGCCGGCGGCATGGTCGTGCTTCCGGGCTTCGTTGATGCCCATACCCACGGCGCGATCAGCCAGATGCGGGGCCTGTACGGCAACACGCGCGAGACCGCCTTCTTCACCGTCACCAACCGCCTCCTGGCTCACTATACGCCGGAGGACACCTATATCGGCATGCTGCTGAGCGCGGTGGAGAGCGCCGCCTCCGGCATCACCACCACGGCGGACTTCTTCGACAACGTGCGCGACCGCGCCCATGCCGAGGCCGGCCTTCGGGCGCTGCAGGATGCGCCCGTCCGGGCCAGGCTGCTCTACGGCATGAAGAGCAAGACCGACGCGGACCCCATCGATCTCGCCCATGTCGCGGAGTGGCAGCAGGGATGGGCCGAGCGCTCCGTCGGCGGCCGCCTGTCGCTGGGCCTGGCGTGGCGCCTGCCGCAGGACCTCGACGATGCGGCGGCCTGGGCGATCAAGGCCAGGGAATGGGAGACGGCCCGCCGCCTCGACCTGCCGATGCAGGTCCATGTCAGCGGCACCGTCCCGGGCCGGGCGACGGCGATGTTCGATGCCCTGATCGCCCGACGGATGCTGCATGCCGGGCTGCAGGTCGTCCACGGAACCGATGCGCGCGACGACCAGCTCGCCGCGTTGGAGGAGGCCGGCGCCGGCCTGGTGGTGACGCCGCTGACCGAGCACCGGGTCGGTTACGGCCCGACCCGGATCGACCGCTTCGATGGCATCCGGCGTCGCGGCTTCGGCATCGACGGCAGCGCCCTCGCCGGCGCCACGGACATGTTCGCCCTCATGCGCCTCGCAGCGCTCACGCAGGCCGGCGCGGCGCGCGACGAGACCGCCGTCCGGCCCCGCCACCTCCTCGAATGGGCGACGGCCGGCGGTGCTCGGGCCCTCGGGCTCGACGCACAGACCGGTTCGCTCGTGCCGGGCCGCGCCGCCGACCTGCAACTCGTCCGGCTCGACTCCCTGAACCTCGCGGGCTTCGACGGGGGCGACCCGTCGGCCCTGCTGGTCTATTCGGCCCGCCCCGAGGACGTCGCCGCCGTCATGGTCGAGGGCCGCTTCGTGAAGCGCGACGGCCGGCTCGCCGGCTTCGATGCCGCGACGCTCCTCGACCGGGCGCGCCAGTCCCTTCGAGGCGTCCGCGCACGGGCAGGCTGACTACCCCCCGCGCTCGGCTAGAATATTACCAGCGGCGCCGCACTCTCCAGAGGCGTCGCGCCCTGGATCGCGCGATGGGGCACCCGGTCTGAGGGCCGGGAAGCCTCGCCACGGGCGCGCTTCACGGCCTCGTCCAGCGCCTGCGAGGCCCATCTGCGCGCCCCGGACAGGCGCCGGTCCGCAATTCGCCGGCCCCGTGATCCCATCGGCCGCTCAACGGCGGCGCCGACGAAGACTTCGCCCAACGGACCGAGGGCTCTTGCCCGGCGGCCCCGGTCCGGGCTCTCGCCGAACGTGCAAGAATCCCTTGCCGCAGTCGCGAGCAACGCGCGATGGCAGCCCCGGTTTCCGGACGTTCCCATCAACAATCAGATTGAGCAACACCACGGCCAAAGCTGCACCGAGATTTGCCAGGATGTGAAGGCCATCGCGTTTCCAGCGATCCGAACCGCGGCCTGGAAGGCCGAGGCCGGCACGCCTGTCTTAGAAATCGTACGGCACTCTTTCGGCTTGCGACCCATCCAGCCATGAAGACCGCCGTTGGCGCATCCCGAGAGCGGTCAGTCGTCAGTCGTCCAGCAACTCAGGCTGGCGGCAGTGAGCGGACCCCGACCATTTGACCAGAAGCGGGCATTCAATATGCGACCCAGGTGTGTTGTATAGGGTACAAACTGGCGCAAATTCATCTGTGTCTATATCGTTCCGGTAACATGCTCTACTGACGATTCATCGTGTGACGACGGCATTCGGTCAAATGAATGCCGTCATCCGCTTTGGCGTGATCAGTTCGTGCGTTCGAGATAGCCCGCAGGAAGTTGGCCGGGGGCCGCGTTGATGACCTCGTCGTTGTCGCGGCCACGCCGCTCCATAAATGTGATCTTGGCGAACTCGCCGATGACCACGTATGGGTATGCCGGGCCTTCGTCTCGGAAGCGGTGCATATCTTCCATAAAGTCATTCTGGTAGCAGATCGTCTTCTCGGGATGTGCTCCTTCACCCGCGATCCACTGCGGGAAGAAGATGGTGCCGTGCACCAGCCGGCGCTTCGTATCAAAATACAGGCTGACGCAGGTGCCGGTGGGCTCGTGCCAATCGATTTTATACATGTCCGGCGCGAGTTGGACGAGATCGATCGCTTGGTTGGTCACCCAGCGGCCACCGACCAAGCCTTGGTGTATTCGGTAATCGCAGGTCTTCTCGTTGCGAGCATACCATTCATATTTCCAGCCATTGGCATATGTATAGATAAAATGAGTTCCAACGAAATCAGACAAGTCGCTTGATAAGTCAAGGCCAAGATCGTTTGACATCAGTATTCTCCCAGATTATCACAGATAAATTGAGTGCTGTAGTGTGTAATTTGTAGAAGTTGTTCGCTCTATTGAACGAACGCTATGCCCATAAAGCAATATCTCTTCAAATGCAAATATCGATCTGCCTGATCACCAATTTAGCTAGAGGCTGGTGTGAACCTGAGAGTGTAGGCCTCAAAATTAGGAGGCATGACCTTCTCGCTCGCTGCCTACCCGTCCGACGTTTCCAATAACGAATGGGCGCGGGTCGCCCCTTACCTGACGCTGCTTCGCGAGGATGCGGGGCAGCGTGAGTACAGCTTGCGCGAGGTGTCCATGATCGGCCCCCACGCGGTGGTCCAAGTTCTAAGTTAGTGCAGGGTCGGCCTTTGCTCCACGGGTCGCTTGGCCGGCGGAGCCGACCGGGTGAGCGCAGCCGGCCAAGCGGTGAAGGCCGGCACGAACACCTCCGGGGCCGGTGGTCGGTAGCCGAGCGAGGCGTGCGGGCGCACGCTGTTGTAGTGTAGACGCCAACTCTCGATCACGATCTGCGCCTCCTTGAGCGTGTAGAAGATCTCACCGTTCAAAAGCTCGTCCCGTAGTCGTGCGTTGAAGCTCTCGACGTAACCGTTCTCCCATGGCGAGCCGGGTGCGATGTAGGCTGTTCTGGCGCCGACATCGGTGATCCAGGCCTGCACGGACTTGGCGATGAACTCCGGACCGTTGTCCGAGCGGATATGGCCGGGCACGCCGCGCAGGATGAACAGGTCGGACAGCACGTCGATCACGTCCGCCGCCTTCAGCTTGCGTGCGACGCGGATCGCCAGGCACTCCCGCGTGAACTCATCGACCACGTTCAGCATCCGGAACTTGCGGCCCTCGTGCGTGCGGGCTTCGACAAAGTCGTAGGACCAGACGTGATCGCGACGCTCCGCCCGCAATCGCAGGCAGGAACCATCCCCGTCCCAGATGCGGCCGCGCTTGGGCTGCCGAGACGGGACCTTCAGCCCCTCGCGCCGCCAGATCCGTTCGACCCGCTTGTCGTTGACGAACCAGCCCGCCGCCTTCAGCAATGCACCGATCTTCCGGTAGCCGTAGCGCCCGTACTGGCGAGCCAGTTCCACGAGGTCGGCTGTCAGCGCGGCCTCATCCTCTCTTCCCCGCGGCACCTTGCGCTGCGTCGAGCGATGCTGCCCGAGCGCCCGACAGGCGCGGCGCTCGGAGACGTCTAGGACGTTCATGACATGCGCGATGCAGGCGCGTCGGCGCGCGGGGCTGGTCAGTTTCCCCGAGCGGCCTCCTGCAGGATCAGCTTGTCGAGGGTGAGATCCGCAATCGCCTTGCGCAGCCGCTGGTTCTCAACCTCCAAGTCCTTCATCCGTCGAACCTGATCGCTCTTCAGGCCGCCGTACTCCTTGCGCCAGCGGTAGTAGGTCACTTCCGTCACGCCGATGGCCCGGATCACCTCCGCCACGCTCTGGCCCTGCGAGACCAGAACATCCACCTGCCGCAGCTTGGCGACCACGTCTTCCGGCTTGTGCCGCTTCGTTCCCATCTGTCCGTCCTCATCTGGCTCAAAAGCCATACCTCAGGGCGGACCACTTCAGTGGGGGCGGATCATCCAACGGACTGCGCTACGCACGTCTTTCCGCCTGACACGTCCGAGGGCGCCAAGCTCCCGATCTTACATGACTGTTCCCGAAAGCCGCGATCCGCCTTTCGGAATGTTGCGCTATGCGGCGCGCAGGCTCTCCAAGAACCTCGTAACCTGATCGGAGAGCTGCTTTGACTGGCGCGTGAGGTCAGAGGCCGCACCGAGCACTTGGTCGGCTGCCGTACCGGTCGCCTCGGCAGCCTGGGCCACGCCGGTGATGTGGCCCGTCACCTCCTGCGTGCCGACGGCCGCCTGGGCGACGTTGCGCACGATCTCCTGCGTGGCTGCGCCCTGCTCCTCCACCGCGGCGGAGATCGATGTCGCAACGCCGCTGATCTCCCGGATGCGCATCGCGATCCCGCTGATCGCGCCCACGGCCCCATCCGTCGAGCCCCGGATCTGCGTTATCTGAGCCGAGATCTCATCAGTCGCCCGTGCGGTCTGGTTCGCCAGTTCCTTCACCTCGGCGGCCACCACGGCGAAGCCCCTTCCCACCTCGCCGGCCCGCGCGGCCTCGATCGTGGCGTTGAGCGCGAGCAGATTGGTCTGCGCTGCGATGGCGGAGATCGTGGCGATTACGTCTCCGATCCGCGCCGCCGTCGTGCTCAGATCCTGCACCAGCGCGCCGGTCTGCGCGGCTTCGCCGACCGCCGTCTGCGCCAGTTGCATCGATCCGTCGGCCTGCCGCCCGATCTCCAGTACCGACGATCCGAGTTCCTCGGCCGCCGCCGCGACGGTGTTAACGTTCATCGAGGCCTGCTCGGCGGCCGTGGCGACGTCGATGGACCGGCTGGCCGTCTGCGTCGCGGTTCCGGCCATAGTCTGCGCCGTCTCCTGGAGCTGCGCCGCAGCGGCCGCGACCATGCCGATGATCCCGCTCACACCCTGCTCGAAGGAATCGGCCATCTGCCGCATGGCGTGCTTGCGCTGCGCCTCGGCACCGGCCCTGGCCAGGGCTGCCTCTTCCTCAAGGCTGCGGTTCTGGACTAGGTTCTTTTTAAAGACCGCCACGGCCTCGGCCATCGCGCCGATCTCGTCGCGTCGCTGCAGGAACGGAACGCTCACGTCGAGCTGATTGTGGCTGAGCCTTTCCATCGTATCCTGCATCGCCAGCAGGGGCTTGACCACGCGGAACTGCGTGATGGCCAGGCCGCCGAGCGCGACGATCAGCACCGCCACGATGCTGGCGACGGCGAACAGCACCGCGCGCTCGGCACTCGCCGCCGCCCCCTCGGTCACGGCGATCACCGCGTCCATGGCAGTCGTTGCGACCGCGAGCACGGTGAGATGACGCGCATCGGTGTCGCGCTGGAAGTCTTTAAGCGGCATTGGGAACGTGCCGGTAACGAGGCCGTCGCCCATGGCTTGGCGCAACGCGGCGCTCTCCGGCGAGAACATGCTCGTCTGCGCCGTTGTGTAGACTTGCCGGAGTTCGTCCGGAACGCCCGGACGGCTCATCAGAGCCCTGACATATCCCCAATGCGCCTCGGTCCTGCCGAGTTCGGTGGCGACGAACGCCGCTTCGGCCGGTGCCAGCGGCTTGCCCCCTGCGATGACCCGGATGATGGTCGCGTAGACGCCTCCGACGGCGGAACGGGTGTGCCAAGCCGCCGCCTTGATGTTCACAAGGTAGGCGGCGGCTGGCGTCATCCGCTTGATGTTCTCGCCCACGTGCCCGGAGAGCTGCCCGAAGCTCCCGAGGGTCTTGTCCGCCTGCGCCGTCAGGGTTCCGGCGAGGAGGGCATCCCGCGCGCCAACCTCCTTTGTTAGCGCTTCATCGACCGGCGACCTAAGCAGGGTCAGCCGATGATACTCGGCGCGCGCTTCGATCAGGAGCGCATCGAAGGCGCCATCGTCCAGGTAGCGCGCCTGCGCCGCGATCGATTTTAGATGCTTCTCGATATCGGACCGCGCCTTGCCGATTCTCTCGCGAAGCGCTCCCGCTTGATCCGGCCCGACCTGAAGCGCTTGAGCACCGATCCCCCGCTCCAATCTCAGCGCCTGCATCGTCTGGAGGATGGCCTTGTCTGCCACCGCGCTATGCCTGGACGCCTCCGATGTCCTGACGACAGCCAAGGCT
The DNA here is from genome assembly GCF_026672325.1 of Methylorubrum sp. SL192. NCBI lineage: Bacteria > Pseudomonadati > Pseudomonadota > Alphaproteobacteria > Hyphomicrobiales > Methylobacteriaceae > Methylorubrum > Methylorubrum sp. SL192. Next base: position 103,654 of record NZ_JAPPQV010000001.1, read on the forward strand.
TCAAGAAGGTGATTGCCGACGCTGCCGATTAGAACAATACTGAGCAAGCCGACAACGGCGAACAGGCACGTTCGAACGGAAATAGATTTATCGTGCATATTGCATAACTCGATGTTGAGATTCATGTTTTGCGGAGTATTGGTTGGGATTGGTTAACATATATTGATATTGCTGGATGGTTTTATTTATAACATCGACAGGGAGTGAGTAAGCTGCTCTCCGTCTAACAGTAGGGTAGCCAGGCGCGTGCCGACGTCGAGGCAGAGTCGACCTCGGCTTCGGAACGGGGTGTTGATTAGGGATGGAGTTCCGCTTGAGCTGCCCACCGTTGCGGCGGGCCGAGGCGCGACGGCTTCAGAACACGGAGAAGCTCAGGCCAGCGAGGAATGAGGTGAATTGCGCCCCGGGAACGACGCGAGAATTGGCGCCGAGCAGATTCTTCTGATGCAGGACGCCGATGAAGGCCTTCATGCGATTGGGCTTTTGGTAGAGGAGTTCGCCGAGGTCGAGGACGAGGTTGCTGCGCATCAGAACCTCGGCCTTCAGCCGTCCGCCCTTCGGGTCGTCGCCGCGGGGCGGGTTGTAGGAGGCGAAGCCCGTCAGCGACAGCGGCAGGCCCGTGAACGTCAGTGGCACCAGATAGGTCGCTTCGACGCGGGGCACGATGTCCGTCCCAGTCTGGCGAAGGGGCGGCAGCAAATCGGCAAAGCGGAACCAATCCTTCTGGGCAAACACCGCGAGGTTGAAGAAGCCGATTGGGACATCGAACGAGAAGCTGAGGCCGCCCATCGCCCGGGTCCGCAGCAGCGACAGCCGCGTGTTATCACTCTGATGATCGACGCCGTAGGCCAGCGACACGTCCTTGATGATGCCGGGCAGGATGAAGAGCGGAGTTCCCGCCATGGTGTTGCCGCTCAAGGTGCCGCGATAGCTCAGGAATAAGGTGGTCTGGCCGTAATCGAAGGTCGTGGCCAGTCCGGGATAGGGCGGTCTGCCGGCCGGGATCTGCGAACCGTAGCGCCGCAGGTCGATGTTGAGGAAATTGGTGCCGTATTCCCAGCCATGGAGATGGGTGAGGCTCAGCATGTTGCCCGGAGCGCTGCGGCCTTCGATGGAGCGTCCGGCTCGGCCACCGGTGACGCCCGGCTGCCGGAGATCGTTCAGGTATGTGTAGGTCACCTGCGTATCGCTGAACCGGAAGAAGGGCGAGGAAGGTTTTGGAGGTTCGGGACCTAGGGGGGCGCCCGACGGGCCCTGGATCAGTTCTTCCGCCTGCACCCAACCCGGCGTAACGCTTGTAAAGAGCAGCAGAGAATTAACTAGAAGCGCCCCGGCTCGCACCAAACTGCCCCATCCGCCTCGCGTGGTTCTCCGGTGAAGCGCCAGCGGACGCTTCAAGGGTAAGCCGACAGTCATTCATCCCTCCTCAAATCATGTCTTCACAACTCCCGCTCTGTTTGAGTATCATATGTTATTTTTAGGTTAATAATCTGATAGGGCGCGTCCGTCTTGCGAGAGAATTTAATTCTATCTATCTGCTGGATTTTATGTGAGCGCGCTCATCTGGATGATCGATACCCCATTCGCCGGAAGAATCCGGGATCCGAGTACTTCCGTCAAAAAGTCCGGCTTCCCGGCCGGTGAGAGAGGTCATGACCTGACCAGTATTTTGGACCGAGCCGAGTGAGCGACTGTCTTGCTGGTCAAGCGGGTTGCCATGGCGTTCCGTCTCTTAGGATGGCGTTGAGGATGGTGATCAGCTTCCGAGCGGTGGCAATCAGGGCGACGAGCTTGGGCTTGCCGGCTGCGATGAGCCGGTCGCGGAAGGTTTTCAGCGCGGCGTTGTGACGGCTGGCCACCAGGGCACCCATGAACAGCGCCGTGCGAACAGGTGCGCGGCCGTCTGCGATGAAGCTCCTCCCTCGCCACCGACCGGATTGCCGCGTCCAAGGGGCCAAGCCGACCAGCGCGGCGACTTGCTTTCCGTTGAGACTTCCAAGCTCGGGCAGCTCCGCGATCAGGGTTCGTGCGATCGTCGGTCCAACACCAGGAACGGAGGTCAGGAGGGTCTCCTTCCTGCGCCATTCAGCGACCGGTCTACCTCTGCATCGATCGAGCGGTCGATTACATCCTGCTCCTGCTCCAATGCCTCTATGACGCGCCGGACGCTGTCTCGAATGCACGATGGAGCTTGGCTCGCTCGCTGCCGCTCGGACGCGATCAGCCAAGGCCTGAGTCTTGGCATCGGCCCGAGCGCGAACGGGTGGGTTGGTGGCCGCCGCGAACGGGGCGATCACGGTGGCGTCGATGCGGTCGGTCTTGGCCCGTTGGCCCAAGGCGTGAGCGAAAGCACGGACCTGTGCTGGGTTCACGATCACGGCTGGCAGCCTCCAGGTGGTGAGAGCACGTGCCACCATGGCTTCCAAACCGCCGGTTGCCTCCAGGACGACGAGCTTCGGCTTCAGGGGCCGGAGGCGTTCGCACAGTTGCTCCACGCCCTCGGTCGTACGGTCAACGGCGAAGTTCGCTCCAGAGGGATGAACGTGAATATCGAGGCGGTCACGGGCCACGTCGATCCCGACAACAGGAGCGTCCATCTGATCCCATCCTTGCGCAAGCGGGCTTCGCGTTGAGCGGCCCAAGCGACTGTTCGGGTTCGATGGAACGGCGGGCGAGGACCCTGGCTCACTTGCGGGCTTGGTGGCCCCAGAGGCTAACGGTCTCTCACCCGCAACCGCGCCGAGGAGCATACCCGGCGAGGTTGGGATCAAGTTACAAGAGGCTACTGCATGGCCGCTGCCATGGGTAGGCGGAAGGCTAGGGCCTGTTGTCACTTGAGCCAATCGAGCGTTGCGGCGAGGCAGAGGACACCGGCGAAGCTGACGGCGGTCTTCTCGTAGCGTGTGGCGACGGCGCGCCACTCCTTGAGGCGCGCCCATAGCCGCTCGACGATGTTGCGGTTGTTGTAGACCCAATCCGGACAAGCGAGTTGCTCCTCGTTGCGCTTGGTCGGGATCGCGGGGCGTGCACCGGTGGTCCAGATGTGCTCGCGGAAGCCGTGGCTGGAATAGCCGCGGTCGCCCACGACCCACTTGGGCACGCCGGGCAACCGGTCGAGGAGCGGGATGGCGTAAGGCAGTTCGTGGGCCTGCCCCGGAGCGATGCGGAAGGTGACGGCGCGGCCTCTCCCGTCGGCGATCACGCAAGCCTTGGTGCCATAGCCGCCACGAGAGCGGCCAAGTGCTTCACGAGCATCTCGCTCGGCCGCAGATCCCCCCTTTATGGATGGCCCGCCCCTCACCGGACTGCGCTGCTAGGCTTGCAGGGTAGCCGAGATGAGGAAGGGAGCGGGACGATGACGATTGCGGTTCTTGGGATCGACCTGGGCAAGAACAGCTGCAGCCTCGTCGGGCTGGACGCGGCGGGGCGGGTCGTGCTGCGCCGACGCATGCGGCGCGAGGGGGTGATCGCCTTCGGCGCGAAGCTGCCGGGGTGTGTCGTTGCGATGGAGGCCTGCTGCGGCGCCCATCACATGGGCCGCGCCCTGGCCGAGCAAGGCCACACCGTCCGGCTGATGTCGCCGGAGTACGTGCGCCCCTACGTCAAGGCGCAGAAGAACGACGACCGCGACGCCGAGGCCATCGCCGAGGCGGCCACACGCCCGACGATGCGCTTCGTGGCACTCAAGTCCGAGGCGCAGCTCGACGTGCAGACCCTGCACCGGGTCCGCGACCAGCTCGTGGGCGAGCGCACGGCGCTGACCAACCAGATCCGTTCCGTCCTGCTGGAGCGTGGCCACGTCGTGGCGCAGGGGCGCGCCAAGCTCACCGCTTGCCTGGCCGCGTTGCTGGACACAGACGCGGGCGCGTCGCTCACACCGCGCATGCGCACCCTCATGGCCGAGGTGCGCGAACGCTGGCAGGAGCTCGACCAGCGCATCGCCGCGCTCGACGCCGAGTTCGCTGAGCAGGCCCGCATCAACGAGGACGCTCGTCGGCTGACCACGATCCCGGGCATCGGCGCACTTAACGCGACCGCGCTGGTGGCGGCCATCGGCGACGTGGCCAGCTTCGCCCGCGGGCGCGATCTAGCGGCTTGGCTTGGTCTCGTACCGCGGCAGGTGACGACCGGCGGGAAGCCTCGGCTCGTCGGCATCACCAAGCGCGGCAGCAAGTACCTGCGCAAGACGCTGGTCCAGGGTGCCCGCGCCGCGCTGCCCTCGCTGCGCCAGAGCGACACCCATCTCGGGCAGTGGCTGCGCGGGCTGCTGGCGCGGTCGCACGTCAACACGGCGGTGGTCGCCCTGGCGGCCAAGATGGCGCGCATCGTCTGGGCGCTGCTGCGCCACGGGCGGGTCTACGAGCCGGCGGCCGTGGCCGCCTGATCCGAGTTCGGCCGGCGCGGACGCGCCGGCCTTTCGATGTCTGCGGGCGGTGAGAGGAAGATGGCCTGACAGTCGACCGGTGTTCTGGAAGCCTCTCCGCAAAAATGGCGCTCGACGCCGACCCCTTTATGAGGCCCAGGACGCGCGGATCTCCATCTTGGCCAACGGCGCTGCCGGAAGGCCGGATACGTTTATGCAGACTGCACAGACCAGCGGATCCGAGCCACTTGCGGACGGGGCGGGCCATACGTTTTGCGGCACCTGCCGCTTTCTGGTGCGCCCGCACGTTGCTGCCGTCAAGGAAGACCATGCCCAGCGCGACGCCGCGCTCCTGCACGCGATCGAGCAGCCGCTCCCACACCCCGGCGCGTGCCCAGCGGATGAAGATCTGTGCCGCCTGCCACCAGGGCCCCAACTCCTCGGGGATGGCGCGCCACTTCGCCCCGTTCTGATGTCGCCAGAGGATCGCAGAGATCGTCCGCCGAAGCTCCTTGGGCGGTGTCTTGGCCTTCGGGCGGCAGGCCTCGATCAACGGCTCCAACTCACCCCACTGCGCGTCTGACAGCATCACGTCTCCTCACTTGAAAACGAGAAAACGCGAGCACCGACAATCCGTTCAGGCGACGACAGGCCCTAGATCAGGGAAGCTGACAGGCGCGGGCGGCCGGTAGCCCAGGGACGAGTGCGGCCGGACACGGTTGTATGTGTTCTGCCATAGGCCAATCACGACCTGTGCTTCTCTCAGCGAGTAGAAGATCTCCTGCCTCAGGCACTCGTCGCGCAGCTCTGTTCGGAGATCTCCGCCTCCTTGCACGCCAACGCCAAACTCTTGCCCTGAGCTGTCTCCACCTCGATCTGGCGCAGCTTCAAAACGACCTGCTCCGCGCTCGTCTTCTGTCCTCGCCGCATGTCCAACTCCTTCGGTCCTGGCTGATCCTCTCAATCAGCCCGGTCCAAAGCCATCCGGTCAGGTCACCTCCCGCCGAGGCCGAAGCGCGCTACTATGCCCAGACCGAAGTCCAAACCTTGGCAGCCTGACCCAAACCAAATGGCCTCCGGGAAAACCGGGGCGGTTCAGCTGGCGCCGTGCCCTGCGGGCTGGAGCGCCTGCACCGGAGATGTCGTCCCCCTGGGCTTCATCCCGCTGGCGCTGCCGGCACCGCCCTCCCCTGTCCGGGCCGAGCCGCTCCGCCCCAGTGCCATCGAGATCGAGATGGCCGGCGGTCATCGGCTGCGGGCCGAGGCGGGCGTGGAGGTCGTTCTCCTGCAGGGTCTGATCGCAACGCTGCTGGGCCGATGATCCCGGTCCCTTCCGGCTTACGGGTCTTGCTGGCACCCGCGCCGACATCGTGCGGATCATCGGGACGGCCAAGGTGCTCGACCGGGCCAAAACCCGCTGTGGGGAACGAGCGCTCGCCTGGAATCACGCCGTGCGCCGTGACCTCGCGAAATGAACCCCCCCTCCCCTATTGCCCTCCCCGCCCGGCCCCGATTCCCGGGAACGTCGGGCGCGGGGATGCCCCAACCACCTGCCCGTCGGCGGAGGCCGCCATGATGCACGCCTTGTCACGGCTCGACCCAGCCATCGCGCGATGGGCCCGGGCCACAAGGCGCCGTGACATGCTCACCATGGTCAAACGCATCACCGCCGGGATCACCGGCCATTTCAAGACGCGGATCACCGAATGGTTTGCAGCCGTTCTGCTGTTGCAGCTTGGGTGGACGCTGGTCAGTCCCCCCGCGTCGTTTCCCCCGTCCACCGCGTGGTCCGTGATGGCGGCACGGATGCCGGAGGAAACATGGGGTGCAATCATGCTGGCCATCGCCGGCACGCGCTTGCTCGCCCTCGACATCGACGGGACGTTCCGGTCGTTCCGTTACTGGCCTGCCCCCTGAAAAGTGATCCTCCTTGAAGGAGGCTTTTGAGCCTTTGTGGAGTTGACCCCGTTTGTGGTCCACGACCTACGCAAGTTCTCGGGCTGTAATGAGGGTCCCCCGGATCTTGGTCCGGCCGAAAGGTGAGCCTCCGGGTCTCATTCGGCGGGCTGCAGGGCCGCCGCCAGGGCGAATTCCTGGGGCGTTCGCCACCCCAGGGCGGTGTGAGGACGCCTCTCGTTGTAGTGCCGCCGCCACGTCTCGATCTTGCTCCTCGCGTCAGCCAACGACAAGAACCAGTTCGCGTTCAGGCACTCGTCGCGCAGGCGGCCGTTGAACGACTCGACCAGTGCGTTGTCGGTCGGCTTGCCAGGGCGCGAGAAGTCCAACGTGACACCGTTCTCGTAGGCCCAGCGGTCGAGGGCTTTCGAGACGAACTCAGGCCCGTTATCGACTTGAATCGCGCACGGTGCTCCGCGCAGCAGCGCCAAGCGGCCGACGACAGCCACGACCTGTTCGCCTTTGATGCCCTGGTCGACCTCGATCGCCAGAGCCTCGCGCGTGAACGTATCGACGACCGTCAGGGCCCGCAGCCGGCGGCCGTCGAACAGCGCGTCGGAGACGAAGTCCATCGACCAGCGTTCGTTCGGCTGGAGCGCAGCAGGCTGACGCTCAAGGTGTGCCGCGCTGACGTGCCGGCGCGGTCGCTTGAGCCGCAGGCTCAGCCCCTCGTCCCGGTAGAGACGGTGGACCCTCTTGTGATTCACCCGCCAACCCTCCCGGCGCAGCAGGATGTAGATTCGGAAGTAGCCGTAGCGCACCCGGCTCTTGGCCAGATCACAGATGCGCATCCGCAGCGGTGCCTGATCGGGCTTGGTCGCGCGGTAGCGGATGCTCGACCGGCCGACGCCGAGCGCGGCGCAGCCGCGCCGCTCGCTCACGGCATCCAGGCGAGCACGAGCAGCCTGTCGCGCTTCTTCGCCCGGCCTGTCCCCGACGCTGCCGACCGAGGGCTCGACCCCCGCCTCCGCCAGCCGCTCCGTGTAGCGTACGGCGAGGTATTGCGAGCCCCTGTCGCTATACAAGGTCCGTCAAGCCGAGCGGGACCAGGGCCAGTGGCCCGGACCAACGACGGACGAGCGCGAGCGGATCAAAGCACTGGAGCGCGAGAACCGCGAGTTGCGCCAAGCCAACGAGATCCTGAGGAAGGCGTCGGCCCATTTCGCGATGGCGGAGCTCGACCGCCGGTCGCGGACATGATCGCCGTCATTGACGATCACCGGGAGGCCTACGGGGTCGTCCTTCGAGAGCCTCAGGATGAGGCCGATCTGCCGCGTGCTGCCGATCGCCCCGTCAACCTATCACGCCCATGCCGCGCGGCGGGCCGATCCCGGCAAGCTGCCGGCTCGGGCTCGCTCGGACGCGGCGCTCATGGTCGAGATCCGGCGCGTGTTCGAGGAGAACTTCCACGTCTACGGAGTGCGGAAGGTCTGGCGGCAACTCGGTCGAGAAGGGATCGCGGTGGACCGTTGCACGGTCGCCCGGCTGATGCGGGTCATGGGGCTGCAGGGCATCGTGCGGGGCAAGAAGGTTCGCACCACCATCCCGGACCCGGCCGCGGCCTGCCCGCTCGACCGGGTGAACCGCCGGTTCAAGGCCCCGCGTCCCAACGCCTTGTGGGTCGGCGACTTCACCTACGTCGCGACCTGGACCGGCTCTGTATACGTGGCCTTCGTGATCGACGCCTATGCCCGGCGCATCGTCGGTTGGCGGGTCTCCCGGGCTCCATGCCGCCTTCGTGCTCGACGCTCTGGAGCAGGCCCTGCACGAACGTCGTCCCCTCCAGGGCGGCGGGCTCGTGCACCATAGCGACAGTCAGAAGATTGGCGCCAGTTCCCGGGCGGTCTGCCCCGCACTCTGATCGACCGATCGTGTCTTCCCCCGGACCTGTCGGCCGCCCGGGAACGCCCTGCGGTGAGGTTTTACCTCGCCGATGCCTGTGACCCGAGAAGGGCGTGGCCTGGTTCCATCGGCAACGGGTCCTGCGTGCTGACGAGCGCCTGAATTTGGCTCTTCTCGTCGACCGAGAGCACGACGGCATGGGCGGTTGGGTCGACGTAGAGCCCAACGACATCGCGCAGTTTAGCGGCGAAGGCCGGGTCGGTGGAGAGCTTGAACTGCCGGACCCGATGCGGCTGCAGCCCATGCCCACGCCAGATCCGTTGCACTGACGAGACGCTGATGGCCGCGACCTTGCTCATGGCGGCGGCCGTCCAATGCGTGGTCTCGCCGGGCGGCTCTTCCTGCGTCAGAGCCACCTCCGGCCCCAGCGGCGGGATGCGCGCCGGCCGCGTCTTATCCCGCAGGAGCCCTGCGACGCCTTCCTGCGCGAAGCGGTCCTGCCAGCGCCAGACCGCCGTCTTGGAGACGCCCGCCTCACGCATGATCGCGTGCGTCCCGAGCCCATCGGCGCTAAGCAACACCATGCGAGCCCGCCAGACGTGCTTCTGTGGCGTGTTTCGATCCGCGACCAGGGCCTCCAACCGAAGGCGATCCGCGGCGGAGAGCTTGAAAGACGCGCCCGTGGCGCAGCAGCGCCCAGACGATGCGCGCCATCTTGGCTGCCAAGGCCACCACCGCCGTGTTGGTGTGCGCTCGCGCCAGCAACCCGCGCAGCCACTGCCCGAGCCGCGTGTCACCCTGCCGGAGCGTCTGCATCGCGGCCCGGGCGCCCTGGATGAGCGTCTTGCGCAGGTACTTGCTGCCGCGCTTGGTGATGCCGACGAGCTTGGGCTTCCCTCCGGTCGTGACCTGCCGCGGTACGAGGCCGAGCCAGGCTGCCAGGTCGCGCCCGCGCGCGAAGGTGGCCACGTCGCCGATGGCCGCAACCAGCGCGGTCGCGTTGAGCGCGCCGATGCCCGGGATGGTCGTCAGCCGCCGCGCGTTCTCGTCCGTGCGCGCCTGCTCGGCGAACTCGGCATCCAGCGCGGCGATGCGCCGGTCGAGGCTCTGCCAGCGCTCGCGCACCTCCGCCACAAGGGTGCGCATGCGCGCTGTGAGGGAGGAGACCGCCTCCGTGTCGAGTAACTCGGTTAGACAGGCAGCCAGCTTGGCCCGCCCCTGCGCTACGACATAGCCGCGCTCCAGAAGGATGGCGCGGACCTGGTTCATCAGCGCCGTGCGCTCGCCCACGAGCTGGTCGCGGACCCGGTGCAGGGTCTGCACGTCGAGCTGCGCCTCGGATTTGAGCGCCACGAACCGCATCGTTGGGCGGGTGGCCGCCTCGGCGATGGCTTCGGCGTCGCGGTCGTCGTTCTTCTGCGCCTTGACGTACGGGCGCACGTATTCCGGCGACATCAGTCGGACCGTGTGCCCCTGCTCCACGAGGGCTCGGCCCGTGTGGTGCGCACCGCAGCACGCCTCCATTGCCACGACGCACCCCGGCAACTTCGCGCTGAAGGCGATCACCGTCTCGCGCCGCATCCGGCGGCGCAGCACGACCCGCCCCGCCGCGTCCAGCCCGACCAGGCTGCAGCTGTTCTTGCCCAGATCGATCCCCAGCACCGCGATCGTCATCGTCCCGCTCCGTCCCTTCAACTTAGCGACCCTGCAAGGCTAGCAGGGCAGCCCGGTGAGGGGCGGGCCATCCATAAAGGGGGGCTGCCACCGGCCCGAACCCGACGGACCGGGGCAAGCCGGGCACGAAGCGCCACCTCGTCATCGACGCCGGCGGCACGCCGCTGGGGGTGAGGCTGACGGGGGCCAACCGACACGACAGCCCGGAGATGGCACCGACCCTCGATGCCATCCCGCCACTGAGCGCGGGCCGGCGCGGCCGACCGCGCCGACGCCCTGACAAGCTGCACGCCGACAAGGCCTACGATGCCAAGGCGCGCCGGCAGGAGTGCCGGGCGCGGGGGATCGTTCCGCGCATCGCCCGCAAGGGCATCGAGAGCAGCGAGAGGCTTGGCCGACACCGATGGGTGGTCGAGCGCACCTACGCGTAATTCAACCGCTTCCGCCGCCTGCCCATCCGCTACGAGCGCCGCGCCGACATCTAGGAGGCCTTCACCACCCTCGCGGCAAGCCTCATCACACTCAACCAGATCTACCGGTTCTGTTAGGCGCTCTTAACCACCAGCAGCACGGCGTGCGAGTCGGCCGCGGCTGAGCGCCTGCAGCACCGGCCCCAGGCTGAACTCTCCTCGCCGCTGCCGGTCGACCAGCGCGCGCAGGTAGCCCCCCGGCGCCTTGATGTGCTCAGCCCGCTGCAGGATCGCTGCAAGTGTCACCGCTGCCGCATCATCGCCCATCACCTCACGGGCTTCGCCCCAAGCATGAGGGCTGATCCCAAGTATGGACCGGACGAGACCTGCGGTGTCGATGAGATCCCGCCAGGAGCCGATGCCGCCCCGAGCGTAGCTCCGAATGTCGGGGCATGCGTCTAGGACGAGACCGAGTGGGTAAGTGGTGCGGGTCGGGAGGTGAGCGGTGGCCGCCCCCTGCCCTGCCTCACCGCGTGCGGCCGGCGCGCCGTTTACCGGACCGGGCGATGTCGATCCCTTCCCCCCCATCTTGGAGGCTGGTTCATAACTAAAAAGTTCGGGGTTTGAATTCTGACAGTGCCGCTCATCCTGACCGGCATTGCCGCTCGAATTCGCGACTTCTTGATGCGCAAGCAACAGCTTGCCCACGTCGGCCGCCAGCCCAGCCAGGGCCTCTGCAGTCGCGTCCAAATTGGCGCGGGCAGCCACGCGGGGCAGGGCGCCCAGGATCGCGCCGTAGCGGGCTCTCAACGGCTCCGCGGCGCCCGGCGCGCCCTCCGCCGCCTCCAGAGCCTGGATCAGCTTCACGCAGTCCCGGCGCAGCAGCGTAACGCGCTCGCGGACCACGCGCAGCGCCATCGCCGCGGCGCGCACGGTCTCGGCTAAATCAGCGAACTCGGACGCGCGGGCGACAAGCGGGGCGAGGTCGAAGCCGTAGGCCTGTGCGACTTGGCCCCCTGCCCCGCGCCGGCAGTAGCGCTTTCCATTCGGGCTATCCCGGCGGATGACGATGCCGGCCTCTACCAGGGCGGCGAGATGGCGCCGGATCGTGGACTCGGCCATACCGCGCGTGCGCGAGCCCAGCGCCCGGTTCGACGGGAAGACGACGAGCCCGGGCCCCTCCCCGATCTGCAGCGCGGTCTCTGGCAGGAAGCTTGCCAGCGCGTCGAGCACGGCGAGGCTCGGCGACGAGAGGCCGAGCTGCGCGCGCGCCTCGGTGATGTCGCGGAGCACGGTCCACTTCTGGACGGTGGTCTCGCGCAGGCAGCAGTCTGCGTTCGCCTGCGCTCGCACTTGCGCAGCCGTCAACGATCGCCGCCCGAAGGGCGTCGTAATGTGGAGCATGCTCGGATCGAGTACCGGGCCAAGATGGGGCGTTCGCCGTCACGCAATCACGCGCGGTCGGCGGTGTTCAGCCTTGCGATGTGCCGGGAGATGTGATTCTCTGGGTCTGCCAGGACTACAGAGAGGGGGTCTGCCGCACTTCGGTTCGGTGGGCCCTTTCTTTTGACGGTGTCCTCGTCTCCTTCCTGTTGGTGGTGGATCGGCGGGGTTAGCCCTTGCTCGCCCGGTAGGCGGCAAGGATCTCGTGAAGCCGGCCGGCAAGGTAGTCGCCGAATCCGGGCTCGATCTTCTCGTCGGTCGTCACGCGCACGCCGGACGTGCTGCGCTCGACACGGGCGAATTTCATCCCCTTGGAGTCTTTCATCGTTTCACCCTTCGGCTTGCGAGCCGGCTTCGGCGCCGCGGTGAGCGCGGTCAGCACCACGGCGAATCGCTCGTCCGACGGCTTACCGGCAAGGTCCGGGGAGGCGAGGGCGGTATCGACCTGCTCCGGTGATGCGCCCTGAATCCGGTCGGCGAGCGTGAGCCAGCGCGGGCGGCCGATCTTCGGCGCTGGCCCGATCGCGGCGAGCACGGGTGCGGGGATCGCCTCCGCCACCGCGAGGTAGTTCACGAGGTCCGGGCGATGAACGCCCATGGCCTTCAGGATCACCTCACGCGCGACGCCGGCCTGCTCCATGTTCCGGGCGAAGTGGGCCCGCTCGATGTAACTCAGATCCTCGCGGGCCAGGTTCTCGGAACCCTGCGCCACGACCAGTTCGGCGTCGCTCAGGTCTCGCACCACAGCCCGGACTGGCTTGCCGATCTCGCGGGCCGCGCGCGTGCGGCGGCGCCCGTAGGCGATCTCGTAGCGTCCCGGCGCCGCTGGATGCTTGCGCACAAGGATCGGCGTGTGCTGGCCTTCCTCCCGGACCTGGTCCACGAAGGCGGTAAAGGCCGCATCGGTGGCGTCCGGCACCCGGTCGGCGATGGCGGACGGGTCGCAGAGGTTGGGGTCCAGTTCGACAACCCCGTCTTCCGCGAGAGCGGGGGCTGTCTGCGCGAGCCAGAGGGAAGCCATGGAACGCGCAGCCCCAGATCGCTTCTCAGGCGGGGGCGGGGCTGTAGCACCTGCTACAGGGGGTGAAGCCGTTGATTTCTCAGCATCCGCGGGGTGCGGGGCATCTGCCTGGATCGGCGAGCCCATTATCGCGGAAAGGCGTTTCTTCTGGCTCATGCGCGGCCCCACGCCCGGCCGATCAAGCTCTCGATCTCGCCGTTCACTGCGTCGAGCGCGTCAAGGGCGCGCCGGTAGGTCGATCCCGTCACTTCGTCGCGGCGTAGCGGGGTCTCGTAGACGGTCTGCCCGCGTAGTCCGGAGTTCGCGACTGCGGCCGAGTCGAGCATGGCCTTCGTCAGCACGCGCTCGCCGAACAGCCCACGCAGCATCGCGACAACCTCCGTCTGTGGGGTGTCGTTCGGCTCAAATCGAGTGACGAGGTAGCGGAACCAGTCGTGGGCCGGCGCGCCGCCCTGGGCGCGGACCGGCTCCATCAGCTCGTCCATCATGGTCAGGAATTGCCGCATGCTCGAGACATCGAGCATCTGCGGGTGGATGGTGATGAGGAGCGCCGTCGCGGCGGCGAGCGCCGAGATCGTGAGATAGCCGAGCCGGGGCGGGCAATCGATCACCACGGCGTCGTAGGCGTCCGCCACCTCGCTCAGCGCCAAGCTGATCCGAGCAAAGAAGGGGGGCTCGGTGTCGCCAGGCTGCCGCCGTGCCAAGTGCATCGGTGCCTCGAACTCGAACACCTCAAGCTCAAGGTCGGCTGGCACGAGATCCAGGCCGGTGAAATAGGTCTGCCGGATCACCTCCTGCATGCCCCGTCGCTCCGCCCCGTAGCGGATCGCGTCATAGATAGTGGGGTAGGGGGTCGCCTCGTTCTCCGGCCGGACGCCGAGCAACGTAGAGAGCGAGGCCTGTGGGTCGAGATCGATCGCCAACACGCGGTAGCCGCGCAGCACGAGGGACTGCGCGAGGTGGGCCGCGGTCGTGGTCTTGCCGGACCCGCCCTTGAAGTTCACGCAGGCGATGACTTGCAGGTGCTCGCCTGCTTCGGCATTTCGATGTGGCTGGTAGCGCCGGCCGACCCGGTCGATCTCGTGCAGATGCGCGCGGAAGGCGTGGATGTCGGCAAGCGTGTAGAGCCGGCGCCCGCCCGGCGCGACCTCGGGCTCGGAGACGAGCAGATCGGGCGAGAGTTGCCGGATCCGGCTATCGGTCACGCCGAGGATGCGTGCGACCTCGCCCGAGGTGAAGCGCCGGAGCGTCTTCGTCTCGGAGGGCGAGAACACGACGGCCGCGATCTCGCGCAGCTTCCGCTCAAGAAGGCGTGCGTCCTTCCCGGCTGTGGTGTTCGGCGCGGGCGCGAGGGGCCCGAGAGGAACGTGCTGATTCATGCTCCCGACTCGTTTGCGGTTTGGTGACGAATATCACCCTAGCACCGCAAGCGAGCATAGAGGACCGATTCGGTTTCGGGAGTCGAGTCCCGCGCAAGCCCGGCACAAGCTCGATCGCGGATTCGCGTGTGGAGGAACCCGCGGGTCGGACCTGCGTTCCGGACGCCTTGATGCAGGGCTCGGTTCGACAGACCAGCGCATCGACGATGCGGACCTGTCCGTGCTCCGGCTCCGCGATCAACACTGCGGATCGCAGGCGCAAGAGGTAGGTGTTGAAGGTACCACCAGACGCCGTGAGCCTAAGCGTATCCGCAAGGGCAGCGCGCGCGGTTGCCACCGGCCACGTCTCGGCGAGTTGCCAGAGCATCGACCCCGCGCCCGGGATACGCTCGGCCCAGAACGCGGCGAGGTCCGGTCCCGGCTCGGGCACGACCGGGATCTTCATCTCGCCGAGCGCAAGGAATCCTTCGTCCGTTGCGTAGAACAGGCTGCCGCGCTGTTCGATCCGGCACGCACCCCACAGGCGGGAACTCGTAGATCTTGAAGGTGTCGCCCGTGCGCTCCAGCCCAGCGGCGACCGCCCACTGCGCTTCCATCATGCCGGTAGGGTGCGCAGCCGCCAGCGCGGCGAGCGGGCGGCGCTCGGCACCGATGGTGGGACGGTGGAGGGCGGCGGCGCTGCGCTCTTAGGCAGGCCTGACTGCACGCTGCAGTCCGGGCCGCGTTGGCCAAGCCGCAGCGGCGTTGTCCGCGCAGGGTGCGGCTGGCGCAGCAGACCCATGAGGGGCCAGCCCGGCGCCGCGGACGCACCCTGAGCGCCGAGGGCCCGACAGGCCTCGGCAAGCGCGCGGGCGGCATCCATCAGTGTCCCCGCTTGGCGGGTCAGGTCGGTAGAGCGGTCGCACATTTCAGCGCGCCCCGCCTCCCGCCAGGCCGCCTGCCCGCAGCTCCCAGCCGATCCGTGTCGGCAGGCATGGTGGCCGATGATGGAAAAGCCCGAGAGGGCGCGGGGCGTCGCCTCTCTGCGGGCCATAGCACCGACCAGGGAATTTTCGATGCCCACAATCAGGGAGTATCGGTTCTCTGTCACCTTGTGGGGCGGTGAGAATAAGAACGGGAGCCTTCGCTCTGGGCGGAGATTCGGAGGATTAGAGTTAGCCCGGATCCGCCCATGCCCAAACGTTTGCTCCCCTTCATTCCAGCCTCGCTGCGCGTCATCGCGGTCTCGCCCGAGCCCGAGCGGGTGACGGTGCTGGCAGTGCCACGATCGACTACGCCGAGCTGTCCAGCCTGCCGCACGCGATCGGATCGCGCCCACGGCCACTACAAACGCTGCCTCGCCGATCTGCCCTGGCAGTGCCGCTCCGTCTGTCTGCGCCTGCACCTGCGCCGCCTGCGCTGCGGCAATCCTGCCTGCCCCCGCTGCACCTTCACCAAGAGCTTGCCGGACCTCGCGGTCCCGCATGACC
Organism: Methylorubrum sp. SL192; assembly: GCF_026672325.1. Taxonomy (NCBI): domain Bacteria; kingdom Pseudomonadati; phylum Pseudomonadota; class Alphaproteobacteria; order Hyphomicrobiales; family Methylobacteriaceae; genus Methylorubrum; species Methylorubrum sp. SL192. The sequence goes on from NZ_JAPPQV010000001.1 coordinate 119,211, forward strand.
GGCGAAACCGCGCTCCACTACGGCGCATCATAGGATTAGAATGCTGATGCCCGAGCAACGGCGGCCGGTGGCAGCGTTGGCGGGCAATCCAAGCGGTGCCCGGATGCGGCCGGAGGACCAGGGCTGGACCCAGGGCAGGCGGCCGCCCTCCAAGTCGACGATGATGCAGTCGGTAACCTCGCGATACACGTTGGTACGATCCGGCGTGGGCCGGGGAGGGGAGTGCGCCATCGGACAGACCTTCGCGACGAGCGGCCGCGGAGCCTCTCTCCCGACCTCTAAACCCGTCACGCGCCGCGCACTTGACCTCTCCCTCTCGACGGGGCGCCCAACGGCGACCGCAACAAGGGAGCGTGCGGGCAGCGCTCCGGCCCCATCGGTGCCGCAAGTCCTGCCAGCGCGCCGGTTGGCATCGGCTCAAGACGCGAGCGTCCCCAACGGGGCGGCACGTGACGGCGGACGAGGGCGAGCAGGGCTGCGGCAGTCTCGGCCCGCCCGCTGCAGGCCTTCACCGCGTCGGGATCGGGAGCGGGCACGCGGTCGATCACGGTGAGCCGTGTGGCGACCCGGGTGCCGTGCGGGGCGAACAGGCGCACGTCGAGGGCGGCGCTGAAGACGATGTGCGCGGTCCGATCGCGCCGCAAGCGAGCTAAGGCTTCGGCGCCGGTCGGGCGATCTGGCGCGAGCGCTTGCCCGGTGATCGCGACCAGACGTCTGCCCGGTGCGAGGCGGGCCAGGGCGGCGTCGAAGTGGCGTCGCGCAGCATCGGTGACGCGCCGCGGCACCCCATGGGCGGCGGCGATCAGCGCATCGGCCGTGGGGTGCCGCGACGCGAGGGGAGGGGACGCGGGACGGCAGGATGGCAGCAGACGAGATCATGGAAGGCTCCGTTGAGATGACGGCCGCGTCGCGGGCCTGCTCTTGCGCGCGCCTGCGACTTTCGCGAACTTCCCGACTGTGCCCGGCCTCTCCTGCGCCGTGGGTAACGCCGCATCGCCGCGGCAGCCCGGGCATGCAGAGCGACGCGCAGCCCATCTCGGGACGGGCAACGGGCGGCTCCCACCGGACCAGCGCACGGCCCGCTGCGCAGCGGGCCGGCGTCGGTCGAGGCGGAGGAAGGCCCTGGCGCTACTCGGCCGCTTGCGGCCAGGCTTCTGCCTCCGGCAAGGCGCTCGCGTCCGGGTCGGTCAGGAAGGCGGGAAGCACGGTGCCGGTCTCCGCGGCCGCGCCGTGGTCGACACCATTCCGGGGCAGGGGAGGGGGCTTCGTCGCCCTCCTCAGGCGTGCGCAGCGGCTGCGGCAGCCATCCGGTGCTGGCCACGAATCGTTCCGCTTCCGCGGCCATGTCGGCCTTGCGCAGATGGTCGATGAGTTGAACCGCCGTCTCGCCCTTCGCCTCTCGCACCGCGGCGAGGATGCCGGCCTTCGTCGTGCGCCCGAAATAATTCGCGACGTTCGGCGTGAAGCTGCGGGTCATGTCGAGGCCGACTTGCCGGGCGATCCGGTCGGCGGGCGACACGGCGCGGTCGAGCTGAGCGTGCGGCAGGATCACGGCATTGAGGCTGAGTGACGTGCAATGCGCGAGGAGGTCATGCCGGCTATCATGATCGGAGACGCGCAATGCCGACCAGAGATCCTGGGGCCGGGATGGTAGTTGCTGGGACCAACTGGCATGCCGCTCGGCGATCGCAGCCGCCGCCGGGTTGTCGGCAAGCCCCGGCACGGCGCTCGCCAGGGCGATGTGGCGCGCCTTGATCTCTAGGCATGTCTCCCTCGCGCCGCTCCCCCGCTAGAAGGTCCGGAGCGTAAGAGCATGCAGCAGAGCGAGCAATGCGGCGTCGGGATCGCGGGCGAGCGCGTCGCGCAGGCCGAGGGCGTGCACGCTCATCAGATCGGTCAGAAGCCGGTCGGAGATCACGGCCCCGGCTTCGTCCGCACCCACGGGGCCGGGCACCGCCGTCCCGTCGTCGCCGGTTGCCGGCTCCGGCCGTTGCGCGTCCGGCCCGTCCGCTTCAGTTCCGACCTCCCGCGTCCCGGGCTCCTGAGCGCCCGACTCATCCTCCGGGCGCACGTATCCGCGCTCGCCCCGAAGACGACCGGAGGCGTCGAGCGACACGAAGGCGCCGGCGCACGCGATCTCCTCCGGGTTGAAGATCGGCGGCCGCTCGTCCAGCGCTTCTAACATCGCCTCGATCTCGCCGAGCCGCTGGTCGGCGGCGGCCAGCAGTTCCTCGGCTGCGGCGTGCTCCGCCTCGATCGCATCGACCTCCAGCAGCAGCGCCGCACGGCTCGCCTGCTCCTCCGGGCTCGACCCGCTCTCACCGCACAGTCGGCGCAGGCCGACCGAGTGGCCGTAGGCCAGATCGGGCGACGCCTCGACCCAGCCCCAGCCTTCGGCCCGGATGCGCTCCGCGTCCTCGGCCAGACGGTCCGCCGTCAAGCGGTCGAGCAGAGCGACATCCTGCAGCCAGCCGCCGCCATCGTCCGCGGCGAACAGGTCACGCAGCGTCACACCGCCGGCGGCCTCGTAGGCCGCGAGTCCGCCCGCGCCGAGCGCGACACGCGCCAGCCCACGATCCGGCGAGCGAAGACATCGACCACGAAAGCCGCATAGACGAAGCCGCCCCAGGTGGCGACGTAGGTAAAATCCGCGACCCACAGTCTGTTCGGACACGCGGCCTTGAACTGCCGGTTGACCCGGTCGAGTGGGCACGCCGCGGCCGGATCAGGGATCGTCGTCCGGACTGTCTTACCTGGCACGACGCCTTGCAGACCCATCGCTCGCATCAGCCGTGCGACGGTGCAACGCGCCGCCGTGATCCCCTCGCGGCCGAGCTGCCGCCAGACCTTGCGCACGCCGTAGACGCAGAAGTTCGCCTCGTACACGCGCTGGATCTCGGTCATGAGCACCGCATCCCGCTTGGACCGGGCCGGCAGCCTGCCGGGATCGGCCCGGCGCGCGACATGGGCGTGATACGTCGACGCGGCGATCGGCAGTACGCGGTAGATCGGCTCGACCCCGTAGGCCCCGCGGTGATCGTCGAAGAACGCGATCATCGCTTGAACGGGCGGTCGAGCTCCGCCTGAGCAAAATACGCCGATGCTTTTCTCAGGATCTCGTTGGCCTGCCGGAGTTCGCGAACCTCCCGCTCTAGCGCCTTGATCCGCTCGTGCTCGTCCGTCGTCGGGCCGGCTCGTTGGCCCTGGTCCCGCTCGGCTTGGCGTACCCAATTCCGCAGCGTCTCACCCGAGCAGCCGATCTTGGCGGCAATCGAGCGGATCGCACCGTATTGAGAGCCGTGCTCGCCCTGGTGCTCCAACACCATCCGCACAGCGCGTTCACGGACCTCAGGGGAAAAGGGTGGGGTTCGCTTTGTCATGGCTCCATCCTCTCAAGAGTTGGAGCCTACGAAAATCCCGGGGCGGTTCAGCGTGCCCAGCGGATGAAGATCTGTGCCGCCTGCCACCAAAGACCCAACTCCTCGGGGATGGCGCGCCACTTCGCCCCGTTCTGATGCCGCCAGAGGATCGCAGAGATCGTGCGCCGAAGCTCCTTGGGCGGTGTCTTGGCCTTTGGGCGACAGGCCTCGATCCGCGGCTCTAACTCACCCCACTGCGCGTCTGACAGCATCACGTCTCCTCACTTGAAAACGAGAAAGCGCCAAAATTCGCAATCCGTTCAGGCGACGACAGGCCCTAGGCTGCGGCCCGATTCGGGGTCAGCGTGTTCGGTGCCAGCCGCTGGCCTGGACAGTTTTGCGGCATTATGCAGCAACCTCACCCAAAAGCGTTGAGGTTGCTGCACGAGACCAAGAGCTAGAGTTCCTTCTTGGGCGCCAGGGCCTGCATGAAACGGTTCATGCGCTCCCGCTTCTCTGATCGGCCCCCACGCGGTGGTCCAAGTTCTAAGTTAGTGCAGGGTCGGCCTTTGCTCCACGGGTCGCTTGGCCGGCGGAGCCGACTGGGTGAGCGCAGCCGGCCAAGCGGTGAAGGCCGGCACGAACACCTCCGGGGCCGGTGGTCGGTAGCCGAGCGAGGCGTGCGGGCGCACGCTGTTGTAGTGTCGACGCCAACTCTCGATCACGATCTGCACCTCCTTGAGCGTGTAGAAGATCTCACCGTTCAAAAGCTCGTCCCGTAGGTCACTTCCGTCACGCCGATGGCCCGGATCGCCTCCGCCACGCTCTGGCCCTGCGAGACCAGAACATCCACCTGCCGCAGCTTGGCGACCACGTCTTCCGGCTTGTGCCGCTTCGTTCCCATCTGTCCGTCCTCATCTGGCTCAAAAGCCATACCTCAGGGCGGAGCACTTCAGTGGGGGCGGATCACTGACCAGGTGCGCCTTCTCGATCATCTGCAGCACGCTCGGGCCATAGCGCACGGTCACGCTGCTATCGAGCTGGGCGCCTTCCCAGGTGACCTCCGTGATCAGCGGCGCGGCGCTGCCGCGGCTGTCCGGCAGGGCGCCGATCGCGCGGGTTTTCTTGATCTTGTCGAGTTCGACCAGCGAGCGGCCTTCGTGGATGAGCACGCTGACCTGCTGGATCTCCTGGAACACGTGCACGAGGCTCAGGAGATTGTTGACGTGCTCGGTGCGGCCCATGACACGGATCAGCTCGCGCCAGCTGGTGCGCGTCTCGTAGTAGGTCCGCGTGGGTGGGATGAACGTGCCCGGCCGGTAGTCCGGATTGGGCATCGAGACCTTTTCCCGCTTGAGGCGGAACAGCGCGTAGATCGCGTCGCGGTGTTGGCTGCCGAGCTCCCGGCCCTTCACCTCGACGACCGAGTAGCCCGGCACCTCGTACACACGGGTGAAGTTGCTGTCGGTGATCAGGTTGACCTTGCGCGGCGCGAACGCCGAGGTCCGCGCCAGGCGGTCCGGCATCACCGCCGGGTTGCGGCGGCCGCGCCGGTTTTTGAGCGTCCGCTCGCGGCGCGCGAGGCGCTGCTGTTCTTCAGGCGTGAGCGGGCGTCCGGTCGTCATGGTTGCGACTCAGGCTATGGCAGAACGGGAACACTGGCACCAAAATTCGGGAACAGCAGCCCCAAATTTTGCCCACCGTTGCAGCAGCCCACATACAGCCTGTCGACATTCCCAACCGCTTACGGCTTGCGGTAAACGGCAAACCGTAAGCGGTCGCCTTATTTGTCTTTGAACTCCGCCAGGGACGGCTGCCCGTACTTCTCCAGCACCATGTCGAGGCCCTCGCGCAGGTAGCTGTTCAGGTCGCGGTCGTGCTCGATGCACATCAGGCGCAGGCGCTTGCTCGCAGCTGGCGGCACATAGACGGTCAGCTTGACGTCCTGCGGCTTGACCGGACGGCTGGCCGGATGCTGGACGACCTCAGCCGTTTCCTGCGGAACGGGTTGCGTGTGGCCGCCGAGGGCAGCCTCAAGCGACGCGGGTTTCTTGGCCATGTGGCTTCCCTTCCATCTTTGTGAGCGCCCACTGCAGCAGTTCGCGCACTTCGGCGGCGGCCTTGCTGTTGGTGTCGCGTTCGGTGACCCCCTGCCCTGTCGCCAGCGCGTCCATGTGGTCGGCACGCATGGCGAGCGGCGTGCTCGCCACCGCTCCGGAGAGCTGCAGCACGCGGAAGGCGTCGCTGGTGCGGATCGAGCGGCCCGGCGGGCACTGGTTGAGGACGTAGGAGAACGGTTTGTCGAGGCGGGCGATGCTGCGCACGGTCGGCCGGGCCGCCTCGATGTCGGCGATGCTCGGGCGGGCCGGAATGAGGCAGAGGTTAGCCACCTGGATCGCGGCAGTTGCCGCGGGCGTATCAACACCCGGCGTGTCGATGATCACCAGCTGGACACCCTGCTTTTTGAGCAGGCCCATGGCGGCCTCGAGCTGACCGGCCTGGAGGGCGTTGACCTCGGGGCCGCCCTCGGCCTCGCGGCGCTCGTACCAGTTCTTGGCGGTGCCCTGCGGATCGAGGTCGATGATCGAGGTCTTGATGCCCCGCTCCTCGGCCGCAACGGCTAGGGAGACGGCCAGGCTGCTTTTGCCGGTGCCGCCCTTCTGGGTGACGAATGCGATGACGTTCATGGCGGCATCCTTTCCAGCGGGCAGCCTAAACCGCAAGCGGTTAACGGCATGCTGCAGGCAGTATGCAGCAAGCGGTGTACCCTAAGCGACACACCGTAAACGGTTTGCCGTTTACGGCAATGATCCGCCCCCACTGAAGTGGTCCGCCCTGAGGTATGGCTTTTGAGCCAGATGAGGACGGACAGATGGGAACGAAGCGGCACAAGCCGGAAGACGTGGTCGCCAAGCTGCGGCAGGTGGATGTTCTGGTCTCGCAGGGCCAGAGCGTGGCGGAGGCGATCCGGGCCATCGGCGTGACGGAAGTGACCTACTACCGCTGGCGCAAGGAGTACGGCGGCCTGAAGAGCGATCAGGTTCGACGGATGAAGGACTTGGAGGTTGAGAACCAGCGGCTGCGCAAGGCGATTGCGGATCTCACCCTCGACAAGCTGATCCTGCAGGAGGCCGCTCGGGGAAACTGACCAGCCCCGCGCGCCGACGCGCCTGCATCGCGCATGTCATGAACGTCCTAGACGTCTCCGAGCGCCGCGCCTGTCGGGCGCTCGGGCAGCATCGCTCGACGCAGCGCAAGGTGCCGCGGGGAAGAGAGGATGAGGCCGCGCTGACAGCCGACCTCGTGGAACTGGCTCGCCAGTACGGGCGCTACGGCTACCGGAAGATCGGTGCATTGCTGAAGGCGGCGGGCTGGTTCGTCAACGACAAGCGGGTCGAACGGATCTGGCGGCGCGAGGGGCTGAAGGTCCCGTCTCGGCAGCCCAAGCGCGGCCGCATCTGGGACGGGGATGGTTCCTGCCTGCGATTGCGGGCGGAGCGTCGCGATCACGTCTGGTCCTACGACTTTGTCGAAGCCCGCACGCACGAGGGCCGCAAGTTCCGGATGCTGAACGTGGTCGATGAGTTCACGCGGGAGTGCCTGGCGATCCGCGTCGCACGCAAGCTGAAGGCGGCGGACGTGATCGACGTGCTGTCCGACCTGTTCATCCTGCGCGGCGTGCCCGGCCATATCCGCTCGGACAACGGTCCGGAGTTCATCGCCAAGTCCGTGCAGGCCTGGATCACCGGTGTCGGCGCCAGAACAGCCTACATCGCACCCGGCTCGCCATGGGAGAACGGTTACGTCGAGAGCTTCAACGCACGACTACGGGACGAGCTTTTGAACGGTGAGATCTTCTACACGCTCAAGGAGGCGCAGATCGTGATCGAGAGTTGGCGTCTACACTACAACAGCGTGCGCCCGCACGCCTCGCTCGGCTACCGACCACCGGCCCCGGAGGTGTTCGTGCCGGCCTTCACCGCTTGGCCGGCTGCGCTCACCCGGTCGGCTCCGCCGGCCAAGCGACCCGTGGAGCAAAGGCCGACCCTGCACTAACTTAGAACTTGGACCACCGCGTGGGGGCCGATCAACGGCGACACCGTCATTCGGATTGCTGATGATTGGGACGGTCACGTCCTTATCGAAAAGCTGTACGTCGCCCTCCGGGAAGCTCGCCAAGCTTGGGACAAGGCGGCCCTGCTGAGGGAAGCAGGGCCAGTCCGCGACGAGAAGCTGGCAGAGCGTCCACTGCCTTGAGAGTTTCGTCCGCTACGGGTGGTTAGCTGCCGTACGGTTGAATTGAATGGTCCCCTCACAATGAGGAGCGCCGCCAATCAGCCAGAGCGGCAGTTTCAACGGCCTCGATCCATGCACTCTTACATGCGCCATACGCGTGAGAGTCGTCGGGATAGAGCGCCCGGCAGCGAGCTTTCTCTTGCTCGTAGGAGGCAACGATCTCTGGTCGACCCCGAAGGTAGTCGCGAAAAGCGAGATGCCGGTCGATGTCCGGCGCACCGATTTCATAGCAGTGCAGTTGGACAAGACGCCGCCCGGTGCCCGGCTCGCTCTTTGTGACGTAACGCCGCCCGGAAAGCCCAAACTCCCCCCACCAGTCGTAACCGATCTGTTCGAGGTTCGTCTTCCTCAAGTCCATCTCGCCGATGCTACGGACGACAGGCAGAAGATCGAGGATCGGCTTCGCCCTTAAGCCTGGGATGGCCGTTGATCCGACGTGGTGGACGATCAACAGGGCTGAACCGAGCACATCATGCAGAACGGACGCTTCGGCGAGTGCCGCTGCCGACCAATGTGGATTGTGATCGGCCAATTCGACCTGGAAGGGTGGGGGCATCGTGTTCAACAATCAGGGCGACTGATACGCTGCATCGCACGTCCAATCGCGGGTCCGTAATGGGTCGAAAGCGGCTGCCCGTAGATGTCACCTAAACGTTGGATTTCTTGGTCCAAGAATGTTGATTGTTAGTGTTTGGCTGAATGTGTAAATACGAAGGGTCAAATTCGGCCATTTCAACAAGATGTCTCCAATTATTTATGACAAGAACCTTACGATGCAACGTAATCAACCCTTGATTACGCATATTATGCAATGTTCTATTGACATGCACGGTGGACATATTAAGTATTGTTCCAATAATATATTGACTTACAGGTAAATTACATTGATGGTTGGCGGCCAATCCAACGGATTCAAGTCTAATGTATATTTCACAAAGGAAGTGGGCGACACGCTCGACGGCGGGACGCCCGCTTATGCTCACCAGCCAAGATTGGGTAATGGATGCGTTCAGCAACATCCTGCGCCATAGGGTATCAGCTAGGCTGGGGAAGGCGACGGCAAGATTGCGCAGGTCTTGGTGTCGGATCTGTACAATCATCGTCTCAACAAGTGCTGTCAGGCCGCGATCGGCACGGTGTATTAGCTGGAGCCCGTCTAGATCGGGGATATCGCCTGGAATGTGCAAGCCGATTATCTGCCGACGTCTTCCGCTGAGCAATTGATAGCTATAAAGCCAGCCTTTGAGAATGAGGCAGCAATGCACTGCACCCTCAAGTTCCCCGATGATGCTGCTATTGGGTGCTAGGGTTAGCGTGTGGACCGATAGATCAAGAATGGCCTGTCGTTCGGCTCTCCCAAGGTCAGCGATGCGCTCAAGCCTGTTCAAAAAGACCGCGGTGGGTGGGAGCGCTGTTAGCTGCATGACAGAGGCACCTCACGGTGGGCGGCGGAACGTATCTCAACCCAAGTCACTGTGCGGGTTAGCAGGTGAGCAACGTCTCCTCTTGATCCCTTGATATATTCACATATGATAATTTTTGCGTATGTCAAGATCTTCGACGTGTGAGTTGAAGCTGTCGAACGGCTAGCTCCAACGTGTGCCTTTCAGCGGTAAGTGGCGATGTTGTTTCAGCGATTTGTGGCGGCCGGCTGACGGGCGAGGGTGCGGTAGACGGTCGGGCGCGAGACCGAGAACAGCTCGGCCAGGTCGCTGATCGCGTACTCGCCGGTGTCGTGCATGCGGCGCAGTTCCTTCTGCTGCCGGTCCGACAGCTTCGGCTGCTTTCCGCGCAGCTTCCCCCTTGCTCGCGCCACCGCCATACCCTCGCGTGTACGAAGCCGGATCAGGTCGGCCTCGAACTCGGCGAAGGTCGCCAGGATGTTGAAGAACATCTTCCCCATCGGGTCGGCCGGATCGTAGACGCTCGCCCCCGGGCGAGCCTGATGCCCCGCCCCACCAGGGCATCGGCGATCGTGCGCGCGTCCGGGACCGAGCGGGCGAGACGGTCGAGCTTGGGCACCACCAGGGTGTCGCTGCTACGCACCGCGGCCAGTGCCTGGTCGAGACCGGGCCGGGCGCGGTTCGTGCCGGTCATCCCGCGGTCGGTGTAGATCCGGTCGGGAGCGAGCCGTCCGGTCGCGGCCGGCATCATGCTCGCAAAGCCCAGGGCCGTGAGATCGAGCTCGTCTACGAACACATCGACGATGCGAACTGGATTGTCCTCAGACACGTAGTCGTCCAGGCGATGCGGCAGAAGCGCGATCTGGTGACGATCTGCGCCACTAACGAACCGCGTCATACAAGCCTCCACCGTCATGACGAGACTATCAGAACCGCAGCGTTTTCACACAGCCTCGGTAGGAAGCAGACCTTGCATCTCTGCCGAGAAGCAGACGTCCCACAGCTGAATTCGCCGTTTCGCTTACAACCTTTGCTTGGTGCAGCCGAATTCGGCACAAAAATTAGAGCCTAGCGACCCTGATAACAAGCCAAAGCAAATTTCGTCATCTGACACAACTTTGCCTCAGCGGCTCAACAAACGCTGACCATGATCAACGTTGCGCACGCCCTTCCGTCGCAGAGTATCCTTCGCTTAGTCGAAGGCTTTGGGCTAACGGGGACATGGTCGTGGACATTCGCCGCGGACGAGCATGTCTGGTCGCCGGGCCTGTTCCGGATCCTCGGCCTCGAGCCGAATTCGGCCCGACCGGAATACGGCCTTCTCCTCGCCCTCGTTCACCCAGAGGACCGGGACAACGTCACCTCGACGTCGGAATTGCTCCAGACCGGTCAGTTGACGCAGCAATCCTTCCGGATCATCCGTCCGGACGGGACGATGCGCACCGTGATGAGCCGTGGCGAGGTGATCGTGGCGTCCGACGGGCGTCCGCTGCAGGCCATGGGCGTGCTGATCGATGTGAGCGACCGCGAGATGCTGGCGCGCGCGCACGCGGCGGAACGTCGGCGGAAGAAGACTCTTTTCGAGCAAACCGGCGCGTTCACCTCCGCAACCTCCGTCTATCCCTACACCGACTTCTCACCGGAATGGCTGGAGCTGGTCGGGCTGCCGCGGAGGGAATTGCTCGAGGAGCCGACGCTCCCTGTCCTGAAGGAGGAGCGCGCCCGCTGGCGCGACCATGGTCGCGAACTCTATCTGGCGCGACAGGTCGTTCACACACAGCCCCGTCTCATGCTGGCCAGCGGCGAGATCAGACCCTATCGCATGGTGATGGTCCCGATGCGGAACGCTGCTGGCGACCCGGACGGCTGGGTGAACTACATCGCCCCTCTTCACCTCACCGGGATGACGCCCGGCGCAGTGCGGCAGAGCCTGGAACAGCTCGTTCGCGGGTTTCATCTGCGGGCGGGCCGCGCCTTGCTCGGCTGGTCGATGCAGCAATTTGCCGAAGCCGCCGGACTTTCCTTCTCAACCGTCCGCCGGCTCGAAAACGAGGACGTGAGCGCCTCCCGGCGCGCTTGCCAAGCGGCGATCAAGGCGCTCCGGAGCCACGGGATCGTCTTTTCGTTCATGAACGACGGAACCTTGGCGCTCGGCAAGCGGTGATTGGGGGCGGAGCAGTAGGACCGCTTCAGATCCAGGCTGTGTGAAAACTCGGGCGCAGCCCAAATCTGTAGAACAAACTTCTACGTGGCCGGCATTCAGGCATGCCGGATGCTCGTCCGATGCCTGAGGGCCACATAGAAAGGCGCAGATCAGAATGCGTGAGGAGAAGATCCTTCCACAGCCCTCGCGCTTTCACACAGCCTCGGTGGAAAGCGGACAATCAGCATCCCGACCTCACTCCCGTCAGCGCTCTCTCAGGGGCGTGCTAGCGCTAGAACCTGCGAGAGATGGTCGATGCTGACCCCTGGATTGGAAGGGGCGTCGGTCGGCCCTCGCAAGCCCAAGACCACCTAGTCAGCCAAGCCGCCACAATCGCAACTCAATTGCGCGCAATTTAGTTTCCTGCGTGACCAATTGTATCTGTCACGCAGGTGCGCCCGAGAAAAACCATGCCTCGATACCACTTTCACGTCCACGACGGTCGCAGTGAGGTAGACACTGACGGTACCCTCCTAGACGACCCGGCAGCCGCGAAACTGGCGGCAATCACGCTTGCAGGCGAGATTTTGAAGGCCGAAGCAAAGAAGGCGGCCATCGGTCAGAGTTGGAGCCTAGAGGTCACCGACGATGCAGGCTCCCCGCTCTTCCGCATCGAAATGCGCTTTTCCTGCCCCGACGTGACAACGAGATACATAGGCCTATCGCCAGACTCGTTAGTCGCTTGAAATCGAGCGGTTTTCGAATGCCCAGAAAGCCCTCTTCTCAGCCCAAGCGACTGTTCGGGTTCGATGGAACGGCGGGCGAGGACCCTGGCTCACTTGCGGGCTTGGTGGCCCCAGAGGCTAACGGTCTCTCACCCGCCACCGCGCCGAGGAGCATACCCGGCGAGGTTGGGATCAAGTTACAAGAGGCTACTGCAAGGCAGCAGCCATGGGTAGCCGGAAGGCCAGATCTGGGAAGGTGACGGGCGCCGGCGGCCGATAGCCCAGCGACGAATGCGGCCGGACGCGGTTGTAGGTGTTTTGCCACAGCCCGATCACGATCTGCGCTTCCCTCAATGAGTAGAAGATTTCCTGCCGTAGGCACTCATCGCGCAGCTCTGCTCGGAAATCTCCGCCTCCTTGCACGCTAGCGCCAGGCTCTTGCCCTGGGCTCTCTACACCTCGATCTGGCGCAGCTTCAGCACCACCTGCTTCGCGCTCGTCTTCTGACCGCGCCGCATCTTCAACTCCTTCGGTCCTGGCTGATCCTCTCAATCAGCCGGGTCCAAAGCCAGCCGGTCAGGTTACGCCATCGTCAGGATAGAGAAAAATTGCCGACAGCTGCCTATCTGCTTTCAAAGCGGTGCATCAGAAGAACTGAGCGATGAATAATATCTCAATATCCGGTAATAAAACGGTAAATTGATTTAGAAGTATGAAATATGTGATTTATATTTCCATGCCGGCATTAGCGTTTTGTTAGCTGAAGTTTGACCATCTAAGTTTAGTTTCTGTACTAGGCCATTCGAATGAAGATCAGTATCAAAAGCACTCTCGCAGGATCATTCGCTACACTTCTGGCGCTGTCGGTCGTTCAAGGAACCGTCGGCCTGATGAAGCTCGGCGCCATCTCCGACAGGACTGGAGAGCTGCTCGATACGACGATCCCCTCAATGAACGAGGCGAACACCATCAATGTCCTCGTCACCCGTGGGCGGCTTTGGCAGTTCCGCTACGCGGCCGCAACAACCGAAAGCGTGAGGGCGGAAACGCTGGCCAAGGTCGAGGAATTCACCCGCGACCGAAATGCCAAGATCGAAGCCTTCAACGCTTTCATCAGTACAGATGAGGAGAAGAGGCTCTACTCCGACCTTGTGGCGAAGAACGAGCTTCTCAAGCCAACATGGAAATCCCTGCGGGACATGCCGTTCGGAAGCCGGGATGCGTCCATCCTTCACCTCAATGGTGAGATGTACGGCCCTTACCGGGCTGTCGCGGATGCAACCCGCGCGCTTGTAGAGTTGAAACTCTCCCAGGGAAGGAACGCGGGCTCGGAGATCCGAAACGAGCAATCCTCTGCCATCCGCGCGATGCTCGTGACTCTCTGCATCGGCGTTCTCCTCGCCCTTGGTGCGATGGCGTACTCGTTCTTCGGTGTGTCGCGTCCCATCACCCGTATGACCGAGCGAATGCGTCGTCTGGCGGACGGGGACGCCCAGGCGGAGGTTCCCTACGCCCAGCGTCACGACGAGATCGGCTCCATGTCCTCTGCCGTGCGGGTCTTCCGCGACAACTTGTTGAGGTCACGTGCCCTTGAGGAAGAGACCGTGCTGGCGCGGGCCTCCGCCGAGGAGCAGCGCAGGGCCGGGATGCGCCAGATGGCCGACGCCTTCGAACAGTCAGTTGGTGGAATCGTCGGTGCGGTATCCTCCTCGGCGACGGAATTGCAGGCAACCGCAAAGACGATGACGGGCACGGCGGCCGAGACAGCGAACCAGTCGGTGAGCGTTGCCGCAGCCGCCGCGCAGGCGGCGACCAACGTCCACACCGTGGCCGCCGCGGCCGAGGAGCTCGGAAGCTCGGTCCAAGAGATCGGACGCCAGGTGTCCGGCTCCTCCGACCTCGCCCGCGTGGCCGTCGGAGAGGCGGACCAGACCCTGCATCTGGTCCAAGCCTTGAGCCAAGCCTCGGCTCGCATTGGCGACATGATCGGGTTGATCGCGAACATCGCCAGCCAGACCAACCTACTGGCGCTGAATGCGACCATCGAAGCGGCGCGGGCCGGCGAGGCGGGCCGGGGCTTCGCGGTGGTGGCCACCGAGGTCAAGGAACTGGCCGCCCAGACGGCGAAGGCCACCGATGAGATCGGCACTCAGATCGGCCAGATCCAGGAGGTGACGGGTCACGCGGTGGCCGCCATCGGCTCGATCACCACGCGCATCCGCGAGATCAGCGGGGTGGCGGCCTCGATCGCGGCGGCGGTGGAGGAGCAGGGCGCGGCGACCCAGGAGATCGTGCGCAACGTCGCCCAGGCCTCCGCCGGCACCAGCGAGGTGACGAACAACATCACGGCCGTGGCGCAAGCCTCGGAGGGTACAGGGACGGCCGCGAGCCAGGTTCTGTCCGCGGCCTCCGAGCTCTCCCGCCAGTCCGAGCATCTTGGGACCGAGGTGACGCGGTTCCTCGCCACCGTGCGGGCAGCCTGACCTCGATGCGCCAGCCCCGGGCGACCGGGACAACCTGACGCGTCAGTCTAACGCCTCCTTTCATCCGACCTGCGAGAGGACGCGGACGGACGCAAATCTATCGGACCTGGTCGGCGACCTCTGCCTCATCGCCGACCATGAAGCTGATATTCCAAGGGTCCGCAATGGGTCCAGGCTGTGTGAAAACTCGGGCGCAGCCCAAATCTGCAGAACAAACTTCTACGTGGCCGGCTTTCAGGCATGCCGGACGCTTGTCCGATACCTGAGGGCCACATAGAAAGACGCAGATCAGAATGCGTGAGGAGAAGATCCTTCCACAGCCCTCGCGTTTTCACACAGCCTCGGTGGGGAGCGGGCATTCAGACCGGCGGCCGCAATGGACTGCATCGCGCACGGAAGCGGACCTTCACCGATAGCGGATATATCGAACGTTCCCGGCAGCGCTCTTCGAGGATGCTACGCCACCCCGCCGTGATCCATCCCTGCGCCTCAGCAAGGTCGACAAAGGGCGGCGGGTTCGGATCGTCCACTCGCCCGAACCCTGCCTCCAGGAACCACATGCTGGCCTTGTCGCCATGCGCACCGATAGGTGTATCAGCACCGCGACGAGGAAGCCCTCGTGAAAGACAAGCTGTCTCTCCTGATCATCGCCGCCCGTGGCGACCTGTACCGGCTGAAGGCGCAGGTTCATGCAGCAGCACAATCTGCCAGGTGCAGGTAGTTGGCCCTGAACTCGGCAAGAGCCCGCAGGCCAGCGTAGTCGAGGATCTTCAGCCGGCCACCTTCAAGTTCAATCAGCCCGCTCTGCCGCAGCTCCCTGAGCGAACGGTTGACGTGAACGGAGGTGATGCCGGTGGTGTCCGCGAAATCCACCTGCGTCAGCGGTAACTTGTAGCCGGTGCCATCCGCCAGGCCGACCACCTTCAATCGGAGCAGAAGCTCACAGAACAAGTGCGCCAGCCGCTCCACGGCCGAGCGCCGACCCACGTTCGTCAGCCACTCGCGCAAGATCGCCTCATCCACGAGCTGGTTCTTGCGCAAGGCACGGGCGATCCGGGGATGGTGCGTCAGCAGATCGGCGACCAGTTCAGGCGCGAGGCGCATTCGGCTGGCTTCCGGAGGGCACCTGGCGCTCCCTGATTACCGTGGCGTTCGCCGCAAGAAGGATTCGATGAGCTGGACCCAGCCGCTGAGCATGATGGAACAAAGCGTCGCTGTCGTGACCAGTCCTACCACCGCCCAGCTGTCGAAACTGGCATTGAGCAACGAAGCGTACTTGTGCTGTATCGCGGTTGCCTGTTCGGGTGTCGTCTGGCGATAGAATGGATAGACCATGTGGTTAAGCTTCATCATGCTCATGTACAGCCCGAGAGCTCCGAACCCTATCCAATAATTTTTTATGTAAGCCACCGTCGCCTTGATCGGATAGGTCTCGCGATTCTCGCTTCTGCTATAGTCCCAAAACAATAGAGGCAGGAACGCAGGCGCTCCAAAGCATATAATTGTATTTAGATAGACAACACTGATTCCCGATCGCTCGATTAGAAACTGCCGCATGTTCGTCAACGGAACCAGCAACGACCACGAGCTGGCCGCTTCAATAGCTTGCTGCTCGCCGACGGAGAAAAGGTGCAACGAGATCGACGCGACAACGGCCGCACCCGCAAGCAGGCCTATGATGACATTGGCCCGATGCTTTCGCAGGAGGCTGGGAAAGAGCCTGCAGCAGATGAATACGATCAACCATGCGACCTCGAACCCGTAGGGAAAAGCCAGATAGGCGAAGGCGGTCGGTAGAGTTGCGAAAGCTGCAACGATGATTACGGATTGCAAGATGTACATCGTTTCCGGTCGCCGCTTCAGCCGAAATCTTCGTCCTGTTTTGGAAAGTCCGGCCTTCTCAGAGGTGTCGAGCGAATGCATGTTCAATCGGCAAAGTTGGCGGAAAACTGGTGCAAGGCTCGAAGATCGACGAGAGCTTTTAGTTCGAGTTCCTGGCTATGGGCATAGCTGTCTTGATTGCAGAGATCCCCACGCGGCAGAGGAAATCGCTCTCAGAATGGTCTTCCATGGTGAGTTCGAGGCCGCCGCCTGAGCCGAGAACGAGCACTTGCGCATCGTTCGGCGCACGCTCTGCCAGAAGTAGCCCTGCCATACGTTGTAGGTCGGCGTAGCCGGGTACCAGCCGCTGCGGATTGGAGAATGCGTCCATGCGCAACGGTAAACCAATACACCGAAGACGAAGCGCTTCATAATCAGCTATGTAGCAGCACGCAGTTAACATGGTGCTTCGCAAAAACATGCAGCCAGGGCTGGGCCAGAACGAAGGAGATCTTTGACGAGCGGTCGCCCACATACCAGTTGCACCAGTCGCCTTCAGGGGCGGCGGCCCAAGTCGCCTGCCGGCTCTTCCGCGCTGGCGTCACGGATCTGAGCGACAAGGAAGGCTTCGGCTCGCTGCCACGCCTCGTCGGTATCGCCGCGGAAGTTGAGATCGCGTGAGAAGACATCCCGGCCGGTGCGGGCATCCACGAGTCGGGCCCAGAGCTGCAGGATCAGCGTACTGCTCTTGTGCACGACGCCAACGAGAACCAACTCGGCTCCCTGCGCCCGGGATGCCCGCAGCAGGCACTGAGCGTCACCAGCGGGGCAGTCCTTCAGCAGGCGCTCGGCAGGCAGCAGCGTCGCTTGGTATCGTCCCGAGCGAGTGAGGTCGGACGCCAGATCCTTGGCAAGGCGCTGCATCCGTTCCGCATGCTGCCGCGATTGGTCGACCGGCTCGCCCGAGGTGTCGAGGAGCTTGATCGGCAACACTGCCAGCCGGATCGGCTGCGCTTCTGCCGCGTCGGCCTGGGACATTCCGAGTGCCATCAGGTGAAGCGCGAGCGCGCCGACCCACACTGATCGGCGCGCATTCGAGACCCAAGCCTCCGCAATGGGCCTCATCCGCGCGCGTCGATCGATCGGGTTCAGGCGCGGGCGGTTCGCAAGGATCAGGCAGAGCATGATGACTGTGCCTCGTAGAGCGCCTTGAACTCCGGGATCCCGAAGGTCGCTACGACCTGGTGGTGCTCGTTGAGGATCTCGTAGACGGGGCCGTCGATATCGCGGTTCGTGAAGTAGACGATCACGTCCTGGTCGCCGCCGCCTTCGGTATGAGGCTCGCCTCCGGCTTTGCCCGCGACATAGCTCCCGACCGGTCGAACCTCTTTGAGCTCCCCGTTCGGCCGGTAAATCCGCAGCTCGCCCTGTAGGACGAGGGTCCGGTAGGCCGCTGCATGGCGATGCAGCGCGATCCGCTCGTTTGCGGCGAACTTGAACAGCAGGTCGACGATCCGGGCATCCTCATCGACACTCAGGATATGATAGGCGGCGTGATCGAAGCCCTCGACCGTCCGCCAGACGATGTTGCGATCATCGAATGCGAGCCTTGCCATGGCGTGCTCCTGATGGGTCCTCTCCGTGCCGACGCGCAGGACGCCTGAGAGCATCCCACCGCGACTGTGCCCCGCGGGCAGATCCAGGCCTAAGCGGATTGCAGCGCGCGCCCTTGCCATTCGGTGCCAATGCACCGACCCTGCAGTGGGGAGACGCTCATGCCGGCATACGGTCTGACCCGGGCACGCACCATGGGACCGATCGCGGAGGCCATCACGGCGGCGGGTGGCTCGGTCGCGCGGGTGTTCGGCCGGGCCGGAATACCGCTGACGCTTCTCGACACGCCTGACCGCCTGATCCTGCTGCGTGATCAGCTCCGGCTCGTCGATGCGGCCATGCGCGAGATCGGCGACCCGGCCCTACCGGCCCGGCTCTCAATGCGCACCGGGATCACCGGACTGGGGCCTATCGGCCAACAGGTTCAGTCTGCCGCCACGCTCGGGGCCGCCCTCGCACGTGTCGAGATCGTCACCCCGCTTCTCCTTCAGACCGCGACCTGGACAGGGCTGCGCCGACAGGATCGGAGCGCGTTCTACGGCTACGCCGTGGCCGAGCGGATCGACAGCGGGCGTCAGGCGAACGAGATCCTCGCGCTCGGCTACCTGCTCGGTACGGCGCGCCATTTCCTCGGCCCCGCATGGCGGCCAGAGCGAGCCGTGGTAACGGGCGCGCATTTGGCGGAACGTCCCAGGATCGAGGCGCTGCTCGGCTGCGAGATAGTTCTTGGGGCTCGGGCCGGCCTGGTCTTCCCCGCCGACCATCTCGATGCCGGGAACCCGAAACGCTTTGATCCGACCCAGGTGCATGCGGCTGAGGACGAGCCGATCGGCGAGGACCTTGTGGCCTGCGTCACGCACCTGATCGAACTCGGGCTGGATGGGGCCCGCCCCACCATCGATGGCATTGCCGGCCGTCTCGGCCTCTCGCGCAGGACGCTGCAGCGCCGCCTGGAGGAGACCGGTAGGCGGTATGCCGACCTTCAGCGCAGCGTGCTGATCCGCCGGGCGAAGGCGCTCCTGTCAGACGAAACGCTGCCGATTGGTCGGATCGGCGTCGAACTCGGCTATGCGGATGCTGCCCATTTCAGCCGGGCCTTCCTGCACTGGACGGGTACGACCCCAAGCGATTGGCGTCGCCGTACTCACATGCAGCTTCGTCCGCTCCCCACCGTTTAATTAGCAGGCACGCAAACCTTACAAGTTTGAGTGGATGATAAACCTTCGTTCTCTGGAATCCATTTTAGACCATTTCATATGCCGCAGCGCGAGGTTGTGGTAGAGCGATTGAAGTGCAATAGCAAAGCTTCTGACCAATTGGGGGTCACTGAAATTAATCTACATAAATTGGGATTATTCTGACGGATCGCACGTATCGAGATGACCAAAAAAAGTGAAAACCATATAAAATACATCACACCGACTAGTTTCATCTGCATTATTGCACGAAATCAATGCCCCTAACCGAACTTCTTGTCTCGGCATGAGTGGCATCCGAATCTCTGGATCATATGAACCTGAGAATACAAATTGGAATCGGACATGAAATACAGGACTCTATCCAATATATTTATAGCATTGTCTTCTACAGCGACGACAATGTCGTTCTTATTAATTTTTGTCTCTAGCATCAAATATGGCGGTAGGAATTATTATGGGGATTTGGGTTTTATAATTGCGATGATCAACTCCATTCCTTTTATAATAAGCATAGTTATAATCACAATCCGCTATCAGGATACCACGGCAAGGTATTCAGAATGGTTGGAAAGGAATAAGTTCCTTATATTTTTTGTTTTATTACCAATATTCATCGCATCGGCTCTCTTGATAAGAAACTTAATCTTTTGAATACTCAAGCAATGGAACTATTGAAATCAATACAACTAACTGCGACTCGATTGTAGCAGGCGACGCCCCTCGCATCCCTCAGCGTTCGTAGTCAGGTCCTGCACGCGGTCGGTCTGGCCGCTCACGTATGGTCGTGTTCTGCAAAATGCGTCTAACCTCGGCGCTCCGTTCTAGGACGGAGCGCGAGGCTCGGCGCTCCACATGCCGAATGCATAGAGCCAGCTGCCGCCATGCGAATTGCGGGACCGCACGCATCTCCTGCAGCACACGTCGGAGCGCCTGCGCCGCCGTAAAGGCGCTTCGCAGATCGAGGCGCACCTCAGGGCAGGGAGGCGGGATCACACCATCCCGCACGAACGCGCTCCGGTCCTCGACATGATCGACGACGTTCGCCTTCTCCGCATAGCGACGCGCCTCGACGAACAGCCGCTCCCGTAGCTCGGCCTCGCTCAGAGCGAGAGCGGGACCCGGCTGCCGCACCCGAACGGCCGCGGCAAGACGTTCACGCTCGATCACCAGCCATGCCTCCTGCCGGTGCCGGGTCAGACCGACATAGAGCTCGCGCGCGTCCGCCGCCGTGAACCCGCAATAGACCGTCGCCTCACAGGTCCGACCCTGCACGGCGTAGGCCGTACCGGCATAGGCGTGACCAAGACGCGGCTGCGGCCTCGCCTTGCCCCGGCGGGGCTGCACCGACACGAACCCCGCATAGGCGTCCTCCACCTGCCGGCCGTCTTCCAGGCGCACGCGAAGCCTGAGCTCGCCGGCGCGATCCGGCCCGATCGCCTCGACCTTGGCCCGCGTGCCGTTGCGGATGCCGTGCTGCGCCAGACTCTCGCCGAAGCGCAGACGGTCACCGACCGCCAAACTCACACGCTGGGGTTTGTTTTCGCGGTCCCGCGCCGTCACCTCGATCTCGGGTCCGGTCAACGCGCCCTCGGAACGCAGCACGGCCCGTGCCTCCCGGTTGAGCGCGGCTACGTCGCGGTTGCGCCGGGTCACGATCAGCGCGGCATCCGGGCCATGGCGCGCCCGCGCCTCACCCCAGAGCATCAGTGCCCGCGCCCGCACCGCCTCAGCGCCGGAGACGAGCTCGACATGCCCCTGCCGCGCGTAGGCCCGCAGACCTGCCTCGACCTCGCCGCGTGCCATCAGCACCGAGGCCGCGCGCTGCCAGGGCACCGTCTGCCGCCGCACCTCCGAAAGGGCGGCGCGGCGGCCGAGCACGTCGACGACGGCACGCAGCGCGCTGCCGCCCGGAACCGGGGCGAGCTGGCGCCGGTCGCCCATCAGCACGACCCGCGCCCCGCCCGCGGCCGCCGCCGTCAGGATGGCCGAAAGATCCCGGGTGCCGACCATCCCGGCCTCGTCCACCAGCAGGAGGGTGTCCGGCCCGAGCGGCGCGGCGTTTCCACGAGCCTGATCGTGACGCCAGCGGGCGATGGCCTGCGCCGGGATGCCGATCGAGGTGGAAAGCTCGTCGGCCGCGACCCAGCTCGGCGCCAGCCCGATCACCCTAAGACCGGACCAAGCGGCAATTTCCGCCAGCGCTCGCGCCGTCGTGGTCTTGCCGGTGCCGGCTCCCGCCTCCAGCACGCTGACGGCCGCCGGCACACACACCTCGCGCAAAGCCCGTTTCTGCTCCTCGGCCAGGGGTGAGCCGGGCCCCAGCACCGCGTTCAGCCCCAGCTCCGAGATAGATCGTCCAGCCTCGGACCGGTCGGCGGCGCGCAGCAGGGCGGCCTCGGCCGCCGCAAGGCCGGGCGTCGTCCAGCAGGCCTCGCGCTCGGCCTGTACCAGCCGCACGAGTGCACCCGTGCGCTCCAGCGCCGCCAGCTCGGCCCGTACCGCTGCGAGACCGAGGCCCTGCAAGGCCGCCTCGTCGAGCGCCCGCTCGATCAGGCTCCGGCGCGCCAGCACGGTCTCGTGTCGGAACAAGGCGGAGGCCGCGAGCGCCACCGGCGTCGTGCCCGAGATCTCGGGTGGCTCGAAGGCTAGCTCGGGCACCGGAGCGGTCTCACGCTCCAGATCCGGCGCGCTTACGGCATCCCAAGGATCAAGCCCGAGACCGCTCAGCTCCCTGCGCCAGCGCGCTTCCAGCTCGGGGCCGGTCGGCAGATCCGCCTTGGCGCCGCGGGTGGCGAGTGCGGCGATCTCCTTCTGCGCGCTCGAGGCGGCTTCCCGATCGACACCGATCCGAGCCTCGATCGCCACCGAGCGCTTCGAGAACGCTTCGATTGCCGTCTGCTGGATGCCGGCAATCTCGAACTGCCCCTGGCCCGCCGGACGCAGGGTCAGGCCGAGCTCGCCCACGAGCCGCTCGGCGAGCGCCGCCCGGTAGGCGCTGCCCACCACCAGCTGCCATTGGTAAAGCCGCTCCGGCTCCAGGGTTCTGTGCCGCCCATCCTGCGAGGGGGCAGCGTTGATCATCACGCAGTGCGTGTGACAGTTCGGGTCGCCGGCCCGCGAGGTGTAGTGATCGAAGCGGCCCACCATCAGGCCGGCCGGTCCTTCGCGCCGATGTCCGCCCGCCCCGAGCCGCACCTCCAAGAGCCCCTCTGCACACAGGAAGCCGAGCGCCTCCTCGACAGAAGCAGCGTGCAGGGTCTCCAGCTGCGCCCGCACCTCGGGAGAGCTCACGGCCCAGAGCAGGGAGAACGTCTTGGGTGCGGTCAGAGTCAGGTCCCATCCGGCCCGGTGCCCCGCCCCGGCCCCGCGCACCAGCGGCTGGCCACTCGCCGGATCGAGCCCGGCGCAGAGATCCCGAAAACTCTCGAGCACGATCGGGGCACCGTGGCGCACGATCGCCGGCCCTTGCGTCCACCAGCGGCCGCCGCCGTCCTGGACGTAGTACTCGTCCCTGTTGTGTGTCTCGCGGTAGGGGTCGTTGGTGTAGTAGGCGCCCGCCGATGCGCCGTGCCCGAGCGCGTGCAGCGAGGCGGTCACGCCGCTGGGGCCTTCGCCGCCCGGTATCGGCAGATCTCGGCGATTGCGCTCGGTGCGGGCTCGGCCAGGGCCTCGCCGACCAGTCCGGCCAGCTCGGCGAGCCGGTCCTTGACGAGAGCCATCTCCTCGCCCAACCGGCCGTAGGCCGTGACCCCGTCGAGGTGATCGGCGATCGCGCGCGCAGCGAGCTCGGCTGACCGAGCGCTACGGCTTCGCCGAAACTGGACGCATCGTCGAGGATCTCACGAGCTTCCGCGCCAGGACCATGCAGGCCGTCAGCCCGGCCGCGCGCTGGCTGGAAGGCTGACGTCGATGTCGTCGCCTTCTTCCCGCGGGTCGTCCTCGAGCGTCGATGCACGCCTGCGCGCGGCGCAGAAGGCCGAGCGGGCGGCCACACGGCGGGTGCAGCAGGCAAGCGGTGCCCGGCTCACTGAGATCCTGCGGCTGCCGCCACGCGAGCGCCTCACCCATCTCGACGATCCGGCGCTTGTGGGTCCGGACCGGGTCAGCCTGCGCCGCTCGCTCCAGGCTGGCCTCGCCCGCCCCCGCCGCCGCTGGCATCCGAGCAGGCGCCTGCAGGCCCTGGGTCGGCGGTTCGGCTTATCGGCGCTGCGCCAGCTCCTGCATCCGGCCGTGCTCGGACTGGCCGGGATCGCCGGCGTATGGCTGCACATGGCTTGGTCCAACACGCCGCGGGTGGCGCTCTCGACACAGATGCTGGCCAGCAACGTGGTTGGTCCGGACGGTCTCGTGCAGGGCTATGCCTTCCCAGCCCGGAGTTGGGTTCCGGTGGAACGGCTCGACGCGCAGACGGCGCAGGTGCGGGTCTGGTACACGCGCCAGGGCTACGGGCACGGTGCGGTCTGGCGCAGCGGGCTCGACTTCGCTCGCTGAACTCGCCCCGCCCCTGAGCAGGCAATGCATGAGGCTGAACCGGACGCTGCAGTGGCTCTCAGGCGGTGGCCCGCACCGGCGCCACGAAGTCGAGCAGACCGGAGAAGCGCCCATCGGCATGGGCGAGCGTCTTGCGGAGCTTGAGCGGATCGGTGGTGTAGGCGCCACTGGCGAGGAAGACCAGGGTGTGCCGCTGAGTGACGCGGGCAAGTTCCGAGGCCGGCACGAGCGCCTCCGGACCGGGCGCCACGCTCTTCGTCTCCTTGCCGGTATTGGGATCGCGAGAGATCGTCTCCTGCACGCCCGTGAAGGAGCCGAGCGCCGTGGACCAGCGCTCGCGCTCCGCGCCCTGAGCACCCGCGAGGTTGAACAGCAGCAACGCCTCGGCCGTGTCGCGCAGGATCGCCGCGCCCGCCTCACCGTAGGTGTCGATGATCTGCGCTTCGGATTGCCAGAACGTCCACAGCGAGACGCCGTAGCCCGGCAGCTCGCCGGCCCCGCGCAGGATCGCGCCAAAGCGGCCGAGCGTGTAGGCCTCGTCGATGACCACCAGGAGGCGCTCGGCCAGCCGAACCCATCAGAATCGAGATCGGCGACCATGAGGGTGCGCGCGGCCGGCAACGCGGCGTCCTTGTCTATGGCGACGTTCGATCATTCGCAGAGAGCTTTCCCCCTCGATTGATGCGGCTCTTGCTGGCGGTGGCGGCCGGCCCGCCGGCGACGGCGGCCGAGCTGGCCGCGCATCTCGGCCGGGCACCGGAGCGCGTAGGGATCGACCTTATGAGCCTATGGGGGATGGGCCTCGCGCGCCCGAGCAACGGCCGGCCGTCAGCGTCTCAAGATTGCGAGATTTAAAGACTCAAATCTCACACTCTTTAAAGAGCAATGACGATTGACAGCATATGACACCAAGTGACATAATGAGGCATGGCGACCGCAACCCTCCTGTTCAGCGAAAAGAAGGTCTATGCGGACGGCTCGATTCTCCAGATGAAGCTTTGGGCGGTTCCGGCTCCGGTGCGCGGTTCCTCGCACCTCCTCAAATATTCGCTGTTCTATGGCCGGAATGGGCTGCGCATCGTTGCTTATGACAATGAGGCAGGAAAGGGGGATCATATTCACCGTGGCAGCATAGAGGCGCCCTATCGCTTCACTTCACCCGAACAACTCGTATCGGACTTCCTAGATGAGGTTCGCGCGCTTCGCGGAGGCTTGATTTAATGGCAGACGTAGAAATCAGAATCGGCGGCTCAGCCGATGAGATGGGCGAGCGCTTCGCCGGTGCGTGGCGCCGGGCCGAGGCAGGCAACCTGACCCCTGCCCGTCCTGTCGTGACATTCGAGACGTGGGGCGCGTTCCTTGCGACGTTCTCCGATGCGCGGGTGGCCTTGCTCAAGCGGTTGGCCGAGGACGGGCCTGCCCCGTCAATCAACGCCTTGGCCGGCTCGCTCGGCCGCCCATACAGGCGCGTCCACGACGACGTGTCGGCTCTTATGGCTGCGGGCCTGATCGGCCGCGAGGGTACGCGGATCGAGTTGGCGGCCGAGGGGGCGCAGGCCCACATCAGTTTCAAGGCTCTTTCGGCTTCATAAGCTCAAACTCTCTCACTCTTTAAAGAGTGCTGGCGGCCGGACGGATTTGTTCGACCGTTCGCGTGTCCGCTGCGGTATGCCTCAACGGACTGCCGCGACGGGGATTCCTGCTCCGTCCGTTAGAGTCTAATACAGCCAACGGACATGCCCACCATTGGACAGGGCATCAACGGACGGGTTTGACGTGCAAACGGTCCTGTACGCCCGCGTTTCGACGGTAGAGCAAACGATCGAGCATCAACGGACCCAGGCCGAGGCCGCCGGCTTCCGATTCGATCGCGTGTTGATCGAGCGTGGCCAATCCGGTGTCGGGACGCGGCTGGCCGATCGGCCGGAGGGCCGGCGCCTGTTCGATATCCTGCGCTCTGGTGACGTGCTCGTGGTCCGGTGGCTCGATCGGCTCGGCCGGAACTATGAGGACGTGACGGCCACCGTGCGTGAGCTGTTGGCGCGCGGCGTTACCATTCGCACCGTTATCAACGGATTGGCGCTCGACGGCGCCACGGCCGATCCCATGCAGCGGGCGGTGCGCGATGCCCTAGTGGCGTTCATGGCCGCCACGGCGCAGGCACAGGCTGAAGTCACCCGTGAGGCGCAGGCGGCCGGGATCGCACTGGCGCGGCAAGAGGGGAGGGGGTTTCGAGGCCGCAAGCCGACATACACGCGCGCGCAGCTCGCCCAGGTACGCGACGCGCTCGGCCGGGGCGAGCCAGTAAGTGGGGCTGCACGGGAGGCTGGGCTGTCCAGGCAAGCCGTCTACCGGATCGCGGCTGATCCGGCTGGCAGTGAGGCGGCGCTTGTGACGTGGGGGCTGTAGCTATCGAGAGGCCATGCCGCGGGCGCGGGCGTGTCAGCGCCTGGTTGTGCCTGGTCATGCGTCGGATGCGTGTCGGAGTCCGACTTGCCGGAGCGGAATCCGACCCCTCGCCCGCCGCGCTTGGATCAAGCAGCGGAGGAGCCTCCCAGTCGCGCGCCGCAGCCTGTGCCGGCTAGTATGGGGAGCCAAGGCCGGCCAAAGCGCCGGTCGGGGATCGGGTCCATTGGGGCGAGACCTCCGCGTACCGTCACAAGGTGGCACAGCACCAAAACTCTCGCCTGCCCCCCTGGATCTGGCATCGGAGGGCTGGGCCTGCCGCGCACCGCAGTTTGAGCGGGCCCGCAGCCAGGAGCGCGGCTGGCGCCGATTTGGGCCCAACTCGCCAGCGTGCGATCCTCGTGCGGGTCGGTACGCGACTAAGCACGTGCGACTGACGATCGGGCGCCGACGGCACCTCCCAGCTGATCCGCGCGGCTCTGTGGGGCACGCGGCGGATCTACAAGCCGGGGTTTCGCTACAAGAAATGCGGCATACTCCTGCTGGACCTGCACCCGGCCGAAGCAGTGCAGGGCTCGCTGTTCCCGCGGCCGGATCGCCTTGAGCGATCCGCCCCGATGGAGGCAATGGATGCGGTCGACGCGCGCTATGGGCGCGATCGCGTGTGCTACGCACGCAGCGGCCAGGAACGCCCCTGGAAACTGCGGGTGGAATACCCTTTCAACCGCTATACAACTTCTTGGACTGAGTTGTTGAGTGTATAAATCATCGGTCTGTCTAGGTGTTGACGATCGGACTTTCGGAGCAGACCGCAAGGTTCTTAGCACCGCGCGTCATAGCTACATACAAATTATTTGTGTCCATCTTGTCCATTTCTAGAATAACCGCTCCGTCTGCCTCTAAACCCTTGAGCAACAGAGTGCTACCAACGGCAACGCTTGGAAGTGGACGACCAACAAGCCTATTTGCCTCGCGCATTTGTATAGCAGCATTAGAAAAAGTAACATTGCTATCGGACGCACAAATGTTGAGCGCTCTCAGACAGGCGCGAAAAACCGCGGGCCGATAAACTCGGGTTCCGCTTTGACGATTAAGTGCCACGAGCAAATCCGCGCAGGATTGATATGTCTTTAGATTTATCATCGCAAAGCACGCGGTTTCGACCTCGCTAGGCGGCGTCCTATTTGTCTTGTTGTGGATAGATCTAAGTCTGCTTATAGTGTCATCGATATTAATCTCTGTCATCACTTTTTTTGCAAATTCCATCAATGAGCGGAAAGCTCTGTTTTCGGTGGGACTAAAGGCAGCTGCAAAATCCGTGAGGTCCTTTAGATCAACAGCCTCAACTGTTGAAGCGCCTGGAATTTGGCTCGCAAAGCGCTGTTGTCCATTTTTATTTCGACTATCGGCTATAACAAGAACTTTGTAGTCTTTGTTAGAGCGCATTTCGCCAATTGTTTTTAGTCTCACGGCATGATCGTCCTGCCCCGTCAAATGGACCCATTTAACATTAGCGGGAGAGGTGCGTAAATCTATTGGCCTCCCAGACTTTAGCTCACTTCTAATACCCAACAGCCATTGACCAAAGTCCTCGGCCCCGACGTTTCGCCACCGCCAAGGGGTTGCTAGTTCCCCACATACAGGCAGATCGTTGCAGATCACTCTATCCCAATGTGGCAAATCGCCTGCATTAAAGCCGAAGATAGCTTGTAGAGGATCACCAAGCGCACAAACAGGAAGAGCACTTGCTACAGCAACAATGATTTTATGTTGGTGAACGCCACAATCCTGATACTCATCGACGATAAGCCGTGAGTAAGTAGCAGCTAGAATGTCAGCTATATGGTTGCCGCCGACTATCTCGATAGCTGAGGCGCGAATAGCAGGATAATCGCGGCCGGGTGTTTTCAAAGCTAAAGTTTCAGCCGAGCAGCCTCCTCTTTTCGGAAACAAATGCGCAATGCGCATTGCCCATCCGTCTAGAGTTGCAAGTCTGTACTTTCTAGCAGGCACATCAGCCTTATCCAGGCGCGCTTTGAGTGCCGCTACCCCAGCATTGGTATGCGTTAGAACCAAAACAGGTTTAGAGGCGTCGTGTCGCTTCAAGGCTTGGGCTATGAGGTGTGTCTTACCACATCCCGCAGGAGCTGTGATGGTCCCACGCGAAATGTTGAGTAGGTCAATTTCAGGGTTGGACATGGGAGGCCCAGGTAAAAAGATGATCGATCTTTTCTTTAAAAAAAGCATCTCCTTTCTCTAAGTCAGGACCAATTACATCCCTCCCAATTGCTTCCATGCGCGTGACGGTTTTAAACCAGGGTGTTTTTTTATTTTTGGACGCCATACCTAAACAGACTCGCATTTCTGGTGTAATCGCACCACCAAACGAATTAACGTCTATAGTGTTGGAGGAGAAATTTTTTAAATGGTCATTGATAGTATTCCATTCAATGTCTTCTGCTGCCATCTTGATTAGTTCATGGACAGCTTCATCACTGACTCCTGCAAAAATTGCTTGTTCGAGTGCTTGACCAGTATCCCATTTAAACACA
Source organism: Methylorubrum sp. SL192 (assembly GCF_026672325.1). Classification (NCBI taxonomy): domain Bacteria; kingdom Pseudomonadati; phylum Pseudomonadota; class Alphaproteobacteria; order Hyphomicrobiales; family Methylobacteriaceae; genus Methylorubrum; species Methylorubrum sp. SL192. Next base: position 147,703 of record NZ_JAPPQV010000001.1, read on the forward strand.
GTTCCTCCCGCTGAGGTAAAAGCACTTTCAACATCTGCGTCCACAGCAACATCGTCGTCGCGTAGCACTGCACAGCGGTATCCCAATCCAGAAAACGCTGGGGCACGGCTATAGATTTTATTTACACCGCCAGCATCTACCAAGGCGACACCTGAGGCAAATATCGATGGCAAACCTTTGCTCGTTCTATATTGATCGATGCCTCTTACTAAGCCGACCTCGCTTGCGCCTTCGCAAATGAGTACAGAACCAGCCAAGAATGCTTCAGGGCATGTTCGGATGGTTCCTTGAACACCATCATCTGTTCCGATTGGTAGAAGCCTCATGCTCGCGCTATTTCGGCGTACAACAATAAGCTGAGAGCCCGATAATTCGCGAAGCGCTATCGGTGAGTGCGTTGTCGCAAATACCTGTAACGGTTCGGTGGCCTCTTTAGAGCCCAAAGAACCTAGGAGGCGAATAATCCGGTGCGGTTCCAAGCCGTGCTCTAGTTCATCAATCAGAACTACAGACGTGTTTTCAGAGGCTTTGCGTTGCAACCCTGCAATGAGAAGTCTTGTTGATCCAATGCCTAGGCCTCTTAAAGGTACGCCGCTCTCATCATGCAGGGATATCGTGCCTCCTACAAATGACACGGAATGAGCATCCAGCATCGCTTTAACACTATTGCCAACTGGTATACCGAGCTCTTTCGCTGTTTTACCTACAATACTCAACGCATCGCCGAGCTGTTTAGCTGCTTCTTCCCCAAATGCTGCCCGTGCATCACGTGCTGCTTTGGCTAGCGTTGCGGACGCATCAGCGCGCTCATCGCTAACTCGGTTTAGGACAGAACCGCGTTGCCATCCCAAGTTATGCTGAGCAAGTGCGCCAACACGGGTTGGCGCAAGCTTCACGCGGTCAGCCCATTGGAGACCGCGTGTCGTTGCCTGGGTAACAGCTCGATCCGAATAGAGCGTCCAAGACGGTTCCAGATCGCTACACACTTCAAGTTTTAGGGTGATGACCGTTTCAAATCCCGCCTCCGGCTCATCGTGGATTTGTCCAGTGATTTTGTCAAAGCTGCGTAAGTAATTTCCATAGTTATCAAGGTTCTTCAGCGCATCATCTAATGCGCCTAACGTAATTAAAATCTCTATTGGTTTATCTACGTCGAGCTGATGAAAATCCGTGTCACAAAACTGCGCATTGCGACGTGCTCCTAAGCAAAGATCAATTGCATCAATAATCGACGATTTTCCGCTATCGCCAGGGCCAATAAAACAATTAAATCCTGAGCTTGGTGCGTATTCTAAATCCTTAATAGCTCGAAAGTTTCTAATATGGATAAACCTAATTCGTGACATAACTTGCCGCCGCCTCCCTGGCGCCTGGAGCTTAGCCGCTCGTTGTAATCGTGTGAAGGCTCAATCAGCCGGAAGGTATCCGGTGCAGAAGTCAAAACATTAGGAAAAAACGCTTAGATCGCGAGGTGCTGATACGGGCTGCGGCACGCGACCGGTCTGGCGCTCGATCTGAATGCGATGGGCGAGGGGGCGAGGACTCGATCCTGGCGTCGCTCAAGCTCTGGTCGGCGCCAACAGCGCTCCCAGCAACAGCCCGGCACAAGCTGCAGCATGCGGTGGGCTCGCCCCTCCGGCGCTTGATCTGAGTGGAGTGTCGAGGGTTCGGATGCCTCGCGCGCCCTGCAGCGGGGCGCGGGGTCGTACGCTGGCGGGTCGGGCTCCGATCGGCGGCGGCCGTGCTCCTGGCTACGGTCACAGCAGGAGCTGCGGCATGCGGTGGGCTCGCCCCTCCGGCGTACGATCCCCGTGGAGTGTCGAGGGTTCGGATGCCTCGCGCGCCCTGCAGCGGGGCGCGGGGTCGTACGCTGGCGGGTCGGGCTCCGATCGGCGGCGGCCGTGCTCCTGGCTACGGTCACAGCAGGAGCTGCGGCATGCGGTGGGCTCGCCCCTCCGGCGTACGATCCCCGTGGAGTGTCGAGGGTTCGGATGCCTCGCGCGCCCTGCAGCGGGGCGCGGGGATCATACGCTGGCGGGTCGGGCTCCGATCAGCAGGGCCCGCGCTCCAGGTTGCGGTCTGGCGCGAGCTGCAGCGCATAGCGGGGCCGGCTCTCCCGGCGCCGGACCCCGGGAGGTGCGCCTGATCGGCCCCCACGCGGTGGTCCAAGTTCTAAGTTAGTGCAGGGTCGGCCTGAGGGTCCCCCGGATCTTGGTCCGGCCGAAAGGTGAGCCTCCGGGTCTCATTCGGCGGGCTGCAGGGCCGCCGCCAGGGCGAATTCCTGGGGCGTTCGCCACCCCAGGGCGGTGTGAGGACGCCTCTCGTTGTAGTGCCGCCGCCACGTCTCGATCTTGCTCCTCGCGTCAGCCAACGACAAGAACCAGTTCGCGTTCAGGCACTCGTCGCGCAGGCGGCCGTTGAACGACTCGACCAGTGCGTTGTCGGTCGGCTTGCCAGGGCGCGAGAAGTCCAACGTGACACCGTTCTCGTAGGCCCAGCGGTCGAGGGCTTTCGAGACGAACTCAGGCCCGTTATCGACTTGAATCGCGCACGGTGCTCCGCGCAGCAGCGCCAAGCGGCCGACGACAGCCACGACCTGTTCGCCTTTGATGCCCTGGTCGACCTCGATCGCCAGAGCCTCGCGCGTGAACGTATCGACGACCGTCAGGGCCCGCAGCCGGCGGCCGTCGAACAGCGCGTCGGAGACGAAGTCCATCGACCAGCGTTCGTTCGGCTGGAGCGCAGCAGGCTGACGCTCAAGGTGTGCCGCGCTGACGTGCCGGCGCGGTCGCTTGAGCCGCAGGCTCAGCCCCTCGTCCCGGTAGAGACGGTGGACCCTCTTGTGATTCACCCGCCAACCCTCCCGGCGCAGCAGGATGTAGATTCGGAAGTAGCCGTAGCGCACCCGGCTCTTGGCCAGATCACAGATGCGCATCCGCAGCGGTGCCTGATCGGGCTTGGTCGCGCGGTAGCGGATGCTCGACCGGCCGACGCCGAGCGCGGCGCAGCCGCGCCGCTCGCTCACCCCGTGCGCCTCCTGAACCTGGTGCACGAGCTCGCGTCGCCGAGCAGGCGTCAGAGCTTTTTTGCGAGCACGTCCTGCAGGATGTGCTTGTCGAGGCTCAGATCGGCAACGAGCTGCTTAAGCTTGCGGTTCTCGTCCTCAAGCTGCTTCAGCCGCCGCAGCTCGCCTGTGCCCAAGCCGCCGTAGAGCTTCTTCCAGCGGTAAAACGTCTGTTCGAAGATGCCCATCCGGCGCAGCACCTCCGCGACCGGTGTCCCCGTCTCGGCCTGCTTCAGCGCGAAGGCGATCTGCTCCTCGGTGAACCTGCTCTTCTTTACGGCTCTGCTCCTCCCATCAGGGGCTCACACAACCGGAAAACTCGCACTCACGCCGGACCAAAGCGATGGGGGGACGTCACCTGCCTCAGGCACTCGTCGCGCAGCTCTGCTCGGAGATCTCCGCCTCCTTGCACGCCAGCGCCAAGCTCTTGCCCTGGGCGGTCTGCACCTCGATCTGGCGCAGCTTCAGCACAACCTGCTCCGCGCTTGTCTTCTGACCTCGCCGCATGTCCGACTCCTTTAGTCCTAGCTGATCCTCTCAATCAGCCCGGTCCAAAGCCAGCCGGTCAGATCAAGAGCACGCCGCTCCATGCGCGCCATCTCCGCTCCGCACCGATAGACCAAAACGCGTTCTCACACAGTCTCCACCCAATACGGACCTTCAACGCCGCAGCTCGAATGTCCGCTCGGGATCAGCAGCGGCGGTCTGATGTGCGAGAGGGGAGGGGACAAGTTTGCCCTCATGACTTGAGCACGCCCTCCGCCACCTCGATGAAAGAAGCGGTGCCATTTGGGTTTGGCCAGGGGGTGTCATCTCAATTTTGCGCCTACACCATGTATTCGCATAATATACGTTATGGAACTAGAATACATCAACTTAAATTAAATTTTATAGATGATACGTAAAAAAGTCGTGAGCGCCACCCTCTATTTCCTTCTCCTTCATTGCGGAAGTAGGGGAGGGGTCCCGAGTCAATCGTGGCGCCCTCCCCTGCCCCGATGTTGCCTAAAAACTTATACCGGCGGGATTGGTCGACGGCACTGCGCTCTCCTAGCTTCTGCTGTCAGGAGCAGAGCAATTACAATCTGGCCCCGTAATGTCGTGTCTGGGCCCCGCCGGCATATCACCTGAGCGCAAGTCCGCGCGCAGGCACCTATCCCTATCCTCAAGACCCTCATGCATTAAAACATGAGACCCAGATTACGCGGTGATCGGCCCCCACGCGGTGGTCCAAGTTCTAAGTTAGTGCAGGGTCGGCCTTTGCTCCACGGGTCGCTTGGCCGGCGGAGCCGACCGGGTGAGCGCAGCCGGCCAAGCGGTGAAGGCCGGCACGAACACCTCCGGGGCCGGTGGTCGGTAGCCGAGCGAGGCGTGCGGGCGCACGCTGTTGTAGTGTAGACGCCAACTCTCGATCACGATCTGCGCCTCCTTGAGCGTGTAGAAGATCTCACCGTTCAAAAGCTCGTCCCGTAGTCGTGCGTTGAAGCTCTCGACGTAACCGTTCTCCCATGGCGAGCCGGGTGCGATGTAGGCTGTTCTGGCGCCGACATCGGTGATCCAGGCCTGCACGGACTTGGCGATGAACTCCGGACCGTTGTCCGAGCGGATGTGGCCGGGCACGCCGCGCAGGATGAACAGGTCGGACAGCACGTCGATCACGTCCGCCGCCTTCAGCTTGCGTGCGACGCGGATCGCCAGGCACTCCCGCGTGAACTCATCGACCACGTTCAGCATCCGGAACTTGCGGCCCTCGTGCGTGCGGGCTTCGACAAAGTCGTAGGACCAGACGTGATCGCGACGCTCCGCCCGCAATCGCAGGCAGGAACCATCCCCGTCCCAGATGCGGCCGCGCTTGGGCTGCCGAGACGGGACCTTCAGCCCCTCGCGCCGCCAGATCCGCTCGACCCGCTTGTCGTTGACGAACCAGCCCGCCGCCTTCAGCAATGCACCGATCTTCCGGTAGCCGTAGCGCCCGTACTGGCGAGCCAGTTCCACGAGGTCGGCTGTCAGCGCGGCCTCATCCTCTCTTCCCCGCGGCACCTTGCGCTGCGTCGAGCGATGCTGCCCGAGCGCCCGACAGGCGCGGCGCTCGGAGACGTCTAGGACGTTCATGACATGCGCGATGCAGGCGCGTCGGCGCGCGGGGCTGGTCAGTTTCGGCGGGCCACTCCTCGTCGCTGTAGCCGTAGTCGCTGTCGAGTTGTTCGCGCTCCTCCAACGCAGCCTCGAACGCCTCCTGCTCGGCCTCGCTCAGCTCGGAGCGGGTCGGCAGGTTGCGCAGGCCGTAGGTGCGCCCCGTCATCAGCGACAGCGACACCTCGATCCACTTCCAGCCCTCCGCGGCCACGCGCGCGCTGAACTCGGCCAGCTTCGCCTCGGCCAACCGGTTGAGCAGGGCCTCATCCTCGAACCACCCGTCGCCGCGCTCCGCGAACAGGTCGCGCAGGACCGTGCCGCCCGCCGCCACGTAGGCCTCCTCGCCGACGTAGCGGGCGCGGGCATCGCCCACGCTCACCGTGCGGTCGGTCAGGGCTTGCCGGATCCCCCAGTTGCTCAAGCTGCCACGCTTGCTCAACGCCTCCCAGACCCGAACCTGCCGCTCGGCATCCTCGGTGACGGAGAACGCCATCAGGCATTCCAGCGTCATCTCGCCGGCACCGTAGGCGTCGAGCAGCACCGGGCTGATCGCGGCAAGCCGCAGCCGCTGGCCGACGATCTTCTCCGAGACGAAGAACCGGGCCGCAATGTCAGCGGTCGGCATGCCGGCGTCGGCGAGCGTCTTGAAGGCTCGGAACTGGTCGAGCGGGTGCAGGGCCTCGCGGTGGGCGTTCTCGGCCAGCGAGTCCTCCTCGGCGCTGATCGCGCTGTCGGGGGCGCGCACCAGGCACGGGACCTTGACGCCCTTGGCCATGCGGCGGGTCTTCACGAGGTGCTCCAGCGCCCGGAAGCGCCGGCCGCCGGCGGGCACCTCGTAGCGGCCGGTCTCCTGACCGGCCTCGTCGAGGATCGGGCGCACGTTCAGGTTCTGCATCAGGCCGCGATGGGCGATGTCCTCGGCCAGGTCCTCGATGCTCTGCCCGTTGGCGATCCGGCGCACGTTCGCCTGGCTCGG
>NZ_JAPPQV010000003.1:7500-507500 GCF_026672325.1 Methylorubrum sp. SL192
GCTCTACGCCGCGCTCAATCTCGGGGGCGAGTCGCGCAAGGTCTACCGCTTCCAGTCACCGGATGACGGCTCGATCGATTATCTCGACGAGCAGGGCCGCTCGCTGAAGAAGTTCCTGATCCGCAAACCCATCGCCGACGGCATCATGCGTTCGGGCTTCGGCTACCGGCGCCACCCGATCCTCGGCTATGCCAAGCTCCATACCGGCGTCGATTGGGCCAACCCGATCGGCACGCCGATCGTGGCCGCCGGCAACGGCACGGTGATCAAGGCCGAGTGGGATTCGGGCTATGGCCGCCGCGTCGAGGTCCAGCACATCAACGGCTACGTCACGACCTACAACCACATGTCCCGCTTCGCCCGCGGGGTCAGTGCAGGCAGCCGCGTCCGGCAGGGACAGGTGATCGGCTATGTCGGCTCGACCGGCCTCTCCACCGGCGCGCACCTGCACTACGAGGTGATCATCAACGGGCACTTCGTCGATCCGATGAAGATCCGCGTACCGCGCGGTCGCGAGCTCGACGGCCGGCTGCTCGCCGAGTTCAAGCGCCAGCGCGACCAGACCGAGGCGACGATGCAGAAATCGAAGACCGCCACGGCGATGGCGCAGCGCGACGCGATGCGGTGAGGCGGCCTTCCTTACCGCTCCGCAAAGAAGTCAATGATCCCCATTCTCAACGATCTCCATCAAGTCGAACGTCCTGAGCGCGGTTTGCTCCATGAAGCACTCGCTCGATAGCGGCCCGGCAAGGGTTCCGCCCCGGTAGACGTGATAAGGCCATTGACACGTTTGGCTGCGAAATTTCAGCCAAGACTGCTGTGCACCCTTCAAGTAAGCCTTACCTTCATCATCGAAGCCAACCATCGCTTGCTGGTAGGTACGGTTCAAAAGCTTGTCCCAAATCGCGTGCTCTCGGCCGATGCACGCGCTCATACCCATCGTGGTGGCGCCATCTTGCGTATCCCGACAAGGTCCAGCCACGCTTCCGATGCAGGTGCGCCGTTGGGCGGACGTCTCCTTGCCCTTGAGGCACGCCTCGATCGTCGCCGCATCCTTCGCAGGCGAGGCAGGGCGATCCGCTTCCTGCGCAACGGAAGGTGCGGCGAGCGCCCAGGCCGACAAAATCAGGATCGCGCGAAACGATCGCATCGTGCCCAGCCCCCTCATGGTCGCTCGCCGCTCCTCACGAATTCCCGATGGGTCGCTGCGGCACAAGCCCCGTGAGACGCAGGATCAACACAACCGTGAGAACCCAAGACGCGCCCGCACATCTTCAGCGGTAACGCCACGGGCGCGCAGATCGGCGAGCGACTCGGAGCCCTTCGACTTGGCAAGCTTCTCGCCGTCCTCCGCCCGGATCAACCCGTGATGGTGATAGGCCGGCATGGGACAGTGAAGGAGGTGCTGGAGCAGGGCGTGCAGGTCGGTCGCCGCCTCCAGATCCTGCCCACGCACGACATGCGTGATCCCCTGCACCGCGTCGTCGCAGACCACGGAGAGGTGGTAGCTCGTCGGCACGTCGCGTCGCACGATCACCGCATCGCCCCAGCGGGCCGGATTGGCACTGACCGTCTCCTCGGCGCCGTCATCAGGCGAGAAGCGGCGGATGAGGAGGGGATCGGCCAGCGTTCGGAGCGCGGCCGGCATGTCGAGGCGCCAGCTATGCGGCTCGCCTCGCTCGATGCGGGTGCGTCGCGCGTCGGCGGATAGAGCGCGACAGGTGCCGGGATAGAGCGGGGCGCCGTCGGGATCGCGCGAAACCGGCGCGCCGCGCGCCTGACGGGCCGCGACCTCGGCCGCGATCTGCCCCCGCGAGCAGAAGCAGGGATAGATCAGGTCCCTCGCCGCCAACACGTCGCGCGCCGCGGCGTAGTCCGCAAAATGCTCGGATTGGCGGCGGACCGGTCCATCGAAGCGGAGCCCGAGCCAATCGAGGTCGGCCAGGATGCCCGCCACGAATTCGGGCCGGGCGCGGCCGAGATCGATATCCTCGATCCGCAGGAGCAGCTGTCCGCCGAGGGTCCGGGCGATGCGGGCGTTCAGCAGGGCGGAGTAGGCGTGACCGAGATGCAGGCGGCCATTCGGGCTCGGGGCGAAGCGGAGCCTCGGTTCTGGGGCTTGCATCGTGTGTCCAGACACGCCGGGCGCGCCTTCGCTTAAGGCTCTCCGGCGCCGCGCAGGCAGGTCACGGGGCCGGGGGTGCAGGCGATGCCCGGCAGCGAACAGGCGGTCTCCTCACCGATCCGGCGGCAGACCTTGCAGCCGTCGCCCCACTCGGCGCAGCTCTGATTCTGGGCCGGGTCCGAAGCCGGAACGGCTTTCGGCGCGGGTTGATGGGCCGCACGCGGCGCCAGGGCTCCGATCAGCACGGTTGCCGCCACGAGCGCGATCACGCTCCATGTCACCGTGCGGTCGAGACGGGCGGATTGCGGATCGGTCGAGAGTTCTGCGGCCATGGCCCGGTGTTGGCGCGGATGCGGCGGGACTGTCAACGCCGCGGCGTCAGACCGGTGTGGGGTCCGGTTTCAGGGGGCTGGCCAAGCTTGAAACGCAGGGGTGGCCGACGCTCCGTGCAACTAGAGTGGGAACATTCGGCACGCTCATTGCGATGCCGCTGGCAGGAACACGAAGAAGCGGCCCTGGGGAGGAGAGATCGACGCCAGCACGGAGCCTCCACGCATGCTCTACGGCCTCTACTTCCTGACCTGCATGGTTGCGAACCCGACCCATTGCGTCATGCGGGTTCACCGCTTCAACGAAGACATCGTCACCCCGCAGCAATGCCTGTCGGTCGCCCAGCCGCAGATGGCGGCATGGCAGAACGCCCACGGCGACCGCTGGCGCGTCGCCCGCTTCCGCTGCGGCTCACCCCCCCGGGATGACGGGACGCGGATCTGATCACCCGCATCCCGCCCTTTCCTCAGGCAGACTCGGCCGGCTTCGCGGCGGTGCCCGCCAGCGCCGCCGCGACGGCACGGGCGAAGGCCACCGGATCGCGCGGCGTGTCGCCGTCCTGAACCCGGGCGAGGTCGAGCAGCGTGCCGGCCTCGGCCTTCAGATCCTCGCCCGCCTCGGCCCGCGCGTTGAGCGACCGGATCAGGGCGTGGCGCGGGTTGATCTCCAGGATCGGCGCAGAACCGCCGAAGCCGCGGCCGGCCCGGCGCAGCAGGCGCTGCATCTGGAGGTCCGGCCCCATGCCGGAGGTGGCGAGCACCACGGCGCTGTCCACGAGGCGGTCGGTGGTCCGCACGTCGGAGACGTCCGGCTCCAGCGCGAGCTTGAGGGCGACGACGAGCGTGTCGAGCGCGGGCGCCGCCTCGGCCGTCTCACCCTCGGGCTTGAGTTTGGCGAGGTCGGCCGAGCCCTGCGTGACCGAGCGAAGGGGCTTGTCCTCGAACTTGCCCAACTGCTCCGGCCAGAACGCATCGACGTGGTCGGACAGCAGCAGAACCTCGACGCCGCGGGCGCGGAAACCTTCGAGCTGGGCGGAGTTCTTCAGCGCCTCCACGTCGTCGGCGACGAGGTAGTAGATCGCCTCCTGCTCGGGCTTCATCCGCGCGACGTATTCCGGCAGCGAGGTCCAGCCACCTTCCGTCGAGGAACGGAAGCGCAGGAGCGGCGCGATCTCGGCGCGGCGCTCGAAATCCTCGTAGATGCCTTCCTTCAGCACCGGCCCGAAATTCTCGAAGAACTTCTGGTATTCCTCGGCCTTCTCGGTGTTCTTCGACCGGCTCGACAGCTCGTTGATGACGCGGGTGGTCACGGCGCGGCGGATCTTCTGCAGCGTCGGCGTCGATTGCAGCATCTCGCGGGAGACGTTGAGCGGCAGGTCGTCGGTATCAACCACGCCGTGGACGAAGCGCAGCCAGTTTGGCAACAGCTCGGCCTCGTCGGTGATGAACATGCGCCGCACGTGCAGCCGCACCTTGGAGCGCCGGTCATCTTCCATCGGCATGAACGGCTTCATGCTCGGCACGAACAGGAGGCCGGTGAATTCGAGCGCGCCCTCCGCCCGCCAGTGCAGGGTCGCCCAGGGCTCGTCGAAGCCGTGGCTGACGGTGCGGTAGAACTCCTTGTACTGCTCTTCCGTGATCTCGGATTTGGGCTTGCGCCAGAGCGCGGTGCCCCGATTGGCGGCTTCCTCCTTGCCCTCCGCATCGCGGATGGCGATCGGCACGGCGATGTTGTCGGCCCATTTGCGCACGACGTGGTCGAGCCTGTAGCTCTCCAGATACTCGTCGGCGTCCTCTTTCATGTGCAGCACGATGTCGGTGCCGGGCTGCTCCCGGCTCGCCGGCTCCAGGGTGTAGCTGCCCTTGCCGTCGGAGGCCCAGGTCCAGGCCTCCTCGCTGCCCGCCCGGCGCGAGGTGACGGTGACCCGGTCGGCGACCATGAAGGCGGAGTAGAAGCCGACGCCGAACTGGCCGATCAGGCTCGGGCGCTGGTCCTCACCGCCCTCCGCCGCCCGCTCGCCGAGCGCCTGCGAGAACGCGCGCGTGCCCGAGCGGGCGATGGTGCCGAGGTTCTGCGCCAGATCCTCCTTGCTCATGCCGATCCCGGCATCGGAGATCGTGAGCGTGCGCGCCGCCTTGTCGGGGGCGATCAGCACCCGGGCGTCGGAGGGGAGCGCCAGGGCCTCGTTGGTCAGCGACTCGAAGCGGCGCCGGTCGGTCGCGTCGGCGGCGTTGGCCACCAATTCGCGCAGGAAGATTTCGCGGTCGGAATAGAGCGCGTGGACAACGAGGTCCAAAAGGCGCCCGACCTCGGCACCGAATTCGTGCCGCTCTACCGTCTCGCTCAAAGGCCACTCTCCCCGTCTGGCGTGCCGTACCCGAACACCCGCGCCGATGCGGCGGGTGCTCGGAGGATCACGCGAAAAAGCGGGGGCGATATGCCCATGGCGCGACGGCAATTCAATCGCCGCGGGCGTGTGCCGGCGGCGAAATTGTCGCGTTTCAGGCTGCCAAAGCCGTCGGCGACACCGCGCTCACGGCCGGCGCGGCCTCGATGCGTTGGTGCACGGTGTCGAACGCGGTGCGGATGGCCACCACCGCATCCTCGACGGCGACCAGGGCAGCGAGTTGCATATTGCCCGGCACCTCGCCGACGCGGCGCGTCGCGACGACAAGGGAATGCTCGAGCCTCAACAGTTCTTCCTCGGCACTCGCCCCGGAAAGATGAGCCAACCGCTGTAGCGCGGCCTCCAAAGCATGGCGCAAGACAAGTGTTCTCACGCGATCCTGAAGGATCGCCCGTTCGTTCTGCTTCATGTGCGGAGATACCTGCCGATTCGCGAGGACGATCATGTCATCCCGCCCGCATCGGCGCAGTTCCTTTTCTGCAACATTTGCAAAAAGGCAGAGGCGCTACCCGGAACCATTTCGGCTTGTGGGAATTCCGCCCGTCTCCGACGCATCCTGAGCGCGCATCCGGAGCCATCTGCGATCCTGCGGGAGCCGGTCGCGCGATCGCGGAATGCCGGGGGTGCGTGGTGGCGGGGAGCACGGCAGTTGCCCTTCGCGCCGACGCGTGGTCCTGATCCTGCCTCTCGGCCCGTCCGATCTCAGGTTCCGTCAGAGTCCGTCATGCCCGACACGCCCGTCTTCGCCCATGCGGCCGTTGCCGCCCCCCACGCGCTGGCGGCTTCGGCCGGGCAGAACGTACTGGCGCAGGGCGGCAACGCCATCGAGGCGATGGTCGCGATGGCCGCCGCTATCGCGGTGGTCTACCCGCACATGAACGGCATCGGCGGCGACGGCTTCTGGCTGATCCGCGAGCGGAACGGTCGCGTGCGCGGCATCGAGGCCTGCGGACCGGCCGGGCAGCTCGCGACCCGCGCCCGCTACCGGGAGAAGGAGCTCGACGCGATCCCCTCGCGCGGTCCCGACGCGGCGGTGACGGTGGCGGGCACCGTCGGCGGCTGGCGCCTCGCGCTCGACATGGCGCGTGCCTTCGGCGGCCGGCTCCCCCTCGATACGGTTCTGGCCGACGCCATCCGCCACGCCCGCGCAGGCTGCCCGGTCTCGGCCTCGGAAGCGCGCTACGTGCCAAAGGAACTCGACACGCTGCACGACGCGCCGAATTTCGCTGCGACCTATCTCGATGACGGCAAGCCCTACGCGGCGGGTGCGATCCGGGCGCAGCCCAAGCTCGCCGACACCCTGGCCCAGCTCGCCCATGCCGGGCTCGACGACTTCTACCGCGGCGATATCGGCCGCGAGATCGCCAGCGACCTGGAACGTCTCGGCGCCCCCGTCACCCGCGCCGACCTCACCGCCTACGCGGCCAAGGAGCGGGCACCGCTGACCCTGCGGCGGCGCGACGCCACGCTCTACAACTTCCCGCCGCCGACCCAGGGCCTCGCGGCGCTGATCATCCTCGGGATCTTCGACCGGCTGAACATCGCCGCGCCGGAGAGCACCGCGCATTACCACGGGCTGATCGAGGCGACGAAGCGCGCCTTCGCCATCCGCGACCGCTTCGTCACCGACTTCGACCGCCTGAGGGGCGACCCGGCCGCCTTCCTCGATCCGAAGCGCCTCGACCGTGAGGCGGCCCTGATCGACATGCGGCGGGCGGCGAGCATCCCGGTCCGCTCGGGCGAGGGTGACACCGTCTGGATGGGCGCGATCGACAATGAGGGCATGGCCGTCTCCTTCATCCAGTCGGTCTACTGGGAGTACGGCTCCGGCACGGTGCTGCCGGGAACCGGTATCTGCTGGCAGAACCGCGGCATGTCGTTCTCGCTCGACGCGAACGCGGTGAACCCGCTGGAACCGGGCCGGCGCCCGTTCCACACCCTGATCCCGGCGCTGGCCGCCTTCGATGACGGCCGGGTGATGTCCTACGGCTCCATGGGCGGTGACGGGCAGCCGCAGTTCCAGGCGCAGATCTTCACCCGCTACGCCGATTACGGGATGTCGGTGGCCGATGCCGTGGACGCGCCGCGCCTGCTCTACGGCCGCACCTGGGGCGCCGAGTCGCTGAGCGTGAAGGTCGAGGACCGGTTCGATCCGGCCTGCATCGCGGCGCTCCGGCGCCTGGGCCACGACATCGAGGAGTTGGGCGGCGCCTATATCGACTCGCTGGGTCATGCCGGCATGCTGGTGCGCCATGTCAAAGACGGGCGGATCGAAGCGACGCACGATCCGCGCTCCGATGGCGGCGCGGCGGGGCTTTGAACTAAGACGCGGCTTGCCCCGCGCCGAGTGGGCGGTACCCTTCGCGCAAAACTCGTCCGATCGGCGGGCGCGACCGGAGGAGTGATACGGGAGGCGATATCCTTGGCTCACTTCATCAACGACCGCGCCGGGCTCGTGACCGACGCCATCGACGGGCTCGTCGCAGGCAGCGGCGGGGCGCTGGCACGGCTCGACGGCTACCCCGAGATCCGCGTCGTGCTGCGGGCCGAGCCCGAGCCGGACAAGGTCGCCGTCGTCTCCGGCGGCGGCTCGGGCCACGAGCCGGCCCATGCCGGCTTCGTCGGGCCGGGGCTGCTCACGGCGGCGGTGTGCGGCGACGTGTTCGCCTCGCCCTCCGTCGATGCCGTGCTCGCCGGCATCCTGGCGGTGACGGGCGAGGCCGGCTGCGTCCTCATCGTGAAGAACTATGCCGGCGACCGCCTGAATTTCGGCCTCGCCGCCGAGCGCGCCCGGGCGCTCGGCCGCCGGGTCGAGACCGTGCTGGTCGCCGACGACATCGCCCTGCCCGACGCGGCCCGGCCGCGCGGACTCGCCGGCACGCTCTTCGTCCATAAGGCCGCGGGCCACGCCGCCGCCACCGGCGCGCCGCTCGCCGAGGTGGCGGCACTGGCCCGGCGCACGGCCGCCGCGGTGCGCACGCTCGGCATCGCCGTCTCCACCGCCACGATCCCCGGCTCGAAACCGGAGCCGCGCCTGCACGAAGGCGAGGCGGAACTCGGCCTCGGCATCCACGGCGAGCCCGGCATCGAACGCATCGATCTGCCCCGCGCCGACGCGCTCGCCGCGCGCATGGCCGCGCGCTTCCCCGCGCCCATCGCGGGGGCCGACAGGCTCGCGCTCCTCGTCAACAATCTCGGCTCGACCACGGCCCTGGAGATGGCGGTGCTGACGAAGGCCGTGCTCGCGACCGACCTCGGGCGGCGGGTGCGGCTTCTGCTCGGCCCCTCCCCGGTCATGACCGCGCTGGACATGCACGGCGCCTCCCTCAGCTTCCTGGCACTGGACGATGTCCTCGAGGCAGCACTTCTCTCCGAGACACCAGTCACCGCCTGGCCGCGCGCGCGGATCCTGCGCGAACCGGTCGTCCGACCGCTGCCGGAGGGGGTCGCCGGCGGGCCGGCACCGGCGCCCTCGCGGGATGCGGTCGTCGCCGCACGGATCGAGGCGGTGGGCCGGGCGCTGATCGCGGCGGAAGCCTCGCTCAACGCCCTCGACGCGCGGGTCGGCGATGGCGACACCGGCTCGACCTTCGCCGAAGGTGCGCGCGCCGTACTGGCCGATCTCGACCGGTTGCCCCAGGCCGATCCCGCGGCCCTGTGCCGTGCGCTGGGCGAGCGCCTCGAGCGCGCCACGGGCGGATCGAGCGGCGTGCTGCTCTCGATCTTCTTCGCCGCCACAGGCGCGGCACTCGCTGCGGGTGCGGACTGGCCGGCCGCCTGCGCCGCCGGCGTCGCGCGGGTGCGCGAGATCGGCGGCGCAGGCCCCGGCGACCGCACCATGCTCGACGCGGCGATTCCGGCGGTCGCGGCGCTGGCGGCCTCCGGCCTCGACGCGGCGGCGCAGGCCGCCCGCGCAGGCGCCGAGGCGACCGCCGGGATGGAGCGGGCCGGGACCGGCCGCTCCAGTTACCTCGCCGGCAAAGACCTGAAGGGCCATCCCGATCCCGGCGCGGTTGCGGTGGCGACCGCCTTCGAGGCACTGGCCTCAGGATCGAAGTGAGTGGATCGATGACAAGCACCCTGAACCAGGACCAGAGCGACTACTGGAACGGCGAGGTCGGGCAGCGCTGGGCCCTCTACCACGAAGCCCTCGACACGGCCTTCGCGCCCTTCACCGAGGCCCTGTTCGCCCGCGCCGCGCTCGCGCCCGGCGCCCGCGTGCTCGATATCGGCTGCGGGGCGGGCGACACGGCGCTCCGCGCCGCGCGGCAGGTCGGGAGCGGCGGCCATGTTACCGCCGCCGACCTGTCCGAGCCGCTGCTGGCTGTCGGCCGCGAGCGGGCGGCGCGGGAGGCGCCGGGCGCCGCCCCGATCGATTGGCTTCGGGCCGACGCCCAGGATCACGCCTTCGGTACCCGCTTCGATCACGCCCTCTCCCGCTTCGGCGTGATGTTTTTTGAAGATTCCACCGCGGCCTTCGCCAACATCCGCCGCTCCCTCGTGGCGGGCGGGCGATTGAGCTTCCTATGCTGGCGGAACATGTCGGAGAACGCCTGGGTGACGCTGGCGCGGGACGCGGTGCTGCCGATACTGCCCGAGGTCGAGGCACCCCAACCAGGCGCGCCGGGGCCCTTCCGTTTTGCTGCGCCGGCGACGCTCCTGCCTACTCTTGAGGCAGCCGGTTTTCACGCCATCGAGTGCGAGCCGGTGGATCGGATGATGCGGGTCGGCGACACGCCCGAGGCGGCGGCCGACTTCGTAGCGACCCGCGGCCCCATCGCCCGCCTGCTGCGCGAGCGAGAGCCGGACGTGAAGGACGCTGCCTTAAAAATCATCACGGCGTTGTTCGGAGACCGCTTCGGGTCCGGCCCGGTGGAACTCGGCGCCGCCTGCTGGCTCGTCACCGCTCGAACCTGAGGCTTCACCCCTGGCACGCCCCTTGCTCAGGCCCGACGCCGCAAGGGAGTGAATGATGCATACAATTTCTGATCGGACGCGGTGGATCCAGCTCGGCCTCGGTCTCCTCGTCATGATGACGATCTCCAGTCCGCAATATGTCTGGACCCTGTTCGTGAAGCCGTTCCAGGCGACCACCGGCGCGAGTCTCGCCGCCGTGCAGGTCGCCTTCACGATGCTGATCGTGCTCCAGACCTTCTTCTCGCCGGTCCAGGGCTGGCTGATCGAGCGCTTCAGCGCCAAGGCGATGATCGCCCTCGGCGCCGCCCTCTCGGGTCTCGGCTGGGTCGCAGCCTCCTACACCGACACGCTGTGGGGCCTCTACGCGACCTACGGCCTGCTCTGCGGCCTCGGCACCGGCATCGTCTATGTCGGCGTGGTCGGGCTGATGGTGCGCTGGTTCCCCGAGCGGCGCGGCTTCGCGGCCGGCGTCGTGGCGGCGGGCTACGGCATGGGCGCCATCGCCACCACCTTCCCCATCACCGACATGATCGCGGCCTCGGGCTACCGCCACACGCTGTTCGTGTTCGGCGCGGTCATGGCCGTGATCGGTGTCGCCGCAGCGCTCGGCCTGCGTACGCCGAAAGCCGGTGAGACCCCCGCCATCCCCGCCGACAAGGTGGCGAGCGCCGCCCGCGACGTGGCCCCGGCTCAGATGCTGAAGACCCCGCTGTTCTGGCTGATGTTCGCCATGATGGCGATGATGTCGACCGGCGGCCTGATGGTGGTCGCGCAGTTCTCCGCCTTCGCCAAGGAGTTCGGCGTCGCCGACGCGATGGTGTTCGGCTTTGCCGCCCTCCCCTTCGCCCTCACCTTCGACCGCATCACTAACGGCCTGACGCGACCCTTCTTCGGCTGGGTCTCGGACCATGTCGGTCGCGAGAACACCATGGCGGTGGCCTTCGCGCTCGAAGCCGTCGCCATCGGCCTGCTGCTGATGTTCCGCGAGAACGCCTACGCCTTCGCCCTGCTCTCGGGCGTCGTGTTCTTCGCCTGGGGCGAGATCTTCTCGCTGTTCCCCTCGACGCTCACGGACACCTTCGGCACCAAGCACGCCACCACCAACTACGGCTTCCTCTACATGGCTCAGGGCGTGGGCTCGCTGCTCGGCGGCCCCGTCGCCGCGCTGATCCACGACGCGGTCGGAAGCTGGGTGCCGGTCTTCGGCATCGCCATCGGCCTCGACCTCGTGGTGGCAGCCCTCGCGTGGTTCGTGCTCAAGCCCGCCCGCCGCGCCTATCTCGGCGTGCCCGGACCGGCCGTGCCGGAGATGGCCGCGCCGCTGGCCGTCCGCCCGGCGGTCGGCTGAGGCGCAGGCCGAGCCCAGCCCCTGGCCGTTCCGGCCGGGGGCGCGTAACGAAGTCCGCGAGACGGCTCCCGTCATCGCGGACTTTTTGCATGCAATCGACCCTGCGGCAGCCGCTGCCATGACGGCGCCGTCACTTGTGCCTGATCACGCCCCGTGGCTCGCCATCGTCGGCATCGGCGAGGACGGGCGGGCGGGCCTCTCGCCCGCTGCCGCCGCCGCCCTCGATGCGGCGGAAGTGGTCTATGGCGGGCGCCGCCACCTCGCCCTGGCGGCGCCGCTGTCCGCCGAGACCCGGCCCTGGCCGAGCCCGATCGACACGGCCTATCCCGGCATCCTGGCGCGGCGCGGCCGGCCGACCTGCATCCTCGCCACCGGCGACCCGTTCCATTACGGCATCGGCGCCGAGCTCGCCCGGCTGGTGCCGGCGCACGAGATTCGCGCCTTTCCGCAGCCCTCCGCCTTCAGCCTCGCCGCGGCCCGGCTCGGCTGGTCGCTGCCCGAGACCGCCTGCCTCACCCTGCACGGGCGCGACCTTTTCGGCATCGTGCCGCATCTCCAGCCCGGCGCCCGCATCCTCGCCCTGTCCTGGGACGGCGCGACGCCCGCGGCCGTCGCCGCGCTGCTTACGGAGCGCGAGCTCGGCTCCTCGCGGCTCATCGTGCTCGAAGCCATGGGCGGTCCGAGCGAGCGGGTTCGCGAGGCGCGCGCGGAAAACTTCGACCTGAGCGAGATCGCCGCCCTCAACACCCTCGCGGTCACGGTGGAAGCGGCACCCGGCGCCCGGATCGTCCCGTTGAGCCCCGGCCTCGACGATGCGTGGTTCGAGAATGACGGCCAACTCACCAAGGCCGAAATCCGCGCGGTGACGCTCGCGGCCCTGCGCCCGCGGGCCGGCGAAACCCTGTGGGATCTCGGGGCCGGCGCCGGCTCGGTCTCGATCGAATGGTGCCTGCGCCATCCCGCCAACCGCGCCGTCGCGGTAGAGCGCCGGCCGGACCGGGCGGAGCGGATCGCCCGCAACGCGCGGGCTCTGGGCGTCGCGCCCCGCGTGCAGGTCGTCGTCGGCGGCTCGCTCGCCGCTTTGTCCGCCCTCCCCTCCCCCGGGGCGGTCTTCGTTGGCGGCGGTGTCGCCGAGCCCGGCCTGCTCGCCGCCTGTCGCGACGCGCTCCCGCACGATGGCCGCTGTGTCGCCAACGCCGTCACCCTGGAGGGTGAGGCGGCCCTGCTCGCCGCCTTCAGTGAGGCCGGGGGTGCCCTGCGCCGGCTCTCGGTCGCCCACGCGGTGCCGGTCGGCGGCCTCACCGGCTGGCGCCCGGCTATGCCGATCACGCAATGGGTCTGGACGAAGCCGTGACCCCGCCCCGCGTCGTCGCCGGCATCGGTTTTCGCCAGGCGACGACAGCCGCGGAGATCGTCGCGCTGCTGAACCGGGCGCTGGCCGAGGCCGGGCTCGCATCGGGGCAGCTTACCGCCATCGCCACCGCCGCGGACCGGGCCGGCGAGCCGGCGGTCCGCGAAGCCGCCGCCGTTTTCAGCCTCGCGCCGACCGCCCTCGATGCGGCGGCCCTGATGGCGGTGGATGCGCGGGTCGTGACCCGCTCACGCCGGATCGAGGCGAGCCGCGGCGTCGGCTCGGTGGCGGAGGCGGCGGCGTTGGCCTGCGCCGGCGCGGCGGCGCGCCTCGTCCTGCCCCGCATCGCCAGCGCGGGCGCCACCTGCGCCCTCGCCGTTGCGGACCCGGCCTCAAGCCTTCCTTAACCGAGACCGCGAAGAGGCCGCCCGGCGAAGGGAACCTTTCACGCGATACGGCGAGGATGGCCGCGTGAAGCAGGGAGGGGCGAGGCGGTGACGGACTTGTCGGTTCCCACCCTGCAATTCACCGATTTCCTGGTGTTCGGCGCCTGCGCCGCGATCTTCCTCTGCGCGTGGCTGCTGCACCGGCAGAAGACCTACTTCCTCTGCTTCGGGGCCAGCTACGCCGTCTGCGCGGCCATGGCCGTGTGGTTCGTCGATTTCGGCTATTACGGCAGCATCTGGTCGCCGTTCGGTTGGTCGCTCGCCGGGGCGACCTTCTGGATCGGGCTCCGGCTCTTCGACGGGCGCCCGGCGGTGACGGGGCCGATGATCGGCCTGTTCGTGCTTCCTACGGCGACGCATCTCGGGCTCACGCTCGCGGGCGGTAGCGCCGTCGCGGTCAATGCCGGCAGCACGATCGCCTATGCCGTCCACGAGGCGGCGGCGGCCGTTTACGTCTTCCGAAGTTCACCGCGGCGATCCCCGCTGCGGCACCTGATCGCCGGGGCCCTGCTCGCGATCGCGCTGGTGATCTGCCTGCCCCTGCTGCCGGTGTCCGAGGCGTCGGTCCGGCTCTCCGTCATCGCGATTTTCATCGTTGATCACGTCACCTCCATCCTCCTGACCACGGCGATTCTCGCCCTGGAAGCGGAGCGGGGCTATGCCGCCGTCGCGCGAATGGCGCGAACGGACGCGTTGACGGGCGCGCTGAACCGGCAGGGCCTTGCGGCCGAGACCGGCGGCGTGACCGAGGCCGGCATCATCGTCGCGGACCTCGACCATTTCAAAGCGATCAACGACCGGTTCGGGCACGCTGCGGGCGACGCGGTGCTACGCGACTTCGCCGCGCGGGCGACCGCGCTCCTGCCCGAGGGCGGCCATCTCGCGCGGCTGGGCGGCGAGGAGTTCGGAATCGTGCTGCCGGCGCACGATCACAACGCGACGACCTATCTCGCCGAACGCCTGCGCCGCGCGGTCGGCGGCGCGCCGGTCGCCTGGAAAGGATCGGCGGTTCCGATCACGGTGAGCCTCGGCGTCGCGATGCTCCGAGCCGGCGAGGCGCTGAGCGAGAGCCTGGAACGCGCCGACAAGGCGCTTTACGACGCCAAGACTGAGGGCCGGAACCGCGTCCGGGTCGCGTAAGCGCGTCGTTCCGAAAGCAGGGGTGAGCGGGCACCGCTGCGCCGTCCGCCGCTACCTTCCGCGAAGCCCGTTCCTTAGTCCGCCCGGTCGCCGCCTGACACGCTGCCGATCCGCTCCGCCGCGAAGCGCTCACGCAGCCATGAAGCGGCGGGGCCGCAGGGCCGCTGCTTGTGCCAGACCAGTTCCAGGGCGATGGGCCAGTCGCCCTTGTCGAACTGCAGGTCCGGCGTGACGAGATCCGGTGCGGTGAGGGACGAGGCGATGACGTGATCGGTGACGAAGGCCCAGCCGATCCCGTGTTTCACCATCTCCAAGATCACCCAGTGGCTCTCCACCCACCACACCTCGGCCGCCACCCGCAGACGGCGCTTCTCCGGCCCGTCGCTCCGCGCGGCAACGAGGATCTGGCGGTGGCGTTTCAGCTCCTCCCACTCCACCCGCGCCTTCGCGAGCGGATGGTCGCGTCCGCAGACGAGCTTGAGCGGCACCCAGCCGATGGTCTGGAAGCCGAGTTCCGTGGGTAGGATCTCCTGGCGCCACATCACGCCGAGGTCGGCCGCCCCGGACTGCACCATGCGGCTGACATCCTCCATCAGCGGGAAGAGCAGTTCCAGTTCCACGAAGGGGAAGGCCTGAGCGAAATCGGCGAAGAGAGCGCCGAGCGCGTGCTCGGGGTAGAGTTCATCGATGGCGACGACCAGCCGGTTCTCCACCCGCTGCTCCAGGCTGCTCGCCACGCCGATCAGGTGCTCGCGCCGGTCGAGAACCACGCGCGCCTCCGACAGCAGCCGCTCCCCCGCCGGGGTGAGCACCGGGTTCCGGCCGGTCCGGCTGAACAGCGCCAGCCCCAGATCGGCCTCCAGGTTGGCCACCTGCGTGCTGACGGCCGATTGCGCCTTCCGCAACATGCGGGCGGCGCCCGAGAACGACCCGGCCTCGGCCGCCGCCACGAAGGCTTGGAGTTGGTCGAGCGAAACGGCCATCTATCTGATTTCCGGATACATCCTAACTTTGCAGCCAGGGTATCGCCGATAGAAGGCGGCGGACCAACCCAGACCTTCCGGGCCAATCCCGACTTGCCGAGCCAATTCATGCGCACCACACGCGACCGTATCCGTCACGCCCTCCTGTTCGAGATGTTCGGCCTCGCGCTCATCATTCCGTTCGGAACGGTGCTGTTCGGGCTGCACGCCTCCGAGATGGGGGTGATCGGCGTGGGCAGTGCCATCACCGCGGCTGCCTGGAACTACGTCTACAATCTCGGCTTCGATCGCGTGATGCAGCGGTGGACCGGGAACACGCGCAAGAGCCTCGTCCTGCGGGTGGCTCACGCCGTGCTGTTCGAGGCCGGGCTGCTTCTGATCCTGATGCCGCCGATCGCATGGTATCTCGGTATCGGCCTCGTCGAGGCTTTCGTCATGGATCTCGCGATCGCGGCCTTTTACGTGGCCTACGCCTTCGTCTTCAATCTGGCCTACGACCAGGCCTTCCCGCTGCCGGGCTGGGGCGAAGTCGCGGCGGAGCCGTCCCGCTGAGGCGTTCCCCTCAATGCTCTGCCGCAACCTCGGCCATCGTCTCTCCCCAACGGGCGTCCCGATGCTGTAAGCGGGCGTCATGACCGTCCATTTCATCGGCGCCGGGCCGGGCGCCGCCGACCTCATCACCGTGCGCGGCCGCGACCGGATCGCCGCTTGCCCCGTCTGCCTCTATGCGGGCTCGCTGGTGGCGCCCGAGATCCTGTCGTGGTGCCCGGAGGGCGCACGCATCGTCGACACCGCGCCGCTCGATCTCGATGCGATCATGGACGAGATCGGACGCGCGCACGCCGCCGGCCAGGACGTGGCGCGGCTGCATTCCGGCGATCTCTCGGTTTGGAGCGCGCTGGCCGAGCAGACCCGCCGGCTCGACGCGCTGGGCATCCCCTACACCGTCACGCCGGGCGTTCCCTCCTTCGCCGCCGCCGCCGCCCTGCTGCGGCGCGAGCTGACCGTGCCGGGGCTGACGCAATCGGTGGTGCTCACCCGCACCTCGGGCCGGGCGAGCCCGATGCCGGAGCGCGAACAGCTCTCCGCCTTCGCGGCCACCGGAGCGACCCTGGCGCTGCATCTCTCGATCCACGTGGTCGAGCCGACCTGCGCCAGTCTCGTCCCGTTCTATGGGCCGGATTGCCCCGCCGCGGTGGTGTTCCGCGCGACCTGGCCCGACGAGCGGGTGCTGACCGGGACGCTGACGACCCTCCCCGCCTGCGTCCAAGCGGAGAAGATCGAGCGCACCGCCCTGATCCTGGTGGGACCGGCGCTCGACCCGTCGGATTTTCGCGAGAGCGCGCTCTACGCCCCCGATTACGACCGCCGCTTCCGCCCCCGCGGCGCGGTCGGCGCCCCTGGCGCACCATCGGACGAGGCCGCATCGTGACCCCCGCCCCCGGCCTCCTCGTCGCGGCGCCGCGCTCCGGCTCCGGCAAAACCACGGTGACGCTCGCGCTGATGCGGGCCTTGCGCCGCCGGGGCGTAGCGATCCGCGGCGCGAAATGCGGGCCGGACTACATCGACCCCGCTTTCCATGAGGCGGCGACGGGCCTGCCCAGCCTCAACCTCGACAGCTTCGCCATGCCGGACGCGCTGCTCGATGCCTGCGCGGGCCTGAGCGCGAGCGAGGCCGATCTCGTCATCGCCGAGGGCTCGATGGGCCTGCATGACGGTATCGTCGCGGGCGAGGGCCGCACCGGCGCCAACGCCGACATTGCCGCGCGCTACGGCTGGCCGGTGGTTCTGGTGCTCGACGTGTCGGGTGCCGCGCAATCGGCGGCGGCCGTGGCGCTCGGCTGCGCGGCCTACGATTCGCGGATCCGGCTCGCGGGCGTGATTCTGAACAAGGTTGCGAGCCCGCGCCACCGCCGCCTCGTCGAGGCAGGGCTGTCGCGAGTCGGCCTGCCGGTGCTCGGCGCCTTCCCGCGCGAGGCGAGCCTCGTCCTGCCCGAGCGCCATCTCGGCCTCGTCCAGGCCGGCGAGACCGCCGATCTCTACGCCCGCCTCGACCGGCTCGCCGATCTCGCGGAAAGCTCCCTCGACCTCGACGCGATTCTTGCCGTGGCCGGCGGGCACGCCCCCGTCGCCACCGACGGCCTGCCGAGGCCGCCGGCGCAGCGGATCGCGGTGGCGCGGGATGCCGCCTTCTCGTTCCTCTATCCGCACATGCTGGCCGGCTGGCGCGCAGCCGGCGCCGAGATCGTGCCGTTCTCGCCGCTGGCCGACGAGGCGCCGGGGGCCGATTGCGACGCCTGCTGGCTGCCCGGCGGCTACCCCGAACTGCATGCGGGCCGGCTCGCAGCAGCGCAAAGCTTCCTCAGCGGCTTACGCGACTTCGCGCAGACGCGGCCGGTCCATGGCGAGTGCGGCGGCTACATGGTTCTGGGCGAGAGCCTGGAGGATGCGGACGGGCTCACCCATCCGATGTGCGGGCTGCTGCCGGTCGCGACCTCGTATCGGCGGCGCAAGCTCCATCTCGGCTACCGCGTCGCGCATCTCCTCGACGACGGGCTGCTCGGCACCGCCGGCACGCGCCTCGTCGGGCACGAGTTCCACTACGCGAGCGAACTCACGCCGGCGCCGGGGGACGACCTCGCGCTGGCGCGGGTGACGGATGCGGAAGGGGTGCCGCTCGGCCTCGCCGGCCACCGCCGGGGCCGCGTCACGGGCAGCTTCTTCCACCTGATCGCCGGGACGGCCGAAGCGTGATGCGCCTCTCGGCCCTGGTTTCGACCCGCATTCTTTCGACGAACCGGTGACCCCTTCGTCGGAAAACGCTCAAGCGGCGATGTTGGCATCGCCGCCCCGTCGAAGCATGGATCGCACGGAACCCGTGTCGCTCTTCCGAACGTCGGCAGAGCGCGCTCGGGGTGATGGGCTCTTCGACGTCGAGGCGATGCTGGTTCGGCGAGGGAGGGCACAGGGCAAGCCATGTCCGCGGCAAGCCGTCCGCGACAGGCCGCCCCGATGCCTTCAGGTCGGACGCGTCTCGACGGCGTCGACGACGACTTCCGGGTCTTTCTTGCGGCCGAGGCGGGCGGCGCTGCGCACGATCGCCAGAACCTCGCGGCGCATCTGATCGTCCTCGATCGTCGCGAAGGCCCGCAGCAGATCGACGGCCCCGTGCGCGCGCAGGAAGCCGAACACCTCGGTCTGCTCCTGGGCGGCGGCGCCATCGCCTTCCTCGAAGAAGGCGGAGACCGGGACCTCGAGCAGCCGGGCGATCTCACGCAGGCGCCCGGCGCCAACGCGATTCTGGCCCTTCTCGTATTTTTGAACCTGCTGGAAGGTCACACCCACCGCGGTCCCGAGCGCGGTCTGGCTCAAGCCGCGTGCCTTGCGCAACGCGGTGATCCGGAGCCCGACGAGGCGGTCGACATCGGTTGTCTGTTTCGGCATCATCTTACGGCACGGTCCCTGTTCGATGTCGCGGACCGACCCAAGGACCTTAGGTCGGCAGCGCTTGAGCCTTTGCCAGCGTCTTCGGTCATCTCGAAACGCTTCTACTACCGGGTCAGGTCAGACAGATGCGTTTTAGAGGCAGCCGTATCGCAGTGGTTTAGCCTAGCTGCAGCATCACCATGAAGTGCATACACAATGCAAGAGCCTACCTGTTGCCAGATGAAAGTTTTCGGTTTTCCGGCAAGTTTCTGTTCACCGAACGTTCCTGCGGCAAAAACGGCAACTCCATCCGGAGTTTGGTGGGATTTCTCACGAATTCGCTGAGGTAGGCCCCTGCAAACCACAGGCGGTGCGGCGGGGCCTGTCTCAGCCTACGAGCGAGACTACGTAGAGTCATCATATTCGAGCGGTCGTGTTGGGCCGGCTCGCTCAGATCGGGAGCGTCACGGCATGTTCATCGCAATGAACCGGTTCAAGGTCGTCAAGGAATCGGCTGAGGATTTCGAGCAGGTTTGGCTCGGACGCGACAGTCATCTCGGCGAGATGGAAGGCTTCGTGGAGTTCCACATGCTCAAGGGGCCGGAGGCCGAGGACTACATCCTCTACGCCTCGCACACGGTCTGGCGCTCGCGCGCCGATTTCGAGGCGTGGACCCGCTCGGAACAGTTCCGCAAGGCGCATGGCCGGGTGCCCGGCACCAAGCCGCTCTATCTCGGCCACCCGCAATTCGAGGGCTTCGAGTCGATCCAGACCCTCGCCCGGCCGCAGAACGAGCAGGCCGCCTGACCGCCTGCCCCGAAAGCCTTGTCCCGGACATCGGATCCGGGGCGAGGCACCCAGGCGTTGCCCTCGTCCCGTGTTCGGACAATCGACCGAGGGTGCCGCAAGGCGATGCTCCGGTCCGGCTGAGGCATTACCGCAGCCGCGGCAGGAACACCGCCATCAGCCCGAGCGCCGGGAGGAAGGCGCAGAGATCGTAGACCCGCTCGATGCCGACATGGTCGGCCATCTCCCCGAGCAGCGCGGCGCCGAGACCGCCCATGCCGAAGGCGAAGCCGAAGAACAGGCCGCCGACGAGCCCGATCCGGCCCGGCAACAATTCCTGTGCATAGACCAGGATCGCCGGCATGGCGGACGCCAGAATCAGTCCGATCGGCACCGAGAGAATCACCGTCCAGAACAGATTCACGTGCGGCAGGGCGAGCGAGAACGGCAGCACGCCGAGAATCGAGATCCAGATCACGAGCTTGCGCCCGAATCGGTCACCGATGGGGCCGCCGAGAATCGTCCCCGCCGCCACCGCTCCGAGGAAGACAAACAGGTAGACCTGCGCGAGCGCCACCGGCACGCCGAAGCGGTGAATCAAGTAGAACGTGTAGTAAGACGAAAAGCTCGCCATGTAGAAGTATTTGGAGAAGATCAGCCCCAGCAGGATCGCGATCGTCGCCACAATCCGCACCCGGCTGAGGTGGCCGGAGGCGGCGCCCGTGCTCTTCCCTGCGGTTCGCGGCGTCGTGGCGAGCCGCTGCGCGTACCAGCGGCCGACCGTGCCGAGCACGAGGATGCCGGCAAGCGCGGCGAGGCAGAACCACGCGACGCTGCCCTGGCCATGCGGCACCACGACGAAGGCGGCGAGCAACGGCCCGAGTGCCGTGCCGGCATTGCCGCCGACCTGGAACACCGATTGCGCCAGACCGTAACGGCCGCCGGAGGCGAGCCGCGCCACCCGGCTCGCCTCGGGATGGAAGATGGCGGAGCCGAGCCCGATCAGCGCCGCGGCGGCGAGCAGGGCCCCGTAGGCCGACGCCACCGACAACAGGGCGAGCCCGGCCAGCGACAGCACCATGCCGATGGCCAGCGAGTAGGGCAGCGGGCGCCGGTCGGTGTAGAGGCCGACCGCCGGCTGGAGCAGTGAGGCCGTCCCCTGGAACACGAAGGTGATGAGGCCGATCTGCCCGAAATCGAGGTGGAAGCCTGCCTTGAGCAGGGGATAGAGCGCCGGCAGAAGCGACTGCACGAGATCGTTGAGGAGATGCGAGAGGCTGAGGCCCAGGAGCACCGCCAGGGCCGTGGAGGCTTGTCCGCGCGCTTGGGACGGTGTCGTCGCGGCGACCTCGGGCGGGCCGGGCAACCCTGGATTCTCAATCGCTTCGGCTCTCATGCCGCACTCCGTCCGAAGGGCGCTCCGCACCGATAACCGGACGGCCCTCCCGCATTGCTTTGTTCAAGAAATAAGCGCTGATCTTTCAAGGCCTCGCACCGCGATGCCACCGATTCTCTCGTAGAAAACGCGTCTTTCGTTTCACACCGGCCTCCGATCGCATCCAACGGGATCGGT
This sequence comes from Methylorubrum sp. SL192, assembly GCF_026672325.1. Classification (NCBI taxonomy): domain Bacteria; kingdom Pseudomonadati; phylum Pseudomonadota; class Alphaproteobacteria; order Hyphomicrobiales; family Methylobacteriaceae; genus Methylorubrum; species Methylorubrum sp. SL192. The sequence continues at coordinate 28,333 of NZ_JAPPQV010000003.1, forward strand.
CGGGGGCCGGTCTGCGTTCGGCCCGCGCACCGCGACGGGTCCAGCCCGCCGGAGGATCGGTCCAGGGACCGCTCATCCGGAAGGCCGGGCTTTCGTCCGTCGGCTCGTATCTCAGTCCCGTTTGGCCCGAGCAATGGCACCGGCACGCATCCGGTGCGCGGCTTGCGCGGGGAGCCGCAGAACCGGGCGCGGCGGCCGAAAACGTCCCGCGTCGGGACACTTCACCGCCCCAGGGCAGCACAGCGCGGGACATATGTTTCACGAGCGCCCCCCTCAGCAGTACCAGCGGCTGCCCGGCGACGGGGTAAGCCGCTCCGTCTGGGCCTCGCTTCTGCCGAGGCGGCGGCGCATGGCCCTGCGCGTGGGCATCTCGGCCTCGCTGCTGGCGGCTGATCTCGTGGCGATCTTCGCGGTCGGCTTCGCGGCGGACGTGGCCTACCACGCCTATATCGGCGACGGGGAGTTGATCCCGCTCACGAACAGCATGAACCTTCAGACGGCCGGCTTCCTGTCTCTGATCTTCGTGCTCACCAACCTCGCCCGAGGCGAGTACAGCATCGAGCGCTGCCTGTCGCAGACGCCGCATCTGCAGCGCCGGGCGACGCTCTGGCTCATGGCCTGGGCGGTCGCCCTGCTGGTCGGCTTCGCGACGAAGACGACTCAGGACTTCTCCCGCGTCGCCTCGGTCGCCTTTTTCGTCGCCGGCCTGCCCGTCACGATCCTCGTCCGCGCGGGGACGGTGGCCATGGTACGCCGCAGCAGCACCTCCGGCTCGCCCTCCGCCAGCCGCGTCCACCTCGTCGGCTACGAGGAGGACGTGACGAACTTCTACGCCAACAACGATGTCGAGGCGCTGGGATTGCGCATCGTCGGGACGAGCTACCTGCGCCGTCCCGAACCCGCCTCCGGCACGGGGAACGCGGAGACCCTGCTCGCCGAGGATCTCGACCTCGCGGTCTCGGTGGTGCGGTTCCTGCGGCCCGACGACGTGTTCGTGCTGGTGCCGTGGTCGGAGCCCGCCGACATCGAGCGCTGCATCGACGCCTTCCTGCGGGTGCCGGCCGCCCTGCACCTGCGGCCTGGCACGATGATGGACCGCTTTCCTGACCTGCAGGTCGCCCGGGTCGGCCGGCTCTCGGGCATCAATATCGGCCGCCGTCCGCTCTCGGTCGGCGAGATCCTGCTCAAGCGCGCCTTCGACGTGACGCTGGCCGGGATCGGGCTGCTGCTGCTCGCGCCGCTCTTCGTCGCGCTCGCGGTGCTGATCAAGCTCGACAGCCCCGGCCCGGTCTTCTTCCGGCAGCGGCGCTACGGCTTCAACCAGGAGGCCTTCGGCGTCTTCAAGTTCCGCAGCATGAAGGCTGCCCCCGACGCCCCCTTCCGGCAGGCCTCGCGCAACGACGAGCGCATCACCCGGATCGGCGCCCTGCTACGCCGGACCAACCTCGACGAGCTGCCGCAGCTCCTGAACGTGATCCGGGGCGACATGTCGCTCGTCGGCCCCCGCCCGCACGCGCTGGCGCATGACCGCAGCTTCGAGCGCCGCATCGCCCTCTACGCCCGCCGCCACAACGTGAAGCCGGGCATCACCGGCTGGGCGCAGGTGAACGGCTTTCGCGGTGAGACCCTGACCGACGCGGCGATGGAGAGCCGCGTCCAGGCCGATCTGCACTACATCGACAACTGGTCGCTCTGGCTCGACATCACGATCCTGTTCCGGACGATCGCCTCGCCGCGCGCCTACCGCAACGCGTGCTGACCCGCTACGCGCGGCTCGCCTCGTCCGGCAGCGCGTCCCCGCGCCCGCGGCAAGCGCCGCACTCCCCCTCGACCTCCAGAATCCGGCTCGTCGGGGTGAAGCCGGCCCCGGCCAACGTCTGGTCGAGGGCGCTCTCGACCGCCGGGGCGGTCATCTCATCGATGCCGCCGCAGGTGCGGCAGATCAGGAAGACGAGGCCCACCCCCGCGCCGTGCTCGTGCCCGCACGAGACGAAGGCGTTGCGGCTGGAGATGCGGTGGACGAAGCCCTGCTCGGTGAGGAAATCGAGCGCGCGGTAGACCGACACCGCCGCGACCCGGCGCCCGGGGGCGCTCATCCGCTCGGCGATGTCGTAGGCGCCGAGCGGCTTGTGCTCCGCCGCCACCGCCGCGAGCACGTCCCGCCGCAGCCGCGTGAATTGCAAGGCGCGCGCCTGGCAGAGCCGCTCCGCCCGCTCGATCACGTCCTCGACCGAGTGGGCATGCCCATCGCAGGCGGACGCGCCATGACCGTGATGGTCGTGCGCGTGCCCATCGCCGTGGTTGCCGTCGCCTTGGCCCTCGCCTTGGCCCTCGCCTTGGCCGTGCTGCTGCTGCGCGTGACCGCGCATCCCGACCTCCCCGGTCTCGGCGCCCGGTGTCGCCGCTTATCATCGCCGCTTGAATCGACACTCGGCACGGGCCGATTGAACTCGGTCCATGTTACAGTGTATCAGCCCGACCAAGATAGGCGTCCGGCTGCAATCGGGCAACGAGGCGGGCAACGGCGCGGGCCGCGATAATCCCGGCCTCCGCGACACCGCCCGCGCCGGTCCATCCTCGGAGATCCCATGACCCGTGCCGGCGGGACCGTCCGCCTCCCGCGCCGCTCGCTGTTCCGCAGCGGAGTCGGCCCACGTCTCGCGGCCGCCCTCATCCTGTCGAGCCTGCTCTGGGCCGTGATCCTGTGGGCCAAATCGTGAGCGGCGAGGCCGCGCGCGCCGGCGCGATCCGATTCCAGGGCCTGACGCTCGGCTACGACCGGCATCCGGCGGTTCACCATCTCGACGGCACCATCGCGCCCGGCGACCTGCTCGCCGTGGTCGGGCCGAACGGTGCGGGCAAGTCGACCCTGCTGAAGGGCATCGTCGGCGAGATCCGCCCGCTCGACGGAAGCGTCGAGGCGGGGCCGCGCTCCGGCGCCATCGCCTACCTGCCCCAGGCCGCAGAGATCGACCGCAGCTTCCCCCTGAGCGTTCTCGACCTCGTGGCGATGGGGCTGTGGCGCCCGCTCGGCGCGTGGCGCAGCCTCACCCGCCAGCGGAGCCGCCTGATCGAGGCGCTCGCGGCGGTCGGGCTCAACGGCTTCGAGGACCGGCCGATCGGCACCCTTTCCGGCGGACAGTTCCAGCGTGCCCTGTTCGCCCGGCTGATCCTGCAGGATGCGCGGATCATCCTGCTCGACGAGCCCTTCACCGGCATCGACGAGCGCACCACCGCCGACCTGCTCACCCTGATCCGCGGCTGGCACCGCGAGGGCCGCACCGTGGTCGCGGCCCTGCACGACCTCGCCCAGGTGCGCACGCATTTCGCCTCGACCCTCGTTCTCGCCCGCCGGCCCATCGCCTGGGGGCCGACGCGCGAGGTGCTGACGCCGCCGGTGCTGGCCCGGGCGCTGCGCCTGTCGGAGGCCTGGGACGAGGCCGCCGCGATCTGCCGCCATGACGCGCACGAGCATGACGCGCACGCGGCGCATCACGAGAGCGCCGGCTCCGCGCAGACGCACGGCCATGCCCCGCACGACCACAACCACGATCATCATGAGCCCGGCCATCATGATCACGACCATGGCCGCGCGCATCACGGGGCCGTCTCGTGACGTTTGCCGATTGTCTTGATTTCCTGATCGGCCCCTTCGTCGAGTTCGGCTTCATGCGCCGGGCGCTGGCCGGGTGCCTCGCGCTGTCCCTGTCGGCACCGCCGCTCGGAGTCTTCCTGATGCTGCGCCGGATGAGCCTGATGAGCGAGGCGATGAGCCACGCGATCCTGCCCGGCGCCGCCGCAGGCTTCCTCGTCGCCGGGCTGTCGCTGCCGGCGATGACGCTGGGCGGGCTCGTGGCCGGGCTCGCGGTGGCGCTGGCCGCCGGGCTCGTCACCCGCTCGACCGTGCTGAAGGAGGATGCGAGTCTGGCCGCCTTCTACCTGATCTCGCTGGCGGGCGGGGTGTTCCTCGTGTCTTTGCGCGGTTCGCAGGTCGATTTGCTGCACATCCTGTTCGGCACCGTGCTGGCGCTCGACGACGACGCGCTCACGCTGCTCGGGGGCATCGCCAGCCTGACGCTGGTCGCGCTCGCCCTGCTCTACCGCCCGCTGGTGATCGAGTGCGTCGATCCGCTGTTCCTGCGCACGGTCAGCCGTGCCGGCGGCCCGGTGCACTCCGCCTTCCTCGCGCTCGTGGTGGTCAACCTCGTCGGCGGCTTCCAGGCGCTCGGCACGCTGCTGGCGGTCGGCCTGATGCTGCTACCGGCGATCACCGCCCGGTTCTGGGCCGCCGACCTGTCGGGCCTGATCCCCGTGGCGATGCTGGTCTCGATGATCTCCAGCGTGACCGGCCTACTCGTCTCCTACCACGCCGGCATCCGGCTCCCGACGGGACCGGCGATCGTGCTGGCGGCGGGCGCGCTCTACCTCGTTTCGATGCTGGTCGGCCCCCGTGGCGGCCTGATCCACCGCCTCGTCCGGCGGCGTCACCTGGAGGCGTGAGGCGAAGCGCTCCGGGGTGCCGGACTGTTGGGCGTGGCCGCGGCCCGGGATCGATTCCGCCTCACCTCGACGGAAGGATGCGCCCCGCAGAGCGAAGGCAGCGACCGGCTGCGTGACCGGGCGTTGCGGCGTCCGCCGGCGGCCACCGTGGCACCGGCAACACATCGTTCACCATTCCAACGCGTGGTTCGATCCCGAGGCTTTACACAGAACAAAGCAGGAACAAAGATCACTCCATCAACAGGGAGTGGAAGCGATGACCAAGCGTGTGCTCTTCACCAGCCTCGTCGAGTTCACTGCCTTTGGCCTGCTCTTCGGAGCGGTCGCGCTCTGGGCGGTAGCCTTGGCGCCGATTCATTAAAGGTCCGCGTTCGAGCGCGGTTTGTTCCGGTGTCGGCTGCGTTGCTCACAGGAAAAGGTGACGGACAGGCGGTTTCCGCCCGCCTCGTCCATCCGTTCGGCGTCAAGCTCGAAGAACGGTGGATATCGCCTGCGGTGCGGCGCCTTGGTGACAGACTCGGAAGGCATGGAGCGGCGATCTTAGCGGGCTCCGAGCAGGGTCCTCCATGGCGCGCACACTCAAAGAGGTCGGCTTCGTCCACCTCCATGTCCACTCGTCCTACTCGCTGCTCGAAGGCGGGGTGAAGGCGGGTGATCTCGTCAAGGCGGCCGCGGCCGACCGGCAGCCCGCGCTCGCGCTCACCGACACCAACAACCTGTTCGGGGCGCTGGAATTCTCCGAATACGCCGCCAAGGCGGGGATCCAGCCGATCGCGGGCCTGCAGCTCACGATCTGCTTCGAGGCGCCGGACCCGATGGCGCGCCTGCCCCAGGCCGGCTGCGCCAACATCGTGCTGCTCGCCCAGGACGAGACCGGCTACGGCAACCTGCTGCGTCTGGGCAGCCGGGCGCATTTCGACGGTCCGCTCGGCGCCGCGCCCAACCTCGCCGTCTCGGCGCTGGAGGGCAACGTCGAGGGGCTGATCGGTCTCACCGGCGGGCTCTCGGGGCCGCTCGACACCAGCCTGCGTGCCGGCCGCGTCGATCAGGCCGCGCGCCGCCTGGAGATCCTGAAAGGGGCGTTCGGCGAGGAGCATCTCTACGTCGAGATCCAGCGCCACGGCCTCGACGATGAGCGCGCCGTCGAGCGCGAATTGCTGCGGCTCGCGGACACGAACGGTCTCGGCATCGTCGCCACCAACGAGCCGTTCTTCGCCAAGCCCGGCGATTACGACGCGCACGACGCGCTGCTCGCCATCGCGGAGGGCCGCCTCGTCTCCGACGAGCGCCGCCGCCGGCTCACCCCGCGCCACGCCTTCACCACGCGCGCCGCGATGATGGAGCTGTTCCGCGATCTGCCGGACGCGCTCTCGGCCTCCGTCGAGATCGCCATGCGCTGCTCTTACCGGGCGCGAACCCGCAAACCGATCCTGCCGAACTTCGCCAGCGTCGCCGCGGGCGAGGCGCCGCCCATGGCCGACGCACTGGCCGAAGCCGCCGAGACGCCGGTTCAGGCGGTGGCCGCCGACGAGCCGACCGAGCTGTGCCGACAGGCCGAGGCCGGGCTGGAGCTGCGCTTGAAGCAGCACGGCACCGCGCCGGGCTTCACGGAGGAGGATTACCGCGCGCGGCTGAAGTTCGAGCTCGACGTCATCGTCAAGATGAAGTTCCCGGGCTACTTCCTGATCGTCTCGGACTTCATCAAGTGGGCCAAGGACCACGACATTCCCGTGGGGCCGGGCCGCGGCTCGGGTGCGGGCTCACTGGTGGCGTGGTCGCTCCTCATCACCGACCTCGACCCGCTGCGCTTCGGCCTGCTGTTCGAGCGCTTCCTCAACCCCGAACGCGTCTCGATGCCGGACTTCGACATCGACTTCTGCGTCGAGGGCCGCGAACGGGTGATCCGCTACGTGCAGCAGCGCTACGGCGAGCGGCAGGTCGGGCAGATCATCACCTTCGGTACGCTGCTCGCCCGCGGCGTGCTGCGCGACGTCGGCCGCGTGCTGGAAATGCCCTACGGGCAGGTCGACAAGCTAACGAAGCTCGTACCCCAGAACCCGGCCAACCCCGTGACGCTGGCGCAAGCCATCGAGGGCGAGCCCAAGCTGCAGCAGGCGATCGAGGAGGAGCCGATCGTCGCCCGCCTCATCGAGATCTCGAAGAAGCTGGAGGGCCTGCACCGCCACGCCTCGACCCACGCCGCCGGCGTGGTGATCGGCGACCGCCCCCTCGAAGAGCTGGTGCCGCTCTACCGAGACCCGAAGACGGGCATGCGGGTGACCCAGTTCAACATGAAGTGGGTCGAGCAGGCCGGCCTCGTGAAGTTCGACTTCCTCGGCCTCAAGACGCTCACCATGCTGCGGTGCTGCACGGATCTGCTCAAGCAGCGCGGCATCGAGGTCGATCTCGCCCAGATCCCCCTCGACGATAAGAAGACCTACGAGCCGATGGGCCGCGGCGAGACCGTCGCGGTGTTCCAAGTGGAATCCGCCGGCATGCGCAAGGCGCTCTGCGAGATGCAGGCCGACCGCCTGGAGGACATCATCGCGCTGGTGGCGCTCTACCGGCCGGGCCCGATGGCCAACATCCCGGTCTATTGCGAGCGCAAGCTCGGGCGTGACGCCGGCAACGAGGCGAGCTGGTACTCGCACCCGATGCTGGAGCCGATCCTGAAGGAGACCTTCGGGATCATCGTCTACCAAGAGCAGGTGATGGAGGTCGCCAAGGTTCTCGCCGGCTACACGCTGGGCGAGGCCGACATGCTCCGCCGTGCCATGGGTAAGAAGATCAAGGCGGAGATGGACGCCCAGCGCGACCGCTTCGTGAAGGGCTGCACCGAGAACGGCCTGACCAAGGCCAAGGCCGACGAGATCTTCGACCTGCTGGCCAAGTTCGCCGATTACGGCTTCAACAAGTCCCACGCGGCCGCCTACGCGCTGGTGACCTACCAGACCGCCTATCTGAAGGCGAACCATCCGGTCGAGTTCCTGGCCGCGGCCATGACCCTCGACATCGACAACACCGACAAGCTCGCCGAATTCCGACAGGACGCACAGCGCCTGAAGATCACGGTCGAGCCCCCGTCGGTGAACACCTCGGGCGTGGTGTTCGACGTGCGGGAGGGGCGCATCCTCTACGCGCTCGCCGCGATCAAGGGCGTCGGCCGCTCGGCGGTGGAGTCGATCGTGGCCGCGCGCGGCGACAAGCCGTTCAAGGACCTCGCCTGCTTCGCCCGGCGCCTGAACCCGCGCCACGTCAACAAGCGCACGCTGGAAAACCTGATCGCGGCCGGCGCGCTCGACTGCATCGAGCCCGATCGCGCGCGGGCCTGGGCCGCGGTCGAGCCGATGATGAAGATGGCCCAGGGTGCGGCCGAGGCCGAGACCTCGGGCATCACCGACATGTTCGGCGGCGTCGCCTCGGTGGATGTGGCTTTACGCATCCCGCCGCACGAGTTCTGGACGCATACCGACAAGCTCAAGCGCGAATGCGACGCCATCGGCTTCTTCCTCTCGGGCCATCCGCTCGACGAGTACGGGCCGATCCTCGAAAAGCTGCGGGTCCAGTCCTGGGCCGATTTCTGCCGGGCGGTGCGGGCGGGCACGGCCAGCGTCGGGCGGATCGCCGCCTCGGTGCTCGACCGCTCGGAGCGCCGCACGAAGAGCGGCAACAAGCTCGGCATCGTCATCCTCTCGGATCAGACCGGCCACTTCGAGGCGATCATCTTCTCCGAGGGGCTGAACCAGTACCGCGACATCCTCGAGCCCGGCCGCCCGCTGGTGCTGACGATCCAGGCCAACCTGGAGGGCGAGGACGTGCGCGCCCGCATCACCACCGCCGAACCGCTCGATCAGGCCGCCGCCCGCCACCAGAAGGGCATGCGCATCTTCCTGCGCGACGACCGCGCCTTGAGTTCGGTGCAGCAGCGCCTGACCCTGCGCGGCGAGGGCGAAGTTTCGCTGATCCTCATCCTCGATGGCGGCGAGCGCGAGGTCGAGGTGCGGCTGAAGGATCGCTACCAGGCGACCCCGCAGGTCGCGGGTGCGCTGCGTGCCGTGCCGGGGGTGGTGCAGGTCGAGGTGAACTGAGTGTCTCTCACAAGACGCCCGCTGCACCGCCCTGCCCCGAGGGAAGACGATCGGTGATCGGGCGTTTCGTGAGGCATTCCGAGCGGGATCGGCTGCAATCTGCCGGTAACCAATCCAATCATGTCCGCAGGATAGTGGCGTTGCAGGGCCTTTCGTGCCTCACCGCCGCCACAGCTCGGTGATTCTGCCAAGGTATGGTTCGTCCGAACTCAAGGTAACGGGCGTGGGCTCCGATGGTTGGGGCTCGCCCGGTGCCGCGCAACGGCCGAAGCCCTGTGATTGCCGCGGCGCCGCGTGAGGCCGCCGCCTGATGGAGTGTGGAATGACCGGACACGGTTTGAGAATGGTTGCCGTCGCCGCCCTGATGGGGCTGGCCGGCACGGCGCAGGCGGCGCAGTGCGGCAACAATGCCGCCGGCTTCGAGGCCTGGAAGGACGAGTTCGCCGCCGAGGCCAAGGGCCGGGCGAGCCCGGCCTCGCTCGCGGCACTCGCCAACACGTCCTACTCCACCGCGACCATCTCGGCCGATCGCGGCCAGAAGAGCTTCAAGCTCTCGCTCGACCAGTTCCTGGCCAAGCGCGGCGGCAACACCATCGTCTCTCGCGGGCGCGCCCTCAAAGCGCAGAACGCCGCGCTGTTCGCCTCGATCGAGCAGCGCTACGGCGTGCCGCCGGGCCCGCTCCTGGCGATCTGGGGCATGGAGACCGGCTTCGGTGCGGTGAAGGGCAACGTCAACACCCTCTCGGCGGTGGCGACGCTGGCCTACGATTGCCGCCGCTCGGCCTACTTCACCGATCAGCTCTACGCGGCGCTCAAGCTCGTCGATAGCGGCGTGCTGACCCCCGCCACCCGCGGTGCGGCCCATGGCGAAGTCGGCCACACCCAGTTCCTGCCCAAGAACGTCCTGACCTACGGCGTCGGCGGCAGCCTCGACAGCGCGCCGGTCGCGCTGAACTCCACCGCCAACTTCCTGAAGGGTCACGGCTGGCAGCGCGGCGCGGGCTACCAGCCCGGCGAGCCGAACTTCGCCGCGATCCAGGGCTGGAACGCCGCCGGCGTCTACCAGCGCGCCATCGCGCTCCTCGGCGCGCGGATCGACGGGCAGTAGTCTTCTTGCACGTCCGTCAGGGCGAGCGGGGCGAAGCCGTCCAGCCGCGGCGTGCCCGGTCCGGCACGCTCGCGCCCTGGATCGCTGACGCCTCGCCTCGCAATGACGGAGGCGAGAACTACGCGCAGGCCGCGCGCCGCTCCCGCAGGCGCTCGGCCACGAGCGCCTGGAGCGACCACAGGTGCCGGTCGTGGATGCCGAGTCGGGCGCAGGCCTCCACGGTGCGGAGCAGATACTCGGCGCTCGGGCCGAGATGCCCGCAGGCCGTTGCGATCTTGTCCGCGATCTCGGCATCCGAGAGGCGGCCGGTGTAGCGGTCACTCTGCCGGTTCACCATGAAGGTCAGCGCCGTGACCGGCCCGTCCGACGTCTCCACTGAGACCCAGCGGCCCTCGTAGCCCTTGCCCTTCATCTCCCGCCGCCAGACCGGCATCAGGATGGCATGCGGGTCGGCATCGTCCAGGCGGAAGGCGACGCCGCGGCAGATCCCGCCCCGGTCGAGTCCCAGCACGAAGCCCGGATTCTCCGGCGTGCCGCGAAAGCGCCGCTGCAACAGGCAGAACCGGCGGTGCCAGCCCCGCAGCGTGCCGAGCCGCTGCTCGGTAAAGGCGAATTCCGGGTTCCACAGCAGCGAGCCGTAGGCGAACACCCACAGCCCGCCCTCGGGGGAAGCGCGGCGCGCCAGCATCGCCGCGAGTTCGGGCGCAAGGTCAGCGTCCGAGAGCAGCGTCAGTGCGGTCTCATCATCGGGGACGGTGTCGGGATGGGCACGGGCGATGAGGTCGCGGGAAAGCGACAGGGGACGGGAAGCCATTGCGCTTGAGCGGATCACTTTTGGGGGCGTGAGCGCAACCCCGGTGCCACCGCCTGTTCGGTCGTCTCCCAACGGCCCTCATGCTGAGGTGCCGCGCCAGCCACCTCGAAGCACGCCGCGACGCTTCAGCTGAACCGGCTCCGTGGGATCGGCCGTTCCGGCATGCTTTGAGGCCGAGCTGTCGCTCGGCACCTCGGCAGGAGGCGCGATGAGTTCGCCCATGCGGCACAGGTTGACAATCGTCTCAGCTGACGGGCGAATCCAGCTCCGCAAACGGCTCGCTACGGTGCCCCTCGCAGGTCTCCTCCTCGTCGCGCAGGACGGTGAGGGCGCCGCCCTCCTCCCGCACCACGAGCTTGGGCCGCTCCGGCTTGCCGAAGGTGCGTCCGCTCATCCGGGTCGAGACGCAGTAGAGCCGGCGCCCGCCATCCTCGAACGGGCCGGCGATCCGGCTATGTGCGAACCGCACCGGGATCAGCGAGACCGAGCCGAAGGCGACCTGCCGCAGGGCCAGCGCGGCGATCCGCTCGCGGACCGTGTCGGTGGAGGCGGAGGGCGAAGGCGGGCCGGCGGTCGCGGTGCAGCCGCCGACCGCGAGGACCATCGCCAGCACCACCCCGCCGCGCCGCCCGACCATCGACGAATCTCCCTTTGCGGGAAAAGCGTAGCGGTTTCGATCAGGGCGGGAAATGGATTCGCGATCGCCACCCGATTTCGGCGTGCAAAGCAGTCCCGCTCCGGCATCGGAATGATTATCTCTCTCCCATGCAATGGATCGACGATGGCCTGGTGATCGGCCTGCGCAAGCACGGCGAGACCGGGGTCGTGCTCGAACTGATGACGCCGGAGCACGGGCGCCATCTCGGGCTCGTCCATGGCGGGCGCTCGCGGCGGATGCAGCCGATGCTCCAGCCCGGCAACACGCTTCGCGCGACGTGGCGGGCGCGGCTCGACGGGGCGCTCGGCGCCTACGCGGTCGAGCCGCTGACCCTGAACGCCTCGCGGCTGATGGATTCGGGTCTCGCGCTCTACGGTGTTGCGCATCTCTCGGCGCTGCTGCGGCTCCTGCCCGAGCGCGATCCGCATCCGGCGCTCTACGAGGCGGCGCAGATCCTGATCGCCCATCTCGACGACCCTGAGATCGCCCCCGCGCTGATGGTGCGGTTCGAACTGGCGCTGCTCGCCGGGCTCGGCTTCGGCCTCGACCTCTCGCATTGCGCGGCCACGGGCGCCAACGATGCCCTAGTCTACGTCTCGCCGAAGAGCGGGCGCGCGGTCAGCGCCTCGGCCGGCGAGCCTTTCCGCGATCGCCTGCTGCCGCTTCCACCCTTCCTGCGCGACCGCGACCAGCCCGGCAGCGGCTGGCGCACGCCCGACACCCACGACGTTCGGGAGGGGTTTACCTTGACGGGGTATTTCCTCGAACAGCATGTCTGGCGCCCGCGGGCGCAAGACACGCCGCAGGAACGCGCACGATTCGTCGCACTCGGCACTGGCCAGAGTTGACCGTGTTCGTGTTATGTTCTGGTGCGTTTCGAAAGGCGCCGTGACCCGTCAAGACGGGAAGCGGTGGCGGACGCCGACGCAGGGTCGGCGCCCGGACTGAACTGACGATGTGGAGTGAGTGATGGGCCAGCCCGTCCTGCCGCCGCCAAGCGACGGCATCGAGAGCGTCGAGCTGAAGACGGCGCTGGAGGAGCGCTACTATGCCTATGCGCTCTCCACGATCATGCAGCGCGCGCTGCCCGATGCCCGTGATGGGCTGAAACCCGTGCACCGGCGCATCCTCTACGGCATGCGCCTGCTGCGGCTCGACCCGACCTCGGCCTTCAAGAAGTGCGCGAAGATCGTCGGCGACGTGATGGGTGACTTCCACCCGCACGGCGACCAAGCGATCTACGACGCGCTGGTGCGCCTCTCCCAGGATTTCGCCCAGCGCTACCCGCTGGTCGACGGCCAGGGGAATTTCGGCAACATCGATGGCGACGGTCCGGCGGCCTACCGCTACACCGAGGCGCGGCTGACGGAAGTCGCCCGCCTGCTGCTCGACGGGATCGACGAGGACACGGTCGATTTCCGCGCCTCCTATAACGGCGAGAAGGAGGAGCCGATCGTCCTGCCGGCGGCCTTTCCGAACCTGCTCGCCAACGGCAGCCAGGGCATCGCGGTCGGCATGGCGACCTCGATCCCGCCGCACAACGCCGCCGAACTCTGCGACGCGGCGCTCTACCTGATCCAGAACCGCGAGGCGACCTCCGAGCAGCTCTGCACCTTCGTGCAGGGGCCGGACTTTCCCACCGGCGGCATCCTGATCGACTCAGCCGAGAGCATCCGCGAGGCCTACCGCACCGGCCGCGGCGGGTTCCGGGTCCGCGCGCGCTGGGCCAAGGAGGATCTCGGCCGCGGCACCTGGAACATCGTCGTCACCGAGATTCCCTACGGCGTGCCGAAGGCCCGCCTCATCGAGAAACTCGCCGACCTGCTTCAGGAGAAGAAGCTGCCGCTGCTCGCCGATGTGCGCGACGAATCGGCGGAGGATGTGCGCGTCGTGCTGGAGCCGCGCTCGCGCTCGGTCGATCCGGTGATGCTGATGGAGTCGCTGTTCCGGCTCTCCGAGCTGGAATCGCGGATTCCGCTGAACCTCAACGTCCTCGTCGGCGGCGTCGTGCCCCGGGTCATCGGTCTCGCCGAGTGCCTGCGCGAGTGGGTCGATCACCGCCGCGTCGTGCTCCAGCGACGCTCGAGCTACCGCCTCGGCCAGATCGAGCGCCGCCTCGAAATCCTCGGCGGCCTGCTCATCGTCTATCTCGACCTCGACGAGGTGATCCGCATCATCCGTGAGGAGGACGAGCCGAAGGCCGCCCTGATGGCCCGGTTCGACCTCACCGAGGTCCAGGCCAACGCGATCCTCGACACACGCCTGCGCTCCCTGCGCAAGCTCGAAGAGATGGAGCTGAAGCGCGAGTTCGAGGCGCTAACCGCGGAGAAGGAGGGGATCGAGGGGTTGCTGGCCTCCGAGAAGCTCCAATGGACCGAGATCACCAAGCAGATCCGCGCGGTGAAGAAGACCTTCGGGCCCGAGACCAAACTCGGCAAGCGTCGCACCACCCTGGAGAATCCGCCCGACACCGCCGGGATCGACTTCACCGCCGCCATGGTCGAGCGCGAGCCGATCACGGTGATCCTGTCCGAGAAGGGCTGGATCCGCGCCTTGAAGGGGCACGTCGCCGATCTCTCGGGCGTCACCTTCAAGGGTGACGACACCCTCAAGGTCGCCTTCCTCAGCGAGACCACAGCAAAAATCCTGCTGCTCGCCTCGAACGGCAAGGTCTTCACCATCGAGGCCTCGAAGCTGCCCGGCGGGCGCGGCTTCGGCGATCCGGTGCGGCTGATGGTCGATCTCGACGACGGCACCGAGATCGTCGCGGCGTTGCCCTACAAGCCGGAGAGCAAGCTGCTCGTCGGCGGCTCGGACGGGCGCGGCTTCATCGCGCCCTCCGACGCGCTGGTCGCCAACACCCGGAAGGGCAAGGCGATCCTCGGCCTCGACGAGGGGACGCGCGCGGTGCTGCTGGTGCCGGCCGAGGGCGACCACGTCGCCATCTGCTCATCCGACAAGCTGATGCTGGTCTTCCCGGCTTCCGAAGTCACAGAACTCGGCCGCGGCAAGGGCGTGCGCCTGCAGCGCTGCCGCCAGAGCCAGCTTGCGGATGCCTGCGTCTTCACGCTGGCGGAAGGTCTGCCCTGGCGCGACGGCTCGGGTCAGGCGCGGCTGGCCAATGCGGGCATGCTGGAGAAGTGGATGGGCCACCGGTCCGATGCCGGCACGCTGATGACCCGCAGCTTCCCGAAATTTGAGCGGTTCGGGAAGTAATTTTTGGGACTTTCGGGCGGTGCCCTGTGGGGCGCCGCTCGGCAAGCTCGATCGAACCGAAAGGGGTTCGACGCCGTTAGCGGCGACGGAACTGCTGGCCGCCGCGCTGGGGCGGACGCGGACCGGAACGCTCGTCCTTGTGACGGAACACGAGGCGGCCCTTCTCCAGATCGTAGGGCGACATCTCGACGGTGACGCGGTCGCCGGCCAGGGTCTTGATGCGGTTCTTCTTCATCTTGCCGGCCGTGTAGGCGACGATCTCGTGACCCTGGTCCAGCTGCACGCGGTAGCGCGCGTCCGGCAGGATCTCGACGACCAAGCCGTCGAACTGCATCAATTCCTCTTTTGCCATACATCTATCTCCGGCCGGGCTGCCTGCACGGGGCGCTCCGGCAAAATCAAAAAATCGGTCTATCGTGCGAAACGCGCGGCGCTGCGGGTCCGATCCGCTCGGGACGAGAGGCGTCAGCGATGCCGGGCGTCGGGTGCCTTTCGCGAAACTCCCGGATCGGGGAGTCCTCCCTCCGGCCGGACAAGCGGCACGACGGGTGTTTCGCGAAGGGCACCAATCCTGCGACTTAAGCGTCGGACGCGGTTTGTGCAAGAATATCCGCCACGCAAGGTCCGCTTAACCTCAACGCCGGGTGGAATTTTGCGGCCTCCGCCGGCTCATGGCGTGACGTCGTTGCCGGCAAAGTCGAGCCGCCCGTCGGGAAGCCGGCGCCATGCGCTGACCGAGAACGGCGGCTTCACGAGATCGCCGCCTGCGTCGAACGCCACCTCGCCGAGCACCGTCCGCACGGTGGCGCCGCCATGCAGGAAGGCCGCGACCTTGGCCGGCTCGTCCGAGCGCGCGCCCTCGATCCCCTGCCGCACGACCTCGACCGCCGCGTAGGCCGGGCCTGCGAACATCTCGGCCTCCGCACTCCGCGGTGTCTTGGCGCCCCTCGGCTCGGGCAGGCGGGGCGGCGCGGGCGCCACCGTCATCAGCGTGCCCTCGGCGCCGGGAACCTGCGAAAAGTCCCTATCGAGCAGCCCGTCGCTGCCGATCACCTGCGTCGACAGGCCGGCCTCGCGCATCGCCCGGATCAGCGCTCCGGCCGGGGCCGACAGACCGCCGAAATAGATCGCCTCGATCCCGAGCGCCCGCAGCTTGGCGACGAGCGCCGCGATCTCGCGGTCGTCGCGCGAGACGCCCTCGAACAGGCGCTCCTGCCCGCCGCGGGCCTTGAGGGCGCGGGCGGCCTCGTCGGCGAGCCCGCGACCGAAGCTGGTCTTGTCGTGGACGATGGCAACCAACTTGCCGCGGAACCGCTCGGCGAGCAGCGTGCCGCCGAGCGCGCCCTGCTGCGCGTCGCTGCCCGCGAGGCGGAACAGCAGGCCGGCGCCGCGGCGGGTCAGCGGGGCCCAGGTCGCACCGGGGGTGACCGAGACGATGCCGGCCTCCTCATAGACCGAACTGGCCGCGGCGGCGGCGCCCGAGGTGAGCGGGCCGATGACGAAGCGCACGCCGCTGCCGGCGAACTTGCGCGCGACCGCCACCGCCTGTTTCGGGTCGGCGGCATCGTCCTGCACCACGAGCTGGAGCTTGCGCCCCATCACCCCGCCGGTGCGATTGATCTCGGCGACCGCCTGCTCGGCGCCGAGCCGTGCCCCTTGGCCGAACCCGGCATCCGGCCCGCTCAACGGCGCGGCGAGCCCGATCTTCAGCGGCTCGGCGGCGCCGACGGGGCCTGCGAGCGTCAGGACGAGAAAGGTTGCCAACGCGCTCCGCTTCGACACACCAAGCTCCCGTCCGGCCGCCGGAAAATTCCGAGACCTTGATGAAGTCCACCCGATGGCGTTGCAAGCGCCACGGTTGGCCGCATTGCGGAACGCGCCGACAGGCCTACCTCTCCGGTAACGGGACGGTCGGGGGCGGCGGAACCGGTAGTTTCAGGACGTGAACCCCATGCTCTCCACCGAGGACGACATCCTGCGCGCCGCCGAGGGCTGGCGACGCGAGGGCCGCGCGGTCGCGCTCGCCACCGTGATCGAGACCTGGGGCTCGGCGCCGCGCCCGGTCGGTAGCCATCTCGTCATCGACGGTGACAGCCGCTTCCTCGGCTCGGTCTCCGGCGGTTGCGTCGAAGGCGAGGTCATCACCGAGGCGCTCGACGTGATCGAGGACGGGCGCCCGCGCACCCTGGAATTCGGCGTCGCCGACGAGACCGCGTGGCGGGCCGGCCTCTCCTGCGGCGGCCGCATCCGCGTCTTCGTCGAACGCATCGACTGAGCCCTACGCGCCTGCGCCGATCCCACCCACCGCCTCATCCTGAGGTGCCGCAGCGAAGCGGAGGCCTCGAAGGATCCTCCAGAGGCCGCGCGATCCCTGGAAGATCCTTCGAGGCCGCTTCGCGGCACCTCAGGATGAGGACGTGAGTTGGAACGAAGGCCGCGTGGCTCCGCCGTTTCTTCGAGCCGAAACCCGACTTGCTCTATCGCTTCCCGAGACCCCCATGCGCCTCGACACCCTGTCGGCCCTCAACGCGGAGCGCGCGGCGCGCCGCCCGGCCCTGATCGTCACCGATCCCGCGGATGGCGGTCAGCGCCTCGTGCGCGCCGCCGAGATCGACGCCGACCCGCTTGCCCCCCTGCTGCGCGAGCGCCTGCGCAGCGGCCGCAGCGGCCTCGATGAGGGGCCGGACGGGCGCCCGGTCTTCGTCGCCGTCCACGTCCCGCCGGTGCGCTTCGTCGTCATCGGCGCCGTGCACATTTCCCAGGCGCTGGTGCCGCTCGCGAGCCAGCTCGGCCTCGACCTCACGGTGATCGATCCACGCACGGCCTTCGCCAGCCCGGAGCGGTTTCCCGGCGTGCGCCTGATCGCGGAATGGCCGGACAAGGCACTCGCCGAGATCGGCCCGCTCGACGCCTACACGGCTTTGGCTGCGCTCACCCACGATCCGAAGATTGACGACCCCGCCCTCGTCGCGGCCCTGCACGCGGACTGCGCCTATATCGGCGCGCTGGGCTCGCGAAAGACCCATGCCCGGCGCGTCGAGCGGCTGAAGGAGGCGAGGTTCGACGAAGCAGCAATCGGCCGGATTCACGCGCCGATCGGGCTCGACATCGGCGCGGTCTCGCCCGCGGAAATCGCGCTGTCGATCCTCGCCCAGCTCGTCGCGACCCTGCGCCAGGATCGCATCAAAGGCCCCAACGCGGCGGCGGGACGCTGAGCCCATGCAGTTCGGACCCGTAGCGACCCGCGACAGCGCGGGGCTCATCGCCGCCCATACCGTGCGCGCCGAGGGCGCGAGCCTGAAGAAGGGCCGGCCGATCCCCGCCGAGGAGGCCCTACGGCTCGCCGAATCCGGCATCCCCGAGATTCTGGCCGTCCGGCTCGATCCCGGCGATGTCGGCGAGGATGCGGCGGCAGCTCGCCTCGCCCAGCATCTCGCCGGGGCGGGCCTGCGCGCGGAAGCTCCGTTCACCGGGCGCTGCAATTTGTTCGCGCAAGCCGCGGGCCTGTTCGTGGTCGAGCCGGCCGGCATCGACGCCGTCAACGCCGTGGACGAGGCGATCACGGTGGCGACCCTGCCGGCCTTCCGGCCGGTGGCGGCGGGCGAGATGGTCGCGACGGTGAAGATCATCCCCTACGCGGTCGCCGCCGCGCCGCTGGAGCGGGCGCTCGCCGCCGCCGACGCGCCGCCGATGCGGCTCGCGCCCTATCGTCTGGAACGGATTGGCGTCGTCTCGACCCTGCTGCCCGGCCTGAAGCCGGCAACCGTCACCAAAACCCTGCGCGTTCTCGCCGACCGGCTGGCGCCGACGGGGGCGCGGATCGTCGCCGAGACCCGCGTGCGGCACGAGGCCGGCGCGGTCGCGGGCGCCATCGCCGGGGCGGCGGCGGAGGGGGCGGAGCTGGTCGTGGTGTTCGGCGCCTCGGCCATCGCCGACCGGCGCGATGTGATTCCGGCCGGGCTGGAGGCGGCGGGCGGCCGGGTCGAGCAGTTCGGCATGCCGGTCGATCCCGGCAACCTGCTCCTGCTCGGCGCCCTCGGCGCCGTGCCGGTGATCGGCGCGCCGGGCTGCGCCCGCTCGCCCAAGGAGAACGGCTTCGACTTCGTCCTCCACCGCCTGCTCGCGGGGCTTCCCGTGACGCGGGCCGATATCGTACGCCTCGGCGTCGGCGGCCTGCTCACCGAGATCCCCCTGCGCGGTCAACCGAGGTCGGGCGGTGACGGGGTCTGAGCCGCGCATCGGCGCGGTAATCCTCGCCGCCGGCCTCGGCTCCCGCTTCGGGCAGGCCGCGAAGATGCTCGCGCCCTATGCCGGCCGGCCGATGGTGCGTCGCGCCGCCGAAGCCGCCCTGGCCTCGCGCGCCGGGCCGGTCGTCGCGGTGCTCGGCGCCCATGCCGAGGCGGTGCGAGCCGCCCTGGCCGGGCTCGAATTGAGGCTGGTCGAGAACCCCGACCCCGCCGCCGGCCTCTCGACCTCGCTGCGTCTCGGCCTCGCCGCCCTGCCGCCGAAGACCGAGGCGGCGGTGGTGCTGCTCGGCGACATGCCGCGGATCGGGCCGGCGCATATCGATGCGCTGATCGCAGCCTATACCGAAGCGACGCCACGCCCCTCGGCCGTGGTGCCGGTGTGCGATGGGCGCCGCGGCAATCCGGTTCTGCTCGACCTCGCCCGCCTCGGTGCCGACCTCGCCGCGCTGACCGGCGATCGTGGGGCCGGCCCGATCCTGAAGCGGCGCGGCGACGTGCTGGAGTTGCCGGCCGATCCGGCGGTGATCTTCGACGTCGACACCCCGGAGGCACTGGAGGGCTGAGGTAGGATTCAGCTCTTGCGAGGCTCGCGCTTCGCCTCCGTCCGGCAGCGGTCGGAGCAGTAGCGCACCTCGTCCCAGACCCGCTCCCACTTCTTGCGCCACGCGAAGGGACGGCCGCACTGGGCGCACATCTTCTGAGGGAGATCGCCCTTACGGCGCATCGGCGGCATCGAGTCAGCGTCCGATTTGCCCGGCTTCGTTGAGCGGCACCTGGCTCCAGCGGGTGAACTGCACGTAGCCGTCGCGGGCGGCCACGACGACCTGGCGGCGGTAGCGGTGCACCACGGTGCCGGGGGCGTGGCGGTGGGCCTCCTGCCAGCCGTCGGCGGCGGCGACGAAGATGCGGGCGTTGCCGAGCCGGGCGATGGTCTCGATCGTGCCGAAGGCGCGCACGCGGCGCAGCACCGCGGCGACGTCCTTGTGGAAGTCGAGGGTGCGGTCGGCGTCGTTCACCCGCGGCCAGTAGGAGCCGTCGCCCTGCGGTTCCGCCTTGCGCCAGCGCTCGGCCAGATCCTTCCCGATCGGCCCGAGGGCGAGGCGGCGGGCCGCCATCTGGCACTTGGTGAGCAGCGTCTCGTGGGTCTCGTCACCGTCGAGGGGGAAGATGTCCTGGGCGAGGATGTCGCCGGTGTCGAAGCCCTGCTCGGCGAGCACGTGGGCGGTGACGCCCCAGCTCTCGTAGCCGTCGAGAACCGCCTTGAAGAGCGGATAGGGGCCCCGCCCCGTCGGCAGCGGTGAGGGGTGGAGATTGAGGGCATAGCGCACTCGCCCGTGCCAACCCCGCACGAGCCAGGGATAACCGGAGACGACGAGGACCACGTCGCGGCCGTGCTCGTGTGCGAGCCGCTCAATGTCGTCGGGCAGCATTCGCGAGAGCTGGATCGGGATGCGGTGGCGCCGGGCCTGGGCCACCACGACCTCGTTGTGATCGTAGATGCCGTCGCAGGGCCGGGTGAACAGCTTCACCGGCGTCCAGCCGGCTTCGATCAGCCCGTCGAACACGCCGCCGAGGAAGTCGATGCCGGCAAAGGCGAATTTCATGGGCAGAGGCGTCCCGTGGCTGGCCGCCCTGCGACGTTCGGCGCAAGGCGCGGCGGCTGTGATCGGCTCCACGCCGACCGGCTCCGCCTTAGCTAGTGGATTTCAGGCACCGGCGAAATCTTTGGGCGAAATCGTCGGGTGGACGCCGCCCGACAGGGGGCTTCATGGAACGGGTCGTGATCTACGGCGGAACCGGGGGCATCGGCCTGGCCACAGCACGGGCCCTGCGCGGACGGGGCGCGGCCCTCCACCTCGTCGGCCGCGATCCGGAACGCCTGGAACGAGCGGCCTCCGAACTCGGCGATACCGGCTTCACCGCGGGCAACGTCACCGATCCCGACCTGTTTCCGCGCGTCGCCTCGGAGGCGGGCCCGCCCCTCGGCGGCCTCGTCTACGCGGTCGGCACGATCCAGCTCGCGCCTTTGGCCAAGCTCGACCCAGCGCGCATCGAGTCTGATTTCCGCATCAACGCGCTCGGTGCCTTTCTGGCGGTGCAGGCAGCGGCCCCCGCGCTCAAGGCCGGAGCGGGAGAGGCAAGCACGGGCGTGGTGCTGTTCTCCACCGTCGCCGTCGCGCAGGGCTTCTCGCACCATGCCTCGGTCGCCATGGCCAAAGGCGCGGTCGAGGGGCTCGCCCTCTCGCTGGCGGCGGAACTCGCGCCCGCGATCCGGGTGAACGTCGTCGCCCCCTCGCTGACCCGTACGCCGCTCGCCAAGGCCATCACCCGCAACGCGACGCTGGCCTCCGGCATCGCGTCGATGCACGCGCTCCAGCGCCTCGGCGAGCCCGAGGATGTCGCCGCACTCGCCGCCTTCCTCGTCGGCCCGGAGGCGGGCTACGTCACGGGGCAGGTGATCGGCGTCGATGGCGGGCGCTCCTCACTGCGGACCAAGGGGTAAGCCGGCCTCACGCATCGTCCCGAACCGTGGCGGCGGCTTTCGGTATGATGCCTCAAAGCGCGCTCCAGACGGCGAGGGAGACGTAGGGGTTCCACTGGTTGAGCGGCGTCTCGAGTTGGCCTCCGGCCGAGAGGCGGAAGCGGTAGCCGCCCATCGCGTAGTCGGTGACATGCAGCCCGAGGCTCCACTTCCGGTAATCGGTCTGGTCGCCGTAGATGGCCGCCTCCGGGCCGAGATACGCGCCGAACAGCGCGGTGCCCCAGGACAGCCGGGCATAGGCGTCGCCGCGGGCAGAGCCGAGGATCACGGTGGCGGTCATCAGGGTCGTCTCGGTTGGTCGTGCCCAGACCTCGCCGTGCAGGCGAAAACCCGCCCGCAGGGGCAGCGCCTGCACGAAGCCGGGGCCGGACAGCGCCTCCCAGGAGGCTTCCGGGCCGGCGAACACCGTCACCGCTCCCCATTCCCGGATGAACTGGTAGCCGCCGAGGGCCGCGCCGAGGGCGGTGAAGCGCATCAGGACCGGCATGCCGCCTCCGCCCTCCAGCCGCACGCCGCCCCCGGCCGTCACCAGGGCGACGGGGCCATCGCGGTCGAACCGATCGAAGACGAGCTTCGCTCCGGCTGCGGAAAACGTGGATGCGCCGGCATCCATGCTGCCGAACAGGACCGTCCGAAGACTCGCATCGTCAGCGCGGGCCGGGTCACAGGCGAGGATCACGAACGGGGCGAGGGCAGCGAGTGCGCGACGGCTTGCGGCCCGCCCGGACGGAGCCGGGTGTCGCAAACCATCACGGGAGGATGCGCGTTTCGACATTGGAGGTCGCGCAGTCATCGGCGGAACGACCAATGGTTGTCACAGCAACCGGCTATAGTTAAGAGAAATTTACAACTTAAGATAAGTTAACGGTTCTGATTTACTTGAAATAACTACGCCGGCGATTTCAACAACCTGAGCGTGGAAAGGCCCCGTGTGGCACGGCACGCGCGCGCCGGTCGGAGCGCTTGGCGGATGGGCTGGGTTGGGCTAGAGCCGCGCTTACCGAAAAATCCAACGGCCGAGCCGGTTTGTCCTCCGCTGCGCGCACTTCCGACGTTCTCACGATGCTTGCGAGCCAGGAGAGCGAGCGTCTGACCGTCGGCGACATCATCGCCGTGCTGCGGGACCGCGCTTTCGCGCTGCTCGTGGTTCTGCTCGGCCTGCCCAACTGCCTGCCGATGCCGCCGCCGATCCCGCTGGTCTGCGGTCTGGTCCTGCTCGTCATCGCCATTCAGATCGTGGCCGGCATGTCCGCCCCATGGCTGCCGCGTCGGCTGCTCGATCAGTCGATTGCCCGCGAAACGGTGGCGAAAGCGGTGAAGCGGGCGGTGCCCCTGCTGCGCCGGCTGGAGCGCTGGTCGCGCCCGCGCCTGAGCGTGTTCGACGGTGCCGTCGGCATGCGCGGCATGGGCGTGCTGATCCTGGCGCTGGCGCTGGCGCTCATCGTGGCCCCGCCCTTCTTCGGCCAGATCCCGCTCGGGCTCGCGGTCTCGCTGATCGGCCTCGGACTGGTGGAGCGCGACGGGTTCGTGGTGCTGATCGGCCTGTTGATCGGCGGCGTCGGCGTCGGGATCTCGATCGGCTTCGTCTACACTCTGTTCGCCAGCATCATGGGCGCCTTCGCTTGGCTCTCGCAGGCGATCCCCGGCCTCGGGCTGTAGCGCCTCTCCAAGCCGCCGACCGACCCCTTTTCCTGAACCGGACTATTTTGCCGGCAGGTGCCGCGTGCCTTCGATCGGGGCGGCACCGCTCGTCGTGATCCGCGAGCGTCAGCGAGGCGATGCGTGCGATGGCACGAGACGGATCGCCGGAAACGGGATTACCCCCGCCGATGAGTCCGCTGCGCTGACGCTCTCGACGCTCCCCTATGCCAACTGCTCGATCATCCCGTCGCGGATCGTCACGCGGCGGTCCATGCGGGCAGCAAGATCCATGTTGTGGGTCGCGATCAGCGCCGCGAGGCCGGAGGCGCGCACCAGCTGGAGCAGGATGCTGAAGACCCGGCCCGCGGTCTGGGGGTCGAGGTTGCCGGTCGGCTCGTCGGCGAGCAGCAGCCGGGGCCCGTTGGCGACCGCGCGGGCGATGGCGACGCGCTGCTGCTCGCCGCCCGACAGTTCGGCCGGGCGATGCGGCAGCCGCTCCTTCAGGCCGAGGAAGCCGAGGAGTTCGGCAGCGCGCGCCTCCGCCTCCTTGCGGGCCAGCCCGCGGATGAGCTGAGGCAGCACCACGTTCTCCAGCGCCGAGAACTCCGGCAGCAGATGGTGGAACTGGTAGACGAAGCCCATCTCCTCGCGCCGCAGGCGGGTGCGCTCGCCATCCGACATGCCGGCTGTGGGCTGGCCGCCAATATAGACCTCGCCGCCGTCCGGGCGCTCCAACAGGCCGGCGACGTGGAGCAGGGTCGATTTGCCCGCGCCCGAGGGCGCGACCAGGGCGACGAGTTCCCCGGGCCAGATCGCGAGATCGGTGCCGCGCAGGATTTCGAGCGTCCCCTCGCCCTGGTGGTAGCGGCGCTGGACGCCGGCGAAGAACAGGGCCGGCACGGGCTGGGCGCCGCCGGCATTCGTCTGAGCCATATTGGGGGCGTTCCGTCAGCCGTAGCGCAGGGCCTGCACCGGATCGAGCCGGGCGGCGCGCCAGGAGGGATAGAGGGTCGCCGCCAGCGACAGCAGCACCGAGGTGATCACGATGATGACGACCTCGCTCGTGTTCATCTCGGCCGGGATCTCGGCGAGGAAGCGCACGGTCGGGTCCCAGGCGGTGGGAAATAGGGTGCGCTGGATCGGCTTGATGTTGAGGGTGAACAGCACCCCGCCGATCAGCCCGATCGCCGTCCCGACGAGGCCGATCAGCGCCCCGTTGATGAGGAAGACCCGCATGATCGTGCCCGGCGTCGCCCCCATGGTGCGCAGGATCGCGATGTCCGAGGACTTGTCCCGCACGAGCAGGATGAGCCCTGAGATGATGTTGAGGGTCGCCACGATCACGATGAGGTTGAGGATCAGGAACATCACGTTCCGCTCCACCTCCAGCGCCCCGAAGAAGGTGCGGTTGGTCTGGCGCCAGTCGGTCAGCAGCACCGGGCGCTCGGCCGCCATCTCCAGGGGCTCGCGCATCTCACCCACCGCGTCGGCATTGTCGAGATAGATCTCGATCACGCTGACATCGCCGTCGCGGTTGAAGAAGGCCTGCGCCTCCGCCAGCGGCATGAAGGCCATGGTGGTGTCGAAATCGGTCACGCCGATCTCGAAGATCGCCTTGACGGCGTAGGTCTTGGTGCGCGGCGCGGTGCCGAACGGCGTGCTCGCGCCCTTCGGCGTCGAGAGCGTCACCTGATCGCCCGCCTGGAGGCCGAGGGCGTCGGCGAGCCGCTTGCCGAGCGCCACCCCCTGCCCGTCGTCGAAGCCTTCGAGCGTCCCGCCCTTGATCGCGCCGGAGACGGCGGGGATCTTCGGCAGGTCGGATTCGCGCACGCCGCGGACCAGGACGCCGGAGCCGCCATAGGGGGAGGAGGCGAAGGCCTGTCCCTGCACCATCGGCACCACAGCGCGTACGCCCGCGACCTTTTCCAGCCGGTCTGAGAGATCGACGTAGTCGGTGAACAGCCGGTCGATCGGCGCGGCGAAGACGTGGCCGTTGAGCCCGATGATCTTGGAGCGCAGTTCCGAGCGGAAGCCGTTCATCACCGAGAGCACGATGATGAGGGTGGCCACACCCACCGCGATGCCGAGCACGGAGAACAGGGCCACCACCGAGACGCCGCCGCCCCGGCGGCGCGCCCGCAGGTAGCGGCCGGCGATGATCCACTCGAACCCCGCGAAGGGTGGCGTGGAGGCGCTCGCGCGGGCGTTCTTCAGCCGTGCGAGGACGCCTTTCAAGGAGACACCGGCCTTACCCAACGCAAGCGCCATCGCGGCCGGTCCTCAGAGGCGCCGGATGCGAGCGGGGAGATCGACGGGATCGAGGGTCTCGCGCTCCCCGCTGGCGCGGCGCTTTAGCTCGATCTTACCCTCGGCCAGACCCTTCGGGCCGACGATCACCTGCCAGGGCAGGCCGATCAGGTCCGCGGTAGCGAACTTGGCGCCCGGCCGCTCGTCGCGATCGTCGTAGAGGACCGACAGGCCCGCCGTCTCGAGGGCCGCCTGGATCTCGGCGCAGGCGGTGTCGCAGGCGCCATCCCCGACCTTGAGGTTGATCAGCGCCACGTCGAAGGGGGCGATCGCGTCCGGCCAGATGATGCCGGCCTCGTCGTGGCTCGCCTCGATGGTCGCCGCCACGAGCCGGCTCGGGCCGATGCCGTAGGAGCCCATATGGACCGGCCGCTCGCTTCCGTCGGGGCCGGTGACGACCGCCTTCATCGGAGTCGAGTACTTGGTGCCGAAATAGAAGATATGGCCGACCTCGATGCCGCGGGCGGAGAGGCGCGAAGCCTCCGGCACCTCGGCGAAGACCGCCTCGTCGTGCATCTCGTCGGTGGCGGCGTAGTGCGAGGTCCAGGCATCGACCACGCCCTGCAGCCCGGCCACGTCGTCGAAATCGACGGACGGGGGCGGTACCGGCATGTCGAGATAGGCCTGATCGCAGAAGACCTCGCTCTCACCGGTCTTGGCGAGGATGATGAACTCGTGGCTGAGATCGCCGCCGATGGGGCCGGTATCGGCGCGCATCGGGATCGCCCGCAGGCCGAGCCTCTCGAAGGTCCGGAGGTAGGAAACGAAGACCTTGTTGTAGGAGTGGCGCGCCGCGGCTTGGTCGATGTCGAAGGAGTAGCCGTCCTTCATCAGGAATTCGCGCGAGCGCATGGTGCCGAAACGCGGGCGCACCTCGTCGCGGAACTTCCACGAGATCTGGTAGAGGTTCTTCGGCAGATCCTTGTAGGAGCGGGTGCTGGCCCGGAAGATCTCGGTGACGACCTCTTCCGCGGTCGGCCCGTAGAGCAGTTCGCGCTCATGGCGGTCCTTCAGGCGCAGCATCTCCTTGCCGTAGGCCTCGTACCGGCCGGATTCGCGCCAGAGGTCGGCGGCCTGGATCGTCGGCATCAGGATCTCGATGGCACCCGCGCGGTCCTGCTCGGCGCGCACGACGTCGCAGACCTTGTTCAGAACGCGCAGACCCAGCGGCAACCACGCATAGATGCCGGCCGCCTCCTGGCGGATCATGCCGGCGCGCAGCATCAGGCGGTGCGAAACGATCTCCGCTTCCTTCGGCGTCTCGCGCAGGATCGGCAGGAAGTAGCGGGAGAGACGCATCATTCGACCTTGGAAGCGGGCGGGCGCAGCCGGAGAGGAGCTAGGCCAGCGTGCGGAGGCACACAACACATTGCCCCCGCAAAACACAAGCGCCCTGCGAACACAGGGTCGGCCGGCAATGCGGCGGAACGAAGCCGGCGAAGCAGCCGCGCGCAGCGTTCGCGGGGACCGGCGAAGGCCGTTTGACGCGTGGTTTGCAAAAAAGCGCCGCGAACCGTCTCTACCCTGATGACAAAGGGAAATGTTCTTCCTATAAGCAGCGCCGTGATGGTCGCAGCCCACAAGGCAGCGCACGGTCCGGGTCTTGGGAGGAACAATCAGCCAACGCGCCGCAAGCAATGCGCGACATAAATCAGGCTGAAAAATACTTCGGTTATCCAAAGCAAGGCCTCGTGCCTTGCTTTTTGTTTTTGGGCTGAGCCTCTTCTTCGGCGCAGTGGCCGTCTACTCCGGAGGCGGAGCGCCCCGTCGCCCTTTACAGGCGGGCGAGCGGGAAGATCAGCAACGCCGCGAAGAACGCGATGGCGGCGAGGAGCGTCGTCAGCAACGCCTTCTCGCGCAGGCGCGGGCTCGCGGGCGCTCCCGGATCCTGGCCCGGCACCAGCCGCTGCGGATCGGCCTCGGTGGCATTGCCCAGCGGCAGGATCGCGAACAGGAAGGTCCACCACAGCACGAAGTAGAGCGCCAGCGCACCGAACACCGTCAGCTCGAACCCCTTCACGGCCACCGTCGCGAACAAAGCGGTCAGCGCCGCCACGGTCAGAAGGGTCAGCGGGGTCGAGGCGGTCAGGGTGCGAAGGGACAAGCGGGTCATCATTTTCAAACGATATGAAACGGCCGGGCCCGTGCTCGACCGATCGAGTGGGACTGAAGAACGGTCCCTCAGACCTGCTCCAGCTCCACCAACGTTCCCAGGAAGTCCTTGGGGTGGAGGAAGATCACCGGCTTGCCATGGGCGCCGATCCTCGGCTCGCCGGTGCCGAGCACGCGGGCTCCGGCCGCCTTCATCTGGTCGCGGGCGGCGATGATGTCCTCGACCTCGTAGCAGACATGGTGGATGCCGCCGGCCGGGTTCTTGTCGACGAAGCCCTGGATGGTCGAGTTCTCACCGAGCGGCGACATCAGCTCGACCTTGCTGTTGGGCAGTTCCACGAACACCACCGTCACGCCGTGCTCCGGCTGCGGCAGCGGCTCGGTCACCTTGGCACCGAGCGTGTCGCGGTAGACCGCCGTCGCCGCATCGAGATCCTTCACCGCGATGGCGACGTGATTGAGCCGTCCGATCATTGCTGCCTCCCTCCTTTGTTGTCTTGAACGTCATGCCCAGCTATCCGCGCCGGGCTTGATGGATGCGATCCCGCGCGCCTCTCTCTCCGGAAAGGTCGCGCTTTCACGCGGCGCGCGCCCGCTTGCCGTGGCGAAGCGGGCGCGACGCCATCACACCTCCACCACCTGCACGTGGCAGGCGGGCTTCTTGCCCCAGGCCTCGTTGACGGCGGAGCGCACGGCGCGATCGACCGCGTTCTCGACCGCCTCCGAATCCTTCATCTTGCCGCGCGGCAGACCGTTGAGGGTGCGGTTGACCGTATCGACCACGGTGTCGAGCAGCGGCTCGCCGGTCCGGCCACGATTGGGCAGGCCCATGATATCGACCGCCGGATCGCCGATCACCTCACCGCGCTCGTCGATGGCGATGGCCACCGAGACGATGCCGGTCTGCGAGAGCTTGCGCCGCTCGGGGATCGCCCGGTCCTTCGAGTCGATGAGGACGTTGCCGTCCTTGTAGAGCCGCCCGGCGCGGACGTGCTCGACCACCTCCGGCTTGCCCGGCGCGAGGCGGACCACCGCGCCGTTGCGGGCCTTCACCACCGACTCGACGCCCTGCGAACGGGCAAAGCGCGCATGCTCGTCGAGATGCAGCGCCTCGCCGTGCACCGGAACGACCGCCTTCGGCCGCGTCCAGGAATACATCGTCACCATCTCCTCGCGGCGGGGATGGCCGGAGACGTGGACGAGTTCGGTGCGGTCGGTGATGACCTCGATGCCATCCTCGATCAGGTCGTTGATGATGGAGCCGACATCGCGCTCGTTGCCGGGGATGGCGCGCGACGAGAAGATCACCCGGTCGCCGGCCGTGAGCGAGATCGCCGGATGGTCGTGGCGCGAGACCCGCGACATCGCCGCCCGCGGCTCGCCCTGCGAGCCGGTGAGCAGGCAGACCACCTTGTCGCGCGGGATGTGGGAATAGGCCTCGGCCGAGAGGAAGTCCGGCAGCCCGTCGAGGTAGCCGCACTCGCGAGCGACATCGATCACCCGGTCCATGGCGCGGCCGACGGCGATCACCTGACGTCCGCAGGCCTGCGCCGCTTCCGCCACGGCCCGGATACGCGCGACGTTGGAGGCGAAGGTCGTCACCGCCACGCGGTGGGGCGCGTTCTCGATCAGCTTGTGCAGGGTCGCGGAGACCTCGGACTCGCTCGGCGAGCGGCCTTCGCGCAGCACGTTGGTGGAATCACAGATGAGCGCGAGGATGCCCTCGTCGCCCAAAGCTGTGAACGCCTCGGGGGACGTTGAGTCGCCGGCCACCGGGGTGTCGTCGAGCTTCCAGTCGCCGGTATGGAGCACGAGGCCGTGCTCGGTGCGGATCGCCACCGCGTTCGATTCCGGGATCGAGTGGGCCACCGGCACGAACTCGATCTCGAACGGCCCGACGGTCACCCGACGGCCCGGCTTGATCTCGCGCAGATCCACCTTCGGCGCGCCGGGCTCGGAGAGACGGCGGGTTTCGAGCAGGTTCTTGGCGAACCGCGTGGCGTAGACCGGCGCCTTGATGCGCGGCCACAGCTCGGAGATCGCGCCGATATGGTCCTCGTGCGCGTGGGTGATGAAGATTGCGAGAAGGTCCTTCTTGCGCTCTTCGATGAAGGTGAGATCGGGGAACATCAGGTCGATGCCGGGCAATCCCTCTTCGCCGGCAAAGCCCATTCCGCAATCGACCATGATCCATTTGCGCTGCTTCTCGGGTCCGATCCCGTAGAGGCCCGCATTCATGCCGATCTCGCCCACGCCGCCGAGCGGCACGAAGACGAGTTCGTCCTGCCGTGTCGTCATCTTGTTCGTCTATCCAGTCTCAGGCCGCCGTCGCGGCACTTCCGAAATGCACCTCGCCCGCCGTCACGGTTCGTCGGGTTCCGTCTGGGGCGAGGATCACGAGCCGCCCCCCCTCGTCGATCGTTTCAAAGATGCCCGTCAGCGTGACTTCGGCCATGCGAACCGACACGGGGGCCCCTACCCCCGCCGCGCGCTCCAGCCACCGCCGCCGGATATTCGAGAATCCGCGCCCCTTGTTCCAGATCCGGACGGCTTCGACAAACCGTTCCGACAGGAATTCGAGCAGCATCGGCGCATCCGCCGCGGAAAAAGCCGCAAGCGCCGCCGCCGGATAGGGCAAACCGTCCGGCGCCGCCGCAACGTTGACGCCGAAACCGACCACGACCGCCCGCCGCCCGCCCGGCAGCGTCTCGGCCTCCAGCAGGATGCCGGCGAGTTTTTGGCCGTCGGCGAGGACGTCGTTGGGCCATTTCAGATGGATGGCGGCAGCGCTGGGAGCAATGCCCTGCGGCAGCGGTGCATCCCCCCTCTCCGCATGCGGGGCGGGGGCTAAACGGCACGCGTCCCTGATCGCATCGACCAACGCCACGCCCGCCACAAAGCCGAGGGTCGCGACCATCTCCGGCGCCACGCCGGCCACCGGCAGCAGCAGGCTGGCGGCGAGGTTGCCCTCCGGCGAGGTCCAGGCATTGCCGCGCCGGCCGCGGCCCGCCTCCTGGCGTTGGGTCGTGACCCAGAGCGGGCCCGTCTCGCCGCCCTGGGCGAGGCGCATGGCCTCGCTGTTGGTCGAGTCGAGCCGGTCGTGGCTGTGGAGCCGATGCCCCTCGGACCGGGCTGCTGGGCTCAGCCGGAACTGCATCCGCCTCAGAACGGCAACCTCAGAACAGCGACTTGGCAGCGTCGCCCGCCGCCGCGACCAGCGGAGCCGGAACGAGGAAGAACAGCACCACGACCGCGCTCGACACGCCGAGCACGATGGCCGAGCCCGGCGGGATCCGCTCGTAGGGGGCCTTGGCCTCGTCGAAGTACATCACCTTGACGAGGCGCAGGTAGTAGAAGGCGCCGACGACCGAGGTCACCACGCCGACGACCGCGAGCGTCACCAGCCCCGCCTTGATGGCGGCGGCGAAGACGTAGAACTTGGCGAAGAACCCGGCGAGCGGCGGGATGCCGGCGAGCGAAAACATCATCGCGGCAAGGCAGAAGGCCAGCCACGGATGAGTGCGCGAGAGGCCCGAGAGATCGTCGATCGTCTCGAACATCTGGTCCTTGCGGCGCATGGAGAGCAGCACCGCGAAGGCGCCGAGCGTCATCGCGAGATAGATGATCATGTAGATCACTACGCCGCGGATGCCCTCCTCCGAGCCCGCGGCGAGGCCGATCAGCGCGTAGCCGACATTGCCGATGGAGGAATAGGCCATCAGGCGCTTGATGTTGCGCTGGCCGATCGCAGCAAACGAGCCGAGCGCCATCGAGGCGATCGAGACGAAGATGATGATCTGCTGCCAGACCGCCGTGACGTCGGGGAAGGCGCCGATGAAGACGCGCACCGTCATCGCCATGGCGGCAATCTTCGGCGCGGAGCCGAAAAAGGCGGTGACCGGGGTCGGAGAGCCCTCGTAGACGTCCGGCGTCCACATATGGAACGGCACGGCGGCGAGCTTGAAGGCGACGCCGGCGGCCACGAATACGATGCCGAGCACGATGCCGAAGCTCGACGGACCGTCGAGCGCGGTGACGATACCGGGGAAGGAAACCGTGCCGGTGAAGCCGTAGACCAGCGAGGCGCCGTAGAGCAGCATGCCCGACGAGAGCGCGCCGAGCACGAAGTACTTCAGGCCGGCTTCCGTGGACTTCACGTCGTCGCGGTGGAAGGCGGCGATGACGTAAGCCGCGAGCGATTGCAGCTCGAGACCGAGATAGAGCGAGATCAGGTCGTTGGCCGAGGCCATCACTAGCATGCCGACGGTGCAGAGCACGATCAGGATCGGGTATTCGAACCGGTCGATGCGCTCGCGCTGGAAATAGTCGCGCGACAGCAGGATGGTCGCCGCCGAGCCGATCAGGATCAACGCCTTCATGATCCGCGCGAACGGATCGGCGATGAAGGCGCCGTTCAGCGTCGTCACGCTGCCCGACTGGGAGACGACGAGGAAGAAGGTGAAGATCAGCAGGATCAGCGCGCCGACATTGACGCCCTCGGACGAGCGCTCGCCGCGCCACGCCCCGTAGAGCACGAGCAGCAGAGCGCCGACGCTCAGGACGATCTCCGGCAGGACCGGCGTGATCGCCGGCAGGACGGACTGGATCGGGGTCATCGCGCGGCGGCCTCGACGGTTTTCTGGGACTCGAGGGCGACCGTCTTCTCCGCGGCGGCGGATTTCGCGGCTTTGGCGGCGGCCTCGGCGGTCTGCGTGTTGGCAAGCGCCCCGCGCATGTTCTGCACCAGCGCCTCGGTGGACGGCGCGAAGGTGTCGAGCACGGGCGCCGGGTGGACGCCGTACCAGATCGTCAGCGCGACGAGCGGCGCGATGATGATCTTCTCACGGGTGTCGAGGTCCAGGATGCCCTGGAGGTTGGGCTTGTCGAGCTTCCCGTAGATCACCCGGGCGTAGAGCCACAGCGCATAGCCCGCCGAGAGGATGATGCCGAAGACCGAGAAGAAGGCGACCGTCGGGTTGGCCTTGAAGGCCCCCATCATCGCCAGGAACTCGCCGACGAAGCCCGACGTGCCGGGCAGGCCGACATTGGCCATGGTGAAGACCATCATCGCCGCCGCGTAGAGCGGCATCCGCTTCACGAGGCCGCCATAGGCAGCGATCTCACGGGTATGCATCCGGTCGTAGACGACGCCGACGCAGAGGAAGAGCGCGCCCGAGACGATGCCGTGCGAGATCATCAGGAACAGCGCGCCCTGGATGCCCTGCTCGTTCAACGTGAACAGGCCGAGCGTCACAAAGCCCATATGCGCCACCGACGAGTAGGCAATCAGCTTCTTGATGTCGGTCTGCATCATCGCGGTGAGCGAGGTGAAGATGATCGCGATCACCGACAGCGCGAAGACCAGCGGCGCGAACTGGGCGCTCGCATCCGGCAGCATCGGCAGCGAGATCCGGATGAAGCCGTAGCCGCCCATCTTCAGCAGGATGCCCGCCAGGATCACCGAGCCCGCAGTCGGCGCCTCGACGTGGGCGTCGGGGAGCCAAGTATGGACCGGCCACATCGGCATCTTCACCGCGAAGGAGGCGAAGAAGGCGAGCCAGAGCCAGGTCTGCATGTGGACGGGGAAGCGGTGCGCCAGCAGCGTCGGGATGTCG
Source organism: Methylorubrum sp. SL192 (assembly GCF_026672325.1). Lineage (NCBI taxonomy): Bacteria > Pseudomonadati > Pseudomonadota > Alphaproteobacteria > Hyphomicrobiales > Methylobacteriaceae > Methylorubrum > Methylorubrum sp. SL192. Next base: position 61,181 of record NZ_JAPPQV010000003.1, read on the forward strand.
GTGGTGCCGGCCTCCCAGTACATCGCCATGATGGCGAGCAGCATCAGCACTGAGCCGAGCAGGGTGTAGAGGAAGAACTTGAAGCTGGCGTAGATGCGCCGCTTGCCGCCCCAGATGCCGATGATGAGGAACATCGGGATCAGGCCTGCCTCGAAGAACAGGTAGAACAGCACCAGATCGAGGGCGCAGAACACGCCGATCATCGTCGTCTCGAGAACAAGGAAGGCGACGAAGTACTCCTTCACCCGGTTCTCGACGGACAGCCACGACGCCCCGATGCAGAACGGCATCAGGAAGGTCGTGAGCAGGATCAGCGGCATCGAGAAGCCGTCGACGCCAAGCTTGAACCGGATCGTCTCGGCGAGCCAGGCATGGCTCTCGACGAGCTGGAAGCTCGGGGAGGCGATGTCGTAGCGGGCCCAGGCGGCGAGCGAGAGCAGGAAGGTGACGATCGTCGTGATCAGCGCCGCCCAGCGGGCGTTGCGCTTCACCGCCGCCGTCTCCTCACCCAGGGTGAGGATGAAGGCGGCGCCCGCGAGCGGGACGATCAGAAGCCCGGAGAGAATGCCGAGGCCGAGCATCAGTGGGTCCCCCCAGGCACGCCGGAGACGAGGTACCACGTGATCAGGCCGGCAACCCCGACGAGCATCACGAATGCGTAGTGGTAGACGTAGCCGGTCTGGAGGCGGACCACGCCGCGGGTGATGTCCACCACCCGGGCCGAGATGCCGTCGGGGCCGAGGCCGTCGATGACGCGCCCGTCGCCCTCCTTCCAGAGGAACAGGCCGAATTTCTTGGCCGGCCGGACGAAGATCCGGTCGTAGATCTCGTCGAAGTACCACTTATTGAGCAGGAAGCGGTACAGGATCGGCTGCGACTCCGCGAGGCGATGCGGCAGGTCGGGCCGGCGCAGATACATCCAGAAGGCCAGCAGGAAGCCGAGCACCAGCATCACGAAGGGCGAGGCGGCGACCCAGCCCGGCGCGTCGTGGATCTTGTGCATGATGTCGTTGCCGGACCCGTGCGGGAGCGCGTTGCCCCAGAACTTGTCCATGTCGTGCCCGATGAAGCGCTCCTTGAAGATCAGGCCGGCGAACAGAGCGCCGAAGGCCAGGATCGCCAGCGGAATCGTCATCACGAGCGGGCTCTCGTGCGGCGTGACGGGCGCGTGGTCGTGGTGCTCGACCGCGCTGTGCGAAGCCGGCTCGACGTCGTGGCCGTGATCGTCGTGGGCGACGCCTTCGTGGTGCCCCGGCGCGCCGTCGGCTTCATGGGCAGAGGCCGCGTGGGCGTGGTCGTGCGCCGCATGCGCGTGATCGTCATGCCCGTGGGCGCCATGCGCGACCCAGCGCTGCGGTCCCTCGAAGGTGAGGAAGAACAGGCGCCAGGAGTAGAACGAGGTCATCAGCGCGGCGATCACGGTGGCGAGGAACGCCAGCACATGGCCCGGGCGGTCCGACATGTAGGCCGCCTCGATGATCGCGTCCTTCGAGTAGTAGCCGGAGGTGAAGGGGAAGCCGATCAGCGCGATCGTGCCGATCGTCATCATCGCCGTGGTGAAGGGGATGTAGCGGCGCAGGCCGCCCATGTTCCGCATATCCTGCTCGTGGTGCATCGCGTGGATGACCGAGCCGGCCCCGAGGAAAAGCAGCGCCTTGAAGAAGGCGTGGGTGAAGAGGTGGAACACGCCCGTCGCGTAGGCGCCGACGCCGAGGCCGACGAACATGTAGCCGAGCTGCGAGCAGGTCGAGTAGGCGATGACCCGCTTGATGTCGTTCTGCACGAGGCCGACGGTGGCCGCGAAGAAGGCGGTGATGCCGCCGATGACCGTGACGACGGTGAGCGCGGTCGGGGCCAGCTCGAACAGCGGCGACAGGCGCGCGACCATGAACACGCCGGCCGTCACCATGGTGGCGGCGTGGATGAGCGCCGAAACCGGGGTCGGGCCCTCCATCGCGTCGGGGAGCCAGGTGTGCAGCAGGAACTGCGCCGACTTGCCCATCGCGCCCATGAACAGGAGCAGGCAGGCGAGCGTCAGGGCGTGCCAGTCATGGCCGAGGAAGTGGAAGGTCGCGTCCTTCAGCTCCGGGGCCTTGGCGAAGATCGCGTCGAACCCGACCGAACCGGTAAGGACGAAGACGAGGAAGATGCCGAGCGAGAAGCCGAAATCGCCGACGCGGTTGACGATGAAGGCCTTCATCGCCGCGGCGTTGGCGGAGGGCTTCTCGTACCAGAAACCGATCAGCAGGTAGGAGGCGAGGCCGACGCCCTCCCAGCCAAAGAACATCTGCACGAGGTTATCGGCCGTCACCAGCATCAGCATGGCGAAGGTGAACAGCGACAGGTAGGCGAAGAAGCGCGGCCGGTGCGGATCCTCGTGCATGTAGCCGATGGAGTAGAGGTGCACGAGGGTCGAGACCGAGGTCACGACCACCAGCATCACCGCGGTCAGCGTGTCGACCTTGAAGGCCCAATCGACCACGAGATCGCCGGCAGTGAACCACTGGGCGACGGGCACGGTCTCGGCGCGGCCGTCGCCGGTGACGAGGAAGAAGGCGCCCCAGGACAGCAGGGCTGCGAAGGCGAGGCAGCCCGTCGTCACGAGCTCGCTCATCCGCGCGCCGATGAACCGGCCGAACAGGCCGGCGATCAGGGCGCCGATGAGCGGGAAGAAGACGATCGCGTGATACATGGGTCGGTCGTGCCTCGCAGCAGGCGGACGAAGGGTCGGGGCTCTCTTGGAGGGAGCGTCAGCCCTTCATCATGCTCACGTCCTCGACGGCGATGGAGCCGCGGTTGCGGAAGAACACCACCAAGATCGCGAGCCCGATCGCGGCCTCGGCCGCGGCGACCGTCAGCACGAACAGGGCGAAGACCTGTCCGGTGATGTCGTTGAGGTGGGTCGAGAAGGCGACGAGGTTGATGTTCACGGCGAGCAGGATCAGCTCGACCGACATCAGGATGACGATGACGTTCTTGCGGTTGATGAAGATGCCGAGCACGCCGAGCGTGAACAGGATCGCGGCAACCGTCAGGTAGTGGCTCAATCCGATCATCGGCCTCAGACCTCCACGCCCTGCCGCGAGGGCACCTTGATGGTATCGACCGCCATGCCCTGCGTGCGGGCGTTCTGTACGGCGATGTTCTGGCGCTTCACGCCGGTGCGCTCGCGAAGGGTGAGCACGATGGCGCCGATCATCGCCACCAGCAGGATCAGGCCGGCGATCTGGAAGGCGTAGACGTAGTCCGTGTAGAGCACCCGCCCGAGCGCCTCGGTGTTGGTCGCAGTCTCTCCGTGGGCGGCGCGGCCGAGCGGCGCCTGCACGAGGCCCGGATCGATGGTCCAGGTGCCAACGACGAGGACCAGCTCGATCAGGAAGATCGCGCCGATCAACCCGCCGATCGGCAGGTAGCGCTGGAAGCCCTGGCGGAGGGCTGCGAAGTCCACGTCGAGCATCATCACGACGAAGAGGAACAGCACCGCGACGGCGCCGACATAGACGACGACGAGGATCATCGCCAGGAACTCGGCGCCCATGAGCACGAACAGCCCGGCGGCGTTCACGAAGGCGAGGATCAGGAACAACACCGAGGTGACGGGGTTCCTGGCTGCGATCACCATGAAGCCCGAGGCCACGGCGAAGCCTGCGAAGAGATAGAAGAAGGCGGCGGCTGCGGTCATGCGATTTTCAGCATCGGCCGCCCAAGCGAGCGGCTCCCTTCTGCCTCGGTGGACCCTCGGCCGCAGGCGGCGGCCCGTCTAGCGCATCGAGAGCGAGGCGCTAGGTTCCTGTTTCCGCATCGTCTTTTTCCGAGGGCCGGAAGCCGCCGTTCGGGACGATGCTCTATAGAACTGGGCTGTGCGGCGCACAACCGATGTCGGCGGCCGAACTAGCGGTACGGCGCGTCGACCGCGATGTTGCGGGCGATCTCGCGCTCCCAGCGATCTCCGTTCTCGAGGAGCTTCTGCTTGTCGTAGAGCAGCTCTTCGCGGGTCTCGACCGAGAACTCGAAGTTCGGCCCCTCGACGATGGCATCGACCGGGCAGGCTTCCTGGCACATGCCGCAATAGATGCACTTCACCATGTCGATGTCGTAGCGCGTGGTGCGCCGCGTGCCGTCGTTGCGGCGCGGCCCCGCCTCGATGGTAATGGCCTGGGCCGGGCAGATCGCCTCGCAGAGCTTGCAGGCGATGCAGCGCTCCTCGCCGTTGGGATAGCGGCGCAGGGCGTGCTCCCCGCGGAAGCGCGGCCCGCGATGGCCCATCTCAAAGGGGTAGTTGATCGTGGCCTTCGGCTTGAAGAAGTATTTCATGGCGAGGACAAACCCCGACACGAACTCCTTCAGGAGAAGGCTTCTGGCGACCTGATCGAGCTTCACGGCGCGATCTCCAATTCTGGTCGCCTTCCTGAGCGAGCGGGTGACCGGCTCGCGGGAAGGAAATGCGACCTCACAAGGGACGGGTCAGGCTCCCGGCGCGAGGCCGGTGAGCTTGAGGACGAAGGCGACGACGATGACCGAGATCAGGGACAGCGGAAGGAAGACCTTCCAGCCGAGCCGCATGAGCTGGTCGTAGCGGTAGCGGGGCACCATGGCCTTCACCATGGCGATCATGAAGAACAGGAAGCTGGCTTTGAGCGTGAACCAGATCACGCCGGGCACCCAGGTGAAGGGCACGAACGGGATCGGCGAGAGCCAGCCGCCGAGGAACAGGACCGTGCCGAGCGCGCACATGGTCATGATCGCCACGTACTCGCCGAGCATGAACAGCAGGTACGGGGTCGAGGAATACTCGACCATGTAGCCCGCTACGAGTTCGGATTCGGCCTCCGGCAGGTCGAAGGGCGGGCGGTTGGTCTCGGCCAAAGCCGAAACGAAGAACACGCCGAACATCGGGAACAGCCAGAGCCAGTACCAGCCGAACAGGCCGAGCGCCGTGTCCTGCGCCATGACGATGCGCGAGAGGTTGAGCGAGCCGGCGCAGAGCAGCACGCAGATGATGACGAAGCCGAGCGAGACTTCGTAGGAGATCATCTGCGCCGCCGAGCGAAGCGCGCCGAGGAAGGCGTATTTCGAGTTCGAGGCCCAGCCGCCCATGATGACGCCGTAGACGCCGAGTGAGGAGATCGCGAAGATGTAGGTGATGCCGACATTGATGTCGGCGATCGCCCAGCCGTCGGCGAGCGGGATCACCGCCCAGGACGCCAGCGCCAGCATCGCGAAGACCAGCGGCGCCAGCAGGAAGATCGCCTTGTTGGCGCCCGCCGGGATCACCGGCTCCTTCAGCACGAACTTCAGGAGGTCGGCGAAGGACTGAAACAGGCCCCAGGGCCCGACCACGTTCGGGCCGCGGCGCAACTGCACCGCCGCCCAGATCTTGCGGTCGGCCAGCAGCGCGTAGGCGATGAAGACGAGGAGCGCGGCGAGGAGCACGAAGCTCTTCAACGCGATCAGGAGGACGGTGCCGAGCACTTCCCAGAAGGTCATCGGTGGCGTCCCCTATTCCGCCGCTTCGAGGGCGCGGCCTCGGGCGAGGCCGGAACACTCGGCGAGCACCCGCGAAGCGCGGGCGATCGGGTTGGTAAGGTAGAAGTCGGCGACCGGTGAGGAGAAGGTTGCCTTCTCCGTCGCGGCCGGCAGTGCGGCAAGCCGATCGAGCGTAGCCGCCGCGTCGGACGGCTCGACCTGTCCGACCGCCGCGAGATGCGGATGTGCGGCATACATCGCCTTACGCAAAGCGGCGAGCGAATCGTAGGGCAGGCGCTTGCCGAGCACGTCGGACAAGGCGCGCAGGATCGCCCAATCCTCGCGGGCGTCGCCCGGCGGGAAGCCGGCGCGGTTGGCCATCTGCACCCGGCCTTCGAGGTTGACGTAGGTCGCGCTCTTCTCGGCGTAGGCGGCGCCCGGCAGGATCACGTCGGCGCGGCTCGCGCCGGCATCGCCGTGGGTGCCCTGATAGATCACGAAGGCGCCCGGCCCGATCACCCGCTCGTCGGCACCGAGGTTGAACACCACGTCCAGCGCCCCCGGCTCCAGCATCTGCGAGAAGCTCAAGCCCCCCTCCCCCGGCACGAAGCCGAGATCGAGGGCGCCGACGCGGGCCGCCGCCGTGTTGAGCACGCCGAAGCCGTTCCAACCGTCCGTCACCGCGCCGACATCCTTCGCCAAGGCGGCGGCGGCGGCAAGCGAACCGAGCCCGCCCTCGCCGACGATGATGAGCGGACGCTCGGCCTTTTTCAGCACGTCGAGGAAGCTGTGCTCCCCCTTGGCGATCGAGGCCAGCGTGTCGGTGCCGGCGCCGAGATAGGTGTAGGGGTAGGTCAGATCCGGCTGCTCATCGAGGATCAGGCCGATCGAGACCGGAGCCATGCGCCAGCGCTTGCGGATGCGCACGTTGAGCAGCGATGCCTCGGTGCGCGGGTTGGCGCCGACGATCAGGATCACGTCCGCCTGCTCGATACCGGGGATGGTCGCGCCCAGCGTGTAAGCGGCCCGGCCCCAGGCCGGATCGATCGCCTCGCCGGTCTGGCGCGCGTCGAAATTGGTGACGCCGAGCGAACCCATCAGCGCCTTGAGAGCGAAGATTTCCTCCGCACCCGCGAGGTCGCCGACGAGCGCGCCGACGCGCTTGGGATCGGCGCCCTTCACCTTGGCGGCAATGGCCGAGAACGCCTCACCCCAGGAAGCGGGACGCAGGCGGCCGTTCTCGCGCAGGAACGGACGGTCGAGGCGCTGGAGACGCAGGCCATCGACGACATGGCGGGTCTTGTCGGAGATCCACTCCTCGTTGATCTCCTCGCTGATCCGCGGCTCGATCTGCATCACCTCGCGGCCGCGGGCATCGATGCGGATCGCCGAGCCGACCGCATCCATCACGTCGACGGACTCGGTCTTGTGCAGCTCCCACGGGCGCACGTTGTAGCTCTGCGGCTTGTGCACCAGTGCGCCGACGGGGCAGAGGTCGGCGACGTTGCCCTGCAGCTCCGAGCCCATCGCCTCTTCGAGGTAGCTGGTGATCTCCATGTCCTCGCCGCGGCCGATGGCGCCGAGATCCGGCACGCCGGCCACTTCCGCAAGGAAGCGGACGCAGCGGGTGCAGTGGATGCAGCGGTTCATCGCCGTGCGCACCAGCGGGCCGATATACTTCTCCTCGACCGCCCGCTTGTTCTCGCTGTAGCGGGTCGAGTCGACGCCGTAGGCCATCGCCTGATCCTGCAGGTCGCAATGGCCGCCCTGGTCGCAGATCGGGCAATCGAGCGGGTGGTTGATGAGGAGGAACTCCATCACCCCCTCACGCGCCTTCTTCGTCGTCCCGGAGCGCGTCAGCACCTCCGGCGGCTCGCCGTTGGGGCCGGGCCGGCAATCCTTCACCGCGTAGGCGCAGGAGGCTACGGGCTTGGGCGCGCCCTTCAGCTCGACCAGACACATGCGGCAATTGCCGGCGATCGACAGCCGCTCGTGGAAGCAGAAGCGCGGGATCTCCGCGCCCGCGATCTCGCAGGCCTGAAGCAGGGTGTAGTCGGCCGGAACATCGACCTCGGTGCCGTCGATGAGGATTTTGGTCATCGGGTCATCTCGAAGGTGAGCATCGGGGCGGCACTCACTCCGCCGCCATCGGCACCGCATCCATGTGCGGGTTGGCGCTGTACTGGTCGATCCGCTTCTCGATCTCGGGGCGGAAGTGCCGGATCAGGCCCTGAATCGGCCATGCCGCGGCGTCGCCCAGCGCGCAGATCGTGTGGCCCTCGACTTGTTTGGTGACTTCCAGGAGCATGTCGATCTCGCGCTTCTGCGCCCGGCCGGCGGCCATGCGGGTCAGCACGCGCCACATCCAGCCGGTGCCCTCGCGGCAGGGCGTGCACTGGCCGCAGCTCTCGTGCTTGTAGAAGTACGAGATGCGGGCGATCGCGCCGACGATGTCGGTCGATTTGTCGAGCACGATCACCGCCGCGGTGCCCAGCCCCGAGCCGAGGTTGCGCAGGGTGTCGAAGTCCATCTTGGCGTCGATGATCTGCTCGGCGGGCACCAGCGGCACCGAGGAGCCGCCGGGGATGGAGCAGAGCAGGTTGTCCCAGCCGCCGCGCATGCCGCCGCAATGCTTATCGATCAGCTCGCGGAAGGTGATGCCGAGCTCTTCCTCGACGTTGCAGGGCTTGTTGACGTGGCCCGAGACGCAGAACAGCTTGGTGCCGGTGTTGTTCTTACCGCCGAGGCCGGCGAACCACGCGCCGCCGCGGCGCAGGATCGTGCCGGCCACCGCGATCGATTCGACGTTGTTGACGGTCGTGGGGCAGCCATAGAGGCCCATATTGGCCGGGAATGGCGGCTTCAGCCGCGGCATCCCCTTCTTGCCTTCCAGGCTCTCGATGAGCGCCGTCTCCTCGCCGCAGATGTAAGCGCCCGCGCCGTGGTGGACGTAGATGTCGAACGGGTAGTCGTGGACGTTCGACGGACCGACGAGACGCGCCTCGTAGGCCTCGTCCACCGCGCGCTGGAGGGCGAATTTCTCCGCCACGTACTCGCCGCGGATGTAGATGTAGCAGGCATGCGCGCCCATGGCGAAGGAGGCCAGCAGGCAGCCCTCGATCAGGAGATGCGGGTCGTGCCGCATGATCTCCCGGTCCTTGCAGGTGCCCGGCTCCGATTCGTCGGCGTTGACGACGAGGTAGTGCGGGCGCCCATCCGACTTCTTGGGCATGAACGACCATTTGAGGCCGGTCGGGAAGCCGGCGCCGCCGCGGCCGCGCAGGCCCGAGCCCTTCATCTCATCGATGATCCAGTCACGGCCCATGTCGAGGAGGAACTTGGTTCCGTCCCAGGCGCCGCGCTTCTTCGCGGCCTCGAGCCCCGGCGAGTGCAGGCCGTAGAGATTGGTGAAGATGCGATCCTGATCGGCGAGCATGATCCGCTCCTCAGCCCCTGCTGCCGGCGAGATCGGACGCCTGTCCGACCCAGTTTTCCCGGTCGATCCGTCCCGGGAAGGCGAGGTAGGCGCTCACCCAGGCAACTTCCGGCGGCGACCAGGCGGCGACCTGATCGTAGTGCCAGACGCCGAGATCGTTGAGACGGCGCTGGTTGATCGGGCCGATGCCCTTGATCTTGGTCAGGTCGTCCGGACGGTCGTCGCGCGGGGTATCAAGCCCCTTCGGCCGGGTGCCTGCGGCGTCGGCGCGAGCCTCCGGGTTCTCGCCCTCCGGCACGTCGTCACCGGCACCGACCGTCGCCGGATGCTGCGGCGGCTCGGTGCGAAGGACCTCGTCCTCGACGACGGCCGGATCCTGGCTGGGGGACGCCTTCGCGTCGCGGGCCTGCGCCTCGTCCTCGGGCTTTACCGGCGTCTGACCGGCGCTGGCCCGCTCGGCGGGCGCATCGACGGCGTTCGTTTCGTTGGCGCGCCCGGCCGACGGACGGGCCGGCTTGGTCTCATCCTTGACGCGGGCCTCGGTCGAGGCGGCCTCGTCCTTCTTGACGCTTTCCCCGCCCTGGTCCGCGCCCTCGGTCTGCTCGAAGCGCTTGCGCCAGGCGCCGACGCGGGAGCCGTCGAACAGGCTCTCGTCCGTCAGCGTGTTGACCGCATCCTTCGGCTCGGAGGACACTCGGCCGATCTGCGAGCCAACCTTCACGGGGCGGCCGGCGGCGAGGTCGTCCATGAGCTTGTTCAGGCTCTCGGGCGTCAGATCCTCGTAGTAGTCCTGATTGATCTGCACCATCGGCGCGTTGCAGCAGGCGCCGAGGCATTCCACTTCGAGCCAGGAGAAGTTGCCGTCCGCCGTCACTTTTCCGGAGGGGCCGAGGCGCTCGTGGAGCGAAGCCTTCAGCTCCTTCGCCCCGCAGCAATCGCAGGGCACGGTGCCGCAGACCTGGATCCAGAACCGGCCGACCGGCTCCAGCGCGAACATCGTGTAGAAGGTCGCGACCTCGAGCACCCGGATATGCGGCATGCCGAGTTCGTCGGCGACCGCCTCGATCGCCTTCTGCGGCAGCCAGCCGCCATTCTGCTCCTGCGCCTTCCACAGCAGCGGGATGACGGCGGAGGCCTGCCGGCCCTCCGGATATTTCGCGATCTGGCCGCGAGCCCAGTCAGCGTTCTCGGGCGTGAACGCGAAATCCTGGGGCTGCTCGGCGGCGGGGGCTAGCCTGCGGTTGGCCATGACGTTCGACCCGTCTCCTCAGCGGTCCACTTCGCCGAACACGATGTCGAGCGTGCCGAGCACGCAGGACACGTCGGCGAGCAGGTGGCCGCGGCACATCCAATCCATCGCTTGAAGATGGGCGAAGCCCGGCGCGCGGATCTTGCAGCGGTAGGGTTTGTTGGTGCCGTCGGAGACGAGATAGACGCCGAACTCGCCCTTGGGGGCTTCGACCGCGGCGTAGACCTCGCCCTCGGGCACGTGGAAGCCCTCGGTGTAGAGCTTGAAGTGGTGGATGAGCGCTTCCATCGAGCGCTTCATCTCCCGGCGCGGCGGCGGCGCGAACTTGCCGTCGATCGAGGCGATCGGGCCCTGACCGGCGGGCTCGCGCAGCTTGGCCACGCATTGCCGCATGATCTTCACGGATTCCCGCATCTCTTCCATGCGGATCACCTGGCGATCGTAGGTGTCGCCGTTCTTCCCCACGGGGATGTCGAACTCCATCTCCTCGTAGAGTTCGTAGGGCTGCGACTTGCGTAGATCCCACGGGATGCCGGAGCCGCGCACCATCACGCCGGAGAAGCCCCAGGCCATCGCCTCGTCCACCGAGACGATGCCGATGTCGACGTTGCGCTGCTTGAAGATCCGGTTGGCCATAACGAGGTTGTCGAGGTCGTCGACCACCTTCAGGAACGGGTCGCAGAACGCCTCGATGTCGTCGATCAGCGCGGGCGGCAGATCCTGATGCACGCCGCCGGGCCGGAAGTAGTTGGCGTGGAGCCGAGCGCCCGATGCGCGCTCGTAGAAGATCATTAGCTTCTCGCGCTCCTCGAAGCCCCACAGGGGCGGCGTCAGCGCGCCGACGTCCATCGCCTGCGTGGTGACGTTGAGGAGGTGGGAGAGCAGCCGCCCGATCTCGCAGAACAGGGTGCGGATGAGCTGAGCCCGGCGCGGCACCTCGATGCCCGCGAGCCGCTCGATCGCCAGGCAGAAGGCGTGCTCCTGATTCATCGGCGCGACGTAGTCGAGCCGGTCGAAATAGGGCGTCGCCTGCAGGTAGGTCTTGTGCTCGATCAGCTTCTCGGTGCCCCGGTGCAGCAGCCCGATATGCGGATCGACCCGCTCGACCACCTCGCCGTCGAGTTCCAGCACGAGGCGCAGCACGCCGTGCGCCGCCGGGTGCTGCGGCCCGAAATTGATCGAGAAGTTGCGGATGTTGTGTTCGGTCATCGCCGCAGCCTTCAGCTCGACGTCTTCTCGTCGCCCGGGAGCACGTAATCCGTGCCCTCCCACGGCGACAGGAAGTCGAAGTTGCGGAACTCCTGGGTCAGCTTGACCGGCTCGTAGACGACGCGCGCCTCGTCCTGGTCGTAGCGGACCTCGACGAAGCCGGTCAGCGGGAAGTCCTTGCGCAGCGGATGGCCCTCGAAGCCGTAATCGGTGAGCAGCCGGCGCAGGTCGGGATGGCCCGAGAACAGGATGCCGTAGAGGTCGTAGGTCTCGCGCTCGTACCAGTTGGCCGCCGGGAAGACCGGAATCGCAGAGGGCACCGGGGTCGCGGCGTCGGTCTGCACCTTCACCCGCACCCGCATGTTATGACGCAGGGAGAGTAGGTGGTAGACGACGTCGAAGCGGCGCGCCCGCTGCGGGTAGTCGACGCCGCAGATGTCGATGAAGCAGCGGAAGGCGCAGGCCGGCTCGTCGCGCAGATAGGTCAGCGCGTAGACGATGTCGCTGCCCTGGACGACGAGCGTCAGCTCGCCGCGAGTGATGGCCCATTCGGTGACCGCCGGGCCGAGCGCTCCGGCGATCCGCTCGCCCATGGCCCGCAGGGCGTCCTCGCCCTGGGCGGCTGCGACGGTGCGGCGAAGCGTGATGCCGTTCGTGGTGATGGCCTCCATCGCGCCCTCCCTCACCGCTCGATCGTACCGATGCGGCGGATCTTCCGCTGCAGCAGCAGGACGCCGTAGAGCAGGGCCTCGGCGCTCGGCGGGCAGCCCGGCACGTAGATATCCACCGGCACCACCCGGTCGCAGCCGCGCACCACTGAGTAGGAGTAGTGGTAGTAGCCGCCGCCGTTGGCGCAGGAGCCCATGGAGATGACGTAGCGCGGCTCCGGCATCTGGTCGTAGACCTTGCGCAGGGCCGGGGCCATCTTGTTGGTCAGCGTGCCGGCGACGATCATCACGTCGGATTGCCGCGGCGAACCGCGCGGCGCGAAGCCGAAGCGCTCGCAGTCGTAGCGCGGCATCGACATCTGCATCATCTCGACCGCGCAGCAGGCGAGACCGAAGGTCATCCACATCAGCGAGCCGGTACGGGCCCAGTTGATGAGCTCGTCGGCGCTGGTGACGAGGAAGCCGCGATCCGCCAACTCGTCGTTGATCGACAGGAAGGTCGGATCGTTCGCGCCGATCGGACGCCCCGTCGCGGGATCGATGATCCCTTTGGGCGCCGGCGCGATGTCGGGCGCGCGGGAGAAGGTCGGAGTCAGGGCCATCTCTGCCTCTGAGCGAGAGCGGGAGGGAAACGACGCGGGAAGAACCGTGCCGCTAGTCCCATTCGAGGGCGCCCTTGCGCCACTCGTAGACGAAGCCGACGGTGAGAACGCCGAGGAAGATCATCATCGACCAGAAGCCGAACCAGCCGAGTTCCCCGAAGGTGATCGCCCAGGGGAACAGGAAGGCGACCTCGAGGTCGAAGATGATGAACAGGATCGCCACGAGATAGAAGCGCACGTCGAACTTCATGCGCGCGTCATCAAAGGCGTTGAAACCACACTCGTAGGCTGAGAGCTTTTCCGGATCGGGGCTCGAATAGGCCACGATGAAGGGAGCAATCAGCAGCGCCACTGCAATGAACAGCGACACACCGAGGAAAATGATGAGCGGCAGGTAATCCGCCAATAGGCCGGTCATGCCGCACCTCTCATGTGGTTGCGCGTGAGGATCATGAACGACGGCCCTCGCGACGGCTTCCGGCCCGTGGAATCCCCCGGATGGAATTCCTCCAATGCCAGACTGAGCGCGGGCGAGGCTTAGACGAGCCCCCCCGCGAAACAAGGGCATTGCGCGTCGCACAATCACCTCATTGGCTGACAGATGGGGGTATCCGTGCACCGGACCACAGGACGGATCGGCGCATGCCCCTGCACGGTTGAGCATCGCCATTTCATCCCCGTCGCTTCCTCGACCGCCAACTCTGGCATTTGGCATACCAGAGCCATGGGTCGCAAGCACGGCGCGCGGGCGGCGAAGAAGTGCCCACACCGTACCCAACGGAAGCTGTGGCGCGATGCGCCTGTCCTCCTTCCGCGTTTCGGGCCGTTTTCCACGAACCGTCGCGGGATCGTCGCATTTCCCCAATCCGCTGCTTGACAGCCCGGGGCGCCCCACATAAACCCCGCCTCGTCGCCGACACGAGCCCAGCCGGCCGGCGACGCAGAACGCGGGCGTAGCTCAGTTGGTTAGAGTGCCGGCCTGTCACGCCGGAGGTCGCGGGTTCGAGCCCCGTCGCCCGCGCCATGTTCCCGATGTCGATCCGACCGGGACAGCTGAACTTCACAATCCTCAGACAATCGTTACGCTTCTTTGCGCGGTGAACGCGCGATTTCGCTCGCCTCGTCAGGCGTGACCGATGCGCCACAAGCCGCGCGATGTGGCGGGTCCGAGCAGCGGGCGCCCCGGTTTCGCCGCAACGGCCAGGGAAGCGGGCGCATCCGACTCACGCTGCAGCCCTCACCCCTCCGATGCCGAATCTGCGCCTGTCCGCCGCCGCGGCCCTCGTCACCCTGACACTGGCCGGCTGCGGGGGATCACCCGTTCTCGATGCGGGCGTACCGGCCGTGCCGGTGATCCTCGACGAACAAGCCGCCGCCGCCGCGCTCTCCCGCTACAGGGCGCAGCACGGGCTGAGCGCCGTCGTCATCGATTCCCGTCTGATCACCGCGGCCTCGTTCCAGGCACAAGCCAATGCGCGAGCCGGGCGGCTCAGCCACGAGATCGCCGGAAGCTTCGACAGCCGCATGGCGGGCGCCGGTTTCGGTCGGCGCTACGCCTCGGAGAACCTGAGCGCCGGGTCCGAAACCTTCGATCAGGTGCTCGCCCGCTGGAAGGCCTCGCCCGAGCACAACCGCAACATGCTGATGCCGCAGCTCCGGCGCGTCGGCATCGCCCGGTTCGATGCTCCAGGGACGCGCTACAAGCGCTTCTGGGCGCTGGTGATGGCCGGCGATTGAGGTGAAGCGGCCCGAGCCCCGACGCGGCCGGGCCGCCTGTCACGGCTACTGAATCTGCGCGAAGAGCGGATCCAGGCGCTTCTGCGTCAGCTTGTTGTGCTGGACGCTCTTGGCGGCCTCCAGGTTGTCGCGCTTGTCGCCGACGACCACGAGGGCGACCATCCCCATCATGTAATGCGGCGCGCATTTGAAGCCGTAGACGCCCTCCTTGTCGAACTTGACCACGGCTTCCTGACCGACGGTCGTCTTGACGTATTCGGCGCCGTCCGGTGCCATGCCCTTGATCGTCTCGACGTTGTGCCCCTTGTCGGTCGGCAGGAACTTGATGCTGTCGCCGGGCTTCAGCCGCACGAGCGCGGGATCGAACACCATCATCCCGCCCGGCCCGCTATTGAGCATCTTGACCGCCACTTCGTCGGCCGCCGCCGGCAAGGTCGTGGCAATAGCGATGGTGATCGTGGCGGCCGCGATCAGGGCCCTGAAAATCATCATTCGTTTCCTCGTAATAATTCTTAAGATAATCGACGATTTCCGTCGACAATTACGAGATACCGAGTCATTTACCGAGTATCAAAGCGATAATTACTTGAGAAATTGAATTATTACACTTTGAAATAGGCTCCCCAAGAAGCATGGCGGGACTGGATGGGCCGGGCCTTTCAAACCTGCGCGGCTGCGTGTAAACGCAGGGCTTGACGATCATCCCAGCGCCTGCGCCCCCTTGGCGCCGCCTTCGAAATGGCGGTGCGCGAGGGCGAGCGCGCGCGAACTCGCTTCAAGGCGCTCAATGCCGAAACGCACCGACATCTCCTCCATTCTCATCATCGGTGCGGGCCCCATCATCATCGGGCAGGCCTGCGAATTCGATTATTCCGGCACGCAGGCCTGCAAGGCCCTGCGGGAAGAGGGCTACCGGATCGTTCTGGTGAACTCGAACCCGGCGACGATCATGACCGACCCGGACATGGCCGATGCCACCTATGTCGAGCCGATCACGCCGGAGATCGTCGCCAAGATCATCGAGAAGGAGCGGCCCGACGCGCTGCTGCCCACCATGGGCGGACAGACGGCGCTCAACTGCGCGCTCTCGCTCAAGCGCATGGGCGTGCTCGAAAAGTTCGGCGTGCAGATGATCGGCGCGACGGCCGAGGCCATCGACAAGGCGGAGGACCGCAACCTCTTCCGCGACGCGATGACCAAGATCGGCCTGGAGACGCCGAAATCCGCGCTCGCCAACGCCTCGGCCGCCAAGAAGGCCGACCGCGACCGCTATCTCGCCGAGAAGGCGCGCATCGAGGCGGCGCAGTCGGATCCGGCCGTCCGCGCGACGGCGCTCGCCGAATTCGACCGGCAGTGGAGCGGCGGCGAGGGCGACCGGCGGCGGCGCTACATCGAGCACGCGCTGGGTCAGGCGCTGATCGCGCTCGCCGAAGTCGGCCTGCCGGCGATCATCCGCCCCTCCTTCACCATGGGCGGCACCGGCGGCGGCATCGCCTACAACCGCGAGGAATTCCTCGAGATCGTCGAGCGCGGCATCGACGCCTCGCCGACCAACGAGGTGCTGATCGAGGAGAGCGTGCTCGGCTGGAAGGAGTACGAAATGGAGGTCGTCCGCGATAAGGCGGATAACTGCATCATCGTCTGCTCCATCGAGAACGTCGATCCGATGGGCGTCCATACGGGCGACTCGATCACCGTCGCGCCGGCACTGACGCTCACCGACAAAGAATATCAGGTGATGCGCGACGCCTCGCTCGCCGTGCTGCGCGAGATCGGCGTCGAGACCGGCGGCTCGAACGTGCAGTTCGCGATCGACCCGAAGACGGGCCGGATGATCGTGATCGAGATGAACCCGCGCGTGTCGCGTTCCTCGGCGTTGGCCTCGAAGGCCACCGGCTTCCCGATCGCCAAGGTTGCGGCCAAGCTCGCCGTCGGCTACACGCTGGACGAGATCGCCAACGACATCACCGGCGGCGCGACCCCGGCCTCGTTCGAGCCGACGATCGACTACGTCGTCACCAAGATCCCGCGCTTCGCCTTCGAGAAATTCCCCGGCGCCGAGCCGACGCTGACCACCGCGATGAAGTCGGTGGGCGAGGCCATGGCGATCGGCCGCTGCTTTGCGGAATCCCTGCAGAAGGCCCTGCGCTCGCTGGAGACGGGGCTGACCGGCCTCGACGAGATCGAGATCGAGGGTCTCGGCAAGGGCGACGACCACAACGCGATCAAGGCCGCGCTCGGCACGCCGACGCCGGACCGGCTGCTCAAGGTCGCGCAGGCGATGCGCCTCGGGATCAGCCACGAGGAGATCTACGCCTCCTGCGCGATCGATCCGTGGTTCCTGGAGCAGCTCCAGGCCATCGTCGATCTGGAGAACCGGGTGAAGGCGCATGGCCTTCCCAAGACCCCGGGCGCCTTCCGCCAGCTCAAGGCCGCCGGCTTCTCCGACGCGCGGCTGGCCGTGCTGACCGACACCGACGAGGACGCCGTGCGCGCCGCCCGCCGGGGCTTGGGCGTGCGCCCGGTCTTCAAGCGGATCGACACCTGCGCCGCCGAGTTCAAGGCGCCGACCGCCTACATGTACTCGACCTACGTCGCCCCCTTCGCCGGCCAGACCTCGGACGAGGCGTACCCGTCGGACAAGAAGAAGGTCATCATCCTCGGCGGCGGCCCGAACCGGATCGGCCAGGGCATCGAGTTCGACTATTGCTGCTGCCACGCCTGCTTCGCGCTGACCGAGGCCGGCTACGAGACCATCATGGTCAATTGCAACCCGGAGACGGTCTCGACCGACTACGACACCTCCGACCGGCTCTACTTCGAGCCGCTCACCGAAGAGGATGTCCTGGAGATCGTCGAGACCGAGCGGCAAGCGGGCACGCTCCACGGCGTGATCGTGCAGTTCGGCGGCCAGACCCCGCTCAAGCTCGCGCGCGCCCTCGAAGCTGCCGGCGTGCCGATCCTCGGCACCTCGCCCGACGCCATCGACCTCGCCGAGGACCGCGACCAGTTCAAGCGGCTGCTGGACAAGCTCGGCCTCAAGCAGCCCAAGAACGGCATCGCCTACTCGGTGGAGCAGAGCCGGCTCGTCGCCGCCGAACTTGGCCTGCCCTTCGTGGTGCGCCCGAGCTACGTCCTCGGCGGGCGGGCCATGGCGATCATCCATGACGAGGCACAGTTCGCCGAGTACCTGCTCGGCACGCTGCCGAGCCTGATCCCCTCTGACATCAAGGCGCGCTACCCCAACGACAAGACGGGGCAGATCAACACGGTGCTGGGCAAGAACCCGCTCTTGTTCGACCGCTACCTGTCGGACGCGACCGAGGTCGATGTCGATGCGGTCTGCGACGGGCAGAGCGTGTTCATCGCCGGCATCATGGAGCACATCGAGGAGGCGGGCATCCACTCCGGGGACAGCGCCTGCTCGCTGCCGCCGCGCACGCTCTCGCCCGAGATCCTCGCCGAGTTGGAGCGGCAGACGAAGGCGATGGCGCTGGCCCTCAAGGTCGGCGGCCTGATGAACGTGCAATACGCGATCAAGGACGGCGCGATCTACGTGCTGGAGGTGAACCCGCGCGCCTCGCGCACGGTGCCCTTCGTCGCCAAGGTGATCGGCGAGCCGATCGCCAAGATCGCCGCGCGGATCATGGCCGGCGAGCGGCTCGACAGCTTCGGCCTCAAGCCGAAGCGGCTCGACCACATCGCGGTGAAGGAGGCGGTGTTCCCCTTCGCCCGCTTCCCCGGCGTCGACGTGCTGCTCGGGCCGGAGATGCGCTCGACCGGCGAGGTGATCGGGCTGGATGCGGGCTTCGGCGTGGCCTTCGCCAAGAGCCAGCTCGGATCGGGCACGGCGGTGCCGCGCACCGGCACGGTGTTCGTCTCCGTGCGCGACGACGACAAGCCCCGCGTGTTGCCGGCGATCCGGCAGCTCGCCGGCCTCGGCTTCACCATCCTGGCGACCGGCGGCACGCAGCGCTTCCTGGCGGACGAGGGCATCCCGACCCAGCGCATCAACAAGGTGCTGGAGGGCCGTCCCCACATCGTCGATTCGATCAAGAACGGCGATATCGCGCTGGTCATCAACACGACCGAGGGCGCCGGTGCGCTGTCCGACTCACGCTCCCTGAGGCGGGCGGCCCTCTTGCATAAAGTGCCGTACTACACCACTCTCGCTGGCGCGATGGCGGCGGCCGAGGGGATCAAGGCCTATCTTGAAGGCGATCTTCAGGTTCGCGCCTTGCAGGAATACTTCGCGGCCTAATTAGACGTTCGTGTGCCGGGCGGCCCGCCGACGGAAGCGGGCGGCCCGAGAGCACACAATCGAGAGCCGTTATCCCGGCCCGGAAGGAGCATTTTGCTCCGGCCGGGCCTCTTCATTGTGGCGCGAGACCATGAGCATCGACAAGCTTCCCATCACGGCACGCGGCTACGCAGCCCTCGAGGAGGAGCTGAAGCGTCGCCAGCAGGTGGAACGCCCCCGGATCATCCAGGCGATCTCCGAAGCCCGCGCGCTGGGCGACCTCTCCGAGAACGCCGAGTATCATGCCGCCAAGGAGGCCCAGTCCCACAACGAGGGGCGGGTGCTCGAACTCGAGAGCATGATCGCGCGCGCCGAGATCATCGACACCTCGAAGCTGTCCGGCTCCAAGATCAAGTTCGGTGCCCGCGTGAAGCTGCTGGACGAGGATACCGAGGAGGAGAAGACCTACCAGCTCGTCGGCGAGCCGGAGGCGGATGTGCGCGAGGGCCGCGTCTCGATCTCCTCGCCCATCGCCCGCGCCCTGATCGGCAAGGCCGTCGGCGACACGGTCGAGGTCACGACGCCCGGCGGCGGCAAGTCCTACGAGGTTGTCGCCGTCGAGTGGGGAGCCTGACCCCCATGCGCGTCCCCAGCCTCGCGGCCGCGTTCGGCCTCCTGGCCGGGGTCGTGCTCGGCGTCCCGGCCGCGGCGCAGGACTTCGACCGGGTCGGCGGCATCGCCGTCGATGTGCGCCCCCTGCAAGTCTATGCCCGCGGTCCGCAGACGGAGCTTCTGCGCGCGGTTCTGACCGAGGCGATGCAACACAGCTTCGGTGACCGCATCGTCCGCGGCGCGCCGACCCTGGTGGTGCGCGTGAGCGGCTTGTCGCTGGCTGCCTATGGCGGTGCGCAGGGCGGCGATCGCAGCAGCCTCGGCGGCAGCGGTACGACGGACTATCTCGACGGCGAGGCTGTGTTGGTCGGCCGTGGGGGCGAGATCCTCGCGCGCCATCCCCAGCTTTCGGCTCTGCCCGCGAGTTCCGGCGGCGCGTGGTACGATCCGGCCTCCGAGCGGCGGCGGGTCGCGGCCCTTGCCGAGCACTACGCGCAGTGGCTGCGGCGCAGGCTCCCGGCCCAGTAGGCCGGGTTTGGTGGGATCGAAGGTTTTGCGTCGCGTGAACGAACAGGGGCCGGTGCAAGGGCGGGCGCAAGCGCCGGTGAAGCCCGACGATAGCGTACCGCCGGAGCTCGCGCGGGCCCGCGTCTGGATCCTCACCGACGGCAAGGCCGGCGACGAGAACCAGTGCATCGGCATCGCCGAGGCGCTCGGCCTCGCCTACGAGACGCGGCGGATTCCGGACGGACGGCCCCTGACTTGGATGGCCCCGTGGGGGCCGATCGACCCGCGGGACGCGCCGGGCCGGGCCGGCGGCCTGCTGCAAGGCCCGCTTCCCCATCTCCTGATCGCGTCAGGGCGGCGCGCCGTGCCCTATCTGCGCGCCGTGCGCCGCGCCTCGGACGAGAAGACCTTCACGGCCTTCCTCAAGGACCCGCGCACCGGCCATGATACGGCGGACTTCATCTGGGTTCCCGACTACGACGACCTGCGCGGCCCCAACGTCTTCACCACGCTCACCGCGCCACACCCCGTCTCCCGCGCCCGGCTCGACGCCGCCCGCACGACTCCTGATCCGCGTCTCGCGCGCCTGCCCTGGCCACGCATCGCCGTTCTGATCGGCGGGGACAGCCGGCACCTGCGTTACCGCAAAGCCGACATGCAGCGCCTCGTGCGCGATCTCACCAAGCTCGCCGAGGGCGGCTGCTCGCTGATGCTGACGGTGTCCCGACGCACGCCGCCGGACCTGCGCAAAGCCCTCGAGGACTTGGTGAAGGACAAGGGCGGCTTCTTCTGGGACGGCAGCGGCGATAACCCGTACGTCGGCATGTTGGCGATCGCCGACCACATCGTCGTCACCTCCGATTCCGCCAACATGGTGGGCGAGGCCGCGAGCACCGGCGTGCCCCTCCTGCTGTTCGACCTGCCGCGTACCTATATCCGCCACCGGCGGATGTTCGCGGGCCTCGCCATGGCCGGCGCGCTGAAGCCGTTCATCGGGCGCCTGGAGGCGCTGCGCTACGCCCCGATCGACGCGACGCCGGAGATCGCGGCGGCGCTGGCGGAGGGTTACCAGCGGCATCGCGCGCGCTTGGCAGGGGAAGTAGCGGCGGTGCCGCGCCCGGCCGAACCGACGTCTGCCCCACGCGGACCGTTCTGAGACGGCACCGGGACGGGCTGTTTTCCCCGCGTCCTCCGCTTTGGGAAGAAATTTTTGGCTTCCTCGTGCCAGACTGGGCGTGAGGCTACACAAAACAACGGACAGCCGGCGCCCAAGGATCGGGACGCCCGCTGATAGGAGACGGCACAGATGGCCCACACCCATGCGAGGCTCGTCATCATCGGCTCGGGGCCGGCGGGCTACACCGCCGCGATCTACGCCGCCCGCGCCCTGGTGGAGCCCCTGCTGATCTCGGGCTTCCAGCCCGGCGGCCAACTGATGATCACGACCGATGTCGAGAATTATCCGGGCTTCGCCGACGCGATCCAGGGCCCCTGGCTGATGGAGCAGATGCGGCTCCAGGCCGAGCATGTCGGCACGAAAATCGTCTCGGAGTACATCACGAGCGTCGACCTGAACGTGCGCCCGTTCCGGCTGGAGGCCGATTCCGGCGAAACCTACACCTGCGACTCGCTCATCATCGCCACCGGCGCCCAGGCGAAGTGGCTCGGCCTGCCCTCGGAAGCGAAGTTCCAGGGCTTCGGCGTCTCGGCCTGCGCCACCTGCGACGGCTTCTTCTTCCGCGGCAAGGACGTGACCGTGGTCGGCGGCGGCAACACCGCGGTCGAGGAGGCCCTGTATCTGGCCAACCTCGCCAAGTCGGTCACCGTGATCCACCGCCGCGGCGAGTTCCGGGCCGAGCGCATCCTGCAGGAACGCCTGTTCAAGCACGCCAACGTCACGGTGAAGTGGCATCACGCGGTCGAGGAGATCTGCGGCTCCGACACGCCGCCCTCCGTCACGCATCTGCGTCTCAAGGATCTGCGCACCGGCGCGATCGTCGAGCAGCCCACCGACGGCCTGTTCGTGGCGATCGGCCACCAGCCCGCCACGGGGATCTTCGAGGGCCAACTGCCGATGCGGCACGGCGGCTACATCACGGTGACGCCGGGCACCACCGCGACCGACATCCCGGGCGTGTTCGCGGCGGGCGACGTCACCGACGACGTCTACCGTCAGGCGATCACCGCGGCCGGCATGGGCTGCATGGCCGCGCTGGAGGCGGAGAAGTTCCTGGCCAATCTCGATGTCGGCGAGAGCCCGGCCAAGGCTGCGGCCGAGTAGGCGCCGGGCTTCGGGCGTCTCGCGGGCGTTTCAAGTACTGTTCAAAAGAACGCCCGCTTCGCCATCGTGTCGGACACGGAGACCGACCGGCGACAGGCGCTGTCGAAGCATTCAAGGCGTTGTTCGACACGCATTTCCCTGTTGATGGCGGAAATGACGCAACCAAATTGCAAGCTTGTCGTCCTAACCTGAAAGCTGCGGGAGCCGGCAGGTTTCGCGAAGAAGCCTTTCGCCGGGTATGGCAGGGCAACGAACTGGCGTCGTGCAACGCCCGAAGGTCGTGGCCCCCCGTGCGGGCTGACTGCGACGGGCCGACCTCGACGGGCGGGAGTGACGGCCTTGGATTGGGACAAGATCCGGATTTTCCTTAACGTCGCGGAGGCCGGCAGCTTCACGCGGGCGGGCGACGATATCGGCCTCAGCCAGTCGGCGGTGAGCCGGCAGATCAGCGCGCTGGAGCGGGAGCTGAAGGCGCCGTTGTTCCACCGGCACGCCCGCGGCCTGATCCTGACCGAGCAGGGCGACCTGCTGTTTCGCGCCGCGCGCGACATGAAGCTCAGGCTGGAGAACACCCGCGCCCGCCTCGTCGAGACCAGCGAGCGCCCCTCCGGTGACCTGCGGGTGACGACGACGGTGGGCCTCGGCACATCCTGGCTGTCGCAGCGCGTCTCGGAATTCCTCGATCTCTATCCGGATGTACGGATCGAGCTGGTTCTCACCAACGAGGAGTTGGACCTCGCCATGCGCGAGGCCGACATCGCGATCCGCATGCGCCGTCCCGCCCAGCCGGACCTGATCCAGCGGCGGCTGTTCACGGTGCATTATCACGCCTTCGCGAGCCCCGATTACGTCAAGCGCTTCGGTGAGCCCAAAACCATCAGCGACCTCGACGAGCACCGCCTCGTCTCGTTCGGTGGCAACGAACCGTCCTATCTGCTCGCGACCCACTACCTCGCCAGCATCGGCCGCGAGGGGGACGAGCGCCGTCCGGTCCACTTCACGGTCAACAACATCACCGCCCTCCACAAGGCGATGGAGGCGGGGGTCGGCGTCGGCATCCTGCCGGACTACGCCGTCGATGGGAACGAGAGCCTCGTCCAGGTGCTGCGCGAGAGCGAGATGCCGACGATGGAGAGCTATCTCGTCTATGCCGAAGAGATGCGCTCGGTGGCCCGCGTCCAGGCCTTCCGCGATTTCCTCGTGAACAAGGCACAACGCTGGACTTATTGAAAGCTTGGCCGGGCAACCGGCCGGCAACTGCCCTTGTCGCGCACCGACGCACTCGTCTAAGACCGCCCCTCCTGCCGGGTGGTTCGCGAAGCCTCCGGCCGACGCAGCCGGACGGCATGATCGCGATTCACTGCCTCAACGGGCCGAACCTCAACCTCCTGGGCCAGCGCGAGCCGGGCATCTACGGCGCCGCCACGCTTGCCGACATCGAGCAAAACCTGCGGGAGCAGGCGGCTCGCCTCGATATCGCCCTGACCTTCCGTCAGACGAATCACGAGGGCGAACTCGTGACGTTCGTGCAGGAGGCCGGCGCCGCCGGGGCTGGGGTGCTCATCAACGCCGCCGCCTACACGCACACCTCGATCGCGCTGCGCGACGCGATCAAGGGAGCGGGGGTGACGGCGGTGGAGATCCACCTCTCCAACGTCCATGCCCGCGAGGACTTCCGCCACGTCTCGCGGATCGCGCCGGTCTGCGCCGGTTTGATTTCGGGCTTCGGTGCCCACAGTTACGTCCTGGGGCTCGACGCCCTCGCCCATCTCCTGCGTGGACGCACCCCGTCCGCCTCCTGACCTCAGAACTACGAGCCGATGGCCAAGAACGAACCCTTCGATCCCGAACTGGTGCGCGAACTCGCCCGGATGGTCGCCGAGACCGATCTGACCGAGATCGAGGTCGAGAAGGGCGATCTGCGCATCCGCGTCGCCCGAAAGATCGAGACGGTCTCGGTTCAGGTCGCGCCTTCCGCCCCGGCCGCTGCGGCGGCACCGGTCGCGGCGGCGCCCGCCGCTCTGGCGCCGGCACCCGCCAAATCCGGCGCGGGCCATCCCGGCGCCGTGCCGTCGCCCATGGTCGGCACCGCCTATCTGCGCCCCTCGCCGGACGCGAAGCCGTTCATCGAGATCGGCACGAAGGTCCAGGCGGGCGACAAGCTGCTGCTGGTCGAGGCCATGAAGACCTTCAACGAAATCGTCGCGCCCCGCGCCGGTACGGTGACCGCCATCTTCATCGAGGATGGGATGCCGGTCGAGTACGGCGAAGCCCTCCTCGTTCTCGAGTAGCCGCCCCGCGATGTTCGACAAGATCCTGATCGCCAACCGCGGCGAGATCGCACTCCGCATCCTGCGGGCGGCGAAGGAGCTCGGTATCGCCACCGTCGCGGTCCACTCCACGGCCGACGCCGACGCCATGCATGTGCGGCTGGCCGACGAGAGCGTCTGCATCGGCCCGCCGGCCGCCCGCGACAGCTACCTCAACATCCCCTCGATCATCGCCGCCTGCGAGATCACCGGGGCGGACGCCGTGCATCCCGGCTACGGCTTCCTGTCGGAGAACGCCCGGTTCGCCGAGGTTCTGGCGCACCACAACATCGGCTTCATCGGCCCTAAGGCCGAGCATATCCGCATCATGGGCGACAAGATCGAGGCCAAGCGCACCGCCAAGCGCCTCGGCATTCCCTGCGTGCCGGGATCGGAGGGCGGCGTCACCGATCCGGACGAAGCCAAGCGCGTGGCCGCCGAGATCGGCTATCCCGTGCTGGTGAAGGCCGCTTCGGGCGGCGGCGGGCGCGGCATGAAGGTCGCTCGCTCGGAAAGCGAGCTGGAGCAGGCCCTCGACATGGCCCGCACCGAGGCCAAGGCCGCCTTCGGCGACGATGCGGTCTACCTCGAGAAGTACCTCACCAAGCCCCGCCACATCGAGGTGCAGATCCTCGGCGACGGGAAGGGCCACGCGGTGCACTTGGCCGAGCGCGACTGCTCGCTCCAGCGCCGCCACCAGAAGGTCTGGGAGGAAGGCGGCTCGCCCGCCCTCAACGAGGCGATGCGCGCCGAGATCGGCGGCATCTGCGCCAACGCCATGCGCGAACTCGGCTATCTCGGCGCCGGCACGATCGAGTTCCTCTACGAGGACGGGCGGTTCTACTTCATCGAGATGAACACCCGCATCCAGGTGGAACACCCCGTCACCGAGATGATCACCGGGATCGATCTCGTGAACGAGCAGATCCGGGTCGCGGCCGGCGGCGGCCTGTCGGTGGCCCAGGAGGACATCAAGGTCGAGGGTCACGCCATCGAGTGCCGGATCAACGCCGAGCACCCTTCGACCTTCCGGCCGTCGCCGGGGCTGATCACCTATTTCCACCCGCCGGGCGGCCTCGGCGTCCGGGTCGATTCGGCCGCCTTCCAGGGCTACCGGATTCCTTCGAACTACGACTCGCTGATCGGCAAGCTGATCGTGCACGGGCGCACCCGCAACGAGTGCCTGATGCGCCTGCGCCGGGCCCTCGACGAGTTCGTGGTCGATGGCATCGACACCACGCTGCCGCTGTTCCGCACGCTGGTGCGCAATGCCGACGTGCAGAACGGCCTCTACGACATTCACTGGCTCGAAGGCTTCCTGGCCCGCGAGGAGCTGAACGGCGTCGAGACCCGGCGCTGAGAAAGCGGGGCGGCAGGCCGACACGGCACGCCTGCTGCCTTCTGACGGCTGGTGTTCGCGCCCGGAGCGCGCGACAACGCTTCGATGCACGACAGGCCGCCCGTGGACATCACGCCCGACATCCTGCTCAAGGCCTATGCCGCCGGGATCTTCCCGATGGCCGAGGATGCGGATGATCCGACGATCTACTGGGTCGAGCCGCGCGCCCGCGGGGTGCTGCCCCTCGACCGTTTCCATGTGCCGAAGCGGCTCGCCCGCACCGTGCGCTCCGACGGGTTCGAGGTCGTTAGCGACCGGGATTTCGATGCGGTGATCGAGGGCTGCGCCGCCCCGCGCCGGGATACCGCCCGCACCTGGATCAACGCCCGCATCCGCGACCTCTACGGCGCGCTGTTCGATCTCGGCCATTGCCACACGATCGAGGTCTACCACGAGGGGCGCCTCGCCGGCGGGCTCTACGGCGTCTCGCTCGGGGCGGCTTTCTTCGGCGAGAGCATGTTCCACGAAGTGCGCGACGCCTCGAAGGTCGCCCTCGTCCACCTCGTGGCTCGGCTGCGCTCCGGAGGTTACCGGCTCGCCGACACGCAGTTCCTCACAGAGCACCTGAGCCAGTTCGGCGTCGAGGAAATGCCGCGCCATATCTACAAGCGCCACCTCGCCGCCGCGATCACCGAGCGGGCCGAATGGGGTCCGCCGGACCGGGTCTTTCGCGGCGCCGAAGCCCTGGCGGCCCTCGGGATCGGCCGCGCCGAGGCGTAGGGGCGACAACGGGGCGCTGCCCCGATACCCCGCCAAAGGGATGATCCCTTTGGGTTCCCATTCTTTCAGCCGGGAATCGGTTCGAGCCGCAGCAGGCGGCTGGCGAGCGCCGCGGCCGCCTGCGGGTCGGTCCGTACGGCCTCACCGAGCAGGCCGTCGATGACGAGCGCGGCGATGCCGTGGACGAGCGCCCAGGACCGCAAGGCTTCGTCGGCGGCGGCCTCCGCCGGCAGCAGCGTCGCAACCCGCTCAGCCAGCACCGCGTAGGCGGCGGCGGAGGCTTCGCACAGCGCCTGGGGCCGTGACCCGCCCGAGCGCGCGCCGCCGAACATCAGGCGAAACAATCCGGGCTGCGCACAGGCAAAGGCGACGTAGGCCGCCCCTTGCGCGTAGAGGGCCTCGCGTCCCGCCCCCTCCCCTCCCCGGTCCGCGACCTCCAGCGCCGCGCGCAGCCGCTCGAAGCCGACGATGGCCACCGCCGCGAGCAGGGCGTCCTTGTCGGGAAAGTGCCGGTAGGGCGCCATCGCCGACACACCCGCCCGGCGCGCGGTCTCGCGCAGGCCGAGCGAGGCCGGATCGCCCCCCTCCTCCAGGATCGACAGGCCCGCCGCGACCAGCGCCCCGCGCAGATCGCCGTGATGGTAGCTGCCCTTGGCCGGATTCGACTCAGCCTTCGATGTTGACACTGTAAGCAACGCGCCTATGATTACACCGTAAACATGGGATTGGTGCCATGCAGACATCGGATAGGCAAGCCGCCGCAAACGGCCGCCCCACGCGGGACTCGGTCGATCTCTCGGCCTATCCGGGGCTTGTCGTGGTCTATCTCGGCTTTCGCGTCGGACGGATGCGGGGCCTGAAGGCGCTGCTCGGCATCGGGCGCGGGCTGGCCCAGATGCAGCGCGAGCGGCCGGACGGGCTGCTGGCGCACGAGGACCTCGTCTACGGCCTCAACCATATCGGCATGCGGCAATACTGGCGCGATCTGGAAAGCTTGGAGGCCTTCACCCGCTCGGACCCGCACAAGACGTGGTGGCGGGATTTCGGCCGCGATCCGGCCGGCAACGGCTTCTGGCACGAGGCCTACCGGCTCTCGGGCGGGATGGAGGCGATCTATGTCGGCATGCCGCGCCCGATCGGGCTCGCGTCCTTCGCCGCCGCCCGCCAGCCGCTCGGGCCCTTCATGACCTCGCGGCAGCGGCTGGCTTCTTAGAGCGCATTCCGACGAAGTGGTGGCCGGTTCGTCGAAAGAATGCGCGTTAAAACAAAGACCTAGGGACCCTTAACGAAAAATCGCGTCGAAAATCGATTGCGGCTCGCGCGGAGGCGGCGGGGCCGCTGCCGGTCCTTCGTTGTTCGGGAAGAACTTGCGCGAGGGCTTCTGCTTGGGCTGGACCGGCACGCCGCGCGGCCCCTCGACGTCGACCTGACCGTTCTGGTTAACCTGGGCAGACGTCTTAGTCGGGTCCGCGCCCTTCTTCCTCGGCTTGTCCTGGCGCGAGGCGAGCGCGGGCACGTCCTCCTGCTCCTTCGCCTCAGCGATCACGTCGGAGCCACCCTTACAATCGGTCAGCCACACATCGTAGATCGGGTGCTCGATCGCGTGCAGGCCGGGGCTCGCCGCGAACATCCAGCCGGTGAAGATGCGCCGGTACTTGCTGTCCAGCGTCACCTCGTCGACCTCGAGGAAGGCCGTGGTCTTCGGCGTCTCGGTGGGCGGGCGCGAGTAGCAGACCCGCGGCGTCATCTGCAGCGCGCCGAACTGCACCGTCTCGTCGATGGCGACCTCGAAGGTCACGATCCGACCGGTGATCTTGTCGAGGCCGGAGAACACCGCGGTCGGGTTCTTGATCTTGTCGGCGGAGGCCGGCAGCGCGCAGAGCGCCAGGGCAAGCGTGCCGAGCGCGGTCCGGCGCAGGATCGTTGCGGGGATGCGGCTCAAGGCGCCCTCTTGAGTCTGGAGCCGGCCATCGCGGCCGGCAAACGGTGCGGACGTTCCAACACCCCAAGGGTGGTGGAAAAAGGGCGGCCGGGCCGTGATGCTGTCAGTTCCGCCCGAGCTGCGCACCGACCGCCCTGCAGCAGATCGCGGTGACCCCCCGGCTCGCGGCACGGCTTCGTCTACTCGGCGGGCGTCCACGGCACGTAGTCGCCGGTCGCGGCCGGGCGCTGGCCCCAGGAGAGCTGCGAGCCCTTCGGCCGGTAGGCCGCCGCCGTGCCGGTGAGGTTCTCCTCGTGGGCCTTCTGCCACTCGCGAGGCTGGTAATCCTCCTCGCTCGGGGCGACGTCGCCATTGTGGCACAGCCAGGCCCGCCAGCCCGGCGGCACGCGGGAAGCGTCGGCATAGCCGTTATAGACGACCCAGCGCCGCTCCGGGCCGACCGAACGGTCGATCAGCGGGCCCAGCGCCTTGTAGTATTTGTTGCCGAGCTCGTCCGAACCGACGAACTGGCCGCTGCGCGCGGTATAGAGCGCGAGCGACATCGTCTGCCCGTTCCACCAGGTGAAGATGCGCAGCAGCGTGTCCTTGAGGGCCATGATTCCTCCGGCGAGCGACGGACCCGCGGTGCCGTCGCCGCGGTCGTTATGGTCGTCACGCGCGTGTGAGTCCAGCACCCCGGACCGCTGTCGCATTTACGGCACGCTCCCCCTGTCTCGCGCACCCGTTAACCCTGTCCGACCCTGTCGAGGGCGGCCAAACGCATCGCCTTCCCTGTGGACCGAAAAATTTTCCCGGCGGATTCGATCAAGCCGAAAGGCCACTTAGCGAACCGCCCCGAATATCCACAGATTTATGATGCAGGACACAACATCTAGCGCGGAACACGGGTAGCCGGCACTAGTTATTGACGCAGATGGCCGCTCGGACGTAAGGTCCGGGCATCGCTTCGAACGGTTCGGCGGGGTTTGGGAAAAACCCCGTTTCCGCATGACGGACAGGCTCCCACGTCGTCTGCTGCGGGGCCCCGAACCGGCCGAGGCACATCCGGCTTTTCATCCATGATCCGCGGCTTACGCCGCGGCACGGGGTCGCTTGGCTCCGAGGGAGAGGGATTCATGCGGTTCGAGCGGCGCTACACGACGGCAGGCCAGTCGCCCTACGCTGCCATCGCCTTCCGCAAGGCGGTGAGCGAGATTCGCAACCCGGACGGCTCGATCGTCTTCCGGCTCGACGGCATTTCCGTGCCGGAGAGCTGGAGCCAGGTCGCCGCCGACGTGCTGGCGCAGAAGTATTTCCGCAAGGCCGGCGTCCCGGCCTGCCTGAAGAAGGTGGAGGAGAACAGCGTTCCCTCCTTCCTCTGGCGTGCCGTGCCGGATGAGGCCGCGCTCGCCGAACTGCCGGAGGAGGAGCGCTTCGTCTCCGAGATCTCGGCGACCCAGGTGTTCGACCGGCTCGCCGGCTGCTGGACCTATTGGGGCTGGAAGGGCGGCTACTTCTCGTCCGAGGAAGACGCCGCCGCCTTCATGGACGAGCTGCGCTTCATGCTCGCCCGCCAGATGGTGGCGCCGAACTCGCCGCAATGGTTCAACACCGGCCTGCACTGGGCCTACGGCATCGACGGGCCGAGCCAGGGCCACTTCTACTGCGACCCGAAGACCGGCGTGCTGACGAAGTCGGCCACCGCCTACGAGCACCCGCAGCCGCATGCCTGCTTCATCCAGTCCGTGCAGGACGACCTCGTCAACGAGGGCGGCATCATGGACCTGTGGGTGCGCGAGGCGCGCCTGTTCAAGTACGGCTCGGGCACCGGCTCCAATTTCTCGATGCTGCGCGGCGAGAACGAGCGCCTCGGCGGTGGCGGCAAGTCGTCCGGCCTGATGTCCTTCCTCAAGATCGGCGACCGCGCGGCTGGCGCGATCAAGTCGGGCGGCACCACCCGGCGCGCCGCCAAGATGGTGATCGTCGACATCGACCATCCCGACGTCGAGAACTTCATCGATTGGAAGGTGAAGGAGGAGCAGAAGGTCGCCGCGCTGGTGACGGGCTCCAAGGTCGTCTCCAAGCACCTCACCGCGGTGATGAAGGCCTGCACCCAGTGCGAGGCCGAGGGCGATGCCTGCTTCGACCCCGAGCGCAACCCGGCGCTCAAGCGGGAGATCAAGGCCGCCCGCAAGGCGATGGTGCCGGACGCCTACATCAAGCGTGTCGTGCAGTTCGCCCGCCAGGGTTTCACCAAGATCGACTTCCCCGTCTACGACACCGATTGGGATTCGGAGGCCTACCTCACGGTCGCCGGCCAGAACTCCAACAACTCGGTCTCGCTGACCGACGAATTCCTGCGCGCGGTGGAAGCGGACGGGCCGTGGAGCCTGACCTCGCGCACCACGGGCAAGGTCGTGAAGACGCCGCAGGCGCGCGACCTGTGGGAGAAGATCGGTGAGGCCGCCTGGGCCTCGGCCGATCCGGGCCTGCACTTCAACACCACGATGAACGACTGGCACACCTGCCCGGAGGGCGGGCGGATCCGGGCCTCGAACCCGTGCTCCGAGTACATGTTCCTCGACGACACGGCCTGTAACCTCGCCAGCGCCAACCTGCTGACGATGTACGATCGTCAGTCCAAGCACTTCGACGTCGAGGCCTTCGAGCACCTCAACCGGCTCTGGACCGTGGTGCTCGAAATCTCGGTGATGATGGCGCAGTTTCCGTCCAAGGAGATCGCCGAGCTTTCCTACAAGTACCGTACGCTGGGCCTCGGCTACGCCAATATCGGCGGCCTGCTGATGACCATGGGCCTGCCCTACGACTCCGATAAGGGCCGGGCGCTGGCGGGCGCGCTCACCGCAATCATGACGGGCGTGGCCTACGCCACCTCCGCCGAGATGGCGGCCGAACTCGGCACCTTCGAGGCCTACCCGGACAACGCCGCGCACATGCTGCGGGTGATCCGCAACCATCGCCGTGCGGCGCATGGCGAGGTCGCCGGCTACGAGGGCCTGAACGTCAGCCCCGTGCCGCTCGACCACGCCAACATCCCGCAGGCCGATATCGGCGCCCATGCCCGCGCGGCCTGGGACCGGGCGCTGTCGCTCGGCGAGCAGCACGGCTACCGCAACGCGCAGGCCACCGTGATCGCGCCGACCGGCACGATCGGTCTGGTGATGGATTGCGACACCACCGGCATCGAGCCCGACTTCGCCCTGGTGAAGTTCAAGAAGCTCGCCGGCGGCGGCTACTTCAAGATCATCAACCGCGCCGTGCCGGACGCCCTGCGGGCGCTGGGCTACCGCGAATCCGAGATCGCCGAGATCGAGGCCTACGCCGTCGGCCACGGCTCCATGGGCCAGGCTCCGGCCGTCAACCCGGGATCGCTGCGCGCCAAGGGCTTCACCGACGACAAGATCGCGGCGGTGGAAGCGGGGTTGAAGTCGGCCTTCGATATCAAGTTCGTGTTCAACCGCTGGAACCTCGGCGACGACTTCCTCAAGGATACCCTCAAGGTGCCGGCGGAAAAACTCGCTGACCCGACCTTCGAGCTCCTGCCCTTCCTCGGCTTCTCGAAGCGCGAGATCGAGGCCGCCAACACCCATGTCTGCGGAGCGATGACGCTGGAGGGCGCGCCCTTCCTCAAGCCCGAGCACTACGCGGTGTTCGATTGCGCCAACCCGTGCGGGCGCACCGGCAAGCGCTACCTCTCGGTCGAGAGCCACATCCACATGATGGCCGCGGCGCAGCCCTTCATCTCGGGGGCGATCTCCAAGACCATCAACATGCCCAACGACGCCACGGTGGAGGATTGCAAGGCGGCCTACCTGCTGTCCTGGCGCCTCGCGCTCAAGGCGAACGCCCTCTACCGCGACGGCTCCAAGCTCTCGCAGCCGCTCAACTCGGCGCTGATCGCCGACGACGAGGAGGACGCCGACGAGGCTCTGGAGGCGATCATCCAGGCCCCGGCCGCCGCCAAGGCGACGGCGGCGGCGGAGAAGATCGTCGAGCGGGTGATCGAGCGCATCGAGCGGATCCGCTCGCGCGAAAAGATGCCGGACCGGCGCAAGGGCTACACCCAGAAGGCGGTCGTCGGCGGCCACAAGGTCTACCTGCGCACCGGCGAATACGATGATGGCCGCCTCGGCGAGATCTTCATCGACATGCACAAGGAAGGCGCGACCTTCCGAAGCCTGATGAACAACTTCGCCATCGCGATTTCGCTCGGCCTCCAATACGGCGTGCCGCTGGAGGAATACGTCGAGGCCTTCACCTTCACCCGCTTCGAGCCGGCGGGCTTCGTGCAGGGCAACGACGCGATCAAGAACGCGACTTCGCTGCTCGACTACGTGTTCCGCGAACTGGCGGTCTCGTATCTCGGCCGCACCGACCTCGCCCACGTCAACCCGGCCGAGATCGGCGGCACGGTGCTCGGCGGCGGCGAGGGCGACACCACCCGCGAATCGGCCAAGCCGGCGCCGGCCGCCTC
Source organism: Methylorubrum sp. SL192 (assembly GCF_026672325.1). Lineage (NCBI taxonomy): Bacteria > Pseudomonadati > Pseudomonadota > Alphaproteobacteria > Hyphomicrobiales > Methylobacteriaceae > Methylorubrum > Methylorubrum sp. SL192. The sequence goes on from NZ_JAPPQV010000003.1 coordinate 94,032, forward strand.
GGCGGTCGTCTCCCGCGGCCTGCTGCGCGGCTCGGCCGACCGGCTCACCCTGATCCAGGGCGGTCCGGCCGGCGCCACGACGGGGGTGGCCGCAGCCGCCACGGGCCAGACGGCCCCGGCCGGCGGCACGGTCCACGCCGTGCGGGGCGCGACTGCCCTGAAGGCAGAGCCGCAGAGCCTCGGCAGCATCGAAGCGCTGCCGTTCGCCAAGCCGGAGCCAAAGGCAGAGCGCACCGTCGCCGACCGCCGGGCCGAAGCGAAGATGAAGGGCTATGTCGGCGAGGCCTGCCCCGAATGCGCGAACTTCACGCTGGTCCGCAACGGTACCTGCCTGAAGTGCGACACCTGCGGCTCGACGACAGGGTGCTCATAGTTACGCCGTGCTACTGCTTGTGTGAGACAACCTGATGTTTGTCAGTGTTCACGGGAAGTGTGTCAGCTACGGGCAGTGAAGGGTGCCTGCGGCGATCATAATGAGGCAAGCAGCCCGACCCGGACGGATAGAGCCTGCGGCAAGCGCAAAAGCCGCAGGTTCCAACCAGGGCCCATCTCGCAGCTGACTCTCTGAGTATGCATTAATCCAGCAGGACACATAATAACCGCCCGCCTTCCGTGCATCCGCAATTATTTAGACCGAAATTTATGGTCGCCCATAAATGGCAACCTTGAAAACCGCGAAGAACAAACCGTGAAAATTTGGTCGTATGACTTACGCCCAGTTGATACGGAAAGTCTCATCGCCCGCTCACTGGAACAAGTAATTATTAAGTTCAATAATAAACGATAAGGAGAAGCAAGCGGAAACCCCGAAAGGTCTTAACTGGGATCCCGGCAGTCGGCCGGGCGCGGGGAGCGAAGGTCCGCGGCCGCAGCGATGGTTCCTCGGATGTCCGAGCCAGCCCTCGGGTGGCATGTGGGAATGGTGAGGCTTGCCCGAGCAAGATGCTTTTGCCGCGAACGAACCGAGCCGCTTGGCCGTTGAAGGCCGATCCTGGCGGGAACTGCCCGTGTTCGGAGGAAGCGTCGGATGTCGGGTTCCACAACTGAACTCTCGGCCTTGCAGACGCCGCCATCGGCCGATGCGGGCCACGGCTCCAAGACCAGCTTTTGGGCGCTGACTCTCGGATCCGTCGGCATCGTTTACGGCGACATCGGGACCAGCCCCCTCTACGCGCTGAAGGAATCCCTGCACGCTGCCGCAGGCGGGGGGCACGCCCCGACGCGCGACATGGTGTTTGGCGTCGTCTCGCTGATCCTGTGGGCCCTCATCCTCATCGTGACGCTGAAGTACGTGCTGCTCGTCATGCGCGCCGACAACGGGGGTGAAGGCGGTACGCCCTCCCTGGTGGCGCTCGCCCAGCGGGTGCTCGGCCAGTCCGGCAGTTTCGTCATCGTGCTCGGCATGGTCGGCATCGCCCTGTTCTACGGCGACGCCATCATCACCCCGGCCATCTCGGTGCTGTCCGCCGTCGAAGGGTTGAAGCTCGTCACCCCGGCCTTCGAGCCGTACGTGCTGCCCCTCAGCCTCGCTATCCTGATCGGCCTGTTCGCGGTCCAGAGCCATGGCACGGCGCGGGTGGCGACCTTCTTCGGGCCGATCACGGCGTTCTGGTTCGTCGTCATGGCGCTCGGCGGCCTCAGCCATCTCGCCGACGACCTGAGCATCCTGGCGGCCTTCAACCCGGCCTACGGCGTCAGTTTCCTGCTCAACCATGGCACGGCCGGCCTGCTGGCGCTGGGTGCCGTCTTCCTCGCCGTGACCGGCGCCGAGGCGCTTTACGCCGACATGGGCCATTTCGGCCGTTCGCCGATCCGTGCGGCATGGTTCGGCCTGATCCTGCCGGCGCTCGCCCTGAATTACCTGGGACAGGGCGCCATGCTGCTCGCCCATCCCGAGCGCATCGAGAACCCCTTCTTCCTGCTCTACCCGTCCTGGGCCCTGCTGCCGATGGTGCTGCTCGCCACCGTGGCGACCGTCATCGCGAGCCAAGCCGTCATCACCGGCACCTTCTCGATCACCCAGCAGGCCATGCAGCTCGGGTTGCTGCCGCGCATGCGCGTGCAGCGGACCTCCGAGACCGAGAAGGGGCAGATCTACATTCCGCGGGTGAACTGGTGGCTGCTCGTGGCCGTCGTGTTCCTGGTGGTGCTGTTCAAGTCGTCGAGCGCCCTGGCGGCGGCCTACGGCATTGCGGTCACCGGAGACATGGTCATCACGGCGAGCCTGCTTTTCATCGTTGCCTGGAAGGCATGGCGCTGGTCACCCGTGCTGGCGGCCGTGGTCATCGCCCCGTTCCTGCTCATCGAGTTGGTGTTCCTGTCCGCCAACGCGCTCAAGCTGCTCCATGGCGGCTGGGTGCCGCTGACCATCGGGGCGGCCCTTGTGACGGCCATGTGGACCTGGCGGCGCGGTTCGGCCCTGGTTGCTGAGGAGATCCACCGGCGTCGCGTTCCCCTGTCGAACTTCACGCGCATGGCCGAGACCGGCTCGGTCCTGCGGGCACCGGGCACGGCCGTATTCCTGACCGGCTCGCCGGGCGACACGCCCGGGGCCTTGATGCACAACGTGAAGCACAACCACGTGCTGCATGCCCGCAACGTCATCCTGCACGTGGTCACCGAGGACCTGCCGCGGGTGCCTCAGGCGGACCGCGTGACGGTCAAGCCGCTCTCGGACGTCTTCACCTGCGTGACGGTGCGCTTCGGGTTCATGGAGCTGCCGGACCTGCCCCGTGCCTTGGCCGCAGCGGGCTTCGACGCGAGCAACCTGTCCTACTTCCTGACCCGGCGGGTCCTGGTGCCCTCGCCGGAGACAGGCATGCCGGTCTGGCAGGATCGGCTCTACATCGCCATGGCGCGCGCGGCGACGGACGCGTCCCGCTACTTCCGCATCCCGGTCGACAGGGCCGTCGAGATCGGCGCCCGGATCGACATCTGAGGACACGATTCCCTGCCAGGGCGGGTCAAAGTGCCGTCCGGGACGCGCGGCGGCGCATTCAGCGCATCCCGGCCCTTGCCAGGGCGGAGCGGACGACGCGTACGTGCCCGGGGTGGATGGCGGCGAGGTAAGCGCGCCCGAACAGGTTATGGCAACGGACCACGCTGGTGGCGGTGAGGTCTTCCCGTCCATCGTCGCGCGTGACCAGAAGCAGCGACAGGCGGAAATCGAGGTGGCGGTCGTCCTCGCCGAGCACGATCTCCCGGTCCGAGCGCGAGAGCACGGGGAAGAAACCGATCCGGTCCCGTCCGCCGGTCTCCAACCGGGTCCGGATTTGGCCCGACGTCCGCACCCCGAAGGGGCGCACGGCCCCGTCGCGCAACCACATGGCCAGGGTGACCCAGGCTGCCGGGTTCGACAGCGCATCCTCGGCAAGCCTGGACAAATCGTGCGGCCCCGGCCCGGGCAGCCTCACCGCGAAGGCGTCGGCGAGGTCGGCGCCGGCGTACCAGGAGGTCACGGCGCAGTCGGAGGGCAGCGGGACGGGCCTGACGTCGGTTCGCTTCCGCGATGCCGGGGAAATAGAGGGCATCATGCGAGGCTACCGCGATCCGGTCAGAGCGTCGACACCGACCCGCCCTCAACGCGTAGGTTCGTCCCGGTGACGAAGCCCGCCCGGTCGGATGCGAGGACCACGACGGCGGCGACGTCTTCCGGCCTGCATGGGCGGCTGAGGCCGATGTTCGGGCGGAACGCGGCGAGGGTGTGGGTCAGGCTGTTGATGGCCGCCTTGGCCATGGAATAGATCGGCACCGCTGCCAATCAGGCGCAGACGGTGGCCGCCCATTCGAAGGTCAACCTCGGTCCCGAGGCGAACCCAAGTTAGAACTCCATGCCAAACTTGACCCGGACGTTGTGCCGCTCGAACTGGTTGAGCCCAAGGGCACGGCCAGCGAGGGTCGGATCTGCATCCCGACCCCAAACCTGCCCCGCATACGCGGCTGTCAGCCAGATCTTCTCAGTAAACCTATGATGCAGGGCGGGCCCCACAGTGAGCGCTTCGCTCTCCAGCTGGTTTAGGAAAATTCCCTCATATCCGCGTAGGTAGCGTACTTCCGGACCGAAATACGTGTTCTCCCCAATCCGTCCCACCAGGACGTTCGACCACAGGAATGTCGAGGAGCGGTAGCCAGGACCACCACCCCGCTGGCGGCCAGCGGCGGGCTCGAAGCTGATGTTGCTGCCGTACCAGAGCTTGTCCGGCACCACCTGAACGTCGAGCTGGAGCAGGCTCTCAAGGTCGAAGATGTTGGCGCCATTGCCTTCAACGGGCAGGATACGGGTAAATCGGGGACGCACCTCCAGGGCGAGCCCCAATGGCTGCTCCTTCGTACCTTTCAGAAACTGGTACTTCACCTCCATGGAGACACCGTCGAAGGTGCCGTAGGATTTGTCGTCCAGATCCACGATGTTGCGTTGCCGCCGCAGCGTGCCGAAAGCGCTGAATTCGATACTCAGCTTGTCGATGGGGTTGAACTGGTAGGCAAACCGCGTATCGAGCACGCGATAAGTCGATGGGCCAGGACCGTCTCTGCGCTTGCTGACGCGTGTGACGGTATCGATTACGACTTCCTGTTCACCCTTCTCTCCGGCATCAGCGCCTTCCGTGAAGCCGAACAGGTGCTCGGTATCGACGTCCTTCTTGTCGGACTTCTCTGCCTTCTGATCCTTGTCTGCGCTGCCTCCCGGCGAACCGTTCTGTTCCGTCTGAGGCTTGTCACTTGGTTTGGCCTGAGCAGAGGGCGGAATGGCGAGAGTGAGCAGTACGCCCAACACTACCGAGACGTGTCGAATTGGCCTGTTGCTTCCGGTCATGATCCTGCGAGGGCCTTGGGTGGGCAGTGCTCCAGCACGTCCGCTTAGAACCGATGTTGGCCGATCTGCCTGCTGCTAAAATGCCACTCGCACAAAAACTCATGGTGTCAGGGGATTATGTGGTCGGGGATGATCGTACCAAACGTCCGCAGAGCGTCGAGAGCGGCAATTCCGGCCTAATGAGTTGAATGTCGGCTGCCGGCGCAGAGCCGACGTTCAGCATCCGCGCGCGGAACAGCAGCTTTCCACCCTAAGCGGCCCCCAACGTTCGCCGCGGGAGCGTGATGAGCGTGCGGCGGTGCTCGTTCTCATCCTCGCCATGCGGGTTATGGTCCTGGCCCGCCAACAGATGCACTTCCGGGGTGTGCGTTGCCCGCAGCAAGCGTGCTTCGAGCCGTTGCGTCATCGCCACCGACCCCATCGCGTCCTGCGTGCTGTGACTGAGGAACAGGAGGCCGGCCTACCGTTCGATCTCGATCGGCATCGTCGGCAGAAGAACGTCTGACGAACCGCGCTAGGTCCAGGCCCGCTCCGCCGGGTCCCAGGACCGCCATCCGGGATCTCCGCTGTCCCGACAGCTCGCAGCGATGAAGGCACCGTAGATCACGTCTTGCGCGGCGTAGGCGGCCACGGCGTCAGGCAGGCGGGGAACGCCGTCCTGCGCCATCAAAGAGGTAACAAGCAAGGCGTGTTCGGCCGCCCGCGGTGTGCGCCTCCTCACCGCGTTCAGGACGGCAAGTGCCCTAGCCAGCGACGTGTGTCGATGTCGCCACCGTCTCAAAGAGGCAGGCCCCTGTGAGGGAAGACGCAGTTCCGCGCCTCGGCTACAGCCGGCGTCGCTTCACGGCCATGATCGTCGGCGGCTTCGCGACAGGCGTGGTCACCCGCGCGATCCGTCCGGCCGAGGCGGCGCCCGAGGACGTCCGTATCGCCGATCTGGACTGGGTCGATGCCCGTCGCGACCGCCGCGTTCCGGCGCGCTTGTACTGGCCGGCCCCGGGAGCACCGGCGGGGCCTGTTCCCCTGATCGTCTTCTCGCACGGCCTCGGTCAGTCGCGGACCGGCTACAGCTATCTCGGGCGCCACTGGGCGGCCAACGGCTACGCCAGCCTTCACGTGCAGCACGTCGGAAGCGACGGCAGCGTGTGGGCCGGCAATCCGTTCGAGGTTCTCGATCGCGTGAACGTCGCAGCGGACGAACGCGAGGCGATCGCTCGGGCCGCCGACATGAGCTTCGCTCTCGACCGCCTCCTCGACAAGGACAGCGCCTTCGCCGCGCTCATCGACCGGGCGCGTATCGTCGCCGCCGGCCATTCCTACGGTGCGAACACGACCTTGATCGTCGGCGGGGCGCGTGTTGTTCGCGAAGGGCGGACAATCGATCGTAGGGACATGCGCTTCAAGGCCGGCATCGTCATCTCGGCGCCGCCGTTCTACGGCGAGCGTGACCTGCACGCCGTGCTCGCGGCCATCACCATCCCAACCTTCCACGTGACCGCGACTGCGGACGTCATCGCGTTGCCCGGTCGACGGTCGCCCGTGCAGGATCGTCTTGAGGTCTACGAGGCGGTCGGGACGACAAGGAAGGCGCTGGCGGTCTTCCAGGGCGGGTCGCACAGCATCTTCACCGACCGGCTGCTGACAGGCGGAGTAACGCTCAATCCGCAGGTCAAACAGGCGACCGCAGAAGGCGCGCTGGCCTTCCTCGACCTGGTATTCCGAGGCGACCCCTCACCGTTGTCGTCATGGAGCGGGGCCTGGAGCCCGATCCTAGCCGTGGCGCCCACAGCTTACCTCGTCACCGAATCGTCGCGGCACCCATCACGCCGATATCGTCCCCGCTCGTAGCGGTTGCGCCAACCCTGCCCCGCTCGGACGGTCCATGTTCCACCTGATCTTCGGTCTGCCCTGCCTGTACGTCATCGCCAGGGTGCTGTGGCCCCTGCCTTGGCCGTTCGCGCTGAAGACCTGCGTTGCGGTCCTCCTGCTCGTTGCATCCCAGTACCACCTGTGGAGCCGCCTCTCCTCGGGCTCCGTGTTCTCACCCGAGTTTCCGCGCGCGTTGGTCATCCTGTTCAACTGGGCCTTCGGCGCGATCTTCCTGTTAGCAGCGATGCAATTGGCGCTCGATGTCGTGACGCTGGTCAGCAAGCTCGTGCCCGGAGGCGGCTGGCCGCTGCCGGCGACGTGGCGCTACGCCGAGGCAGCTCTGGCCATGCTTCTGTCGGCGGTCGCGGTGCAGCAGGCCGTGCGGGTGCCCCCGCTGAAGGATGTCACCGTCGAGATCGAGAACCTCCCGGCCGGCTTCGACGGCTATACCCTTCTCCAGCTGACTGACCTGCATATCAGCCGCCTGTTCCCGGCGAGTTGGACGCGCGAGGTCGTGGCGCAATCCAACGCGCTCGGTGTCGATCTTATCGTAATCACCGGTGACCTGATCGACGGGTCCCTTGCCACCCGTCGTGCCGACGTCGAACCGCTGCGTGATCTCCGGGCCCCCGATGGGGTCTGGCTGATCCCAGGCAACCACGAATACTTCTTCGAGTACACGGCGTGGATGCGCCACTATGCCGAGTTGGGCATGGCCGTGCTTGCGAACCGGCACACGGTCCTGAGGCGCGGTGATGATACCCTAGTCCTGGCTGGTGTGACTGACCTTTCGGCCTCGCATTCCGGCCAGCCGGCCCACGACCTCGATGCGGCGTTGGCCGATGCTCCGGTCGGCGCCCCGATCGTCCTCCTCGACCATCAGCCGAGGGATGCGGCCAGGGCGGCCATGAAGGGTGTGGCCCTGCAACTGTCGGGTCACACGCATGGCGGGATGATCGTGGGTCTCGATAGGCTGGTCGCGCGGGCGAATGGCGGCTTCGTCTCGGGCGCATACGCGGTCGGCGGTATGACGCTTTACGTCAATAACGGCACGGCGCTGTGGCCGGGCTTCGCCCTCCGATTAGGTCCTCCGTCCGAGCTGACGCGTATCACGCTCCGGGCCAGAGTTCGGCCTCGCACGAAGTGACGGAAACCAGGTCTGGCTCCGCCTTCAGGGTTCGAAGAAGCGACTCGCCCTCGAAACACGGCCATCGCGTCAGGCCACCAGACCGGTCTGAGTCGCACCTCGCACCCATCATCTGGGGAAGATCGCTGCGGCGGCCCCAGCCCGACGCCTAGGGCATCGAAGGAAAAACCTCATGTCTAGCAAACGAGTAGATCGCGCGCCCGAAAGGATTCGGCGTGGCACAACTTCAGCAAGAACGATTGCGTGCCTTAGTCGGACGTCACAAAGACATCCTCCGAGCCGCGCGCTTACGGGGCTTGTGAGTAGGAGCAGAGAATGTCTTCCTCATAGCCGCTGACGAGCTCCGGCTGAGACCGTCTTCGTCTGGCTCGGCCGCGGCTGCGATCTCTATCGTTATTGCGCTACAAACGGGAAGAGCTGCGAACTGGCGAGCGCGGTGTCACGACCGGCCTGGATCTGAGAGCAGGATCGCTGCCGCCCAACATCACGGCTCTCAGTTCTTCGAGGCTGAAGTCTGCGAGGTTGGCTGCCAGATCGGCGCGCACCCGTTCGAGCAAGGCCTCGTTGCTGGCGCCATGGATCATTGCATCGATCAGCACGTCAGCGTAGGCGCGGCTCGTCCGAGCATCACAGCCAAGTTTCCGGATCGCGAAATCAGCCAATGCTTGGGCGCCAGCGCGGCGGTTCAGAAAGCGTCGTTCCTCGCCGATCACAAATAAAAGCTCTTCGGCGCGTTCTCTCTCCTCGAACGATCTAAGCATCTTCTCCCTCCACAACAGATCGGCGGATGCGAGCGTGCGAAGATCGCAACATGCGACCAATCACGGCGAAAGCCAAGAGAAATCGCCTTTACTGTCACGGCGGCCTCCGAGGCGTTGGCGAACCCAAATCATGGCCGTGCCACGGTGGCGTGAGTAGCCAGACTCCGTTCGCGGTAGGAAGCCGTGAGCGCGGGCGTTCTGTCACAGCGCGAAAGCAGCCATCGCCGACCATGTTGAGGCCATGCGACCTGCACCCTTTACCATCGTCATATCCGGCAAGCGGTACGAGTGCCGTGTTGCTGGGAACACTGAAGCCGAGGCCGCCGATACGGCCGAGCACATCCTGCATCAGCTCCGACAGGAGGAGCGGGTTTGGCCTGGGCAGGTCAACATCGAGTGCGAGGATTTCGAAGCGGCAAAGCGTCTTGCCGCGTACTTCGCCACCATCACCGTCGAACCCGACCTCAAGTGAGTTCTGCCGCGATGCGGTGTGTCTAGCCCGCAACCTAGTGCGAGAACGGTGAGGCTGCCCTCACGGTCTGGTCGGGTTCGGGGCGCCTCATCGCCCGGTGGACAGCCCGTTGTCATCGATGGATCCATGGAGGGCGCGTGCGTTGATCAATTCCCTAGCCGCGATCTTTACCGTCTGGCCTTGCAGTTCGAGCGCCCTCACCCGCTGACCGCGCGCGATGGCGCGCAACGCCTCAACGTCGGAGTCGTCGGGGATCTCTGAGGCCAGTCGCGCAGTCTCATCCGCCGCCACCCAGGGCGAGCGAGGTGCAGGCAAGTTCCGCTCGGTGAAAGCGCTGCCGCTTGGGCGGCAGCGCTTTCAACTACTTCGTGGCAACCTGCTGCAGGCTCTCAGCCAACTGGCTGGCGAACTCATCGCCCTTGTAGATCTCCGAGACAGCCTGCTTCAGCTTCTGCTCGTCCTCCGACTTGCCAAGAGCCTTGGCGTAAGCGGCCGCTGATCCGAACCCAGCCAAACCGTAATGCGCCATGCGCTGGTACTGGGCGATGATCACCACGTCCCGAAGCTGGCCATCCTGCGGGGCCTCTTCGGACGCGTGCTTACGCGCCTCGGTGACCAGCCCTTCCATGCCCTTGCAGTGCTCCGGCTCAGCCTTTCCTCCGGCTTGCTCGATCAAGCTCTTGAGGATGCCAGTGTGCTTGTTGATACCCTCGACCGATTTCTCAAGCATTTGCTTCAGCTTGGCGTCGCTAGCCTTCTGACTGAGCTGTTGAACGGTACGGGCCATCTGGTCGTTAGCAGACCAATTATCTTTCAGTTCATCGAGGTATACATCTTGCAGACTGCGGGGTGCTGACATGAGGAACCTCCTTGAGCTCCTCCGGCCAACCTCCAACTTCTGCCGACGTTCCTGACAGAGTTAGCGTCGTTCGTGCCGCAAATGCCTGAAACCACCTTTTCCGCCCGTTCCAGCCACGTGCAGGGTTAGGGGCTGGCAGGCGGTCACCGTCCTGGCAGACGATATGGGACACCGGCTTCTGGAGAAACCAGCCTCAAGCCGCGGCTCGGGTACATCAACCCGCGCGCTTGGCACTCCAGCTGCCAGCGCAGTCCACAAATCCGCCGACGTGCGCCATGCCCCAACGCCGTTACCTCTGATGTTCAGGCGGGCAGAGGCCCGGTTCAGTACACTGGGCGATGGAAATGTCGGCCGCTCTCTTCCTCCATCACAAATGCGGGTCATCCGCTGCCGTGAGGCGACCTTCGGCTATCGCGGCACGAAACATCTCGTAGTCGGCCGCATTTCGATCCCCATAGGCCTGCGCCCAATCAGCAAGGGCTTCACGCAGGTCGGCACGCCCATCGTGACCGAAGTAGCCCGCGATCGCCGCTGCATCCCCAGTGCGGGCATGCGCCTTCGCCAGCAGCGCACCGTACGCGTGCGAGAAGTACATCAGCGAGCGACCCGCCATACGACTGAGCGGGATCTCGCCCTTCATGTTCTTCATCTGACGCACGTAGAATGGGCGGCCACCGATGCTGGTCCAGCCGAGTAGCGGGTCGCCCACTGCCTGCAGCAGGCGCTGTCCGTAGATGACGCGTTCGCCCTCGTGGCTCGCATAGGGCTCGGGCATGCCGCGCAGATACGGTGCGCTTGCCGGTCGCACGGCTTCCTTGACCTGGAGGAAGAGCGCATCCTGGTCCGAATTTCCGCATAACAAGGCGACATAGGCCCGCGTGCCGACGCTACCGACGCCAACCACTCGGTGCGCGACATCGACGACGTGGTAGCGGCTCAGCATGAACCGGCGCTCGCGCGGCAGCGTCTCGGCGTAGCGTTCCAGTCCGGCCGTGACGCTCTGGCGTGTCGCTTCATCGACGCGGGTGAGGATCGGCGGCTCCTCGCGGAAGCGCCAGCCACCATCCGTGCGCCGCTCGCCGACCCGATCGAGCAGGCTCTGATTATTCTTGCGTCTGGCCTTCTCGACGGCTCGGTGCACCACGGCCTGCGACTGGGCATCGATTTCAATGCCGATGAAGTCGAGATCATCAGCGCGCGCGGCCTGCTGCCAGACGTCCAACGATCCGCGCGGAGCGAGATCGTCCATGGCGTGCTGGTAGCCCGCGGCGGCGCTTTGGACCGCCTGACGCCGTTCGGTTACGGGCACGGCGGCGTCTCGCGCTGCGACCTCGATACTCGCGCACAGCCGTTTCAGATCCCATTCCCACGGTCCGACCGTGACCTCATCGAAATCGTTGAGATCCAGAACAACGTCGCCCTGTGGAGAGCCGAACAGGCCGAAGTTCGATATATGGGCGTCACCGTTCATCACGACGTCGATCGCACCGCGCGGTCCCTGAGCCAGATCCCAGGCCATGACCTGCGCTGCCCCGCGCAAGAACGCGAACGGCGAGGAAGCCATGCGGGCGACCCGCAGCGGGATGAGGTGTTCCTGCCGGCCAGCATGCGCTCCTTCGATGAGCGAGACCGGATCGGGTCGATCCGCGTCGGCGCCTAGGATGGCATGATCGGCGTGGGGAAGGTCGCGTCGCAGCGTCTTGCCCGCGGCTCGACGCTTATTCCACGGCTCGACTCCGGTGCGCAGGTCAATGTGCGGGAAGTCGGCCAGCGGCTCCAGCACGACCTCTTCAGCAGCCTCGATGATCGCGGCCTGCTCGCCCGATCCTGGTGCTGTGACGTCGTGATCCATCGTGCGTTCCGTCGTCAGGTACGTCCGCGATGAGCCGCGGTCACTCCGCTTACGGCTTGAAGCGGTTGTCCCGCAACGCGACCGAACAGACCCCTTTTTCCCCGACATCCGCCTCTAGAAAAATAAGCAGCCCTCGGCTCGGCGATCGGGCGCGTGCGCTCCTCCTCAGGGATTGATGGCAGACGGGTGAGCTTCGGCTCGGCAGACCGGCGCCGAGCGGCAGGACGCCCGGTCTTGAACGGCGGAAACGCGATCGTCGCCGGAGAGCCGCCCGAACCGTGGCATCGGCAAGGGCGTCGCACGGCACGCTGTGCTGCTCAAACGGGCGTGGATCTTGCTGAGGCGCGACCGACCGGTGCGGGCAAGGCTCGCGCCGGCGGGTCAGACACCACGTCGGACCGGAGGCGCCCGGAGATCCGGGCGGGGACTCGTCGAACCCAGCATCTTCCGGCCGCCACAAGGAAACCAGTATGGCTTACCTCGCGCCCTCCGAATTCGTGACCAAGATGGTCGATGCCGGAGAATCCAAGATTTTCATGGCGACCCGCGACACCGTGATCCGCGCCTACATGGCGGGCGCGATCCTGGCGCTTGCCGCGGTCTTCGCCGTCACCATCACTCAGCAGACCGGAATCCCGATCCTCGGCGCCGCCCTGTTCCCGGTCGGGTTCTGCATGCTCTACCTGCTGGGCTTCGATCTTCTGACCGGCGTCTTCGTGCTGGCCCCGCTGGCGCTCCTCGATCGACGCCCGGGCGTGACCTGGGGCGGGGTGCTGCGCAACTGGGGCCTCGTCTTCCTCGGCAACTTCCTGGGGGCGCTGACGGTGGCCTTCATGATGGCCTTCGTCTTCACCTTCGGCTTCACCGCGCCGGCCGACAAAGTCGGCGAGTTCATCGCCCATGTCGGCGAGCGCCGCACCCTCGGCTATGCCGCCCACGGCGTTGGCGGCTGGTTCACGATCTTCATGCGCGGCATGCTCTGCAACTGGATGGTCTCGACCGGCGTCGTCGGCGCGATGATCTCGACCACGGTGAGCGGCAAGGTCATCGCCATGTGGATGCCCATCATGGTGTTCTTCTACATGACCTTCGAGCACTCGGTGGTGAACATGTTCCTGTTCCCCTTCGGCCTGATGATGGGCGGCAACTTCTCGATCGGGGATTACTTCTTCTGGAACGAGATCCCGACCGTGCTGGGCAACCTCGTCGGCGGCTTGGCCTTCACGGGGCTCACCCTCTACACCACCCACGTCCGCACCGCGCCGAAGCGCACGGCCGTGCAGGGCGAGGCGCGCCGCCTCGCCGCCTGATCCGTGCTTGACCGGACGGGGACCCGCGCCGCAAGGGCACGGGTCCCTGTCCCTTAAGTCCGCCCCGATGCCGAACGACCTCAGGCTCACGCTCGGCCAGCACAGCGCGGCGGGTCGCAAGCCGCACAACCAGGATTTTCACGGGGCGCTCATCCCCGTGCAGCCGGCTCTGGGGCTCAAGGGCGCGGCCCTTGTGATCGCGGACGGGATCGGCAGCAGTGCGGTCAGCCACGTGGCCAGCGAGACCGCGGTCAAGAGCTTCCTTACCGACTACTATGACACCCCCGACACATGGTCGGTGAAGAGCGCGGCGCAGCGCGTGATCGCGGCGGCCAATTCCTGGCTCCACGCCGAGACGCGGCGCAGCCGGCACGAGCCCGACCGCGGCTACGTCACCACCTTCAGCGCCCTCATCCTCAAGGGCCGCACCGCCCACCTCTTCCACGTCGGCGACGGGCGGATCTGCCGGGTTGCGGGCCGCTCCTTGGAGCAGCTGACCGAGGATCACCGCCTCGTCCTGTCGGCGGAGGAATCCTATCTCGGCCGGGCACTCGGCGCGGGCGGACGCGTGGAGATCGACCATGCCAGCCTGCGGACCGAGCCCGGCGACGTCTTCGTCCTGACCACCGACGGCGTGCACGAGCACGTCGATCCAGAGACGATCGCTGGCCTGATCGCGCGCCATGCTGCCGATCTGGACACGGCTGCCCGCGAAATCATCAGACATGCCTACGAAGCCGGCAGCGCCGACAATCTCACCGCACAGATCGTGCGCATTGAGGCAGCACCCGAGGACGGGCCGGCCGATCTAGCGGGCCGCGTCGCGGATCTGGCGCCCGCGCCCCTGCTCGATCCACCGACCGATTTCGATGGCTACCGGGTGCTGCGCACGCTCCACGCGAGCCACCGCAGCCACGTCTATCTCGCGCTGGATTCCGAGACCGGCGCGACCGTCGCCCTCAAGGTGCCCTCGACGGAAGCACGCGATGACCCCGCACAGCTGCGCCGACTGGTCATGGAGGAGTGGATCGCCCGGCGCATCGACAGCCCGCACGTGTTGAAGGCCCAGCCGCAGGCGCGGCGGCGCAGCCACCTCTACACGGCGATGGAGTATGTTGAGGGACGCACGCTGGCGCAGTGGATGCGGGACAATCCCGCGCCGGACCTCGAGACCGTGCGCAGCCTTGTCGAGCAGATCGCGCGGGGCCTGCAGGCCTTTCACCGGCGCGAGATGGTGCACCAGGACCTGCGGCCTCAGAACGTCCTGATCGACGCCGCCGGCACCGTACGGATCATCGATTTCGGCGCGACGCGCGTGGCGGGCGTGGCCGAGCTCGCCCCCGAGGAACCGGTGCTCGGCACCCAGCAGTACAGCGCGCCCGAATACCTCGCCGGCCATCCCGGTACATCCGCGGCGGACGTGTTCTCCCTCGGGATCATCGCCTACCAAATGCTGACCGGACAGTTGCCCTATGGCGCGGCGGCCGCCCGGGCCTTGACCGAGGCGCGGGCGCAGCGCCTGCGTTACGTCCCGCTCTCGGCCGTGCGGCCGGGCCTGCCGGTCTGGATCGACGGCGCGCTGCGCAAGGCCGTCCACCCGAACCCGGCGCTGCGCTACGAGGCGTTGTCGGCCTTCACCTACGACCTGCGCCACCCGAACCCTTCGCTCGCTGGAATGCGCCGGGCGGCTTTGCTGGAGCGCAATCCGGTCCTGTTCTGGAAACTGGTCTCGCTAGGGCTCGGGCTCGCGCTCCTCGCCCTGCTGGTGAGCCGAGCGGTTTGAGCACGCTGGCCGACGCTTCTCTCCGCTTTGAACCGTGCGTTCCACTTCGCGGCCAGTGGATCGTCAATCGCAACGTGCATTGGAGCGAGTGAAGGCACGGCAGCGAGCACGAAGTTGTGGGGCTTCGTTGTCTGAACCTAGTCGGACATTGAGCGGCGATCGAGCGGACCCAGCGCTACATCGGAGATTGGTGGCGGACGGGGGGCTAGGGACGGGCGGAGCGGCGCCGGGGTGATCGTGCGACCCGACCTCCACCCCATAATCGCCCTGCAGAATGGGCACCGAAGGCTGGCGATCAGTGGGCGGAGGCCCGTCTACCTAAGGCCTACCCTCCAGTAGGCGTCGATACCGGACTTGCCCCATCTCGGTTCGCCGCGGTGGGGTTTTTCACGTGCCTACCCATGCAGGGGCGCTACGCAGCACATGAAGGGCCAAGCCTCCTAGAACGACGCCGGCACCGATCAGCACGAGGATGTCGCCGAGTGTCATAGGTTGTTTCATGGCTGCTGTTTGCAGCCAAATGCACCCATCGATCTATACAGGCAGCCGCACGGGGCACTCTCACGCTCTGCCGACAGCACATGGTCCCGCGTGGATTAAATCGTAGAGCCGATACCTTGCCCGATCGCAGATTGCCCGACTAAGGCCCCCGCCGCGCGGGGCTTTTCGTTTCTGGCTCGAAGCAGACGCTCCGCTTACGACCTATGGCATTCGTGCGGACACCCGTCAGCGCTTCCCGCAAGCGGTCTTCCGTCGGCCATTCGGCAACTTCGGCTCGGGGTGGTGAGCCGTCATTGGGTTGTCACCCAAAAGCCGACATTCGGTTTTGCACCTATCCTGGCCATCAGGCGGCCTTCAGCAGCTCCTGAGAAAAGATCGGCTCAGGCCGGACCATAGGTGCCACCTCGTCCGAACAGGCGGCTCCAGAGGCCCCCGACGACGGCCGACTTGTCGATGTCACGGATGTCCTGCGAGTACTGGCCGGTGTAGAGTCGGACAATCATCACGTCGCGGCAGGCGCCCTCGAGATTGTAGGAAAATCGGACGCATGCGGGGCTCCGACGCCTGCCCGGGGTCACGCCTTCGACCGTGGCTTCAAGGTGCGGGAAGCGCTCCATCTCGATCCAGATGTGGTCGCCGGGGCGTAGCTCGGGATCGGCCGGGAAGGATGCGATGCCTCGATCGAGTGACAGAGTGACGATCCGCGCGTCCAAGGTGCGGTCCGCTGCGACGATGCGGGCCGGCTCGTCTGTTGCGAAACTGTCCAGGAGCGGACGCGATTTCTCGAAGCAGATCAGGGCCGCGACCAAGAGGACGAGGATGTTGAGGGCGGCCCAGTAGGCCGAGACGAGCGAGAACTCACCCTCGCCGATGCGTGACCATTCCGGCACGATGTTGATGACGAGGCCGAGCGCGGTGACGGCGATCCAGAAGGCGATCGAGAAGAAGGTGTAGGCATCGAAGGCGTTCTCCTCGTTGCCGCTGCCCTTCGGCGTCACGCGAAACGGCACGCCGAACGGCTTGATCACGCTGGAGACCACAACGGGCAGCATGCGGAACGTCGCGAAGGTGCCCACCGCGCTCGACACCAGTGGCAAGTAGCGGGTCGGCGTCAACCAGCCCATCAGCAGGAAGTAGGCCGTGAGCACGGGCAACTGGTAATAGACGATGTCCTGCGAGCCGGTGAAGTACAGCGGTGCCGCGCCGGTCCAGAGGTAGACGGCCGGTACCACGAGGATCACGAACCGCGTCGTGTACTGCATCAGCCACGACAGGGGCAGGAACATTATTCTCTGGAACAGGTTCAAGCCCGGCCCCCGCAGCGGGCCGTTATGCAGGTAGATCGTCTGTATGCCGCCGCGGCACCAGCGGCCCCGCTGGACGAAGTATCCCTTCAGGTTCTCCGCCGCGAGACCCATCGACAGGCGCTCGTTCAGGTAGCGGGTCTTGTATCCCTTGTTGAGCATCGCGAGGGTCGTAAGGAGATCCTCGGTGATCGAGTCGTGCGGGAAGCCGCCGATTACATCGAGGGCCGCGCGGCGGGCGATCGAGCAGGAACCGCAGCAGAAGCTCACGTCCCAGGCATCGCGGCTCGCGGCCATCTCATCGAAGAACAATCTCTGCTCGTCGGGCCAGACCTTTTCGAGCGAGAGGTTCGACTGGACCGGATCCTTGTTGAAGAAATGTTGCGGGGTCTGAACGATGCCAATCGTCGGGTCCGTGAAGAAGGGCAGCGTGCGGCGCAGAAAATTGCGGTAGGGTACGAAATCGGCGTCGAAGATCGCAATGAAGTCGCCTGAGGAGACCTTGAGGCCGTTGTTCATGTTGCCGGCCTTGGCGTGGGAATTGTCCGGCCGGGTGACGTGGATCGCGCCCTTCTCCTCACAATACGCCTTCAACCAGTCGCGCTTCTTATCGTCGAGGACATAGACCTTGAACTTGTCCGGCGGGTAGTCGAGCGCGAGAGCCCCGACGATGGTCCGCTCCAGCACGTCGAGCGGCTCGTTGTAGGTTGGGATGAAGACATCGACGGTCGGCAACTCCGCCTCCGGGCGTGCGAAGAAGGCTCGCTCCAACCGGCTCGCCTCGGCGCTTCGGTCGACCGAGCGGCTCATCACCACAAGGAAGAGCAGGATGTCGGCGAAGGCGCCGAGTTCCACGAAGAAGACGGCCCAGGTCCAGATGAGGGCGAAGCTGCCGTCCACAGGATGCGGCAGCACCGTGTGAAAGAAGCGCCAGAGGAGGTAGCGCACGGCCACCGCGAGAACGAAGGCGCAGGCGATGCTCCGCGCCCAGGTCTTCTGCCGCGGCCAGTTCGTCACGAAAAGATAAAAGAAAGCCCCGACGAGGCAGGTCGGCGCGAGAGGAGCGAGGTTGAGCTCTAGGAGATGCTGAACCACAGGCTCTTCACCCAGTTGACGAACGGCAGAGTCGCTGCAGATCGTGCAAACCGGACTTGCACGGTGCGGCCCACATGGCAGAAGTTCTCGTAGTCGGTTTGCATCGCATTCTGATCGAGGATCAGCCGAATGCGGGCATTCTTGCCTCTACTCTTGGGCGGAATGGCCGCAAGCGTCACCTCCTCGACGGCCGCGCTTGACCCACGGACGGAGTTCACGCGTCCGGCAATAACGTCGGAGGTTCCGAGCAGCCGCACTTCTGCGGGATCGCCGGGCTTGATTTGATCATAATCGACTTCGTCGAGCAGGATGTCGACAAAGAGATCCCGGCAGTCGAGCAGGCGGGTCAGCTCATTGCCGACAATCACGTTCGAGCCGCCGACGACGTTGTTGCGCCAGATCACACCGCGAAACGGGAGCCTTATGGAGGCACTCGACAGCCTGTCGTTGCGGTTGCGTTCGATAAAAAGCTGCTTCTCTAGGAGCTTAACACGTGCGCGTTCGATCTTAGCTTGGGCCTCGACGTTGGCGAGCTGAATCGTGGCTTCGTCTCCACGTTGTTGCGAGTACGGCACATCGTTACGTCCCTCGCCCACGAAGGTGCCACGCTTCAATGCGTCGAGCTGCTGGTTCAGCCGATCAAGTTCAGCTTTGGCGATCGTGCCCTCGTTGCCGGAGGCGACGGCTGCGGCCCTCGCCGCTTCGACTGAACTGTTTGCGACCACACCGGTCGCACCGAGGGTCTGCTTGCGGCTGAGGTCGGCCTCTGCCGAGACACGGTTGGCCTGGGCTGTGCTGATCCGTTGCTGGCGGATGATGATCTCCTGCTGGATGCTTTGCAGGCTCGCCTTCTGGTAGTCGCCGAGCCGCGCAGCGAGTTCCTTCTTGAGAGCCGCGAGCTGACCGATCTGCGCGTCGAGCGCCTTCAGGCGCTCGAGCGCGGCGCCGAGGTCAGCATCGAGTTGCGCTTCCGCCGTGCGGGCGATGCGATCGTTCGTGATTTGGAAGATCTCGGCCTCCTCCGGCAGCGCGGTCCCGACCTTGGGAGGAGTCTCGGAAACGACGCCCTCGATCGGCGCCGACACCACGGCGAAGCGCGCGTTTACGGTTCCATCGAGGCTCGTATATCCGGTCAGGCCCGGCAGCATTACGACGATTGCGGTGGCTAGAAGCGCCAATCCGACAAGGATGCGAACAGCACGAGTGTTCCAAAACATGCCCCATCATCCTGATACGGCGTCTCGGCGCCTTGTTGGCTCAGGTGGTTAGCTCAAGCGAGTGGGATGATTTGCTTGTTGCCCAGACACGAAAACGCTCACTGCGCCGGCATGGATCCTTGGGATCGCACGATGGTTGCATTTTCCTTAGCGAGATTGGTGCGCTTTTAGTCGCGCGGGGCCGCGCCTCGGCCAGTCCGCTGAGTGGCGCAGTCCAATCCTCAACGACCTACTCTGGTTTCTACGGACAAGCGCATTATGGAAGGATCTGCCGAGTGCTCCCGACCTGTCGAGCCAGCCGCGTCGCCTCCGCCCCATACAGCACCCACGCTGACGGTCAGTCTTCATGTGGCTCGGCCGCGGGAGATTACGCATGCTCGCCCCATCGCACCTGCTTCCATCCACGGATCCGCATTCGCACGACAGCTCATCCTCCAGCCAACTCGCACGGGCCTTCCTGCAACAGCTCACCCAGGATGAGCGTAAGCGCCTCAAGGCTGGCCAGCGCTCCGGCTCGTACGGTTTCGAAGACGGTCCTCGTCTCGACGAGAATGACGCCGTCGAGCAGATCGTCGTCCAGGAGTCGGCAACCTCGTCGAGCGCTCCGATATTGTCGTAAAGCGAGCTTCCGGCGCGGTGCGAACCATGGTCGAACCGGACCGCAAGGCATCGCTCTGCGCTCGATAGGTCGGTCGGCGCGAGGCTCAGGCGGTTCGCGGGTGTGCCGGGCTGCGCGAACGAGGGAACGGTCGCGCCCCGTTAGACCGAGCGGAAAGCGTCGGGCTCATGATGGGCCTGCCGCCCGCCTTGGCTCGATGAGACAGCTTTCAGGCGGGTAGCAGACTCGATGCAGGGTAGCTCTCGATCAGGTTGTCGAACTGCGGGATGCCCGAGCAGCTCCTCGCGTACACAGGGACGGCAAGTGCAACCACTACAAGGGTCCTGCGTAATATTCAGCAAGCAGTTCCCACTCCTGTCCGGAAATTAGATGGTCATCGCGCCTTGAGAACTCAGGCGCATTATGCAGCTGCTCCTCCGTGATGTTTGTGCGATAGCCTTGCAGGCCCAAATCGTAGTGCAGATAACTCCACGGAATTGTGTGACTGTCTGAACTTCCGCCAATAAATTTTCGGAACGAGGTGACGGCATAAGCGACATTGCCATTTACCTTCTCAATCACAAGGCGCTTGATTATCCCAATTTGTTTTCCGTTTGCGTCGTACACAGCAGTGCCTTCGACACGACTGCTCTCGATGAACGGGTGGCTCGGAGCTGACGTCGTATGCGCGTCTGACATAGTTCATCTCCTTTAGTTCTGCGCCAACACAGATGGTAAACGCGCGCTACCACTTTGTTGTGCCGTCTCAAGGAGCATCAGGGCCATTGGTCCGAGAATCGTGAGCCCGTCGACGAGGCACCTCGATGAGTTGGTCTCCCTCGTGTCAGGGGGCTGAGGATGCGATCCGCCGCACTCAGTTCCGAAGCACTTTGTCCGTCGCGATAATTTCGGCCTGTTGACCGTAGCGACCGCGTCGGAGTATGAGCGCAGCTCCGGAATTTAATCCTATTGCCACATACCCGAACCTGCTATGACGTAGCCGCCGCTGACGGACCGCTTCTGCCTCGGTAGCGGACGTTCGAAGCGACCGCGGGGGAAGTCCGTAATGGGCCATGAGTTCGCGTGCGGCGAGGACAAGCTAAAGGTCCGAGTGGAGCCGGAAGCGGCCATGAATGGCGATCCGTTAAAAGTGCACCTATCGCGAACCGGCGGCGCTGGTCTTCGGCCGCATACCGAAATCGAACCGACGCCAGCGCACGGATATCAAAGCGTCAGTCCACGCAACCGCAACTCAATCGGATCGTTACGATATCTCGGGGGCGTTCTCCAGTAAAGGAGCGTGCCGTGACGAGATCAGAAGCAAAGTTCCTGGATTACATCAAGAAAAAACCTGGGATGCCAGATGCCAGTGAGCTTGAGCGTCTCCGGGATATATTAGATCGGATGCAATGGCAGCACATCTTTAGCCGGGTGGAGCCGAAGAGGCCTGCACGCTCTGATTGAGAACGATGGGAGGGGCATGTGCCTTTTGGTAGGCCCCCTCCCATCCCCAAACCGGACCATGCGGGACGGCTGCCTCACGTAGCGAGCGACCGCCCCGGCAAAAGGTCCGCTGGTGGAACGTTACCGGCTGTCTGGGATGTGCCTACCGAAGGAGCACTGGTGTCGCACAGCCGACTAACTGGCAAGCGAACTTCTGACCCCTTCCGGATAAGGGAGGCTGCTCGAGAAAGTCCGTTCAGGTCGCGGGACCTGACATCCATCCCGCTGAACGTGTCCACCAAGGGGATCGCTCCCTCGTTCTGCCAAACAGCCAAACGAACGTGAACATGAGCTCGATCAACAAGGAGGCGACGGTCGCATCCCGGATCGAGCTACGTTCGAGGAACGTTTATTTCCCCGGAGCGAAGCGGCGGACGTGTCTCTACACATGGCGACCTGGAAGCGGAGGATGTGGGAGCTTTACGAGGGCGATAGCGACCGTGCGCATCGGTTTCGTTACGGCCTGCTCGCCTTTGACTTGACCACCCTCCTGTTCATCGTCGTGTCCTCGTTCATGCCCCGCCCCCCATGGGTCGAGGTGGTCGATATTCTCATCGGTGCCGCGGTGGCTGCCGACTTCCTCTCGCGACTGTCGATCTGTCCACGACCGGCCCGAGAGTTCCTGCGGCCGACGACTTGGGCGGACGTCGCCGCTATCGCCTCCTTCCTGGCGCCCATCGTCGGCGAGGGCGCCGGATTCCTGCGCATCCTTCGCACGCTGAGGCTGCTGCGGACCTACCAACTGCTGGATCGGCTGCGAGCAGACTTTCCGTTCTTCCGCCGCAACGAGGAGGCGATCATCGCGGTGCTGAACCTCGCGGTGTTCATCTTCATCATGACCAGCATCGTCTATGCGACGCAGCATCGCACGAATCCAAATATCGCCAACTACGTTGACGCGCTGTATTTCACGGTGACCTCGCTGACGACGACGGGCTACGGCGACGTCACTCTACAGGGGACCAGCGGGCGGCTGATCTCCGTTGTCGTGATGATCTGCGGCGTGACCCTGTTCCTGCGCCTCGCCCAGGTCCTGTTCCGGCCCAACAAGGTGCGCTTTGCCTGCCCGACCTGCGGCTTGCAGCGCCACGAACCGGATGCGGTTCACTGCAAGGCTTGCGGCACGACCTTGAACATTCCCGATGAGGGCGCCGATTGAAGGTCGGAGCGGCCGCGGTGCTGTCTTGGAGATCAACGTTCGATGCCGCGAGCCTGACCACCCTGAGCATCATGCACCTGCCTTACTTCGAGGCGCCAAGCTCCCATTGAACGGCGAGCGCGACTTGGAACTGCGGTGTGTTCCGGTTGAGTCCGAAGCCCACCGCTGCACCGAGGATCGCACGCTGGTCTCTCAGGCGGTGTCGCACACCCGCCTGCGCCAAGCTGTAATCTGGCTGCCCCTTCTCCTGCTGCTCGCGTGCGTAGGTGATGACCAGAGCCGTGTCGCGGGTAAGAACCTGTCCGGCTGAGGCGTTGACGAGATAGCGGGTCATGCGCTCCCCAGGGGCTGGATCGAAGCGGTAGACGGTACCTATGTTCAGGCTCACGCCGAGCGGACGCTCGCCCGCAATGAGTGTCTTGCCGAAGAGGGCTGTCGCTTCGGTTTCGTACGCCGTGCCACCCGGTCCGTAGAGGGAGCGCACGCGGCCGAGCAAGCCGACAATCGGCCAGGAGCCGCTCTCCTCCGTCAACTGGTAGAGCGCACCCAGCCGGGTCGTTCCGCCGAGAGCTGCACGCTCCTGCTCCGAGCCGGGTCCACCCACTTCGGTCGACACCGTTCCGAGGCGACGGCGCACGTCCAGGTTACCGTAAGCGCCTGTTTGGCCGATGCGGAGGTCGAGATTGGGTGACACGCCGTAGCTCAGTTCGGTCTCGGCGCCCCAGGTGCTTCGCACGCGGCCTGTCGCGGCTCGTTCATAGGATCCGACGATGGAGTAGGCCGCCTCTCCGGGCGGCGTGGCGTGCGGGTCGGTGACCTCGAAGGGATCATCCGCCAGGGTGATCGGCTCGTCCTGTGCCGCAGTTGCGCTCGGAAACGCCAGTGCGGCCGCCAAGGCAAGCCCCCAGGCAGCCGTGACGGACAGGGCCCGGCATCGCACTCTGCCGCCTCGTGGTGCGTTCTTCATCGGGTCGGAGCTTACGCTTAAGCACCCAGTTGCGCGATGGCAGCATCCGACGGCCCGAGGCGGTTGAGCGTTGCGGAGGTCTCGATGCCCGATTGGCAGGCTCTGTTCGTGCCGGAGCACTCCCTGCTGGAGATCGCCCTGCGCGGCACGATCATGTACTTGGCCCTGTTCCTCGTCATGCGGTTTGTCATGCAGCGCCAGGCGGGCGCCGTGAGCCTAGCCGACCTCTTGGTCATCGTGCTGATCGCCGACGTTTCGCAGAACGCCTTCTCGAACGAGTACAAGTCGCTGACGGAGGGGCTCCTGCTCGTCCTGACCATCGTTGGCTGGAACTACGCCATCGACTGGCTGGCCTTCCGCGTTCCGGCCTTTGAGCGCTTCATCACGCCCAAGCGCCTGCCGCTTGTCGTCGATGGCCGCATCTGCTGGCGGAACATGCGCCGGGAGATGATCACGCACGCCGAGTTGATGAGCCAGCTTCGCCAGCAAGGCATCGACGATCCAGTCCTCGTTCGGCTCGCCTCGCTGGAAGGCGACGGTTCCATCAGCGTGATCCGCCAAGATGATGAGGAGCCGAACGGCAAGCCGGAGGACCGACGTGCTGTAACGTGAGGCGGCGTGCAATTCGGAAAGGCTGTCGTCGACTGATAGACATCTACGCGTAGATCGAGCCTCATTGACGTATCAACTTGGCCGAGCGCCTGCGAAGCGCGCGCTCGTACAGCAAGCGTTGCATCCAGTTGGGATCGCGTTCAGTCATTGGGCCTGAGTGTGCAACGAGAAGAATGCCCGCAACAGGCCGCAAGCAGCGGTTCAGCACTTTACCGGTCCAAAGTCGGTTTTTGGTGCAGAGGCGATTGAGAGATGTGTGAAATGCGCCTCGGCAAACATTATGGCCTACATAATGATCTGCCGAAGTCGTTTTTCATTGGAGCTGCGGCCGCAACACACAGTCCGGACCGGTGACATCAGGGGGTGCGGACGGCCGCGATAGCCTCGATCTCGATCATCGCCGCAGGATCGTAGAGCGCCTTAACCTCCGCAATCGTGTCGGCTGGATAGGGTTCAGAGAAGAACTGTCGCCGCAACTCGACCACATCCTTGAAGTGGCTCATGTCGGTGACGAAGATCGTCACTTTGACGACATCCTTCAGGCTCGATCCACCGGCCTCAAGTGCGCGGCGCAGGTTGGCGAAGGCCTGTTCGCCCTGTGCCCGGAAGCCGCCCTCGACGATCCTGCCGTCATCCGCGGCGCCCGCTTGGCCAGAGATGAAGAGCAGGTTCCCGTAGCGGATGCCCTGCGAGAGCAGGAACGGCGCATAGTTGTCCGGTTCGGTGACCACACGTTCCAACATCGTCTATCTCCTGTCGCTGCGTTATGGCTGCGGGCCGTGCTGGAAATATCCGCGGTCCGGCGACGGCACACGCATGCGCCGATCCGCGGAAGCGCGTGTCAGGCCGCGAGCTCGCTCGGCTTGATGTTGGCGATGGGCCCGAGGATGGCGGGGTCGAACGCGGTCACCTCCCGCTCGGCCCGGACGCGGTTTGGGAAGTCCGGGTTCGCGAGCGCGGCCTTGCCGAGCGCCACGATGTCGGCCCCCGCGGCCATCACCTCCTGCGCCCGCGCCACATCCTGCACGCCGCCGTTGGCGATCAGCGTGACATGCGGTGCGTAGCGGCGAGCCAGGGCAACGAGGCTGTCGCGACCTCCCTCGAAGGCAGGCTCCCACACCTTGTGCTCGGTGACGTGGAGGTAGCTGGCTCCGGCCTCGGCGAGTGTGCCGAAGATGGCCTCGGCGTCCTGCTCGCCACCCGCCCACTTGTGGCTGAAGTCGTTGACCTTGCCCTGCGAGATGCGCACGCCAACCGGGACGCCGGCCGGGACCGTGGCCCGAACCGCATCGAACACGGCGCGCACGAGCGTGGTGCGCCGGCGCATGTCGCCGCCCCACCGGTCGTCGCGCCGGTTGGCGTAGTCGGTCAGGAACTGGTCGATGAGGTAGCCGTTCGCGCCGTGGATCTCGATGCCGTCGAACCCGGCTGCGACCGCCCGTGCCGCCGACGTGGCGAAGCCTTCGATGGCGTCCGCGATCTGCTCCTCGGTCATGGCGGCGGGCATCGGATAGGAGCCCTTGCCGTAGTAGAACTCCATCTGGTGACCCTTAGGCTGCACGGCCGAGGGTCCGACGGTGGTGTCGCGAAAGCGGTTGCCCTGGCTGATCGCACCCGCATGCATGAGCTGCGCGAAAATGCGCGCGCCATGCCGATGCACGGCGTCCACCACCGGTCGCCAAGCCTCCGACTGAGCCTCGTTGGTAATGCCGGGCTGGCGAAGGTAGCCCTGGGCAAACGCCTGGTCCGTATAGATGCCTTCCGTGACCAGGAGCCCGAAGCCGCCACGGGCGAAGCGCTCGTAATAGCGGGCCATCGTCTCCGTGGCGGTGCCGTCCTCGGAAGCGCTCACGCGTGTCATCGGAGCGACCGCCAAGCGGTTACGAAGCGTCAACCCGGTTATATCGGTGGCGGTGAAAAGGCCGTTTGCGTCCTTGCTCATGTTCGGCTTCCGATCGGCTCTCGCTGCTCGTTTGACAGCAAGATAGCAGCCGGGTCGGCCATTCAGTAGCCGTGATGGACGATAAGCATTTTATCGGTCAGTGATATGCCGATGAATCTTTTGGATGTGGCCCTGTTCTGCGCCATCGTCACGACCGGCAGCCTCTCGGCCGCCGGGCGGCAGGCGGGACTGTCTCCGATGGCGGTCAGCCGGCGCCTTGCGGCACTGGAACACGAGCTCGGGGTGCGCCTGATCCACCGCACCACGCGCTCCGTGGCTCTGACAGCGGACGGCGAGACGTTCCTGCCGCTCGCTCAGACGATGCTGGAGGCGCAGGAGGCGGCGACGGCGGCCTTCTCCGAACAGCACGAGGGCTTGAGCGGGGTCCTGCGCGTGACCGCGCCCCACCGCATCGGCCGGGCTCTCGTCGTACCCCTGGTCGTCCGGCTGATGGCCGAAAACCCGCGCCTCAAGGTCGACTTGACCTTCTCGGACGGGATCGTGGACATCGCGGCCGCCGGTATCGACGTGGCGATTAGAGCAGCAACCCTGCAAGCGTCCGAGCTGGTAGCCGTTCAAGTGGCGGACAACCCACGCATCCTGTGTGCCGCGACGGCCTATCTCGCTGCGCACGGATGCCCCGAGCGTCTCGCCGACCTCGACGCACACGCCTGCCTGACACTGCACGCGATGGACGCCTGGACGTTCCGCCAAGCCGGGCACCCTATTGCCAAGCGCATCAAAGGCAGACTGGCCGCCAGCAGCGTCGATACGGTGCACGCCGCCTGCGTCGCCGGAGCTGGGCTCGCCTTGCTGACCTATTGGGATGTGGCACAGGACTTGGCCAATGGCACCCTCAAGGCCCTAACCCTCAACGATGCCGAGCCGGAGCAGCTGGCCATCTGGGCCGTGCTCCCAACCCGGCAACACATGCCGGCGCGCGTGCGACGGTTCATTGACGGGCTCAGGTCCGCGTTGATGGTGTCTCTTCCAAACGTACCGACATCAGGAAGCCTCTTCGCATCCTGATGGACGGGTCAGAAAGCCTGAGGGGCAGAAACCGTTGCACGCACGGATCTCGGCGGCGTCCCAGCAAGAGATCCCTTCCGCCCAGACGCGGTCGGCGGAACGATTTGGCCCTGTTCCCCATCTCTGGTTGAAGCTCGTCTTCCTGCCGTTTCGCCTCCTGCGAGGGCTCATACGGCGTCGCCCCACGGTCGCCGCTTCTCCATGACCGCGGCGGGACGTTCCCCGGAACGGTAAGGTTGAGCTTCGAGTTTAGGCGGCGCCAATCCGGGGGGCTTCCTTGAGACCATCTCTTCTCGCAATGTTGGGGCTGCTGCTTGTGGCCGACCCGAACACTTCCGTCGCACAAGGCGTTCAGGAAGTACCCGCTGCGTCCGCCGAGGCGGACGAACCGCGCCCTGGGCCGCCTCCTCCGTTACCGGACATTTCGGACCCGAACGGCCGGGCCGGCGAGGCCCTGAACGAACCAGGCGAGCGCTCCGGTATCCCGAAGGCCCTACGCGCCTCAGGCTCCAAGGCGGGCGGGCCAGCCAACGACCTCAACTCGAGCGGCCGGGCCGAGGCACCGGCACCGCCGAAAGGAAACCTTAGCCGGGTCGTCGCCGGGAAAGAGCTGTTCCACGGGAACTACTGCGGAAAGGGCCAGCGGGGCGAGGGTCTGCCGCCGACGGACGACCTCGACGCCGCGTGCATGCGCCACGACGCCTGCTACGACACCGCCGGGTACAGCTCATGCGCCTGCGACGCGACACTGAAGCGGGACGCAGCCATCGTCTCGGATAGCCCGAGCGTATCGCTCGAAGTCCGGCGAAGGGCCCTTAGTGTCATCGAGGCGGCAACCGCGATGGACTGCCGCGCGCCGTGACCCCGGCCGGGTGATTGGAGCTGTGAATCAATACTGCTCAACTTTGGACGCCTGCCATCCGCCGTCGCCGGAACCGAAATTCTTCGTCAGGTGTTGAATCCCGAGCCCTCATTCACTTTTAGCACAAAGACTGCAGATGCCTGCTTTCTCAAAGCCACGCCTTATGATTGCATTAGCATTTGCGGCAGGAGCAGCTTCCACTGCAGCCTTTATTGCAACCGGGCCCGACAGAACTATGACTCCACGGGAGGGAACGGAAGCAAGATTGCCTGCCTCGGCCATTGCCTCTGGAGCTGAGTCCGGCTTGGGTAGCTGGGTAAATCCCAATCAACCCGCTACAACGAAGCATGCCGCCGGTGTTGTCTCGCCGAATCTGGTATTCCAAGCTGACGCTCCAACAGAGGAGCCTCAAGATGTTCCTGATCAAGCGAACAAGCTGGCATCTGGGCTTGCTGTACCCGTGCCCCCCCGCAGACCAGAGCATTTCCGCATTATCGCGAACTCAGCCGATCGAAATGCCCGTACGCTTGTAACCGAAGATCGCGTCAGAAAGATTGTTGTTCCCAATCAAGCTGATAGCACTCCTCGAAACAAGAAAGCGGTACAGGTCAGCGTACAGCGCCATGCTGGAACTAAGGAGGATGCGGCTAGAAGAGAGATACCTGAGCCCAGGCAGCACGTCACCTCGACTCAGCCTAATGGGGTGATGCAGTGGCTCATTCAGCCTTCTCGCTTCTAAAACGGCAATTCCCCCGAGAGATGCTGCTGTAGTGAGATAGATAAGGACGGCTCGGCGCCTCAACGGCGTCCATCAATAAGTGCAGTCTTATGGATTATTCTTCAGATGTTTAGCGGAACAGCGGATGAAAACTTACAAGTTGATAGCGATTCTGGCTCCGTTTGCTGCATGGTCGTCCTCCGCTCAAGCCATCAGTCTGGCTGAGATGCGGGAACGCACGGCAGTCATTGCCAGCCGCTATCTCGAAATTTGGTCTGCCAATAATGCGAGTCCGATTTCAGGCGTGCCATACATGTACGGACCAACAGTGATTTTCTACGGTAAACGGTATACTCAGGCCAATCTGGTGGACGAAAAACGGCGAGCGATACGTCAGTGGCCGGTGCGGCAATACATTCATCGACCCGGAACACTCAAGATCGACTGCAATGCATCCACACTGAAGTGCGCCGCGCGTTCAACGATTGATTTCGACGTGGGCAATCCTAGCAAGGGCACGTCCAAATCTGGCTCAGCTAAGTTCGATTTGGGTGTCTCCTTCGCTGACCGTCATCCTGTTATTCTCTACGAGGGTGGGAGCCTAAACAGCCAACGTGCTGGCAGATAGGCGTTCACGGCTCGAAGAAGCAATGGGCCTCAAACCCCCCGGAAGATCCCGATCAGGATGACCGTGAGCAGCACGGAGATCAGGATCGAGCCGAGACAACCCAACCGGTTGGAGAAGAAAAAGAACATGCCCGGAATACCGCTGCGGACAGCAGGTGGTTCCGTGACGATCAGCAACAGTGGCAATCAGGCTAAGGCCGGGGTCGCTCGAGTCTGCTCCGTTCGCCCAAGCAACAGCTGCCGGCCCTCAGGTTACGGTTCTTTCGTCCGAACAGCGCCAGCAGCCGACATTCAACTCGTTAGGCCGGAATGGCCGCTCTCGACCCGTTGCTGACCCTGGAAACGTCTGCTTCCAGGCTATCGATGGGACAGAACTCTACGACTGAGTTGGGTGGTTCTGTGCCGGTGCGCTGTCAAGCAGCAAGTCCTCGAAGCGGACGTTGCCTTCCCGCCCGCTTCCTCTCCTCAACTGACGCGCTGCACCCAAGGCGGCGCCCAGCTGCCGTCCAGCAGCGACGGGTTTCCGGCCTTTGGCCAGTACATTCTTAGCATGGGTATAAAATCTCCCTTCGGTGCCGGTAGCCAGTTGCTCTCCCGTTCTAGGCCGGGCGACTCATTCTGAAAATGGAGCGTGATCGAGCCGTCGGTGTTGCGCTTCAGGTCATCGCGCAGGCTGACTGTGAACTTGTTGAGGCGATTGGGTACAAACCACCAGCCTTGGCCGACCTCGTACATGGTGATGGACCAGAAGCCGTTGACGGGTGGCGTCTGCCCGGCGGCGAAAGTGAGCGTGTACTTGTTCGCGCCGTTCAGCACGCGGCCCTTACTGTCTACTGTCGTATTAGGGTAGACTGCGTCCTCCTCAAGATTGGCGGGCCAGCCGAAGGCGGCGACTACGCCGCGCTTCATGTAATCGGTGCCGTAGCGGCCGAGGCCCTTCGTCACGGTCCAGCCATTCACCTCGTTGCCAAGGCTGGAACGTCCCGCTCCGATCACGGCCAGCGCCCGCTGCGGAAGGTCGCGCAGGGCCTCGCGCACGGCAGGGTTGAGCTTTGCAGCATCGAAGGGCTGACCGGGAGCGATGCCAATGCGTGCCATGCGGGCAAGCATTGGTCCATCCTCTGGCGCGGGCGGGGCCACCGTCCCCATCAGACGCGCCAGCCGGTTGAAGTAGTCCTCAGCCGACATGCTGAGGATCACCGATTGCGGCTTGTCGGTCATGCTGAAACCGGGGTTCGGGTCGACCGGCGGTGCGTGGAAGGTGAAGGGTTTTCCGAAGGAGGAGAGCGGGACGAGTTTGTACTGTTCCTGCAGGGCATTGACCGCTGCAAAGTCAGCGTCGGTACCGTTGGCATAGGTACGACCGAGGATGAGCAGGTAGCGCGTCGGTGACTTGATTTCCCTCATACCCGACGGCACCTGGCCCGACCAACCAGGCCCGGTGATCAGAAAGCTAGCTGCCCGGCCCCCCGTCGTGCGCGCGCCTGGGCATTCCACCACTGGCATCCAAAGGCTGTACATCGGGAATAGGAAATAGCGGTCACCCATATCGGGATGGGAGAACACCGTCGGCTCAGCGCCGAGATCGAGCCAGGCAGCCGAATAGAGGGTGTCCGCATTGGGCGCCGATACGCCGCGGTAGTCGGCCGGCGGATAGCGTTTGACGTTGATGAACTGCCCCATAGGTCCGTGCAGGCCGCTGAGCGCAGGCACGTTCGACATCTGCACCCGAGTCACCTCCGTGGTGATCAGCGAGTAGCCGTAAATATAGGCGTCCATGGCGATCCGCTCTGCATCGGATGCGCTTCCTAGCAGTGCCTCGGAGACTTGCGCCGACACCAGCGACGAATTGGCGATCAGTGGCACCGCGAGGGCAGCGCCAGTAACGAGGTTGCGCCGGGTAACAAGCGTCATGGCTTCCCCCCTTCTGCTCGAACGTCTCGCCGTGTGGGCGGCAGCACTGACTATCACGGCATCGCTTCGCCGGCCATGCACCAATCCGGATCTGTTCCTGGGATTGATTATTGTTCATACAGTTCCGTTCAGAGCTTCTGAATTATGAGCTGCCGGTCGAACACTTGGATCGCCTGGCCTGCCCGCCTTTCAGACGTTCATCGCACGGACCGCGAACCGCTTCCCGCCCGAGCCGAAGTGGCCGAGGGCCAACAAATGGCCGCTTGCGGACAGCTCGGGCACTGTCGGCAAAGCTAACATGGACCGGAAGCGGAAAGGCCGCCTTCAGACACGATGCCAGGGTCTGCTTCCCACCCTTAGCAGGCCGTCATGTTGTATGTGCGAGGCCGAGTGGCAGTCCACCTCAACGGCTCCCCTTGAGGCCGACATGGTAAAGTTCGCGGTTCATATCTTCAGGGTGCTCCCTGAGATTAGGTGATGAAATTGGCCCCGACCAACACTCTCAAGCAACGTATCCGAGAGAATCTTGCCGGGGTGCTCATCGGCTTGATTCTCACTTACTGTTTCGGCTCCTCGGCCATGTCACAGTTCGAGGATGCGGCCGTGCTGCGCGACGGGCAGTTCGTTGACGCGCATGTGATGTCTTTGCACAGCGCGCGAGGTTATTCCGTAGCGACCATCGAATACAGCGGTACGACCGACGGACGTAAAGTTGCCTGTATCGGGAAAGTGTCGCTGGGCACTGCGAGGACCTATCCAGAGATAGGGGAGCAGATCAGCGTTGGCGTTCGCCCGGGCCCATGTACCTGGCCGGTCAGTCGAACCACCTATCAGTGGCCTTGGGTCTTTGTGGGTGTGATGCTTCTGATGTTAGCCAACACTCTCGCGTGCGCAGTTCACTTAGCCCGATGCATCATCCCATCACGTCAGCGCCAGTGACGATTACGAGCGCCCGCTTTCCACCCAAGGCGGACCTTCGGCTGCCGCTTGTCGAATGTCCGCAAAGGGTCAGGAGTTCGCCTCCACCTTGTTCGGCTTTGCGCCGTTCGCAGACCCTCGGCCTTGCCCTCTAAAGGTCCGCTCATGATCCAAGTCCGGACCTTAATCCTACTCTGGGGAGCTGTATCTTCAGCTGATCAGACAGAGGCTCGCAGCTCGACACAGACCAGGCCGGGGCGCAGCGAGTCTCCAGCACAGTCCAAGCGGCAGGCGCGCTGCTCGGGAGCCTGTCAGCCAGGCTCGACGCCGGGGCCGTCACGGTCAGCAGCGGCGTGGCCGCGGGCGTCCGCACGGGCGGGGGCCCGCTAAACCTCTACCGCCTCGCCGGTGCGGCGCTCCACGGGGCCGAGGCCTGCTGGCGCAACCAAACCCGCTACGCATGCCGGCCCCGTGCCAAGGAGGGCAGCACGTCCGCGACATTCCGTTCCGAGCCGGTTCTCCTCCTCGGCCATCCAACAATCACGCCGTCCTTACCCATCCGGCTTTGACATCTTCGAGAGTCGGTCAGGCTGTGGTCACCTGAAGGTTCAGGCGTGCGGCGAGTTGGTCGGCGAATTTGCTGGCGGCGACCGGGAGCAGACGTCCGCGCAGTTGCGCCAGCACGACGCTCATCGGTTCGAGATCGCGGGCGTCGATCAGACGGCTGCGCAGGCGCGGGTCGTCCGGAATGCCGCTCGGCACCTGGAAGCTGACGACATCCTCCCGCAGGACGACGTTGCGCAGAAATTCCAGCGATCCCGATTCCACGGTCGCCCGCATCTCGATCCCGCGCCGGGCGAGGGCCTGCTCGATATGGTGGCGGATGGCGAGCGAACGGTCGGGCAGCGCCAAGGCGTGGGCGAGACAGTCGCGCAGCCGGATCGGCCCGTCCTCGGAGGCCAGGGGATGGCTCGCCCGCATGAGGGCGCACAGGGACTGACGGCCGGCATACAACGCATGTAGCTCCGCCGAGGGCGGCGGCTGGAGGATGAGCGCGAGGTCGGCCTCGAACGAGACGAGGGCGGCCACCGCCTGGACGTGATCGCGCACCTGCACGGTGAAGGCGACCTGGGGAAACTGTGCCCGGTAGGTCTCGACCTCCTCCGGGATCATCCGGGTGACGAAGGCTTGACTGCAGGCAAGCGCCACCTGGCCTCGGCGCACGCCGGAGAGATCGGCGATCTGCGAGCGAACCCGGTCGAGGTCCGCGGCCTGATCGCGGATGTGCCGCGCCAATAATTCCCCTGCCGCGTTCAGGCGCATCCCTTGGGCAAGGCGCTCGAAGATCGGCGTTCCGAGCTCGTACTCGATGTCCTGGATCTGCCGGGTCAGCGCCGAGGGCGTGATGTTAAGGCGCTCGGCTGCCCGCCGGATCGATCCGCTGCGAGCGACCTCGGCCACCGCGGTCAGGCTGCGCAGATGCTTCATCCCGGTCCTCCCGCACGGTGTTGCCAAAAATTCAACAGCGCCGTCAAGAATTAGCACTTCTCGGCAACAGTCCTGCTTCCTAGGCTCATGGCTTCGGTACATGCAGGAGCCGCCCGATGATCGACCGCCGCAGCCTCCTCGCCGGTCTCGGAGCCGGCCTTGTCGCGAGCTCACTCCCCAGCCGCGTTGCGCGGGCACAGTCCGCTCCGATCGTCATCCGGATGGGCTCGCTCAAGCTCATTCACTCGATCGCGCCCCACTTCTACGAGCGCTTCACGCCCGAAGGCGTGCGGGTCGAGGTCATCCCGTTCGAGAGCCCGACCGAGGGCAAGAACGCCGTCGTCACCAAGTCGGTGGATTTCGGCACGTTCGGGCTCGCGGCAGCGACGCTCGGGGCCGCGGCGGGCGAGCCGATCGTCGTGATCGCCTCCACCTGCAACCGCGGCATGGGGGTGATCGCCCGCAAGGATTCCGACATCCGGACGATCAAGGACCTGCGCGGCAAGCGCGTGGCGATTTGGCCCGGCAGCACGCAGGAGGTGTTCGCCCTGGAGCGGATGCGCATGGAGGGACTGTCCGTGAAGGACATCACCCCGGTGCGCATCTCCTTCTCGGAGATGCACCTCGCGCTCGCCCGCGGCGACGTCGATGCCTATGTCGGTGCCGAGCCCGCCCCCGGCGTCAGCCTCGCCTCGGGCATCGGCCAGCTCGTCGAGTACCCCTACGGCACCGAGATGGGCTCGCTCAACATGGTGTTCGGCGCCCATCGGGACACGCTGGCCGAGCGGCCCGACCTCGTGCGCACCATGCTGCAGATCCACCGCAAAGCCACCGAGTTCGCGGCCAAGGACCGGGAGGCGATGATCGCCATGGCGGTGGCCAAGCTGGGCCAGAAGCGCGAGGCGCTGGCGATCTCGGCCCCGAACGTCGAACTGACCTGGAAGCTCGGGCCGGACGAGGTGCGGCAGGCCAAGATCTATGCCGATCGCATGCTGGCACTGAAGCAGATCAAGCGCCTTCCCGAAGACGGCTTCATCGACACCCGCTTCGTCGATGCCATGAGGGACGCGTGAGCGCCGCGATCGAGGGCGCCGCCCTCCCCGCCGCCTTGCCGACCGCCATGCCGGTTCAGGAGCAGAGCCCAAGGCCGGCCGCCCCGCTGCGCAACCTCCTCGACCGCTTGCGCGGCCCTGTCCTCGCGCTGGTGGTGCCGCTGGCGGCCCTCGCGCTCTGGCACTTTGCCACCGCGAACCGGCCCTACAGCCTCGTCCCGCCTCCCGCTGAAGTGTGGCTGGCCCTGCGCGACATGGCGTTCGGCGGCATCAACGACGACGCCTTCAGCGCCACTCTCTGGGCCCATCTCTGGGCCTCGCTGTCGCGGGTCTATGGCGGCTTCGCATTGGCCGCCGCGGCGGCCCTGCCGCTCGGGCTGATGATCGGACGGGTGCCCCTGGTCCGGGCTCTCCTCGATCCCGTGCTGCAGATCCTGCGCCCGATCCCTGTCACCGCGTGGCTGCCGCTGGCGATGATCCTGTTCGGGCTCGGGGCCACCTCGGCCTTCTTCCTCGTGTTCCTGGGCGCCTTCTACCCGATCCTCGTCAACACCGTGTTCGGCGTGCGCTCGGTGGAGCCGCGCCTGTTCGAGGCGGCGGCGATGCTGGGCTGCACGGGTCCCGCCCAGTTCCTCCGGGTGGTGCTGCCCGCCGCCCTCCCCTCGATCTTCACCGGTCTGCGGCTCGGCCTGGGCTTCGCCTGGGTGGTGATCGTGGTCGGCGAGATGACGGGCGTTCAGACCGGCCTCGGCGCCGTCATCATGGAGGCACGCCAACTCTCGCGCACCGAGATCGTGATCTGCGGCATGGGCGTGATCGGCGTCGCCGGCTTCGTCTCGGACTGGATCGTCATGCGCATCGGCCGCCGCCTCCTCTCGTGGAGCCCCTCCCATGGCTGAGCCCACCATTCCCATTCTGACGATCCGGGACGTCTCGAAGACCTACACGGCGCAAGGCCGACGGACGGAGGCCCTGCGCGGCGCCGGCCTCACCGTCCAGCGGGGGGAGTTCGTCTGCCTGCTCGGTGCCTCGGGCTGCGGGAAGTCGACCCTGCTGCGCATCGCCGCCGGCTTCGAGGCGCCGAGTTCAGGCCAGGCCCTGATGTGGGACAAGCCGATCGTCGGCCCCGCTCCGAGCCGCGGCATGGTCTTCCAGGATTACGGCCTGTTCCCCTGGCTCTCCGTGCGCGACAATATCGGCTTCGGCCCCAAATCGCGGGGCCGCCCCGCGGCGGAGGTCCGCGACACCGCGCGCCGCTATATCGATCTGGTCGGTCTCGGCCGCTTCGCCGACGCCTATCCGCACCAGCTTTCGGGCGGCATGAAGCAGCGCGTGGCCATTGCCCGGGTGCTCGCCAACGAGGCCGAGATGGTCCTCATGGACGAGCCGTTCGGTGCCCTCGACGCCATGACCCGCGAGCGCCTCCAGGACGAACTCCTCGACCTCTGGGCCCGGACCGGTCTTACCGTGCTGTTCGTCACCCACGCCATCGAGGAGGCGATCTTCCTCGCCGACCGGATCGTGATGATGTCGCCGGGGCCGGGCCGGATCGAGGCCGTCCACACCGTCGACCTGCCGCGGCGCCGGGACGTGTCGAGCCCTGCCTTCAACGATCTGCGCCGCATGCTGTCGGCCCAGCTCCACAGCCACCACGCGCCGAAGGCCGCCTGATGGCCGCGGCCGATGCGGTGCACTGGCGCGACCTCGACCGCGCCGCGCTCACCCGGGCCTACGACAATTCGGGGGCGGTCCGGGACAGCGCTGCCCTCGTGGCGGGTTGGCGCGCCCGCAGCGCCGCCTTCCGCGAAGGCAAGGCGGGGCAGACCTTGGCCTACGGCCCCGGCCCGCGGCAGGCCGTCGATCTCTACCGCTGCGGCGCGGCGGGGGCGCCCTGCCTCGCCTTCATCCATGGCGGCTACTGGCAGCGCAATGCCCGCGAAGACTTCACCTGCATGGCCGAGGGGCCGCTCGCCCTCGGCCTCGACGTGGCGCTTATCGGCTACACCCTGGCCCCGGAGGCAAGCCTCACCCGGATCTCCGAGGAAGTCGGGGCGGCTTTGCGCCTGCTGCGGCAGAAGATCGGACCCTCGCGCCTCGTCGTCGCGGGCTGGTCGGCCGGCGGCCATCTCGCGGCGCTGATGACAACGCTCGCCGCCGACGCGGCCGACGCCGCCCTGGCCGTGAGCGGGATCTTCGATCTCGAACCGATCGCTGGGACCGCACTCAACGACGCGCTGCGCCTCACCGATGGGGAGGTCGCCGAGCTCTCGCCCATCCGCCGCCTCGCCCCGGACGGGCCGCCCGTCTCGGTAATCTATGGCGGGGCCGAGCTGCCCGAGCTGTGCCGCCAATCTGAGGATTACCACGCCGCCCGCAGGGCGCTGGGCCTCGCTGGCGACCTGCATGTCGTGCCGGGCGCCGACCATTTCCGGGTGCTCGACGCCCTGATCGCGCCGGACGGGCCAATCGCCCGAGAAGGCGCCCGCCTCGCGGGCCTGTGACATTTAACGACGAGGACGGACCCGTGCCTCCCTTCCCGACAATCTCCGCCCTGCACGCGGCCTACGCCAGCGGCCTCGGCCCGCGAGAAGTCCTGGCCGAGACCTACCAGCGACTCGTCGCCATCGACGATCCGGGTATCTTCCTCACCTTGCTGCCCGAGGCAGAGACTTTCGCAGCCGCGGCGGCGCTCGGGCCCTTCGACCCGACCGAAAAACCGCTCTGGGGCGTGCCCTTCGCGGTCAAGGACAATCTTGACGTCGCCGGCCTGCCCACTACAGCGGCCTGTCCGGACTTCGCCTTCGTGCCGTCCGAGACCGCAACTTGCGTCGCGCGCCTGCTGGCCGCGGGTGCGATCCTGATCGGCAAGACCAATCTCGACCAGTTCGCCACCGGCCTTGTCGGCCTTCGCACGCCCCATCCGGCCCCGCGCAATGCCCTGAACGCCGACCTCGTGCCCGGCGGGTCGAGCAGCGGCTCGGCGGTAGCGGTGGCGCACGGGCTCGTCGCCTTCGCGCTCGGCACCGACACGGCGGGCTCCGGGCGGGTGCCGGCCGGCCTCAACAACGTGGTTGGGCTGAAACCCTCGCTTGGGTCCGTGTCGAGCCGGGGCCTGCTGCCGGCCTGCCGGACGCTCGACACCGTCTCGGTCTTCGCTGGCACGGTCGCGGATGCCGACCGGGTGTTTCGGATCATGGCAGGCTACGACGCGGCCGATCCCTACTCCCGCGACCTACTCGTGCCGACCCAGCCACCCGGGCTGCCGCCGGGCCTGCGCGTCGGCATGCCGGATGCCGCAAGCCTCCGCTTCGGCGGCGATCCCCTGTCGGAGGCCGCCTTCGTGGCAGGACTCGACGACCTCGCTACCCTCACCGGACGGCCCGATGCAGTCGATCTCGCGCCGATGTTCGCCATCGCCGCGCTCCTCTACGACGGCCCCTGGGTCGCTGAGCGCTATCAGGCGATCCGTCCGCTCATCGAGAGGTCACCGCAAGCGCTGCACCCGACCACCCGCGCGGTGATCGGCCGGGCCACGGCCTTTACTGCCGCTGACGCCTTCGCTGGCCTCTACCGGTTGGCCGAGCTGCGCCGAGCCGCCGACGCCGTGTGGGAGCACATCGACGTACTGGTGGTGCCGACCTACCCGCGGCCGGTCGCCTGCGCCGAACTCGAAGTCGATCCGATCGGCCCCAACAGCGAACTCGGGACCTACACGAACTTCGTCAATCTGCTCGACCTCTGCGCGCTCGCGGTGCCGGGCCGCTTCCGGACCGACGGCCTGCCGGCGGGCCTCACGCTGATCGCGCCGCGCGGCCGGGACGGGCTCCTCGCCGCCTTGGGCGCCCGCCTTCACGCGGCGGCCGGCGTCCCGATCGGCGCGAGCGGGGAGCCAGTGCCAGCACCGGAGGCCGGGCCGGCGAGCGCGGGCCCAGACGAAATCGAACTCGCGGTGATCGGCGCGCATCTCTCGGGACTTCCGCTCAACCGCGAGCTGACCGGCCTCGGGGCACGCTTCCTCCGGACGGGCGCCACGCGGCCGGATTATCGGCTCTACGCGCTGCCCGGCGGTCCGCCCCGGCGGCCGGGCCTGTTGCGAGTCGCGGCCGGCGCGGGCGCGAACATCGCAGCCGAAGTCTGGGCCTTGTCGCCGACCGCCTTCGGCCGCTTCGTGGCCGCCATCCCGGCCCCACTCGGCATCGGTACCCTTCACCTCGCTGACGGCACCAGTCCCAAGGGGTTTCTGGTCGAGGCCGAGGGGATCGCTTCTGGTACGGACATCACCCGATACGGCAGCTGGCGGCGTTACCTCGCCGTACAGAGCGACGGAGCGGACCGCCCCACCGCGGTTGAACGCCAGTCCCTCCACGTCGCCTAGCGTTCGCTCGCTTTCTGCAAACCGGTGCGCTTGCGCTCGACCTCGTTGAAAGGCCCAGCCCATCTGCTCACGACTTGAGAGTTCCGCACTCACCCGCGAACGACTGAGAGACTGCTTCCGCGGCTCATCCGGCCCTCAACCGGCCCCGGCGCAAATGGCTGCCCGGGGTCAGGAATGAGCATTCGGTGTATTTGGCGTGAACCAGGCGGTCCGCGCGACCCAACTCACCTCTGTGAACGGAACCGCCCGGCACGTGCTTCAATCCTGGGCCGGACCGACGGTGTCGGCCGTGAAGGCTTGGCGTGATCCGAGGGGCTTGGGTCGCCCCGCGGTGCTATCACGGGCAGTCTGGCGCTCCATCTCGGCGTTCAGTTCCGCCCCAAGCAGCACGATGACGACGGACAGCCAGATCCACGTCATGAATCCGACGCCGGCACCGAGCGATCCGTAGACACGGTTGTAGCTGTCGAAACTGGCCACGTACCAAGAGAACAGAACAGAGGTGCAGACCCAGGAGAGAGAGGCGGCGACGCTGCCCCAGCTGACCCAGCGCCATTTCGCCTCTCGTCGGCTCGGGCCATAGCGATAGGTCAGTGACAGGCTCAGGCTAACGAGCAGCAGGAGGGCAGGCCAGCGCAGGATGCGAAGCGCTGTATCGGCAAGTCCGCCCAAGCCTATGCGGCTCAGTACGATCGGTAGGATCACCACCATGCCGGTCGACGCGAGAACGAAGACGATGCCGGTCAAGGTGAACAGGAAGGTGGTTACGTAGAAGCCCACCAGCGATCGCTTCTCGCGCTCTCGGTAGATCACGTTGAGCGCATCGAACAGCGCGCTCACCCCCGAGTTCGCGCTCCAGAATGCGATGATCATGCTGAGCAGCGAGGCGGTGCTGAGAGCACCCGTACTCTGCCGGGCGATGCGGACGAGTTGCTCCGACAGCAGATCGAGCACGCCGTTCGGCAGAACGCCTGCAAGCAGGCTCAGGTGCTGTCCGATCGCTGTCGGGTCCGAGAACAGGCCGTAGAGCGAAACGATCGTGGCGAGCGCGGGAAAGACTGCGAGCAGGGCGAAAAACGCGACACCGCCCGCCGTCGCCAGAACCCGATCGCGCTGTAGGGAGAGGACGACCCGCCAGAGGATGTCCCGCCAGCCAAGAGCCGGAATGTCGGAGGGCTGATCAGCCGTGCGGCCACGGTTGGGCTCGCGTGATCGGGTGAGCGCGACGCCGATGCTCCGCTCGTCAGGCCCTCGCGTGCTGACGGATCGCCAATCCTCGCCTTCCGCCTCGTCCTGCTGCATGAGGCGCCTCTTCGAGCCTGCAACGGCCCAAGTTCATCAAGACCGAGCCGTAGGCAAGCGCTGCCTCTGTGGAGCGCGGTCGAGCACGCGAAGACTCCGGTTCTCGAACGGATCTTACTCCGGTGGGTTGACCGCCTGTTGGCTGCGCGTCGTTCGGCCCGCAGCGGCACAGCAGAACGCACCGGTCCCCCGGCAACCACGCGAGCGATGATGGCAGAGATCCGAAGGGCCCTGGTTGCGGGCGCGAATGGCATCATCGGCAAGGCGCTGATGCAGGAACTCGCGGCAGCGGACGGTTGGCATGCGCGCGCCCTCTCGCGTCGACCGCACGGATCGAGCGGGGACATCGCGGCGGATCTCACCGATCCACACACGACCCGCGCCGCCCTCGCGCAGGCTCGAGATACGACGCACCTGTTCTACGCCGCGCTCGCGCCGCATCCGAGCCTCGCCGAAGAGGATCGGGTGAACGGCGCGATGCTGCGCAACCTCCTCGACGGGCTGGACGCCGTCGGCGCGCCGCTGGAGCGCGTGGTCCTGTATCAGGGCGCGAAGGTCTATGGCGTCCACCTCGGGCCGGTTCCTGCACCGTTCTACGAGGACGAGAACCCGCGCCACATCGGGCCGAACTTCTACTTCACGCAGGAGGACGTGTTGCGGCGTCGGGCGGAGCGCGGCGGTGCGGCGTGGTCGATCCTGCGCCCCGACGTGGTGGTCGGCGACGCGGCCGGTAACGCCATGAACATCGCCATGGTGATCGGCGCCTACGCCGCACTGTGCCGTATGGAAGGGGCAGCGTTCCGTTTCCCTGGTCCCACGCACGTCTACGAGGGCGTGTTCGCCCAGGTGACAGATGCCCGCGCCCTTGGCCGGGCAAGCCTTTGGGCTGCGACAGCGGACGCCGCGCGCGGCGAGGCCTTCAACTACGTACACGAGCCTTTCCGGTGGCGGCGGGTCTGGGAGAAGCTCGCCACCGCGCTCGATCTGCCGCTCGGGCCGCCGGTTCCCATGCGCCTCGCCACCCACATGGCGGACAAGAAGCCGGCCTGGGAGAAGCTGGTGGCTGAACAGGGCTTGAGCGACATGCCCTACGAGCGTGCGGTCGGCTGGGGCTTCGGCGACTTCGTGTTTCACAGCGACTTCGACCTCGTCTCCGACATGGGCAAGATCCGGCGCGCTGGGTTCGGCGAGAGTGTCGACAGCGTCGAAGCTCTGATGTCCGCCATTCGCCGCCTACAGGAGGCAAAGGTGCTGCCGCGCTAGCGGCCTGCCCCCAGTTCGTTGTCGCTACGGCGCCTCTAGCGCTCGCCGCACGCAGAAAGATGAGTCTATGTGCGCCGGAAATTTGAGATGTCCGCGATGGATCGGAAGCGGAAGCTCGATGCGCTCGCGATGAACGTCCAAAGCTGACGTGCCGGCAAGCTTGCCGTAGAGATCTTCAAAGCCGTTTCTTCGCGCCATCGGTGAGCGGCAGGTCGATGACACAGCGCAGTTGAGCCTCACTGAGTTCGTAACTGGTGCGGGCCTTCAGTGCGTAGGGCAGCGCCTTCTCGATCAGGTCACGCCCGTAGCCTCGCCGGATCGGACTGCCTTCCTGGGGCCGGCGGATACCCTCTTCCTGCCAAACCAGCGATAGCCGCCGCTCTTCGTCCTCTCCCCTGTAGGTATCCCAGCTCACCCAGAGCCTCCCCTGCTCGTTGGCGAGAGAGCCGTACTTGCGCGCATTGGTGGCCAACTCGTGCAGGGCGAGAGCGAGTGTCTGCACGCTGACCTTACGCAAGCGGACCGGCGGGCCCTTCAGCGCCACTCGCGCCTGCATCGCGGCAGCCCCGAACGCGTCGAGCTCGATCTGGATCAACGCCTGGATGGTGATCGGCTCCTTGTCGGAACGTGAGAGCAGACCCTGCACGCGTGAGAGCGCCGCGAGACGGTCGTTGAACCGGTCGCAAAACTGTTCGGTCGAACCGGTCTGGGTCATCGTTTGCTGCGCGATCGAGCGCACCACGGCGAGCAGATTGCGGGTGCGGTGCTGCAGCTCATCCACCAACACCGCTTGACGCTGCTGCAGCTCATGCAGATCGTGGATGTCTGTGACCGCTCCGTAACAGCGATCGATCTGCCCTGCAGCATCCCGTATCGGCTCAGCACGGACCATGAACCAGCGGTATATGCCATCCTTCCCGCGAATGCGGTATTCACGGTTATACGGCCGTTCCTGATCCATGGCGGCCCGGAAGCCCGTGATTGTGTACTCGCGCTCGTCTGGATGGATCACCGTCTGCCAGCCATAGCCGAGAGCCTCCGGTTCAGATTGGCCGGAGTACTCGTACCAGCGCTCGCTGAACCACGTTGCTCGACCGACGAGATCACTGCTCCAGAGAAAGCCGGGAACAAGGTTGGCCAAAGCCTGGAACCGTTCCTCGCTCCTGCGCAGCGCCGTCTCAGCGCGCTCGGCGATCACGCGACGGAGCTCCATCTGTGACATGGCCTGCCGGGCGAGTGCCTCAAGGCTTCTGGCCTGGTTATCCGTGAGGCCTTCCGGCCGCGGCTTGGTGTCGATGACACAGATCGTGCCGAAAGCGACACCGTCCGAGGTCACCAGTTGTGCTCCGGCGTAGAACCGGATGTGAGGTTCGCCCGTGACGAGAGGATTGCCGGAGGTCCGCGGATCGAGCGTCAGATCCGGGATCACAAAGAGTCCGGCCTGCTTCAAAGCATGACGGCAGACCGATTGCTCGATGGGCATTTCGGAAGGGGCAAGGCCGATGCGGGCCTTGAACCACTGCCGATCTGATCCAACAAGGCTGATGAGTGCGACAGGCGCCTCGCAGATCCGCGAGGCGAGGAGCACAAGGTCGTCGAAGGCCGGCTCTGGAGCCGTGTCTAAGATCGCGTAGCGGCCCAGTGCGATAGAACGAGCTGTTTCCTCCAGATCAGGCATGATCGCGTCCGCCAAGGCCGCCTCTCCCAATGAACATACAAGGACGGCGGGGCGCGATTTGTTTCGCCTTCAGCGAGCGCAACCGCTTCCCGCAGTATCGGCGGCGTCCGTCGTGCGCCGAGCCAAGAGGCGCATCGCTGAAGCGCCTCGCGATCAACACGTTTCACGCCCGTTCACGCGTCAGCAGCGGACCGACTGCCGTGCGAGAGCGAAGGTCCGGACGTGTCGCATGTCGTAAGCGAGCCCAGCTCCAGACGATCGTACGGCGTCGCCCCAGCGCATCCGCTCGCGCCGAGACTGCGCTCAGGCGGGGATCGGCGAGCCGTCCCAGCCGAAGACGCCGCCGGTGTCGTCCACGCTGAGGCCGTTCAGTACGCGCAGGAGATGCGACGCGCTCTCCTCGGGAGAGAAGACGCCGTCGGCCGTCGGGTCCGGCCGGAAGGGCCGCGACAGGCCGGAGGCGACCGTGCCCGGATGCAGGCCCACGACGATCGCCTCCGGTCGGCTACGGGCCACCTCGATCGCGAGCGTTCGCAGAATCTGGTTCAGCGCCGACTTCGAGGCGCGGTAGGCGTACCAGCCGCCAAGTCGGTTATCGCCGATCGATCCGACCCGCGCCGACAAGGCCGCAAACACGCATCGCTCCCGTTGCGCCAGCAGAGGCACGAAATGCTTGGCGACGAGCGCTGGGCCGATCGTGTTGACGGAGAAGACGGTGGCCATCGCGGTGGGATCGAGCGCCTTGAGCGTCTTCTCGGGCGAGACGCCTGTCCGGTGAAGAAGGCCGGTGGCGACGATGACCAGGCCGACCGGTCCGGCTTCGCCGACCCTGACCGCCGCCGCCGCAACCGTCGCCTCGTCGGTTAGGTCGATCGGGAGGGTTCGGACGCCCTGCGGGACAGACGCTCCCGAGCGTGAGAGCGCGAAGATGGGCGCGTAGGCAGCAGACTCGGCGAGCGCGCGGATCAAGGCCCCGCCTATGCCGCCGGACGCACCGACGATGACCGCGCTGGTCTGGCGCGAGGCGGTCAAGGCGTGAACTCCCTGTCAACAGCGGAGCCTCGGTACCCTCGGTGAAAGATCAGACTGAGGTTGTTGGCCGGCATCGGGACGCGCTCGACCAAATGCAGATCGTGCGCTCGGCCGGCCGCCGCGACCGCCTCGATATCGCGGATCCCCCAAGAGGCATTCCTCGCGCGCAGGCTGTCGTCGAACGCGGCGTTGCTCGGTGCGGTGTGGGCGCCATCCTCCCGAAAAGGACCGTAGAGGTAGAGTATACC
Source organism: Methylorubrum sp. SL192 (assembly GCF_026672325.1). Taxonomy (NCBI): domain Bacteria; kingdom Pseudomonadati; phylum Pseudomonadota; class Alphaproteobacteria; order Hyphomicrobiales; family Methylobacteriaceae; genus Methylorubrum; species Methylorubrum sp. SL192. Next base: position 138,302 of record NZ_JAPPQV010000003.1, read on the forward strand.
CCCCTCCGGGAGCGTCGCTTCCGCGCCAGCCATCAGCCCGATGGTCGCGTCCCAGGGGGCGATGTGGATCATGTTGATCGCGACAACCGCGTCCACCCGTGTCACCGGCCACGGCTGACGGGTCACGTCGATCGCCAGTGGCAATCGGATGTTCGCGAGCCCAGCGGCGCGGGCATGGGCGACGATACTGCGACGGGCCGCCTCATCCGGATCGCTGGGCTGCCAGACGAGCGCGGGTAGCGCACGAGCGAAGTGAGCGGCGTGCTCGCCCGACCCGCTCGCGATCTCGAGGACAACGCCGCTGGGCGGGAGAACGCGCTTGAGGACCTCGACGATCGGGGCGGCGTTGCGGGCTGCGGCCGGCGAAAACAGGGCATCGGACATGGGGCTCTTTTAAGGGGAGCCGATGCCGACCGCATGCCCTTTCGTGACGGCACGCCTGCTCGGAGGCATCGACACAACTTCAGCTCGAAGCGCGCAGCTGCGGCGCGGGCGGATCGGGGTGCGATGCTGATGGCTTCCAAAACGGAGTTCCATCATGCCTTCAGCCAGCGGCACCACCCGCCGACCGTGGAACCTCGGCCGCCTCATCGGCCCCAAGCCGCCGATTAAGCCCAAGTGATGCTTGTTTTACCGTTCCCGAGCCGAATGGCCGTCATTCCGGTGCGAACCAGCCGACCGCAGCCGTCATCGGATCGCTCGGGCCACCATCCGGGATCAGGACCCGTGTTTCGGTTCGCGCAAAACCTGCGCGTCGCAGATACAGATCGACGAGCTGCGCGTGCCCCCTCGCATCGAGAGCAGTCCAGATCGCGACAGCCTTGGTCGGGAAACAGCGGTTCGAGAAGCTGACGATGACCGGCGATCCTGGGCGGAGCACGCGCGCAACCTCGGACAGCACCGTCACCGGTTGCTGGAGGTACTGCACCGACACGCAGATCAGCGCCGCGTCGACGCTCGCGCTCTCGATGGGGAGATGCGGGTCGGCATTCAGATCTTGCACGAAGCGTCGTGTCAGCCTTGGGTTGGCGTCGAGTTCGCGCTGGTTCAAGCCATGGCCGATCACCGCTGAAAAAGCTTTCTCCGGGGGAAGGTGGCTGACCCAACTCGACATCATGTCGAGGATGATGCCGCCCGAGGGGAGTAGTTCGGCGTACAGGCGCGTCACCGCGGCGATGGCCGGCTCATCGATATGCGTGACGAAGCGCGGCTCCCTGTAGAAGCGGGAATCGGGCGAGGGGTCATGTTTCGTGAATGCCTCGGCTGGCAGCTCGGGCAGTTCGGGCGAGGCGATCCGGGTTGCAGACACGGTGCGAGCTTACCGTTGAAGCTACCGATGATGGGGCACCAACAGATGCGCGGCCGACTTGGTTCGAGGTGGTGCGCAGAGCCTGATGCCGCAGCTTCAATGCCGACTCAGTGAGGCCGCGAAGACCGACCCGCACATAGACGGTAGACTCCGTTGAGGGGGCAGCCGCCGGATCGCGGGTGCCATCGTGTCGCGTGTCGTCACCGCCCCGGAACGCGTGGCAATCCCGTACGGGACGTGTTCGTTGTCCTTCGACACAGCAGGGAACGCCCGAGCGGCGCGCAGTGCGTTTGTTTCCTTCAACCACCGCCCGGCTTTGCCGCGCAGCCGCGGCACGGATCGGTCCGTTCCGGCACCTCCCGCCCTGTTCCACCTCGCCTGGGCGACGAACCGCACCCTGACGCGCCAGTATCGGTTTGCGCCTTGCCCGCGCGGCCATCCCTGCCTCGGTTCTCTATGTCGCCAAGCTCGTCGTCGACCCGATCGTGGCCGGGCACCGGCACGCTCACGCTCGGCGACCCCAACGTGCTGCGGACCCACATCGGCGTGATCTTCCAAGACTTCGTCCGTTTCGATCTGACGGCGGGCGAGAACATCGCGGTCGGCCGCATCGCGGCGCGGGCGGATGCGGCCCGCATCGAGGGCGCGGCAGGCCGGACGCTCGCCGACGCCGCTGCTGTAGCGCGGCTGTCCGCGGGCTACGGCCAGCGGCTGAGCCGGCGCTTCGAGGACGGGGTCGACCTGTCGGGGGCGAGTGGCAGAAGCTCGCGATCGCCCGCGCCTACATGCGCGAATCCGAAGTGCTGGTCCTGGACGAGCCGACCGCGGCGCTCGGCGTTCGCGCTGAGGCCGAGGTGTTCGCCCGCCTTCGCGCGCTCGCCCTCGGGCGGACCGCGCTCCTCAAAACGAAGCGCAACTGCGGACGAAGTACAGCCCGGTTCAGCGCCTGGCAGGCACCTCTTGGTGTCCCATCCGATCAAGCAAAAATCTATACAACGGGCCATTTGACGGCTGGAGGATGCTGCCATGCCCAGCTTCGTCAGGTTGGTCGCCGACATCTACTCGAATCGGGCAGCTTCAACCGTGTAGTCTGGTGCCTTTCACCGTTGGGTGGGCATGACGCCCAGCACCTGGCGGAAGGTTCAACGAACGGGGTGAAGCGCGATGTGAAGCACGAAGAAGCTCGCTTGCGACGGAAGAGGGACAGCGGATGCAGCAGCACCTTCCTGCCTGGGCCTGCGTCCTCGTGATGCTCGCTGGCGAGGCGAGCGCGCAGGAAGCCCGATCGCCCCTGATCGACGCGGCGGACTCGCGCATGCAGATCGGCGCCGCCTCGCTCGTGCCGACGCTCCGCCGCCGCTGGCTCTATGCTGATCACAAGCTCGTCGTCGGGCGCGTAAAGGATGTGCGGGTCTCGGCCGACGGCACGGCGCTGATCGCAGTGGTGGCCCGCCGCCGCTGGCTCGGGGGTGGGGAGGTTGGCATCCCGGTTCCTCTCCTGCGGCAGGCGGACAACGACCTGACCGTCAGCGCCACACGCGAGACCATCGGGCAGCTTCCACTCTTCAAGCCGTGAGAGCCGAGCCTTGATGACCCGCTGCTCGCGGCGCTGGCGGCGTACCACGACCAGCCAGATCGGCTTCCGCTGCGTTGTCAGGAGGGAGCCATTGCCCAATGATCCAAACGCCATGCGGGGCTTCCCACGATGAGTCCGGCCAACTTGGAACGGCTGACGGGGACGCGGATGCCGGTCCGTGCCTGGCACATCGCCATCCTCTTGGCGGCAACCGTGCTTCCGGTGAGCGCGTCGGCCGGTCCGAGTGGACGCGACGGCGAACGCATTCGGGTCGTCCATGTGGCACCCAAGACGGCCGCCTACCATGAGATCTACGACACCATGCGCGAGCAGAGGGTGCTGGAGCGGGTCGGCGCCATCATCGGTCTCGTCAGGCTGCCCAATCGACTGACGTACCGGCTGACCGAATGCTCCGGCGAGCGCAACGCTTGGTACGCGCCCGAGAACCGGAGCGTGACCGTCTGCTACGAGCTCCTCGACAGCATCGTCCAGGCCGCACCGCGAACGAAGTCGCCGGCCGGGGTGACCAGGCTGGATGCGATCCACGGCCCGGTCTTCCAGATCCTGCTGCATGAGAGCAGCCACGCTCTGTTCGACCTCTTGCAGGTGCCCATCCTCGGACGCGAGGAGGACGCCGCTGACCAGGTCGCCTCGCTGATCCTCCTGCACCTGTCGCCCGCCGATGCCCGCAGGGTCGTGAACGGGAGCGCGTACTTCTTCGCGGCGACAGCCAAGGAGGAGCCAATCGACAAGGGTGCCTTCGCCGACGTGCACGGGCTGTCCTGGCAGCGCTTCTACAATCTCGCCTGCTTGGCCTACGGCTCGGACCGGAGACGGTACCGCGCCATCGTGGCCAAGGGCTACTTGCCCAAGGAGAGGGCCAAGGGCTGCGGCGAAGAGTACGGCCAGGTCGACTTCGCTTTCCGGACGCTCATCGGAACTCACCTGCGCGTGCGACCCGCGGGCGGCCAGCGGCTGCGACGCGCCTTCCGCTCTGCGTTCAAGTCCTGAGGAGCGAGGCGATGCCCTTCATCGACCCCTTCACCTGAATCTTCCTAGAGCCATATCCGACCCCATTGCATCAGGACAGCGGCTCTCGGTCTTTGTTTCAACGCGCATTCTTTCGACGAATCGGTGACCACTTCATCGGAGTGCGTTCTGGAGCCAATGCAGATCAGGTTGGATCAATTGCATCGAAGTGTGCTTTGCTACGCGGCGCTGAAACCTGGATCATGTCGCCCCTTAATCTTCACCGATCGACCGGCGCAGCCCCACAACTTCCAGCGCCTCGCCGCGTCCGCGCAGAGAGTGCCGACCGAGGTTGGTGACCGTTACGCCCTCGGGTACCGGCCCGAGGCGGGCGAGGAGTTCGGCCGAGACGACGACAGGCTCATCGAGCGCTTTTGCCAGACTCTCAAGTCTGGACGTCGTATTGATAACATCGCCGAAGTACGTGATTTTGTGCCGGTCGACGCCAATCTCGCCCGTCATCACCGGCCCACAGTGAAGCGCGGCGCGGAACCGGGGCACCTCGCCGAACCTGCGACGCCATTCCCCCGCGTCTCGCTCCACTTGGTCGAGGAATGTGAACAGGCAGCGGATGGGAGCCGCATCCTCCAGGTCCGGGCCCATACGCCACGTAACCAACGCCATATCACCCACGTAATCGTCTATCGACCCTCGATAGAGTTCCACAGGTCTGGCGAGAACTTCGAAGACGTGACCTAGGTAGAGCATCGCTTCAAGGTCGCCACGCTCCTCTGCAAAGCGCGTTGAGCCGATAAGATCGAGAAATAGGAAAACCCGCTCCTCGCGGCGTGGCTTATGGTAGCGCCCCAGCAGGAAGCTCATGAACATCCGCGGTCCAATCAGGTCGCGCATGCGGAGGACTGCCACGAGGAGTGCCGCAGTGACGAAGGCGTAGGTGAGTTTTTGAGCGGTCGGAGCGACGTCGAGGATTGGGGTACTCGCAATGCCGACCGCCCATAGAACGGTTCCGGCCACAGTCGTTCCGACGACGAATGTGCAGCCGAAGATCAGGAGTGTGGCGGCAAAGAAGATTGGCGTCGCCGCCCGGCGGACGCGGGCACGCAGGCCGGGTAAAAGTTTTCCGCGCTCGTAGAGGAACAGCGTGAGGCTGAAAAACATCCCATAGATTGTATTGATGAAAGGGCGTCCGGTCTCGAAGGCCCCCGCGAAGACCCATCCAGCGCATGCCCCGAATATCGCGACCGCAAGGAAAAGCGGGAGCGCGCGTCTGGCCACGGCGACTGCCGCCCAGCTCTTCATGCCAGCACGACGGAGAACGTTGCTTCCGCTTCCTCGCGCCGTTCGACGTCCTGGCAGGACAGGCTGATTAGGTGCGAAAAGGGGGGCGTGGCTGCATTTTCCATTCAACGGATCATGACGAGCCCAGAAACGTCTGCAACCCACCGAGGCTGTCGTCACATCGCCTCGCACAAGGCAAACCCTCTCTGGATCGTCGGACCGTCGTTTGCCGGAACCCGATCTTCTTCTCGGTCAGCATGAACCGCCGCATGATGGGGCTTCGCAAGATGAACCGTCCGATGTGTGAGACACACTCGCTGGACCGGTGAGGATCTCAGGGTGCGACAGCCTCGGCGGAATGGTTCGCCCACGTGCCGACAGGGGCGCCGCGACGCGCTTTGACGCGCCAGCGCCTACAGCCCGGAGCGAGGCCGCTCGGTCGCGGCCTTGGTGCGGTTCGGAATGCCCAATCCTAGCGCCTTGGCAATCTCTGAACGGTCTCGGCTATAGGATGCAGCCACCATCGGGTAATCGGCTGGCAGGCCGAACCGCGCGCGGTAGCTGTACGCGTCGAGGCCGCGGCTGGTCAGATGCCGCTTGAGCGTCTTGTAAGGCCTGCCGTCGATGAAGCTGATCAGCGCGTCCGGCGTAATCGACTTGCGGACCTCGGCCGGCGTTGGCCTTGCACTCTCCGGAGCGGGCGGCGCCGTCGTCGTACCCAGCGAAAGGAGCGTTTGGTGCACGGTCCTGATCAGGTCCGGCAGGATGGCTCCGGGAAGACGATTGTTGCGCACGTAGGCGATGATGATGCTTGCCGTGACGGCTTCCAGACCGCAGCTGTCGTCGGTGACCATGCAGATTCCCATCCCTTTTCGGAAAGGCCGGCACGCCGCCATCCCTCGGCCGCGACCAGCGTCGTGAACAACCGCTGTCCATCGGGCCCGCATGGCCCGAAGCCGGCTTCCATGGACCGGGAGCCCGTGAGCTCGGTGTCGTGAAGTCGGCCGGACAACCGAACCAAGACAGCGACGAGCCGGTCGTCCGTTAGGCCCGCAGCCCAGCCTCATCCGGGCTGCCCACGTGAGGCGGGATGGGTTGCAGAACGATGGTCTAGCGCCCTGCTGCGTCCGCGCAGGGCTGGCCCGAGCTTGGCGGTAAACATCCAAAGACCGCCTCTCGTGCATCCTTCATGAGTTCGGTCGTCGCGGCCTCTGCCTCCTCCAGATCGTTGCAGGCCATGCTCTCGACGGCGTGACCGCGTGCCCGATCGTAGAGTTCGACCCGGAGCGCCACACTCTCAGGCGGCGCGTCGGCTGCCAGTGTCTCGATCAAGCAGATGTCCCGGGTGCCGAACCGGGCGATCACGGCCATCTTGGAGCCGTCCGCCCGCGCGGGCAGCAGGATCAGCCGGGTGTAGGCCTGGACCAATAAGCGCTGCGGATCGAAAGCGCGGGTCGACCAGGGGTCTCGCAGGCAAACAGCGGGCATCATAAATTCTGTCGCATCGGGCGGATTGATCTGGTCCAGCTGGATTGGACGTGTTTCGCACCCAAGCTGGGGCCGACGAGGTCAGGAGACTGGCGGAGACTGCTCTTGGACCAGCCGCATCCCTATCAGGGACATCGGCGGCTCGTCCTGCTATCTTCGGCCAAAGTGCTGGTACCTCATGCCATTCACAGCCAACCTCACCGCGACGAAGCAGGAGGTGCGTTCGCGCGCGGCGGCGCCGTCCATGCCCCCGAGCGCCACGGGCGCGCTGGCCCGGCTCGCGGTGGCTCGCGCGGCTGCGTCAGGGATTGATGTCCGGCCGTGCCTGTCCAGGGCCGGTCTGAGCGAGCGCCAGATCAAGAACCGGCACGCTCGCATCGGTGCGACAAACCAAGCCGCGCTCGTCGGTCTGCTGGCTGAGGCGCTCGAGGATGACCTCTTCGGTTTTCATCTCGGCCAAAGCTTCGAGCTCGGTGAGATTGGGCTGCTTTATTACGTGATGGCCTCTGCCCCAACGCTGCGTGACGCGCTCTGTCGGGCGGAGCGCTACGCCGCGATCACGAACGAGGGTATCGCCCCGATCTATAGCCAGAGCGGTGAGGTCCGCGTCTCGTATGTCGGGCTGGCTCGGCACGCTGCGCGGCATCAGGTCGAGTTCTGGATGACGGGTCTCGTCCGGGTCGCCCAGCAATTGACCAGCCTGCGACTATCGCCAATCCACCTGACCCTGTGCCACCCACGTCACGCAGGAGCCCGCGAGATCGAGGCCTTCCTCGGCTGCGCCATTGCGTTCGATGCCCTGGTGGACGAGGTTCAATTTCCCTCTGCCGCGGGGAACGCGGTCCTGACCGGCGCCGACCCCTACCTGCACGATCTCCTGCTCGGGTACAGCGAAGAAGCGCTCGCCCATCGTGTCCGCTTGGCGGAGAGCCTGCGTACGCGGGTAGAGAACGCGGTGATGCCGCTCCTGCCGCATGGTCGGCCGCGCATCTCCGAGATTGCACGGGCACTGGGCACAAGCCAGCGAACCCTGTCCCGCCGCTTGACCGAAGAGGGGCTCAGCTTCGAGAGCGTGTTGGAAGAGATGCGGCGGGACCTTGCCCTGCGCTACCTTCGGGACACGCGCCTCTCGATCTCGCGCATCGCTTGGTTGCTGGGGTTCCGGGAGGCCACCGCTTTCACCCACGCCTTCCGGCGCTGGACGGGCCGGTCGCCGACGGAAGCGCGGGTAGAGCGGGACCGGGCTCTGAACCCGTCGCCTCCGCAGCGGACCAATTAAGCCCTTCGGACGGCCGCGGTCAGATACCGAGCTGTGTAATCTCGGTCAGACCATCTCCCAGCAGACCTCGTCCACCGTCGCACGGTTTTGAAGCCTGCTGTAGGGCAAAGTCGATCGGCGCAGTCGTGAAGAGCCTGCGAGGCATGGCGTCCGCCCTCCTTCAGGGTTCAGAGTGCCGAAACCTTGCGCCGGGCGCGGACCGTTTTGCTGAGCCAGGGCGAGATGGCACAGTCCTGGTCAAATGTCCCGACTGATCAAGCGTAGAATTTTGCACACCATAAAATGAGGCTGCAAAAGGAGACAATCGGTTTCCTGCCGTGGACGGTGCCGCGGAGGCTCCGGCCTCGCTGAGGCTGTGGCAGTAGCGCTAGGCAACCAGTCCAACAGATGTTTTTTACAAATCTCCATTCGATTTGCGAATTTCATCACTTTGCACGCCGACGGGCAGCCTCCGGATCCTGACTGGTGGTGCAGGAGACTGCGCGGACAACTATCGAAACACAATGTCTCCGAATTGATTGGAAGTCTGAAAACGGATTTACCAATTCGTTTTGGCACAGGAACATGCAAAAGGAGGCATAAGCATGCGAGTTGCAGTGTTCAGTGCGAAGAACTACGAGCGCGCGCTTCTCGATGATCTGAACGTCGGCCAGGAGCATGACCTCACGTATTTCGATGCCTTGCTCGAACCAGGGACGGCCTCACTGGCGGCTGGGTTCACCGCAGTCAGCGTCTTCGTCAACGATAGCGTCAACCGCAATGTTTTGAGGCAGCTCGCCCAGGGGGGAACGAAGCTCGTCGCAACGCGATGCACGGGCTTCAACCACATCGACTTGGAGGCCGCGGAGGAATTCGGAATCCGAGTCGTGCGCGTCGTCAACTATTCTCCGAACTCCGTTGCCGAATTTGCAGTCGGATTGCTGCTGGCGCTCAATCGCAAGGTCCACCGTGCCTACAATCGGACGCGCGAGGGGAACTTCAGACTTGATGGCCTCATGGGGTTCGACCTTGTCGATCGTACCGTGGCAGTGATCGGCACCGGAAAGATCGGGACCATCTTCGGACGGATCATGGCTGGCTTCGGATGCCGGGTGATCGGGTTCGACGTGCACCGGTCGCCTGAATTTGAAAGAATTGGCGGACGCTATGTCGACGCTGCGGGCGTTGAAGAGGCGGACGTCATCTCCATGCATTGCCCCTTGACGCCCGAAACCTATCACATCGTCGATGCGCGAACGCTTGGACGCGTAAAAAAGGGCGCACTTCTGATCAATACGAGCCGCGGCGGCTTGATCGATACCGACGCGGCGATCGATGCACTCAAGTCCGGTCGGCTGGGCGGGCTGGCGATCGACGTCTACGAGCAAGAGGCAGAGCTGTTCTACAGAGATCTTTCGAGCACCGTGATCCCGGACGACGTCATCCAACGCCTCATCTCGTTCCCCAATGTCATCGTTACGGGACACCAAGCGTTTTTCACCCAGGAGGCGCTGGAGACGATCCTCGGCACGACGCTCAAAAGCATCTCTGAACTCGAGGCGGGCCACCCTCTCACAAACGAAGTTGCAGCTCCGAGACGCTTGCAAGGATGACCGATGCTGCGCCCGCGCTATGTTCCACCCGAAGATATCTTTCCGCCAAACCCCTGGGCATTTGAGGCCGTCCAATACGACGCACGTCTGGCGCAAGAATTGACGGGCCAAGCCGAGACGATGTTTGCCCTATCCAACGGGTATCTGGGCATCCGCGGTTCAGTCGAGGAAGGTACTCCGGTTCAAGAAGCCGGCACGTATCTGAGCGGTTTCTACGAACACCGCCCGATTTCCTACGGTGAGCATGCCTACGGCTTCCCGACCGTGGGCCAGAGCATCTTGAACTGCCCGAGCGGTACGGCCCTGAAGCTCTTCGTCGAAGACGAGCCGTTCGTCGTTCCGCAAGCCGAGATCTTGTCGTATCGGCGGAGCCTCGATCTGCGAGCCGGCACGCTGAACAGAGATGTTCGCTGGGCTTCGCCGGCGGGCACGCGCCTGCATATGCGGACGGTGCGTCTTGTCTCACTCGCGCATCGGCACCTCGCTGCCATCGCGTTCATCCTCACTGCAGAAGATGCCGACGTCGAGATCGCGATCTCGTCGGAACTCGAAAACGCTCCGTCATCGACGGCCGACATCGCGGACCCCCGCCTCGCGGCGAGCCTTGCCGGGCGTGTCCTGCACCCCACGGGATTTCAAGCTGAGGGGATGCGCGCCATGTTGAGTTACCGGACTGAAAGCTCTGGGTTTCACCTCGGTTGCGGGATGGACCACGCGGTCTCCTCGGAGAGCTCATATCTCACAGAGCAGGTTTGCAGCGACGATTTCGCTGCCGTAACGATCCGCTGTAAGCTTGCGCGAAACAAGCCGATCGTGATTTATAAATATCTGAGCTATCATTATTCAGACAAATCTTCTCCGGCGCGGATCTTGTTCCAAACCGCCCTGACCCTGGACCGCGCGCTCAAGAGTGGATTTCAGGAAATCGTCGAGCGCCAAAGAAGCGATGTCGAACGATTTTGGGCGCGAGCCGATGTTGCGGTTGAGTGCGATAATCCGAGAACTCAGCAGACGATCCGCTGGAACCTCTTTCAGCTTCTGCAGGCTTCGGAGCGATCGGAGGGGCACGGAATCGGCGCCAGAGGCCTAACCGGACGAACCTATGAGGGGCACTATTTCTGGGACACGGAAATATACGTGCTGCCTTTCCTGATTTATACGAATCCAGAGATCGCGCGTAGTGTTCTAAAATTTCGCTACGACATGCTGGACAAGGCGCGGGCGCGGGCGCGCGAATTGGGCCACCGTGGGGCGACTTTTCCCTGGCGAACCATCAACGGCGACGAAGCGTCGGCATATTATGCTGCGGGAACGGCTCAGTATCACATCAATGCTGACATCGCATACGCCCTGCAAAAATATGTGAATGTTACCGGCGACAACGAATTCCTCTGGAGCTATGGAGCCGAAATTCTCACGGAGACTGCCCGTCTGTGGTTCGATCTCGGCTTCTTCTCCGAGTCGAAAGGAGGAAAATTTTGTATCAACGGCGTCACTGGACCGGATGAATATACCGCGATCGTGAACAATAACTGTTTCACGAACCTGATGGCACGAGAAAATTTGCGCTACGCCGCGCAAGTGGTTCGCGATCTCAAGCGCATGCACCCCGATCGCTTCCATGCGTTGGCCCAACGCACTGGTTTGGACAGTTCCGAACTGGCCGATTGGGAGGACGCATCCGAAAGGATGTACCTGCCCTATGACGAGCGTTTGAAGATCCATCCTCAGGATGATGATTTTCTGGATCTCGAGAAATGGGATTTTGCGGCAACTCCAGAAAACAAATATCCACTCCTACTATACTATCACCCCTTGAATCTCTACAGATCACAGGTCATCAAGCAGGCTGATACCGTGATGGCCATGTTTTTGCTCAATGAGCACTTTACCCACGAAGAGAAACGGCGAAACTTCGAATACTACGATCCGCTTACGACTCACGATTCATCTTTATCTGTTTGTATTCAGAGTGTCGTAGCAAATGAAATTGGTCTGCCGCACAAAGCAATCGAATATTTCAATTTCGCCGCGGCAATGGATATGTCGGATATCGGCGGGAATATGATGAACGGCGCTCACGTCGCCGCAATCGGCGGCACGTGGCTTGCCCTCGTCTACGGCTTCGCAGGACTTCGCGACAGCAAGGGCTGCATTTCGTTGAATCCGATCCTCCCGAAGGAGTGGTCCCACCTGAGTCTTGTCCTGACCGTAAGAGGGCAGAGGTTTCGGATCGAGGTTGGTCCTAACTCTGTCATTTACACTCTTCTCAGCGGAGAGCGGTTGGGGTTCTCGCATGTTGGCGAGGATCTCGTTCTTTCCTCCGCGGAGCCGGTGATCACGCGCCCGACCGGTCAGGTGCGGGCGGACGCTTAAAGGTCGAATGAGTCAGCCTGATGTGGCTTTGAACCGATCATGATCAACGGGCCGTCTCATCGAGCGATGGGTCGGCGCCGACCCGTCGAGCAGATGACAGGTGCGGGACAATACTGAGATCCTCGGTATCAGCGAGGCGCGCACTGAAGTGGGAGTCCTTCCATGATGGCCTCAGTCAGCGAGCTGGTCGGGACGCAGCCGATCCTCGCGCTCTTCCTCGCCATCGGCCTCGGTTATGCGGTGGGGCAAATCAGTATTCTGAACTTTTCCCTCGGCGTGGCGGCCGTGCTCTTCGTCGGCTTGCTGATCGGTGCCCTCGCCCCGAAGGCCCAAATCACCGGTCCGCTCGGTTTGGTCGGGCTGATCATGTTCCTCTACGCGATCGGGATTCTCTACGGGCGCCAATTCTTCGAGGGTCTGTCGGGGCCTGGGCGTATCTATAACGTGCTCGCGACCGTCGCAGTCGTCGCCAGCCTGTTGGTGGCGCTCGGCCTCGGCGCTATTTTCGATGTGAAACTCGGCCATACCCTCGGCATTTTCGCCGGTTCAATGGTCAGCACCGCTGCGCTGCAAGCCGCACTCGACACGATTGGGAACCGAGACCCTTCCGTCGGCTACTCGGTCTCGTATCCGTTCGGCGTGATCGGCCCGATCCTCTGCCTCTATTTCATGACGCGCCGGGCGAAGCCCGTCTTTCCGCCGAAGCCCTCGCGCTTCCACCTTGGCGAAGTGACACTCGAACGCCTGCCGTCGTCTGGCGCGACGCTCGGCGCCGTCATGGCGACGCTTCCGGCTGGCGTGCAGATTGCCGGCGTGCGGCAGGAGCACCATAACCGGCTGCCGGATCCAGACCTCGAACTGCATGCCGGTGACGCGCTTCTGATTGCGGCCGATCGCGCCGCGGCGTTGGACGAGGTCGCCACGGCGCTCGGACACATCGACCAGGGCAGACTTGCCAAGGATCGAAGCGATATCACCTACCAGCGCTTCTTCGTCTCGAAGTCGGCCCTGACCAGCGTGAGATTGGCCGACCTGCCCATGCCGCCGGATGTATCGATCCGCATTCTGCATGTCCGACGCTATGACGTGGACCTCATGCCTTCGCCAGACTTGATGCTGGAGTTGGGCGACCGGGTCGGCGTCATTGTGGCATCCGAGCAGGTGGTTGCCGCGCGGGCGCATTTTGGTGATACCCTGAAATCAGCCGCGGAATTCAGCTATGTCTCCGTCGGCCTCGGCATGGTGCTCGGCGTCCTTCTCGGCCTCTTGCCGATCCCGGTACCGGGCGTGGGCACCGTCACGCTCGGCATCGGCGGTGGCCCCCTCATCGTGGCGCTGATTCTCGGCAGGCTTCGGCGCACCGGGCCGCTCAGTTGGGTCATGCCACTGCCCGCCAATATCGTGCTGCGGAATTTCGGTCTGACGCTGTTTCTGGCGACGGTCGGGATCAATTCCGGCCAGGCTTTCGTCACCACGGTAGCGCAGACCGGCCCGCTGATGCTGCTGATCGGCGTGGCGGTGCTGCTGACCACGGTCGCAATCGTATTGCTCGTCGGCTTCTACCTGCTCAAAATCCCATACGACGACCTGCTCGGTGTGGCCTGCGGTGCCACCGGCAACCCTGCCATTCTGGCCTACTCGTTGCGCATCGCGCCAACTGACCGGCCGGACATATGTTACGCGATGATCTTTCCTTCAATGACCATCGTCAAAGTACTCAGTGTTCAGATCATCGGCCTTCTCTCTCTTTCTGGGTGACTGTCTACCGATGCAGCGTAGGGGCGTGCACTTTTATTGCGGAAGACATCGCAGCATGTGAGAGTTCGGCTTGGCAGCCAAGTCCCAGGGGCCTTTCGGCGCTGACGCGCTTTCCGACGAAGCGGACGCCGGTTCGGCGAAGGAAAGCGTATTGAAACGAAGGTCTAGAGACGCCGGCCTGATGCCATCAGGTCGGATACGACTCGGGCGCGGCGCCCTCGTTGGCTTACGGCAGCTGAGTGGCTTGGCGCCGTAGAGCGTGCCATCGGCGCCCGGCACGTCGCGAGACGCCTTCGACTACAGCTCAAACCGCAGTGGCGATCCAGGTGTCAGGTGCTGCGTCACGCCCGCGACCGTGACGTCCATCCCGTCTCCGGCCATCAGCCTGGCCTCCAGCATAGGGCGGCTGACGCTGAGCCCGACGGATCGGCCCCTCCACCAGACCTTGAACGAAAGGGTATCCCACTGAGGCGGCAGCTTGGGATCGAGCTCCAGCGTGTCGCCCGCTAAGTTCAGGCCGGCGATGCCCAGGATCGCCGCCTGCCACAACCCGCCGAGCCCGGCGATCCGGACGCCGCCGGCGCTGTTTGGATCGAGGTCGAGGTCGAGAGACGCGGTCTCGCGCATGTATCGAAGAGCCGTATCCGAGGCGCCCAGACGCGCGGCCACGCGGGCATGCATCGCGGCGCTCAAGGAGCTGCCATGGGCACAGCGCGGCTCGTAATGGCGGAAATTGATCTCCGCTCCCTGTTCGAGAAATTCCTGGGGCAACAAGGCGATCAGCGCGACGACGTCGGCTTGCTTGATCACTTGCGAGCTTTGCGTCTGCTCCCGGCCGATGACCACGTCGATCGGCAGTGCATGGTCGACATAGTCCGCGACGTTCAGCTGCTTGAGGCCGTGGAAGCCGGCGAACTGCTCGTACAGTCCGGTTGCGGGGTCGAGACCGGTGACGATCCGCGCGACCGCGTCCCGCCAGTCATCGAGTTCCCGGTCGTCGAGCGCGAGCTTGTCTCGAAGCGCCTCGGCACGGTCCGGCCAACCCTTGCGCAACAGGTTGAGCGCCTCCAGTGCGCAGCCGATGTTCCACCGCGCCATCACGTTGGTGAAGGCGTTGTCGTCGACATCCTCATGGTACTCGTCCGGCCCGATCACATGGCGGATGTGGCGCCGGCCATCCGCTTCGGCGACGGCTCGGGACGCCCAGAAACGCGCCGTCTCAAGGAGAATTTCCGCCCCCGCATCGCGGAAGAAATCGTCGTCGCCGGTGGCACGCCAGTACTGCCACACCGCGTAGGCGACGTCGGCGCTGATGTGGTGCTCCATCTTGCCAGTCAGGATCTCAATCGGCTTCCCGTCAGGCCCTAGCACCGAGTCCGGTGTGGTCTCCTCGCCGGTGTCGGCCGATTCCCATGGATAGAGCGCGCCTCGCCAGCCGCCGAGCGTCGCCTTGGCCCGTGCTCCGGGCAGCGTATGGAACCGGTACATCAGCAGCGCGCGCGCCGCTTCCGGCCAGACCGCGGTGTAGAACGGCAGAAGATAGATCTCGGTGTCCCAGAAGACGTGGCCGAAATAGGCATCGCCGGTCAGCGCGCGCGCGCCGATCGAAACCCGGTCGTCACTCGGGTTCGCGGCGCTCGTCAGGTGGTACACGGCAAACCGCAGCGCGCGCTGCAGGTCATCGTCGCCGTCGATGACGATGCCGCTGTCGCTCCAGTGTGCATCCCATGCGGATTCATGAGCCTTGAGGATCGCGCGCCAGCCCACCGATGTGCTGCGCGCGAGCGTCGCCGCGGCGCGGGGCGCAGGATCCTCTTCCGATCGCTCGGCGCGAGCGACGGCGACGAGGCGGGCGAATTGCGCCACCTGGCCAGCCTTCGAGCGCCAACGCCAGATCCAACGCAGCGGAAATGGGCGCTCGGGGTCGGCCAAGGCGCCATCAAGATGCAACGATGCGGCACCCGCCATCGCCACGACCTTACCGGTCCCCTCGGTGCGCCACGCGCCGAGGTCGTTTTCGAGACGCACCGGCTCCATACCGACGCCGGCTAGCCCGAAGCTCGCTTCGAGGCGGACGTCGATGTCGTCGCGGTCCAGCACGATCTGCTGAAGCTGGAGTCCCACCGACCGGTCCGCCAGCGACAGGAGGCGCAGCTCGTGGCCCTTCGCGGTCACCTGCGCCGGTGTCCGATGCGTCCATTCCGAGAGAAGCACGCCGCGACGCATGTCGAGCCGCCGCATGCCATGAAGAATCTCGCCTTCGCGCACCACCAGCGGCTCCCCATCGAGGATAAGGCGAATCCGCGACCAGTCGGCGACGGGCACGAGCGCCGGCACAGGCGGCTCGGTGTTGGGCATGTCGAACAGCCCGGCGACGTAGCAGCGCGGCCAAGAAGCCCATCGGATGTAGCCGAGCCAGCTCACCCAGGTCGGCCCTCGGCCCGTCGAGCGCGCGGCACGCATGCCGAGGAAGCCGTTGCCGAGGGCAAAGCGGGATTCGACCGCGCTCTCCGTAAGCACGCTGTAGCCTTCGTGCGTGAGAACCCAGCCGGGCTCCTGTGTCGGTCGAAGCACCTCAAGCATCGGCAACGGGCTCCGTGACGGTTCGGGCGCGCAGCGTGCCCGCGCCAAGGGCGGCGATCTCGACCTGGTCGAGGCTCGTCACGACGAGATCGGCGCCCGCTTCGCGCAGCAGGGCTTCGTCGCCGAGGCGGGCAATCCCGAGCGCGGTCATCCCGCCCGCCCGCGCCGCCGTGATGCCGGCAGGTGCGTCTTCGATGACGACGCAGTGCAACGGCGGTGTGTTCAGAGCTTCGGCTGCGAGCAGGAACAGCGCGGGATCCGGCTTGCCCCTCGGCACGTCACGGCCACTTAGGTCGGCGTCGAACAGCGACAGGAGCGTGCGCCCATCCGGCAGCTTCAGCTGGGACAGCATGGCGGCGGCGTTTTTCGATGAGGAGGCCAGCGCCAACCGTAGCCCGGCCGACTTCAGGGCGGAGGAGAAGCGAAGGGCGTCCGGAAACACCTCGAAGCTACCCGCCTCGATCAGTTGGTCGATCAGGGCCTGCTTCCTGTCCGCGTACTCTGCGGTCCGGGCCGCAGCCTCAGGTCCGCCAAGCCGCTCCAGAGCCTCCCGAGCGCCTTCGAGGCGCGGCTTGCCGGCGACGTTGGCTTGATAGAAGGACGTGGTGAAGCCTGCCGGGTCGGCGAACCCTGTGAGCGCCTCGCGCCATGCGCGCTCGTGCGGCGAGTCCACCAGCACACCGTCAACGTCGAAGATCGCCGCGAGGAGAGCCGGTCTCAAAACGCACGACGCCGGTCGAAGCGCCCCTCCTCACACATTGTCACTCTCCGTCGAGCCGAGACCGCGCGTCGTCGCCATCGGACTCCAGGACCAGCCGGATACTTCCGGCATGTCGTCGCCGTGCCGATGAATATACGCGCGATGGTCGATCAGCTTGTCCCGGATCGCCTGCTTGGCGTAGGCCGCCCGAGCGGCTAGGCCCGGCACGCGGTCGATGACATCGCTGACCAGGTGGAACCGATCCATGTCGTTCATCACGCACATGTCGAACGGCGTGCTCGTCGTGCCTTCCTCTTTGTAGCCACGCACATGGAAGTTGCTGTGTCCGTGACGTCGATAAATCAGCCGGTGAATGAGCCACGGATACCCGTGAAAGGCGAAGACGACCGGCTTGTCCGTCGTGAACAGGGCATCGAAATCCTGATCTGACAGGCCGTGTGGATGCTCCGTGTCGGGCTGCAGCTTCATCAGGTTCACGACGTTGATGACGCGCACCTTGAGATCCGGCGCATGGCAGCGGAGGAGGTCGACGGCCGCGAGCGTCTCAAGGGTCGGCACATCCCCGCAGCACGCCATCACGACGTCCGGCTCGCTGCCGCGGTCGTTGCTCGCCCATTCCCAGATCCCAAGCCCGGCGGTGCAGTGCTTGACCGCCTGATCCATCGTGAGCCACTGGGGTGCCGGCTGTTTACCCGCGACGACGACGTTGACGTAGTTGCGGCTTCGCAAGCAGTGGTCGGTCACAGAAAGCAGACAATTCGCATCCGGCGGCAAGTAGACACGAACGACCTCGGCTTTCTTGTTCACGACATGGTCGATGAATCCTGGGTCCTGATGACTGAACCCGTTGTGATCCTGACGCCAGACGTGGCTGGAGAGAAGGTAGTTCAACGACCCAATGGGTCGCCGCCACGGAATATGGTTGCAGACCTTCAGCCACTTGGCGTGCTGATTGAACATCGAGTCGATGATGTGGATGAAGGCCTCGTAGCACGAGAAGAAGCCGTGCCGACCCGTCAGCAGATAGCCTTCGAGCCAGCCCTGACATTGGTGCTCGCTCAGCATCTCCATCACGCGGCCGTCATGCGCGAGGTGATCATCCCACGGATACGTCTCGGCCACCCAGGCGCGGTTGGTCACCTCGAGCGCGTCCTGCCAGCGATTTGAGTTATTCTCGTCCGGACTGAACAGCCTGAAGTTTCGCGCTTCTGCGTTCAGGTCCATGACGTCGCGGAGGAAGCGTCCCATCACGCGCGTGGACTCGGCGACGGCGGCACCGGGGGCGGTCACCGGTATTGCATAGTCGTGAAAATCCGGGAGCCGAAGGTCGCGGAGCAGAGTGCCCCCATTGGTATGCGGATTGGCGCTCATGCGGTGGTCGCCCGTCGGGGCAAGCTCGGCAAGCTCGGAGCGAAGTCGGCCGCCTTCGTCGAAGAGCTCGGCGGGCCGATAAGATTGCATCCAGTCTTCGAGCATGCGCACATGGGCGGGATTGTCGTGCATCTCGCCCATGGGCACTTGGTGCGAGCGCCAGTAATCCTCTGTGCGCCGTCCATCGATTTCTTTCGGACATGTCCATCCTTTTGGCGTCCGAAGAACGATCATCGGCCAGAACGGCCGGCCCGTGAAGCCTTTGTCGCGCGCGTCGGACTTGATCCGCCGAATGTCTCGCAGGACAGCATCCATGGTGGAGGCCATGAGCTGGTGCATTTCGGCCGGATCATGTCCTTCCACGAAGTAGGGGGTGTACCCGTACCCACGGAAGAGATGTTCAAGCTCCGCGTGGCTAATTCTTGCCAGTACAGTCGGGTTGGCAATCTTGTACCCGTTGAGGTGCAGGATCGGCAGAACCGTCCCATCGCTCACCGGGTTGAGAAATTTGTTCGAATGCCAGCTTGTGGCAAGAGGTCCGGTCTCGGCCTCGCCATCGCCGACGACGCAAGCGACGATGAGGTCGGGGTTGTCGAACGCGGCGCCGTAGGCGTGCGAGAGGGAATAGCCCAGCTCTCCGCCTTCGTGCATCGAGCCCGGTGTTTCAGGAGCCACATGGCTCGGGATGCCGCCTGGGAAGGAGAACTGCTTGAAGAGGCGCTTCATGCCCTCAGCATCGGCGGAGATGTTCGGATAGACTTCGCTGTAAGTCCCCTCGAGGTATGCGTTGGCGATCAAGGCAGGACCGCCATGCCCCGGCCCTGTAATATAGATAACATCAAGATCATGCTTTTTAATAAGACGATTCAGATGAACATAGATGAAATTTAAACCCGGAGTGGTTCCCCAGTGGCCGAGCAGACGCGGCTTGATGTGCTCCTTGGTCAGCCGTTCCACCAGTAGCGGGTTGTCGTAGAGGTAGATCTGACCGACCGACAAGTAGTTTGCCGCCCGCCAATAGGCATCGATCAGGGTCAGCTCGGATGTCCGCGCCGTGCGCTTGGGCTGCCGCCGAGCTTTGAGGATCGCGTCCATTTGACTGCCTCGCTTCGGTGCTGGGTCGACTCTGGCGCGAAGCGGCGGGCTTGCTCCGGGTGGAGGCCTTGGGCATCAGCATGCCGCACGCTTCCGGCTGCGGTAGCGCGTCGTTTCGCCAAAGACCGGACGCGCGGCGCCTCAATACGGGGCACAGGCGCCGGTATACGCATCGTAGTAGGCGTAGGGCCCGCAGCCTCCGTAGCCGCTCCGATACCCGTAGTAGCCAGCGGCTGCGGCTGCACCGACCCCGGCCGCGGCGAGCCCGTAGCCATAGGGCCGATAGCCACCCCAACCATAGCCGCCACGGACAACGTAGCCCCGGCTGACCCGACCGCCACCCCAACCGGGGCGTCCGGCAATGGGACGTCCCGCTCCCCAACCGGGCCGGCCGGCAATCGGACGTCCCGCCCCCCAACCGGGGCGTCCGGCAATCGGGCCTGCAGCCCCCCAGCCTGGCCGCCCAATTCCGCCGCGGAAACCGCCACCGTGGAAACCACCACCGCCGCGGAAGCCACCGCCGTGGAAGCCGCCGCCGCCGCGGAAGCCGCCACCACCACCGCGGAAGCCGCGCGCATCGGCCGCCACACCGGTTAGGATCAGGGCCGCGAAGGCGGCCGATGAGATCAGGAGCGCTTTCATGAGGTCGTCTCCTAGCCGGAGGACACCAAGTCGAGGTGAGCCAAGTCGGATTCGGTCGTGCGACGACGCAGTGGGTCCGTACAGCATCAACCGTTTGGTGCAGAGAACGCTAGCACCGGGCCGGGCGCCTCGCTTGATCTGACAGGACAGGCACAGATCACGATGCGGCGCACTCTAAGAGAAGCCAGCAGGAGTCAGATGCTGAGCTGTGCAACCTCGATCAGGACATCCTCAAGATAGGCCTTGATTCGGCCGATCTCGGTCGCGCTCGGCCCCATGATGCTGAACCCGATCAACTCGCCGCGCGCATGTACCCTGCGGATCAGGGATTCCGCTTTCGTAGCCACCTCGCGCTCGGTCTGCGCGCGGAGGATGCTGCCCGTCTCGGTGGTCGTGATGCGAATTTCGAAGCCAGGCTTTTCAATCATGACTTCACCATGAAACAACCAGCCTGAGGCAAAATCTTGTCCAGTGAGATGAAGGAAAGCTCTCCTACATCATTCTATATCTTCGGCACATCGAGGCTTTGGGCGCCAATCCCCCGGCGGATGGTCCGATGAGAGGGATCTGCCTGACGATTACGCTCAGATCCTGCTCGCTGATCACGCTCGTCGGCATCATGAGCGCACCGGCACCGGCACGAACGCACTGCCTTATCCGAGCCTTCTGCCGATGAGGGGAGGATCTTATTGGTGTTCCTCGCGCTTCGTCTCGGAATGGTTTCCCTGCCTCCATGAGCTGGGCGTCATGCCTGCCCAGCGCCGGAAGGCGTGCGTGAAGGCGGCGGGCTCCGAGAAGTCCAGGACGGCCGAGATCTCCGTCATGCTCATTTTGGTATCGGCCAAGAGGCGCTTGGCCACCCGGAATTGCGCCTCGTTGGCAAGCTGCTCGAAGCTTGTCCCTTCGGCTCTCAAGCGGCGGCTCAAGGTGCGGCGACCGAGCGACAGGCG
Organism: Methylorubrum sp. SL192; assembly: GCF_026672325.1. Lineage (NCBI taxonomy): Bacteria > Pseudomonadati > Pseudomonadota > Alphaproteobacteria > Hyphomicrobiales > Methylobacteriaceae > Methylorubrum > Methylorubrum sp. SL192. The sequence continues at coordinate 159,310 of NZ_JAPPQV010000003.1, forward strand.
AAGCGCCGTCTTCATCACGTCGCAACGCTTCCGGATCACCTCGGCGCGCAGGTGCTGACGAAGCCCGTCCTTCAGCGTGGAGGGTCGTGCCGATTCAAGCCGGCGGATACGATCCTCCACTCTGCGGCGCAGGACCGGATCGGCTCCGGCGATGCGCCGCTTGAGGAGGCTGGCCGGGAAGACCAAGGCGGCCGTTTCCTGATCGAACCGGACGGGTGCTCGAAAGAACTGGCTATAAGGCGTCGTGCTGCTCGGAGCAGAACGCGGCAGCAACACTTCCAATGGGGCCCAATCAGACCCGCACAGGGCCCGAAGGATGTTTGTCGCTGTGGCCAGCGCCCGATCCGAATGGTGGACAGCACCCTCGGCTCCCGGCTCATACGGGCAGTAGGTGAGGACGGCCACGTCGTTGTCGATGCCGAGGCCGACCACCGCACCCCGATTCAGCATACCCAGATACGCTTCGAGAGCCCGCAAGGCATCGCCGATGGTATCCGAGTTGCCCAACAGCAGGCCGAGAAGCCCGAGGGAGGTGATGGTGGTCCTTTGCCCGATGAGGAGCCCCAAATGAGGGCAGCGGGTGCGCTCAACCGCTATGGCAATCAGGCGACCGAGGGAGCTGTACGGGACGAGCTTGCCATGACACTCGAAGAGCCTCGGATCGAGCCCTGCCTCGATCATGAGGGTGTCGGGATCCGCTTCGAGTTCGACGAGGACGGCGTAGATCGCTTGAGCGACCCTGAGGTGCGCCAAGCCGACAGGAAGCAGGTTCTCAGGTGGGCTGGGGTATCCGGTTGCCAAAGCGGCACAAGAGAACATAGCAAGTTCCTCCTATTCGGGGGCCAAGCTGATTCGGATAACTCAGGTTAACTTTGCGAAATTTAGTGCATTCGCTGTGGATCTTCTTGATCGAAACGGTCATCGCGTTCGTGAAAACGTGACTGCCCCCGTCGGCAGCCAAAACCTGGCCGTTCTACAAACTCAGATTGCGTGAGGATGGTGGGGTGAGCGATCGGCGCTGAGCGGCCCGCGCTGGCTGATCGGACGGCGGCTTCTGCCGCAAGCGGATAGTAGCCGCGCAACGAGAGCGGACCGATACTACTATAATGTGCTAGTTACTATTCGGACACGACATAAGTTTTACGGAAATTTCTTGAACATTACCATTGATCTGTGTGCCACGCAGCTTCGCATTGAAGCTCGCGCGGCAATTTTTGCATGAGACCGATCGTCGATGGCGTGAAATCGACGATCCGCTGCGCCTCGAGGCCACCAAGCTCAACAGTTTCGCGGATCAGGGGAAGAGATATCTGCGATCTCAATCACCAGAAGCGGATCAACTCAACAAAAGACAGCTTTCCGTTGCTGCGTCTCATTTCGAGCAGCGTTGGTAGCCTGTGCCCGCCGGGTCTTGCTCATTGTAATAGCGTTTGAGGGGGCCGTTCGGCTGAGGCATCATGTAAACCCTGACCTCCTGGGCGGCCACGGCGTTCGCGCAGTCGAGAACGAGAAGCTGGCGGTCCCCGGTCGGTCGAACAGACTTGATGCTGCACGTCGCCATGGGGGTCTTCAGGCGCTTTCCTGAGACGATGAAGGCTGGAGCGAAAATGTCGATCGGCTTCTTGAACGCCCCACCTTTGCCCGCGGATGAAAAGACATCCGCACAGTCGCGCCCTTCCAGTACCCAAGCGCCCCGATAGGCAGACAACCCGGGTCCTGCTGCGAACGCGTCCGAAACACCAGCCGAGGCTGCAAGGCTTAGCCCAAGTCCTGCAACACCCATGAGACGTGCCGTTCGCATCACTACCTCCTGCGTAAGCTCTATCGGACCGGCTGCTGTGTCTGTGCGGAGTAGGAATTTTCGTCCCGCTCTCGACCAAGGCACTTCGATTGATGCTCCCGCCGCCATGTACTAGGCGCAAAGCCTGACCAGCGTCGGAACGCATGGCTAAAGGCGGCGGGCTCGGAGAAATCCAAGGCCGCCGAGATCTGCGCCATGCTCATTCTGGTATTGGCTAGAAGCTGCTTGGCGACTGAGAACTGCGCTTCGTTAGCGATCTGCTTGAACGTCGTGCCCTCGGCTTTCAGCCGACGACGCAGGGTACGGGGGGGGACCAGTCGCAGTCGCGCCACGTGCGCGGCCTTACAGCGCTGCCGCATCACCTGGGCTTGGAGGTACTCGCGAAGCTTGTCCTTCAGCGTGGAAGGCTGTTCGGCCTCAAGCTTGCGGATGCGATCCTCAACTCTCCCGCGGGCTGCCGGGTCCGCCCCCTTGATGCGTCTTTCAAGGAGTAGAGTTGGAAACACCAACGCGGCCGTTTCTTGGTCATACCGCACGGGCGCCCGAAAGAAGCTGATGTAGGGCGCTGTGTCGCGTGGCGCGGAGCGCGGCAACAGCACTTCTAATAGAGCCGCATCAGAGCCACCCAACGCCCGAACGACGTTTGTAATTGTGGCGAGTGCCCTCTCTGATTGGAGGGCCGTGCTCTCGGCTTCCGAGCCATAAGGGCAGTAGCTGAGAACGGCCACCTCACTGTCGATATCGAGTCCGACGACTGCGCCCCAGTTCCGCACACCAGCATGCGCTTCAAGAGCCCGCAAAGCGCCGCCGATGGTGTCCGAGTGGCGCATGAGCAGGCCAAGCAGCCCGAGCGAGGCCAATGTCGCGCGCTGTCCAACGAGGAGCCCGAGATGGTGACAACCCGTCCTCTCGGCTCCCAGAGCGATCAGGCGACCGAGCGAGGCGTATGGGACAGGGGTCCTGCCGCCGTCGAAGGTCCGAGGATCAAGCCCCGCCTCGGCGAGCAGTTCGTCCAAATTGGCGCCCAGTTCGACGAGAGTGAGGTAGACCGCCTTCGCGACTCCGGGGCGAGTCAAGCCAATGAGAGATGGCCTCTCGTGCGATCCGATGTCTCCAACGACCGCGGGCGGGCGTTGGCGCACAATTGAACCTGATTTCTCGGACGAAGACGTGATGCGCCCCCCCTGATTCGAGGCCAAGCCTGCGTACTTAGGCTTGTATTATTTAACATTGCAATGATCATTTCATACGAATTGCCTTGGGAGAGCGTAATTTTCATTCCCCTCGGGCACAAACTTCAATCACGCCACCATTGTCGTCGGATCGACGCGCCGGTCGTGAAGGCCACGGCCACCGCTCTGAATACGAGCATGCTCCACGCCACCCACGTTGTTTCGACGAGGCCACGAAGGGCGACTGCTTCTGGGCCTATGTCACCGACAGCCTGTCACCTGTGTTGAAGCCCGGCGATACGGTGATCCCTAACGATCACGGTGCTCACAAGGTGGTGGGCAAGCGCGATGGCGTCCAAACTGCCGGCGTGCAGTTGCTGCTCAGATTTACGGCCCTTTCCCTGCAGATCATACATCAACTTAAAATCGTTTCGATCACGCAATCATAATTTGGAGTTTTTCCGCCACCCCCTAGATAAACAGCAGCACAAAGCTTGGAACTGATAGAATAAGCCGAGCCAACCAGTGGCTCGCTGCACATGCTCCACGACGCCGCCGAAATCACGGCATCCGTTTGCAAAGACTTCGCTCAATGTCCTCTTGGATCAAGCAACGCGATCAAGGCTGTCATACGACCCGAGCGACGTATTCTGGGGTCTGCCGTTCCTACGGACCGGCATCTCGGCGTGCCCCGGGCCGCACCCACATGTCGCGAGGTCAAAAGCCATGACCCTTAGGATTTTACCGCCTCTTATACTTGCCGCGTGCCTGGCCTCGCCCGCGCTTGCCCAGTCGGCGATTGACCGGGGCCAGCCAGCGGCCCTCATTCACGGCAACTATTGCGGGCTCGGCAATAACGCGCCGCGGCCGCCGATCGATGCGCTTGATGCCGCCTGCGCGCGCCACGACGCCTGCACCCCTGCCGGCGGCCTGCCGTCGCCAGCCTGCAATCTGCGGTTCAAGCGCGAGACGGCATTCATTTCGCGCGATCCGCGACAGCCCGACGAACTGCGTGCGTTGGCAGGCTTCATGTCAGCAAGCGCGGCTCTTCTACCCTTCGATCCGGTTGCCCCGGTCGTTGGCACCAGCATGCCGGCATCCGGTCCATATGGACCGTATTCGCCCGGTCCATATCGGCCCGCCTACTACGCCTATTAGAGCCGTATCCACCCCGATCGCATCCAGTCGGCGCCTCCAAACTGCTGTTGAGAGGCGCCGTTTTTGGACGAGCTGGTTCCCTTCTCGTCGGAATGCGCTCTTGCGTCGTCGCGGAGCCCGCCGGCTGCCAACAAGGATCGGGCTGGCGCCTGCGGATGATCGCGATCCTAAAAATCAAGCAATCCGAGGATCGTCGAAACACCCAATACGGCTCGGTGGGTGTGAGCATGGAGGATGCAATGCAAAAACTTGCTTTGGTGTCGCTGGCAGCACTCGGAATGGGTGCGCTGATTGCCGCGGATACCGCTGAGGCCCGTGGTGGCTTTGGCGGCGGTGGCTTCCGAGGCGGCGGATTCGGCGGTGGCGGCTTCCGCGGCGGCGGCGGCTTTGGCGGCGGATTCCGGGGCGGCGGCTTCAGCGGTGGTGGCTTTCGCGGTGGCGGTGCCGTCGCAGGCGGCTGGCGCGGCGGCGTTGGCGGCTATCGCGGCGTGGCCGGTGGCTACCGCGGCGGTTTCTACGGCGGGCGCGGCTTCTACGGCGGTCGTGGCTACGGCTACCGCGGGTACGGCTATCGGGGCTACGGATACGGCGTCGGTGCGGGTCTCGCTGGTCTTGCGGTCGGCACGGCCGTCGGGGCTGCGGCCAGTAACTATTACGGCGGCTACGGCTACGGCTACGACAATGCCGGCTATGGTGGCTACGCTCCCGCCGCCTATGGCTCAAGCTATCCCGCTTACGGATACGGCGGCTGTACCTGCGGCTACTAATTCCACCGCATGAACGCCGGGCCACTCGGCGGCGGCCGCCATGCGGCGCGCCATGCCGGTGGCGGCTGCCGTGGCCTGCACGACGGGCCCGCGCCGATCGGACGACAACGGCGACGCCCTCGCCCCTCCTGTCGGCCGTCGGCCGTCGACTGGGAATCAGATCACGCTACGCGAGACAATGCCAGCTGACTCAGCGAGGTCGCCGACATTTCTAGTCAGGCGTTGAGGACGCCAGGAGCGCCTTGTAGCGCTCGATGGCGGTTCGCGCGTTGAACAACAGGCGGTCCGGTCCGAGTTCTTGATCCAAACCCGCGCGCCGCACCATGTTCAGGACGTCAGGGTTGAGGCCGACGAGCCAAAACGTCATGCTGGTCCGCCGGGCACCATCCCGCAGCATCTGCAGCGCTGAATACTCGATGTCGGGCACACGGCTGAGGTCGAGGGCGACGATACGCGGCTTGTGCTCGGCAATGAGCGCCCGAATCCGGTCTGCCACGTTCTGCGCGTTGGCAAAGTACAGGCGCCCCTCCGGGCGCAGGATCAGGAGGCCGACGAACGTCTCGTCGTCGGGGTGCTCCGGCGACAGGGGGCGCAGCACGTCCGCGCCGTGCTTGCGGGCGATGACAGAGATGCGGGGATGGGCCGTTTGGAGGCCCAGGCCGACCAGCGAGAGGACGATGGCGACGGTGATACCCTGAAGCGTCCCGAAGACGAGCACCCCGATCCCCGCCACGATTGCCCAGTGGAACTCCATCCGCCGCACTTTGAAGATGTCCCGGAACTCCGCCGGCTGGATGAGGCTGGCCGAGTAGACGATCACGACCGCCGCGAGGGTTGCCTGCGGCAGGAGGCCCAGGACCGGCGACAGGAGCAGCATCGTCGCGAGGGCAAGCGCGGCCGTCACGAATGAGGCCGCCTGCGTCCGGCCTCCGGCGGCCCGCACGACCCCGGTCTGCGATGCCCCGCCGCCGGCCGGCATCGCCCCGAGCAAGGCTCCCCCCAAATTCGCTGCACCCGTGGCGACCAGTTCACGATTGGCATCGATGGGCGGATCTCCCGAAGCCACGAAGGCCCGGCCCGCGGCGATGCTCTCCGTGAAGCTCATCAGGGCGATGCCCATGGCGCCCGGCAGGAGCGCCTGGACAAGCGTCAGGTCGGGCATGCTCACGGAGGGGAGCCCCGGCGGGATCTCCCCGACCGTCGCGACTCCCCATGCGTTGAGGCCGAGCAGCCAAGAGGCCGCGACGGCGGCAACGACCGTGACCAGCGGAACCGGCGAATGCGGCCTGAGGCGCTCAGCGCCGACGAGGACAGCCAGCGTCACCCCTGCGACAGCCAGGGTCGGCAGCGACGTCTCGGGGAGGTGGCGAGCGAGACTCGCGAGATCGATGAAGAACGATTGCTTCGCGGGATGGAGCCCGAGGAGCTTGGGAGCTTGATCCAGCAGGATCACGCAGGCGATTCCGGCCTTGAACCCGGTCAGGACCGGCACGGAGATGAAGCTGGCGATGAAGCCGAGCTTCACCAGCCGGGCCGCGAGCAGCAGCGCGCCGACGAGGGCCGTCAGCGTCGCTGTGGTGGCAACCAGCCGCGCCGGATCGCCATCCGGCACCACGCTGCCGATTTCGGCGGCTGTCAGGATCGCCAGCGTCGTCGTCGAACTCACGCTGAGGACGCGGGATGAGCCCAACAGGCCATAGATGAGCGTGGGAACGAAGGCGGTGTAGAGGCCGACCGCGACCGGCAGCCCGGCCACCGTGGCAAAAGCCATCGCCTTGGGGAGGACGACGGCCGCAGCGGTGAGCCCTGCCACAATGTCGGAGCGGAGTTTCGTCGGCGCGTCGGTCGTGGAGGTCCGCGTCGTCGATCCAAGGCCCGTCATCTGCGCTCCTCCGCGTCCGGTTCGGTCACTGGGGCCAAACCGGGGGGTGCTCCGTCGTCTCCTGCGGGAGCCGCCGAGTTGCGCGGCCTCGGCCAGCCCTCTGCGGCCGAGGTCGGCAGGGTGGATGCGAACAGCCGGGCAGTCCGTTCGCTGCCGACGATGATCTCAATGCACGCCTTCGTCCAGGTGGAATAGGGTTCGCCGAAATATCCGGAAGATGACGTCTGTCGATGAACCGAAAGCAGGAAGCCGCTCATGGGGACGACAGGGCCGGGAAGAGACCAGCGCGCAGCCAGAATGATCTCGCCGCAGCGATACACGAAGCCAGTGATCCACGACCGCGTCGGCGAACAGGTTTCACCGGCTGTCCTCCGGGATCAAGCAACGCTGCAGACTCGGTAGTACGAACCGGTCGACCAGGGTTTGGGACCCGAGCAGGTTACGGGTCCGGTCACGCCGGCGGGGACTGATGCGCCTCACCTCCATGTTGTCCTCCTGCGAGGAAACAACGTCATGAAAACTCTCCTGATTGCGTCTGCGGCTTTCGCAGCCCTGATCCTGACCAGCGTCACGGCAGATGCGCGCGGATTCCGTGGCGGCGGAGGCGGAGGCTTCCGGGGTGGCGGCATCCATGGCGGCGGCTTTCACGGTGGCCGGGCGGGCGGATTCCGCGGTGGGGCCGGTGGCTATCGCCGGGGCGTGGCCGGCTATCGCGGCGGTTATGGTCGCGTCGGCGGCTACGGTCACAGAGGGGTCGGCCGCTACGGCTACGGCTACGGCCGCTACGGTTACGGCCGGTATGGGTACCGTCCCGGATACGGGCTCGCCGCGGCCGGGGTCGGAGCTGCTGCGGCCGCCGGTTATTACGGCTCGACCTACGGCGGGTGCGGGCGATACGCCTTCTACGACCAGTATTCGGGCACTTGCCGCCCCTACTGACGGGCAAGCCCAGGAGACTGCGTCCGGATTCGGCGTCTCTGGACCCCTGTTTCGACGCGCATTTTTGACGAATCGGTTTCCATTTTGTCGGAATGCGCTCTCGGTCACGGGCCCGCAGTCGCGTGCCCGTGATGACGGTCATCCGTGCCAAATTTCATGGGTTCGCGACTTGAGGCGTGCTCAGGTTAGCCGAAGTACCAAGTGGACCGCGTCCGCCTCGCGTCGGCTGCTCAGCGGTAGTCCGGTTCGCTCGAACAGCTTCAGCATCGGAGCGTTGTCGGGCAAAACCTCCGCCGTCAGTTCCGTGAGCCCTGCCGCCCGAGCGATGTCCACGAGGTGCCGCACCAGCGCGGCACCGATGCCGCGCCGCTGATATTCGTCGATCACGGTGAACGCCACCTCGGCCTGACCCGGCCGCGTCGCGACATAGCGAGCGCCGCCGACGATCGCCTTCTCGCCATCCTCGTCTGCGGTCGCGACCAAGGCCACCTGCTCCCTGAAGTCGACGTTGAGGAAGAACGCAATCTCCTTGTCGGTGAAGTGGCGCTTCGCAGCGAAGAAGCGGCGATAGAGCGATTGGGCGCTTGTGTGGTCGATGGCTGCCAGCATCCGCTCCCGGTCATCCGGCCGAAGCGCGCGGATCTCCAAGGCGCGCCCATCGCAAAGACGCTCGACGGCCGAGTAGCATGACAGGTCTCCCATGGCATCGCTCCTTTCGGGATTGCCGCCGTCGGCTGTCACGCCGCCGTCTGCGATGGAAAGTTGACGCTCGTCATCTGAGTTGCAAGCGGCTGTCGCGGCAATAGTGCACAAATGTTCTTCAACCAGAATGAAGACCATCCCATAAGACAGGGTGCGCCGTTGTTGCGGAGGTGACCCAGAATACGCCGCGGCGCACATCGCTGTGCATGATCAAACGCCGGAAGATGGTCCGAGGAGAAGTCGGATCGCCTACGCGGCCAGCGCCATCGGCCGCCGATCCGTCCCGTCCGATCAAGCCGCCTGATCCCAAGAGCGTATGAGTAGGCGGTCCTCGTCTCCGCGGCGCAGGCGACGAGGCACCTTCGCGAGAGGCCACGCCCGTCGCACAGGACCGCTCCGGATCCTTTCCTTGAACTGTCAGAGGAGGCCAGGGTGTCGATTGCGACCATCGAACAGGCAGCGGTCGAAACCCGCGGACACGAGAAATATGACCGTCTGATCGTGGCTGCCCAGGCGCTGCCGAGGCTTCAGGTCGCCGTCGTCCATCCCTGCGACGCGGCCACATTGGGGGCGGCGCTCGAGGCCTCCGCGCTCGGAATCGTCGAACCGATTCTGGTAGGCCCACCGGGAAAGATCGCCGCCGCCGCGGCCGCACTCGATGCGGATATCGGCGCGTTCCGGCTCGTCGACGCCGGTCACAGCCACGAGGCCGCTCAGAAGGCCGTTGCTCTCGTGCGCGCCGGCGAGGCCGAGTCCCTTATGAAAGGGAGCCTCCACACCGACGAGTTGATGGCTGCGGTGGTGCGCCGGGACGGCGGCCTACGGACAGCTCGCCGCGTCAGCCACTGCTTCGTCATGGACGTGCCGGGCCATGCGACGCCCCTGATCATTACGGACGCCGCGGTCAACATCGCGCCCTCGTTGGAGGAAAAGCGCGACATCACGCAGAACGCCATCGACCTCGCACAAGCCCTTGGCGTCGCTTCGGTGCGGGTCGCCATCCTGTCGGCCACGGAGAGCATCAACGCGAAGATGCCCTCGACCCTCGATGCCGCGGCCCTCTGCAAGATGGCCGACCGGGGTCAGATCACCGGCGGCATCCTAGACGGCCCTCTTGCCCTCGATAATGCCATCGACCCCGAAGCGGCACGGATCAAGAAGATCCACTCACCGGTGGCCGGCCAAGCCAACGTTCTCGTGGTCCCCGATTTGGAAGCCGGCAACATGCTGGCCAAGAGCTTGACCTTCCTGGCCCGTGCGGACGCGGCCGGGATCGTGCTTGGGGCTCGGGTCCCGATCATCCTGACGAGCCGGGCCGATTCTCGGCTCACGCGTCTCGCCTCCTGTGCGGTCGCCTCACTGTTCGCCGCCGCCCAGCGCGCCTGCCGGCCCCTTCCGGAGGTCTAGGCGATGACCTCGGTCCTGCTTGTACTGAACGCGGGCTCTTCGAGCCTCAAATTCCAAGTGTTCGCGTTCGGCGAGACCGCGGATCCATGCCGCATCTTCAAGGGTGTGTTCGAGGAACTCAACGGTTCGCCCCACTTGCTGATCCGGGACAGCGCCGGGACGGTTGTCGCCGACCAGGCCTTCCACCGTGAAAGCCTGTCCGGCCACGAGGAGGCGCTCCTGCACGTGGCGGCTTGGCTGCGTGAGCATTGCAGCGGCTTCCGGCTCGCCGCCGCCGGGCACAGGGTCGTCCATGGCGGAAGGGCCTATAGCAGGCCGGTGCGGGTGGACGAGGAGGTGCTGGAGGCGCTGGAGCGCCTAGTACCGCTCGCTCCGCTCCATCAGCCCCACAACTTGGCGCCGATCCGGATCCTCCGGCGGCGTTTCCCGGACCTCCCCCAGATTGCCTGTTTCGACACCGCATTCCACCGCAACCAGCCGGAAATCGCACAGCTTTTTGCCCTACCGCACGCGATGACCGAGGCGGGGGTGCGCCGCTACGGCTTCCACGGCCTGTCCTACGCCCACATCGCCTCGGTCTTGGCGCAGTACGACCCCGCCCTTGCCACCGGCCGCGTCGTCGTCGCTCATCTCGGCAATGGCGCCAGCCTGTGTGCCCTGGAGCGCGGGCAGAGCATCGCGACCACGATGGGCTTCTCCGCACTCGACGGACTGCCCATGGGAACGCGCTGCGGTAGCCTCGATGCCGGGGTCGTCTTCTACATGATGCGGGAGATGAAGCTCGCCCCGGACGAGGCAGAGCGGATGCTCTACACGCAATCGGGCCTGCTCGGGGTCTCCAGCCTGTCGCACGACATGCGCAGGCTCCGTTCCCTCGCGGCGACCGATCCCGATGCGCAGCGGGCCATCGACCTCTTCGTCTACCGGATCGAGCGGGAGCTCGGCTCGCTGGTGGCGGCACTCGGCGGCCTGGATGCCCTCATCTTCACCGGCGGCATCGGTGAGAACGACGTCGCCACACGGGCCGAAGTTCTGCGGGGAGCCGCCTGGGCCGGTTTCGAACTCGACGCGGCGGCCAATGCTTCCGGCGGCCCGAAGGTGACCCGAGGGCCGGGTCCCGCTGCCTGGGTCATTCCGGCGGACGAGGAGATGACGATCGCGCGCGGAACGTGCGAAGCGCTGGCCCAGGTCCAGCGCGAACCGGCCTTATGAACAACAGGAGTTCGCCATGGAAGCGCTGAAGACGAATCCACAGACCGAACACGAGCTTGGCGACGAGAGCTTCATGTCCGCCGCCGAACTCGGCGCTTATACGGCCAAACTGAAGGCCGCGAAGGCCCTGCAGACCGAGGATCGAGCCGAAGAGGCGCGGGCCGAGCTCATCAAGGCTCTGTCCGAGACCATCGAGGTCACGCCTAAGAAGGTGCACGAGATCATGACGTCGCTCTTGTACAAGCTCCGGATCGCGGCCGAGCAGGGCAAGAACGAACTTCTCGTGATGCGTTTCCCGAACGTGATGTGCAGTGACGGCGGACGGGCCATCAACAATTTCGAGAAAGGTTGGCCCGAGACCCTGACCGGACGCCCGCGCCAAGCTTTCGAGTTCTGGCGGGACCGCCTGCAGCCGGCCGGCTACGGTCTGAAGGCCGTAATTGTCGACTTTCCCGACGGCATGCCAGGTGACGTGGGCTTCTTGCTCACCTGGGAAACACGCAGCGCATAGGTTCCACCGACCTTCAGAATGGTAGCCATGGCCGCGCGATAACGACGGGCTTAGTCCGACAGGGTGGGCAGGCCGTTGCGCCTCGTCTTCGATGGGGGGCTAGTTGTCGGCGCGCCGGTTCCAACAGCCGGTCAACTCCAAGCCGGTGCGCCGCGAAGCTCTCCTGGGCGTCGGTACCGAGCCCGGCATGACCATCGACGTCGACGCTGGGCTAAGAGTGCCTCACGAGACGCCCGGACACAGGCGCCCTCCCACTCGCGCTGGCGGCGCAGTGGGCGTTTTTTTGTGAGACACGCAGCCTCATGCCCGGCCGGCGCTCGGCCGCGCCTCGACCCCGGGATTGCCCTGGAGCTTGCCGGCGCGATCCCAACCTCAGTACCTTTCGGTGACGAAGCGCCTGTTCCTGAGGGTATCGTCGTACGCATCCTCCTTGCTGCGCTTCGGCAGCGTCACCGCGTCGTGCTTCTGTTCCCTGTAGGGGATCAGACGGAGGAGGTGAGTGATGCAGTTGAGGCGCGCCCGCCGCTTGTCGTCGGAGCGGACGATGTGCCAGGGAGCGTCGTCAGTGTCGGTGGCCGCCAGCATCGCATCGCGCGCCTTCGAGAACGCGTACCAGCGCTCGTAGGATTCAAGGTCCATCGAGCTCAGCTTCCACTGCCGGAGGGGATCCTCGATCCGTGCCAGGAAGCGCCGCTTCTGCTCCTGCTTTCCAACCTCCAGCCAGAATTTGATGAGTTGGGTCCCGCCATCGACGATGAAGCGCTCGATCCGCGGGCAGAGGTCGAGGAACCGGCGATACTCCGCGTCGCTGCAGAAGCCCATGACGCGCTCGACGCCGGCGCGGTTGTACCAGCTCCGATCGAAGATCACGATCTCGCCGGCCGCCGGGAAATGCTCGATGTAGCGCTGGATGAACATCTGGGACTTCTGCCGGTCCGTTGGTGCCGGCAGCGCGACGACGCGGAACACGCGCGGGCTGACCCGCTCGGTGATGGCCTTGATCGTCCCGCCTTTGCCGGCCGCATCGCGGCCCTCGAACACGATGATGATGCGGGCGCCGGTTCGCTTGACCCAGTCCTGCAGATGGCACAGCTTGACCTGTAGGGTGTGCAATTCCCTCTCGTAGTCCTTTTTCTTGAGCTTCTTGGCGGTCCCGGCCTGGGGCCGACCCGCATCGGGTTTCGTGGTCGGGATGACCTGCTCGATATCGTGCATCGTCATGCTCCCACCTGCCCGCATCGAAGGGGTCGATCGCATCACTCGGCCGGCAAGTGCTTCGGGGCGCCGCTTGCGCCTTCAGCCGGCGGTTCCGCCCGCTGTTTCGCTCCCTTGCGGCTCATGAGGCTCCAGGCCCGCTCGCGCAGGCCCTGAAACAGGACGTAGAGGGGTGGAATCACGAAGATGCCGAGGAATGACGCGGCGATCATGCCGCCGAAGACCGGCGTCCCGACATTGCGTCGGGCGAGCTGCGAGGCTCCCACAGCGATGACCAGGGGGAGCAGGCCCAGGATGAAGGCGAAGGAGGTCATCATCACCGGGCGGAAGCGCAGGCGCGCGCCTTCGGTGGCAGCCTTCTGAAGCGGAACGCCCTTCTCCCGCTGCTCCTTGGCGAACTCGACGATCAGGATACCGTTCTTGGCAGCCAGCCCGATGAGCACGATCATGCCGATCTGCGCATAGAGATCGAGGGTGAGCTTGCCCCACACCATGGACGCGTAGGCCCCGGCGATCCCGACCGTGACCGACAGCAGCACCGGGACGGGGATGGTCCAGCTCTCGTAGAGCGCGACCAGAAACAGGAACGCGAACAGGACCGCGAAGCCCAGGATGATGGCGGTCTTGCCCTCGGCGCGCTTCTCTTGGAACGCGGTGTCCGTCCACTCGCCGCCGAAGCCCGCAGGCAGGGTCCGGGCCGCAACGCCGTCCATGGCGGCGAGCGCCTGACCGGACGAGACGCCCGGCGCGGGCGAGCCCTGGATCGTGACGGCGCGAAGGTTGTTGTAGCGGATCAGCGCCGGCGGCCCCACCACGATCCGGACCTCCGCGAGCGAGCGCAGCGGCACCATCTCGCCGTCCTTGTTTCGCACGTTGATCCGATAGATGTCGTCGATCTTGGTCCGGTCGGCGGCCTCCGCCTGAACCTGCACCTGCCAGGTACGGCCGAACAGGTTGATGTCGTTGACGTAGTAGCCGCCGAGCGAAGCCTGTAGCGCTTGAAACACGGCGCTCAGGGGCACTCCGAGAACCTGCGCCTTGTCGCGATCGATATCGAGATAGACCGACGGGTTCGTCGCCGAGAAGGTGCTGAACACGCGGTTGAGCTGCGGATCCTGGTTCGCTGCCACGACCAAGCCGCGCAGGACTTGAGCGAGCTCCTTCGGATCGCCACCGCGCAGATCCTGCAGCACGTAGCTGAAGCCACCGCCGGTGCCGAGGCCGATGATGGGTGGAGGAGCGAGCGGTACGACGGTGCCTCCGGGGATCTCCCGGAATTGCTGGCCGAGGCGCGCAATCATGGCCGCCGCCCCGTCCGCGGCAGCCTTGCGCTCCTCGAACGGCTTGAGGGTCACGACCAGGAAGGCCGCGTTGCCCTGGGAGTAGTTGTCGATGAAGTTGAGGCCGATCACCGAGGTGGTGTCAGCGACCGCATGCTCCTGCCGCAGGATCTGCTCGGCCCGGGCCACGACCTCGGAGGTCCTCCCGACCGATGCGCCTTCCGGCAACTGCACCACGACGAAGAAGGCGCCTTGATCGTCTTCGGGCAGGAAGCCGGTCGGGGTTCGCTTCGCGAGTTCGGTCGCGCCGTAGGCCGCGGCGCCGGCGAGCACGAGGCCGAGGATCGAGAAGCGCACGATGCGCGCCACGGCGGCACCGTAGCCGTTGCTGACCCGGTCGATGGAGCGCATCACCATGCCCATAATACCCCGGCGAGGGCCGTGGTGCGGGCGCAGCAGCACGCCACAGAGAGCCGGCGACAGAGTCAGCGCGTTGATCGCCGAGATGAACATCGAGACCGCGACCGCGACCGCGAACTGGCGGAAGAGCTCGCCCGAGATGCCGGGCACGAAGGCGACCGGCACGAAGACCGAGAGCAAGACCAGCGTGATGGCGATGATCGGGGCGGTGATCTCCGCCATGGCCCGCTTCGTCGCATCCCGGGGCGACAGCTCCGGGTGCTCCTCCATCACGCGCTCGACGTTCTCGACCACCACGATGGCGTCGTCGACGACGATCCCGATGGCGAGCACCAGGGCGAGAAGCGAGACCGAGTTCGCCGAGTAGCCGACCGCCTTGAGGACGATGAAGGTGCCGATCAAGCTGACAGGCACGGCCAGCGTCGGGATCAGCGTGGCGCGCAGGCTACCGAGGAACAGGAACACCACGATCACAACGAGCACGAAGGCCTCGACCAGGGTCTTCTGCACCTCGTGCACCGTTTCGGTGATGAAGGCGGTCGGATCGTAGGTAACCTTCCAGGCCAACCCCTCGGGGAAGGTCTTCGCCAGCTCTCCGACCCGCCTCTCGACCTCTTTCAGGGTCGAGAGGGCGTTGGCGCCGGGTGACTGGTAGATCGCGATCACCGTCGCCGGGCTGCCGTTGAGCCGCGTCTCACGGTCGAGATTGGCCGCGCCGAGATCGACTCTCGCCACGTCGCCGAGGCGCAGCACCGACCCGTCCGGGTTGGTGCGCAACACGATGTTGCGGAACTGCTCCGCGGAGGTCAGGCGCCCTTGCGTCTGGATGCTGAGCTGAAGCTGCTGCTCGTCCGAGATCGGCCGGGCACCGATCCGCCCGACCGGCGCCTGCACGTTCTGGGCCTGGATCGCCCCGATGACGTCGCCCGTGGTCAGGCTGAGCCCGGTGAGCTGGTCGGTGCGCACCCAGGCTCGCATCGCGTAATCCTGCGGGCCCCACAGCGTCGCATCGCCGACGCCGGGCGTGCTCTTGATGCGGTCGAGCAGGTTGATCGTGACGTAGTTGGAGATGAAAAGCGGGTCTTGGGTCGATTTTGGCGAATAGACCGCCAGAACGCCGAGAAGGGCCGAGGATTTTTTCTTGACGGTGACGCCCTGCTTGCGAACGTCCTCGGGCAGCTTGGCGAGGGCGATCTGGACCCGGTTGTTGACGTTGACCGCATTGATGTCGGGATCGGTACCGAGCTCGAACGAGCCGGTGAGCGTGTAGCTGCCGTCGTTGCCGCTGACGCTCTTCATGTAGATCATCTTGTCGACACCGACGACCTGGGACTCGATCGGCTGCGCGACCGTCGATTCCACTACGTCCGCGGATGCGCCCGGATAGGTCGTGGTCACCGAGACCTGCGGCGGCACGATGTCGGGGTACTGCGCCACCGGGATCGTCAGGAGCGCCAGCGCGCCCGCGATCGAGATCACGATGGCGATCACCACCGCAAGGCGCGGCCGGTCGACGAAGATGGCGGAGAACATGGACGTCAGATCCTGCTGGCCGTCTCGCTGGCCGGGGTCGCCTGAACGAGGATCCCGGGCCGCACCCGCTGCAGCCCATCGACGATGACAACCTCGCCGCCCGAGAGGCCCTCCGCGATGACCGCGTCCGTTCCGGTGCCGCCAGGCTCCGGTTTGACGCGCCGTATCTTGGCCCGGCTTTCCTCGACGACGAACACGTAGACGCCGCCCTGGTCGGCGATGAGGGCGGATTGCGGCACGACGACCTTCTGCTCCGGCTGCCCGGCCTGAAGGTTGACGCGCACGAGTTGCCCGTCGCGAAGCGCACCGGCCGGATTCGGCATCGTGGCGCGCACGACGACCGTGTCGGTCGCGCGGTCGACGCTGATGTTGACGAAGTCGACCCGTCCGATCTGACCGTATTCCGAGCCGTCCTGAAAACGGATCCGGACTCCGATCTTGCTCCGGTCTGGGCGCGCCTCGCCCTGCTGGTAGCGCAGGAACTCGCGCTGGCTCACCGGGAAGGTGACGTAGATCGGGTCTTGGCTGACGATCGTGGTGAGGGCGCCTCTGTCGGGCCCAACCACGTTGCCCTTGGTGACGCTGGTGCGGCCGATCTGGCCGGAAATCGGCGCGAAGATCTGCGTGTAGCCGAGATTGATCCGCGCCGTCTGGAGGCTCGCCTCGTCACCCATGACGGCGCCCTTCGCCTGGTCCCGCGCGGCGCGGGCCTGATCGCGGGCAACGACGGTCCCGGAGCTTTTATCGAGTAGGTCTTGCGCCCGCTGCAACTGGATGGCTGCCAGGAGTTCGGCGGCCCTGGTGCGCTCGAGTGCGCCCTCGGCCTGCTTGACCGCGGCCTCGAACAGGTCCGGCTCGATCCGGTAGAGCGGCGCCCCCTCCTTGATCGGCTCTCCCTCCTTGAATTGGACGGCATCCAGAAAGCCGACAACGCGCGCGCGCACCTCGACACGACCGACCGCCTCGACGCGCCCAACGAAGTCGAGTGCCTGATCGATGGCCTTGCGTTGAGCGAAGGCCGTCCCGACCGGGACTGCAGCGGGCGCGGCCGGCTGCGCCTGCGCCTGCAAGCCGAGCCCAGCGACGAGGAGCAGGGCACACAACCGAGGGAGAAGGCGGAACATGGTCATCCCTCTCGTCGCCGCCGTCACCCGATCAAGGCAGCTTCAGCCTCTTCTCGCAGAGTACGAACACTCCGGCTTGATCAAACGGGACTGAACCGCTCCGGATTCCCGGGAGGCTCCAACTTTTGAGAGGATGGGGCCCGGATGAATAGAAGCACACCTCTTCCGCCTGAGGTGTCAGTCCGCTCCATCCTCCGTCGCGGACACTTGCAAGCGAGAACGCGGCCGCGCATCGCCACTTCACATTCCCGGCCCGCTATTGCGAAACGAGATTGCCCGCCGCGCTGACCGAGACCGCCAGGTCGCTGGTGCCGATGGCGACGTGCGGCGAGCTCACGCCGACCACGTAGATCAGGCGAGGACCGCGAGGATCGAGCCGCCCCCGCTGACGAGGCCGAGGATCGCCCCAACGATCCCACCCGGGCCGGTGGCGAGACCGGATGTGAGCAAGCCGGACATCACGCGTCAGCCCCTTGAACGGCCGTCGGCTTCGAGGCCGCCGAGGGCACGAGGCGGAACAGCAGCATGCCGACGACCATGGCGGCCACGAAGGTCGCGGCGGGGGCCGGCGCGACCGTCAGGAGAGTCAGCGCCGGTCCGGGGCACAGGCCGACCAAGCCCCAGCCTACGCCGAAGACCGCGGCACCGGCGATCAGGCGCGGGTCGAGGTCACGCCGGGTCGGGATCTCCAACCGGGACGCGAGCAGCGGCCGGCCGCGCCGCCGCGCGACGAGGGTGCCGGCGGCCGAGACCGCGACGGCGCCCGCCATGACGAAGGCGAGGCTCGGATCCCAGCGTCCGGTTACGTCGAGGAAGGCGAGGACCTTGGCCGGATTGGCCATGCCGGAGACGAGCAGGCCGAGCCCGAATAACAGGCCGACGGCAAATGCGGAAACGGCTCTGGCCATGGCTCAGGCTCCGAGCAGGTGACGCGTGACGAAGACGGTGAGGATGGCGACGGCCATGAAGGTGCCAGTGGCGGCGAGGGAGCGGGGCGAGCCGCGACCGATGCCGCAGACGCCGTGGCCGCTGGTGCAGCCGGCCCCGAGGCGCGCGCCGAACCCGACCAGCAGGCCCGCGACCACCAGGAGCGGGAACGAGGCATCGACCGTCACCGGCGGCAGGCTTCCTCCGAAGCCGGCATAGACCAGCGGCGCCAGGACCAGACCGGCCAGGAAGGCGGCCCGCCATCCCGTCTCGCGCGAAGGAGGGGCGAGCAAACCGCCAAGGATGCCGCTGATGCCGGCGATCCGTCCGTTCAGAAGCAGGAACAGGGCAGCGGCGGCGCCGATCATGACGCCGCCGAGGGTGGCGCTGAGTGGCGTGAAGCCGTCCATGATGATCTCTCCCGAACTGCCACAGGGACAAACCTGCCGGCGCTATGGGCTCCGTATGAAGGCTGCGGGGTCGTTTGGGCCGGATGCCCCCGCATCCAACCGAGCCATAATTAGATGACACTTAATTAGCAATATCTAATTTACCGTAAAGAAGGAGACGCCCGATGATCCCTGTGACGGCGGAGCGGGATTCGCTTCACACAGGTGCGCGACAACCAGCGCATTGCTGCCGAGTTCGATGCGAGCGTCCGCTGGCATGCTGAACCCCCGCAGGCCAGCGGCAGCCTGCTGCGCGAGCTCGATGCGACGTCAAACATCGAGCGGAAGCCCGAGGCCAAGGCCGCAACGCTGGCGCTCTCCGGAACGGGGGGTATGACCCTATCTTGCCTCGGCCGAGCTGGTCGCGTTTGATCGAGTGGCATGCCTGTTCCAGCGTCCATCGACGCGACCCGCCCAGGATCGACGACCGCGAGAGGCGAAGCGGCTGCCGATGGCGGCTGGTGGCGGCAAGCGCTGCATCGGTGGCAGGCGGTGCTTCCGCTCGCGGGGCTCTGCGCCGGGTTGGCCGCACAAGCGCTCGGCGCCCCGGACCTTGCCTTTTGGGCCTGGACCGTCCCGACCCTGGTCGTGCTCGCCAGTCTTGTCCGTGAGGTCGTCACGAGCCTCTTGAAGGGCGATGTCGGCCTCGACCTCGTCGCGCTTCTCTCGATGAGCGGCGCCGTCGCACTCGGGCAGCCGCTTGCCGGCGTCGTCATCGCCCTGATGTATGCGGGCGGTCAGGCGCTCGAAGCCTTCGCGGCGGGACGCGCGGCCCGGGAGATGACCGCGCTGCTGTCACGGCAGCCGCGCACCGCGCATCGCGAGGACGGCGCAGGCGTGCACGAGGTGCCCATCGACGCGGTCGTCCCGGGCGACCGCGTGCTGGTCCGGGTTGGCGACGTCGTCCCTGTCGATGGGCGCGTCGTGGCCAGTCGCGCCGTGCTCGACCAAGCGAGCCTCACCGGCGAGGCGCTGCCCGTCATCCACGAAGCGGGAGGCGCTGTGCTGAGCGGCTCCGTCAATGTCGGGACACCCTTCTCGCTGGTGGCCGAGCGCCGGGCAGCGGAGAGCACCTATGCGGGTATCGTTCGCCTGGTCGAGGCCGCGCGCGAACAGAAGGCGCCGATGGTGCGCTTGGCCGATCGCTACGGCCTCGCCTTCCTCGCCGTCACCCTTGCCCTCGCCGGCGGCGCCTGGGCCGTCACGCAAGATCCGCTGCGCGCCCTCGCCGTCCTCGTGGTCGCGACACCGTGTCCGCTCATCCTCGCGGTTCCGGTCGCCCTCGTCTCCGGCCTGTCGCGGGCGGCCGGGAGTGGGGTGCTGATCAAGGGCGGGGGCGCCCTAGAGACGCTGGCCGAGGTCAGCGTCCTCGTGGTCGACAAGACCGGTATGCTGACCCAGGGCACGGCCCATCTCTCGGCCATCGAGGCCTTCCCGCCGTTCGGCGAGGCAGAGGTGCTTCGGCTCGCCGCCTCCCTCGATCAAGTCTCAGCCCACCCGACGGCGCGGGCTCTTGTCGACGAAGCTCTGAGTCAGCGGCTCGATCTCGCGCAGCCGGAACGAGCGGAGGAGGTGCCGGGGGAAGGCGTAACGGGCTCGGTCGAGGGCGCCTCGGTCACGGTCGGGGGGCCGCGCCTGATGCACAGGATGGGGCTGACCTTCCCGGCCGAGGAGCCGCCGGTCGCGACGAGCGGTGCGGCGGCGACGGTGCTCGTGGCCGTCGATGGCCGCCCAGCGGGCAGGCTGTACCTGACGGACCCGCTGCGCGCGGACGGCGCCGCCACGCTCACGGCCCTGCGGGCCTGCGGCATCCGGCGCATCGTACTCGCGACGGGCGACCGGCGCGTGATCGCGGAAGCGCTCGTCGCGGGAGCGCCCATCGATGCCATCGCCGCCGACCTCGATCCGGCGGACAAGACCGCGGTGGTGGCGGCCGAGCGGGCGCGAGGTCCTGTGATGATGGTCGGGGATGGCGTGAACGACGCCCCCGCGCTGGCCGCGGCGGATCTCGGTGTGGCGCTCGGCGTGCGGGGCGCGGCCGCGGCGGCCGAAGCCGCCGACGTGGTCCTGCTCGTCGATAGCCTCGCCCCGCTTCCGGGCGCAATCCGCATCGCCCGCCGGGCCAAGTTCATCGCCCTTCAGAGCGTCTGGGTCGGCCTCGGATTGTCGCTCGCCGGAATGGTCGCCGCAGCCTTCGGCTACCTGACGCCGCTTCAGGGCGCGCTGCTCCAGGAAGCCATCGACGTCGCGGTCATTCTCAACGCCATGCGGGTGCTGGCTCCAGGGCCAGCCGAAGCAGCGCCCGAGACAGCGGCAGCCTGATACTGTTTGCGTCCAACCCGTACGGCTCCGGCGACCCGCGGGTGCGCCATGAGCCCGTCTGCGTCACTGGCGGCGCTGCGAGCGGAGGGGTGCGGTGCCCGGCACGCTCAGCCGGTCTCCGGGCAGAAGATATCCTTCAAGGTCGCGAGCAGCCGGGCGACCCTGGGGTCCTCCAGTCGATAGTACAGGGTCTGGCTCTCGCGCCGAAACGCGACCAGCCCGTCCTCACGCAACTTGGCGAGGTGCTGCGACAGGGCCGATTGGCTGAGATCGACCGCCTCGCTGAGGCTCGTCACGTCCATCTCACCGCGGGCGAGCAGGAGGCACAGGATAAGCATGCGCTTCTCGTTGGCGAGGAGCCGCAACAGGCGCGCGGCGTCGGCCGCCTTGTCCTGGAGTCGCAGCAGATCGGTCGGCGTAACGGCATCCACGGGCTCGCAGTCCATAACGTTAGATCCACCTTGTTTAGGTGTTTCTAATATAATTTCAGCGAGCCGTCTCAATGCGCTCCAATCTCGATGTGACTTTCGGTCCAGGCGAATGACCACAGCATCCGGCCGTAGGCCTCAGCGCTTCCGGGCCACGCTTTCACATCCAGGTCGCCTCAAGCTTCAACAGCGGACCTGAGCGCCAGCCGTGGATCGGACCGACATCCGCAGCGCCACCGCTGGCCACAGGCCAGAACTCGCATCAGAGCCTCGAACAGCCCCTTCGCGATCCAGGGCCGGAACCGGCCGTCGATTGTGCGCCAGGACTTGGCGCGCAGGCGTCGTCACATCCAGACGACCCGGTGGAGCGGCTCGCTCCGGGAAGCGGGCTCATGGATCCCGAAGACACGACCCGCGAGGTGCCGGCGCCGGGATCAGGCTCGCCGGGCCGGCGGCTCGGCGGCGATTGCGGCGGCGTCCGCCTCGCTGAGCGCGGGGCGCACCACCGGCGGATGGCGGGGGTCGTAGCCCTCGGGCATGGCGTCCCGCAGGGTTCGGGAGCGGGTCACGAGGAAGTCGATCAGGTGGTTGCGCAAGGCGTAGTAGCCCGGCGCGTGGTGAAGCTGGGCGCGGTCGCGGTTCTTGGGCAGCGGGTTCTCGACGATCTCGGCGACCTTCGCCTCCGGCCCGTTCGTCATCAGCACGATCCGGTCGGCGAGATAGATCGCCTCGTCGACGTCGTGGGTGATCATGAAGACCGTCTGCCCGGTCTCGACGCAGATCCGGCGCACCTCGTCCTGCAGCGTGCCGCGGGTGAGCGCGTCGAGCGCCGAGAACGGCTCGTCCATCAGCAGGATCTTCGGCTCGATCGCCAGCGCCCGGGCGATGCCGACACGCTGCTTCATGCCGCCCGACAATTCCGACGGACGCTTGTGCTCGGAGCCGGCCAGACCCACCGTAGCGATCGCCTTGCGGGCGCGTGCCTCGATCTCGGAGCGCTTCGCCTTCCGCCAGCGCGAGGACACCGCGTAGGCGACGTTGCCGAGCACGCTGCGCCAGGGCAGCAGGGCGTGGCCCTGGAAGATCACGGCGCGGTCGAGGCTCGTGCCGGTAATGGCCTGCCCGTCGACGATGACGACGCCCTCGCTCGGTGCATCGAGCCCGGCGAGGATGTTGAGCACCGTGGTCTTGCCGCAGCCGGAATGGCCGATCATGCACACGAACTCGCCGCGGCGCATCGGCAGCCACAGGTTCTCGAAGATCGTCGTGGCCTTGCCGCCCGGCGCCGGGTAGCGCCGGGCGATCCCCTCGATGGAGATGAATTTTTCAGTCGTCGACATGCGGCTGGTCCCGGCATCAGCCGTTTGGGAAGCGGAGCGGCGGGCGCGCCGCGCGAACGGAAGGAGCGTGCTCATGGATCGCTTCACTCCGGGAAGGTGACGAGGGCTTGCGCCCGCGCCAGAAGTTGGTCGAGGACCATGCCGACGAGGCCGATCACCAGGATCGAGGTGATCACATTGGTGATCGAGAGGTTATTCCACTCGTTCCAGACGAAGTAGCCGATGCCGGTGCCCCCCACGAGCATCTCGGCGGCCACGATGACGAGCCACGCGATGCCGATCGAGATGCGCATGCCGGTGAGGATCGTCGGGGCCGCCGCCGGCAGGATCACCGTGAAGGCGCGCCGAACCGGGCTCACCTCCAGGGTTCTGGCGACGTTGAGCCATTCCTTGCGCGTGCCCGCGACGCCGAAGACCGTGTTGATCAGCATCGGCCAAATCGAGCAGATGAAGATCACGAAGATCGCAGACAGGCTCGAATCCTTGATCGTGTAGAGGGCGAGCGGCATCCAGGCGAGGGGTGAGACGGGTTTCAGGATCTGGATGTACGGGTCGAGCGCCCGGCTCATCAGCGGCGACATGCCGATGAGGAAGCCGACCGGGATCGCCACCAGCACCGCGAGGCCGTAGCCGAGCGCCACGCGGCCGATCGAGTAGGCGAGCTGGATCCCGATGCCCTTGTCGTTGGGCCCGCGGTCGTAGAACGGATCCTTCAGGTGTTTCCAGATCGTCGCCCCGACATCCAGCGGGCCGGGCATGGCCGACTTGCCCGTGGTGGCCGCCTGCCCCATCAGGGCGGCGTATTCCGGGTCCATGGCCTCGGTGCGGGCGGTGCCGCTGACCGCGATCTGCCAGCCGAGCAGGATCAGCGCGAGAAGCGCGAGGGAGAGGACGCCGGCGCGCAGCGAGAGCGTGCGTTGCATGGCTCTAGCTCGCACGCTTGATCTTGAAGGAGTCGAGGTATTCCTCGGGCTTGGCCGGATCGAAGGTCTTGCCCATGACCACGAAGGTCTTGGTGGTGGCCTCCGGCGGGGTCAGTCCGTCCTGCTGCATCAGCTTGGCGGCGTCGGTGGCGCGGTAGACCTGCTTTGCGACCGCCGCGTAGTCGACATCGCCCTTGATCTGGCCCCAGCGCTTCATCTGGGTCAGCGTCCAGATCGCGAAGCTCTCGTAGGGGAACGGGTCGAAGGCGACCCTCTTCGGGTCCTTCTTCACGCTGCCGAGCCCGTCGGCATAGGTGCCGGTGAGGACCTGCTCCACCACGGTGAGCGGCTGGTTGAGGTAGTTCGCGGGCGCGATGGCGGCGGCGATTTCCTTGCAGTTCTCCGCCTTCGAGGCGTAGGCGGTCGCCTGGAGGATGGCGCGCAGCATCGCGGCCGTCGCGTTCGGCATGTCGCGGATCGTGTCCTGTGCCACCGAGAAGGAGCAGCAGGGATGCCCGTCCCAGATCTCCTTCGACAGGATGTGGATGAAGCCGACACCGTCATAGACCGCGCGCTGGACGACGTTGTCGGGCGCGAGGAAGCCGTCGATGTTGTCGGCACGCAGGTTCGCGACCATCTCGGGTGGCGGTACCGAGCGAAGCTGCACGTCCGTGTCGGGATCGACGCCGTGCTCGGCGAGGTAGTAGCGCAACAAGTAGTTGTGGTTCGAGTAATCGAACGGAATCGCGAGCTTGAATCCTTTCCAATTCTTCGGGTCGCGATTGTCTTTGTGCTTATTCGCGAGGCAGATTGCCTGCCCGTTGACGTTCTCGATCGCCGGCACGGCGAACGGAACGGGGTTCGATCCGAGCCCCATCGTGATGGCGAGCGGCATCGGTGCCAGCATGTGGGCGGCGTCGTATTCCTTGTTCAGGGTCTTGTCGCGCACGACCGCCCAGCCGGCGGTCTTCACGACATCGACGTTGAGGCCCTGCTTTTCATAGAAGCCCATCGGCTTGGCCATGATGATCGGCGTGGCGCAGGTGATCGGAATGAAGCCGATCTTGAGGTCGGTCTTCTCCGGCTTGCCCGCTTCGGCGAAGGCCTCGGCCACGAATTTCGTCGGCAGGAACTGGCTGACGGCCGCCGCCGCCGTCGCGAGGCCGACGCTGCGCAGGAAGGCGCGGCGCTCCGCCTGATGCGGAAACAGAGCCCGCATCATCGTCGCCTCGACGGCCCGCTCGATCGCGGCGTCCCCGCTGGGCAGGGCCGCCTCGTGCGCGGCCTGGGACGCGTGCGAACCGCAGGAGCAGCCGCCGCGTGCGAAACGGCGTTTGGCATCGAAGGGATTGTCGAACGGGGCCATCGCGGTCTCCGGCAGGGCAAGTAAGAATTTCTCAGCAACAGTCGCGCCAACCGCTGGGATTTTTTATTTCTGCTTTTGGGCCAGCGACTTGCCGCCTGTGGGGGCGGCTCGGTCGGTTCTCGCGCCTTCGACAATGTCGATCCTTTGTCGACATTGTCGGCAGGCTCAGGCCGCGAGCCAGGCGGTGACGTCGCCGCCCTGCCGCTGCTCCATCGCGAGCCGGTGCTCGCTCTCTTCGACGACGTGCCAGGGGCGGTCGGCGACGGGGGTGCCGTGCAGCGCGATCGGCGCCGAGCGGGTCTTCAGGCGGATGACCGGGGCGGCGTGCGCGTAGCCCGGATGAGCCCGGCCGAGGATCGCGTGCGCGATGACCGCGGCTTGGCGGGCGATGGGCTCGATGAAGCGACAGGGCCGCCCCGCGATGCTGATGCAGTCGCCCAACGCGAAGATGTCCGGCCCGCTCGTGCGCAGGGTCGCCGGATCGACGACGATGCCGCGGTCGAAGGCAAGGCCCGCTCCCCGCACGAGGCGCGAGGGCGTGGCAAGGCCGGTCGCGGCGATCACGGTCGCGGCGGCCAGGCTCGTCCCGTCCGAGAGGGCAAGCGCGACGGTGCCGTCCGGCCGGCGGCTCAGGCCGCTCACGAGGCTCTCGCCGCGGTAACGGACGCCCATGCCTTCGAGGCCCGCCAGCAGGCGCCGTCCGGCCTGCTCCGGAAGGAGTTCGGGCAGCGGCAGCGCCTTGGCCCCGAGAAGCGTGACGGCATGTCCGGCGCGGGCCAGATCCTCGGCCAGTTCGCAGCCGACCATGCCGGCACCGATCACCGCGACCGTGCGGGGGCCGCGGGCGAGCTCGGCATGGAGCGAAGACCACCCGGCAAGGTCGTTGACCCGCCAGCACAGGGCGGGGTCGAGGCAGTCCGGCAACGCCGGCCGCGCCCCGTGGGCGAGGACGAGATGGGTGTAGGGAAGCGCGCCGCGCGTCGTGCGTAAGGCGTGGCGCTCGGGCGAGAGGCCGACCGCGACCGTGTCGGCCATCAGGCGCAGGGACAAGCGTGCCGCCGCCGCGGCGCCCGTCTCACGGCGGAGCGCGTCGGGTGTCAGGCCGCGCCCGAGGGCCACCGAGAGTTCCGGCTTGTGGTAGAGGCTGCCGTCGCACGCGCTCACCAGGGTGATCGGCAACTCCGCATCCTCGGCCCGGATCGCCTCGGCGACGCTCCAACCGCCGATTCCGCCACCGACGATCACCACGCCGGGCCGGCGCTGCGGGACCAAGGAGGCCGGCACCGGAGCGACAGGCGCACGCCGCTGGTAGGGCTCGAAATCCGACTTGGTGACGCCGCAGATCGGGCAGGCCCAGTCATCGGGGATGTCGGCAAAGCGGGTGCCGGGCGGCAGGCCGCTATCGGGGTCGCCCTCGCCCTCGTCATAGATCAGGCCGCAGGCCCGGCAGAGGAAAAGCTGCCAGGGGCCGAGGCCGTCGGTGGGCTCAGGGAGGCTCATGCCCGGCTCCCTTCGGTCACGGTGGGCAGCGTCTCTCGCGACAGCCGGGCCATCTCCCAGCGCAGATGCTTGATCGCGGGGGTGACGATGGCGACGAAATGCGCCTCGCGGATCCGGCGCTGGGGTGCGGCCGACATCAGGTAGCCCCGGGCGCCCTGGTGCAGCAGCGACGATTGCGAGGCGCGCAAGGCGAGTTCGGAGACCTGGGCGCGGGCGTCGAGAACGTCGATCAGGTAGTCGGTGGAACCGTCATAGGGCGTCTCGGCAAGCCGCATCACGCGGGCGCGCAGCTCGGCGAGTTCGGCCGCGATGGCGTCGGGCCGATCGTCGAGGAACTGATTGACGTGGCCCAGCGTCTCCTCGACCGTCAGCATGGCGTCGAGGCTCCCCTCGGCCACGCCGAGGCCCATGCCGCATTGAAGCAGGATGAAGGCGCCGCGGATGCGTCCGATGAAGGGGCGTGCCGGATCGGCGATGAGATCGTCATGCCCGACGAAGAGATCGTCGAGCCGCACACCCCAAGTGCTGGTGCCCTCCATGCCGGAGAAGTGCGGGCAGGGCCGCAACTCGGCACGGTCGCAAGCCAGCACGAACATGATCTCGTGGCTGATCGTATCGTTGGCGCCGACGACACCCGCGATGGCGCCGCAATACTGGCCCGGCCCGATATGGCTGACCCAGGGCAGCATGCCGCTGACCCGGTAGCCGCCGGGGACGCGGCGGGCGCGCAGCAGGATCGGCTCGATCCCGGCGAAGGCCTTCATCGGGTTGGAGAGCGCCGTGCCTCCGAAGCTGCGACCCGCGGCGTGATCGTCGAGCACCGCGCCGGTCAGGGCCGAATTGCCCGACTGCTCCAGGTAGAGGCCGCACACGTCGTGGCACCACATCAGGAAGCCGGTGGCGCCGCAGGCCCGGCTCGCCGCCTGCATGGCCGCCACCGAGAGGCCGAAGCGCCCTCCGTGCCGGTCGAGATGCACGGCGAGCGCGCCCGCGCCACCGAGCCGGCCCAGGATCTCGAGCGGGTAGGCGCCGCGGTCGATCTCCGCCGCCGCGGCGCATAACGGACCATCGGCGATGGCCTTCGCTCCGGCGAGGACGGCCTCGTCGGTCCAATCGGGGCGGTTCGGCGTGGCAGGCGGCACCGGCCCGACGGCATCATCCACCGGCCGCAGAGCGAGGGCGCTCGACATCGTGCAGTCTCCTCAAGGATCGGGGAAGGCGGCGGGACCGTTCGGTCCCGCCCTGCGGGTCAGCCAGCCAAGCCGATCTTGAAGGCGATCGGGTTTCGCATGGAGTTGGCCACCGGCGAGTAGACATTCGCGTGGCGCACGATCTCGTCGAGTTCCTCGCGGCTCGCATCGCCCTCGATGGTCACGGCCACGCGGATTTCCTGGAATCCCATGTCTTCCGGCCGCTTCTCGGCGCCGCCCGCGCCCCAGGCGGCGGGGTTGCCGATGTCGCCCTCGAGATGCAGTTCGAGGCGTGAGAGGCGCACCTGTTTCCAGGTCGCGACGGCGGTGATGCCGACCGCGAGGCAGCCGCCGAGGGCCGAGAGCACGATCTCACCCGGCGCCGGCGCCGTGTTCTCGCCGAACAGGTGCAGGGGCTCGTCCACCACGACCGGCTGGTGGTCGCCGACATAGCTGAGGGTGCGGTACTGCCCGTCGACGACGGTGTGCACCTTGTTGGTGCCACGCGAGCCGGGATTGCAGCGGCCCTTCTCGGCGAACTGCATCAGGCCGTCCCGGTCGATCGGACGCAAGTAGGTGGTGACGGTGGTGGGGGCGGCGCTCGCGCTCATCGGCAACTCCTGTTCGTGCCCTGCCCCCGTCTTCGTCGGGGCCGGCTCGGAGGGACTTGCGCAAAGCGGGTGCCAAATCGGACGCCCACGCGACTATTTCATATTGCTGATTTTTTTCAGTGTTTTAGCGAAAATCCGTGAACGTCTCCTCCGGATGAGGTGTCGACGAATGTCGACACTTTGTCGACATTGTCGGGTTTGGCGGAGGCAGGTCAGGGGGCCGGCTGGAGCTTGCGCCAGCGATAGGAGAATTGGCGTTCGGTGAGCCCGAGCCGCTGGGCCGCCCGCGTTTTGTTGCCGCCGGCCTGGGCCAGGGCCATGCGCAACTGTTCGTGGCCGTGCGAGTCGGCCGGCAGGTAGGGGCGCACGGTGCCCATCGCGCGCAACGCCGCTTCCCGTTCGGGCGAGAAGAACGGGGCCGAGGCGGGAGCGAGCAGGGGGGGCGCTGTGACGACGGCGCCTTCGAGCATCGGACGCACGTCCTCGACGTCCAAGACACCTTCGCTCGCCAGCAGCACGAGCCGCTCGATGAAGTTGGCGAGTTGGCGGATGTTGCCCGGCCAGGACTGGCGGGCGAGATGCGCGACCGCGTCCTGGGTCAGGTTGACGTTGCGCTGGTTGTTCTGGTTCGCCTGGGTGAGGAAGTGCAGCACCAGATCGGGGATGTCGCTGCGCCGCTCCGCTAGCGCCGGCAGGGTGATCGGCACGACGTTGAGGCGGTAGAACAAGTCCTCTCGGAAGCGGCCGTGGGCGACCTCGGTGGCGAGATCCCGGTTCGTCGCGGCGACGAGGCGCATATCGACCCGGATCTCGCGCTTGCCGCCGAGGCGCACGACCGTTCCCTCCTGAAGGGTGCGCAGCAGCTTGGTCTGGAGGACCGCCGGCATCTCGCCGATCTCGTCGAGGAAGATCGTGCCGCCGCTCGCCTGCTCGAACCAGCCGGCCCGCGCATCGACGGCCCCGGTGAAGGCGCCGCGCTCGTGCCCGAACAGCTCGGATTCGAACAGGCTGTCGGGGATCGCCGCGCAATTGACCTTGATGAAGGGCCGGTCTCGGCGCGGACTTGCGAGATGGAGCGCCCGGGCGAAGAGCTCCTTGCCGGTTCCGGACTCGCCGAGCAGCAGCACGCTCGCGGTCGCGCTCGCGACCTTCTCCACCTGCGCAAGCGCGCGCAGCAGCGCGGGCGAGGTTCCGATGATGCCGTAGCGGGCGCGCTTGATGCGCAGCTCGCGCGCCAGCATGTCGTTGTGTTCCTCGAGCGCCCGCGTCTTCTGCTCCACCCGCTCGTTCAGGGTCAGCAACTGGCTGACCATCGTGGCGATGATGCGCAGGATGGTGAGGTCGTCCGAGAGCGCTCGCTCCCGGTGGCGGATGCGGTGGCAGGCAATGGCGCCGACCGTCCGGTGATCGACCCGGATCGGCAGCGCCAGGAACGACACCGCGCCGCGGGGAAGCTGCGCCCGCGCCACCGCCCGCCCGAGGAAGGTCGGGTCCTTGTCGATGTCCTGCACGATGATGAGGTGACCGTCCTGGATGACGCGTCCGGTGATGCCCTCGCCCGGCGCGTAGCGGCCTCGCGCGACCTCCTCGCGGGTCAGTCCATAGGCGTAGGCAATGCGGTGTCCCTTGCCGTCGGGGTCTTTCAGGACGATCCGTCCCCGATTCAGTCCCACGATCTCGGACAGGAGATGCAGCATCTCCCGCGCGACCTGATCGAGCCGCAGGCCCTTGCCGATCAGGTTCATGACCTCCTGGACGAGGAACATCTCCTGCGTCCGCCAGTGTGTGCTCGACGCGCCCTTGAGGCTTCCATCCATTCCGCGGCGCACCCCAGGTTCCTGATTGGCGCCTCAGCAACCTGCAAGCTTCGTGCAAAGGTCGGCGCACATCCGAACCGGCTTGTCCCCCGGAGACGCGCCGATCACGCATAGGCAGCCGAAATTGCATGCCCGAAGTTGCATGTCTCTGAGCCCATCTCGATCGGGCAATGCGCTCTGATCCGATGCCACCTCGAAGTTTAAGCGTCGACCGACTGTGCGGAAACGAGGAGTGCGCGGCCGATCAAGAAGAGTGCGAACGCCTGATCCATTCCTGACCTTGCACCGCCAACTCCAAGGAGCCGCTGGGCGCCAGGGCCGCCCGTCCGCTACGAGGCTCGGGCTCAGGTGAGAGGATGTTCGGCGCGGCTCACGCGAAGGCCTTGATCTGCGGATCGATGCCAAAGCGGGAGCGATAGTCCTGCGGCGTGCTCGCGAGCAGACGCAGGAAGCTTCGGCGCATCGTCTCCTCCGACGCAAAGCCGCAATGGTGCGCGATCCGCTTGATCGGCCGATGGGTCTCCGCCAGCATCTGGCGGGCGGCCTCGACCCTCAGCCGTTCGACGGCTCTGGCCGGCGTAAGCCCGGTCTCCTTGAGGTAATGCCGGCTGAAGCTGCGCTCACTCATCCCCGCCTCCGCAGCCAAGGCCGAGAGCGACAGGTCTGCGCCGAGATTCACCCGCATCCAGCGATGCAGCGCGTCGAAGCGGTCCCCCTCCGTCTGAAGTGACAAGGCCGCGCTGAATTGCGCCTGACCGCCCGGACGCTTGAGAAAGACGACGAGGTAGCGTGCCACGGCCAGCGCCGTCTCCCGGCCGAGATCCGCCTCGACGAGCGCCAGCGCGAGGTCGATCCCGGCCGTCACACCCGCGGAGGTCCAGACGGGGCCGTCGCGCACGAAGATCGGATCGGCCTCCACGCGCACGGATGGGAAGCGCCGGGCGAAGGCGTCGCAGTACGACCAGTGGGTCACGGCCCGCCGGCCGTCGAGGATACCCGAAGCCGCCAGGATGAAGGCACCGGTGCAGACGGAGGCGACCCGTCGCGCCTGCGCGGTGCGCCGACGCAGCCAATCGAGCAGTTCGGGATCGTCGGCCGCCGCATCGACGCCGGGCCCGCCGGCCACGATCAGGGTATCGACCGCCTCCGGCATCGGCGTCAGCGGCTCCGCCGCGAGCGCGAGGCCGGCGGAGGACGCGACGGTGCCGCCGCTTTTCGCGACCACCCGGAGCCGGTAGGGCGGCCCCTCTGCGTCGCGGGCGGCATGCTCGTTGGCGGAGGCGAAGACCTGAAGTGGACCGGTGACGTCGAGCACCTGCACGCCCGGAAAGGCGAGCACCTCCACGGACCGCACCGGTTTTGGCGGGAAACGAGGGTTCTTTGGCATCCGCGCCAGAACCTGCCCGAGTACCCTTCGGCTGTCCACCGGAGGCAGACATGATCCCGCCCGACACTCACCTGGAAATCGGCTCCCTCTTGTTCGAAGGCGTCGACCAGATCGATCTCACCGGCCCGTTCGAGGTCTTGTCGCGCATCCCGAACGCGACCTACCGCGTCTACGGCAAGACGGCCGAGACGGTCCGGGACGTTCGCGGCCTGAAGCTGACGCCGGACGCGGCGATCGAGGACGCGCCGCAACTCGACGTGCTGCACGTCCCCGGCGGTTTCGGCCAGGAGGATCTGATGGAGGACGAGGCCGTCCTCGCCTGGCTCCGCCGCCAGGCGGGCGGCGCGCGGAGCGTCTTCTCGGTCTGCACCGGCGCCCTGCTCTGCGGGGCCGCGGGCCTCCTGAGAGGCCGCCGCGCCACGACCCACTGGGCCTCGTTCGATCTGCTGCCCTACTTCGGCGCGATCCCCGTCGACCAGCGGGTGGTCGTCGACGGCACATGGGTGTTTGCGGCGGGCGTCACGGCCGGGATCGACGGCGCCCTGCGGTTGGCCGCGGAGCTGCGCGGCGAGGACGCCGCGAAGGCGATCCAGCTCTACATGGCCTACGCGCCCGAGCCGCCCTTCGACAGCGGCACCCCGGAGAGGGCGCCGCCGGCCATCCTCGAACAGGCCCGCGCCGCGGTGGCGGCGATCACGGAACGCCGCACGGCCACCGCCCGGCGCGTCGCCGCCCGGCTCGGCGTGCAGCCTTGAGCGGCCGACACCCGAACGCCCATGGACGGGGCGTCCTTCGACGCCCCGTCCAGGGATAGCCCCGGGCCGAGGGTTCAGCGGCCGGCGTAGGCCGTCCGCGACGCACCGAACATGATCCTCCGGCGCATCTCCTGGAAGGTGCTGTCGGCCGCATCCTCCTTGGTCACGAGCGAGACGCCAATCGCCACCAGGAAGGACAGCGGCATGCTGATGAGGGCCGGGTTCTTCATCGGGACGAACCACCAGGCCTGCGAGACCTCCGCGAGGCTCCGCCCCAGCACATCGACCTGGATCGTGGGGGAGAGGCTGATCAGCAGCAGCGAGGCGAACGTCCCGATCAGGATGCTGGCGACCGCGCCCGCCGTCGTGAACCGCTTCCACGTGATCGACAGCAGCAGGGCCGGGAAGTTGGCGGCCGCGGCGACGGCGAAGGCCAGCCCCGCCATGAAGGCGACGTTCTGGCCCTCGAAGACGATTCCGAGAACCACCGCCAGGACCGCGATGGCGACCGTCGCGATCCGGGCAACGGTGAGCTGCTCGCGCTCCGGGGCATGGCCATTGCGGACGACGTTGACCCAGAGATCGTGGCAGACCGTGGCAACACCGGAGAGCGTCAGGCCCGCGACGACCGCCAGCATGGTCGCGAAGGCGACGGCGCAAATGAAGCCGAAGAACCCGTTACCGCCGACCGTGAGGGCGAGCAACGGTGCCGCCATGTTGCCGCCGCCGCCCGCCTTTGTGACAGCCTCGGGCCCGACGAGAACCATCGCCCCGAAGCCGATCACGAAGACGAGGAGGTGGAACGAGCCGATGATGCCGGTGGCGTAGAGGATCGACATCCGGGCCTCCTTCACATCCGGCACCGTGAAGGCGCGCATCAGGATGTGCGGCAGCGCGGCCGTGCCGAACATCAGCCCGACGCCGAGCGAGATCGCGTCCCACCCGCTTCCCGCGACCTTGGAGCCCGGCTGGAGCACGCGTTCGCCGTACTTGTCGGCCGCCGCCGAGAACAGGCGCAGCGGGTTCATCTCGAAATGGGCGAGCACGAGGAGCGCCAGAACGAGTCCGCCGAGCGAAAGGAGCACCGCCTTGATCACCTGAACCCAGGTGGTCGCCAGCATGCCGCCGAAGATCACGTAAATGAGCATGGCGGTGCCGACCACGATGACCGAGGCGGTGTAGGGCAGGCCGAAGAGGAGTTTGATCAGCGAGCCCGTCGCGACCATCTGGGCGATCAGGTAGAGCAGGATCACGGTCAAGGTGCCGATGGCGGCGGCCATCCGCACCGGGCGCTGCCGCAAGCGGTAGGCGACGACGTCGGCGAAGGTGAACTTGCCCAGGTTGCGCAGCGGCTCGACGATCAGGAACGAGATGATCGGCCAGCCGACCAGGAAGCCGATGGAGTAGATCAAGCCGTCGAAGCCATGCGACGTGATGATGCCGGCAATGCCTAGCAGCGCGGCCGCGCTGAGGAAGTCGCCCGCGAGCGCCCAGCCGTTCTGCCAGGCCGTGATCTGCCCTCCGGCGGCGAAGAACTGCTCCGTGGTGCGCGTGCGCCGGGCGGCCCAGTAGGTGATGCCGAGCGTCAGCGCCATGAAGATGAAGAAGAACGTGACGGCGAGGGGGTTGTTGGAGGCCTGCATGGTTCGCTCCTCAGCTCATGATGCGGCGCACGGCCGGGTCGTAGAACCGGTTCGCCCAGACGACGTAGACCAGACAAAGGACAAACGATCCGACGATTACCCCCGCACCGAGCAGGATGCAGAGCGACAAACCGGGCATCAGGATCGTACCCATCGCAGTCTTGGCGAAGGCGAACATCGTCATGAACCCGAAATACATCGTGATCATCACGACGCTCAGCACGATCGCCACGCGCGATCGCGTTCGCGACAGTCGTGCGATCGCCTCGGCCTCCTCGCGAGGGGCCACTCTATCGGGGGAAAGCATGCTGCACCTCCGTCCATGCGTGCGAGATTTTGCGAACACTTCCGGGAGGCCGAAGCCTCCGGAGCCGGCGCGGCGTCGCCCTCGAGGCTCGGCCGCGTCCGAACCGTCTCAGTGGCCTGCGCGGCGAAGCGGCGGGGCCGGCGCCGGCTCGCCGAGGCCGGGCTGTGCGCGAGCGCCATCCGGATCGAGAGCCTCGAGCCCACCGACGCCGTCGGCGGCAACGCCCGACGGCCGGACGGCCGCGTCGAAGCTGATCGGCTCGCGCGGCGTGCGGTCGACATGGAGGCGGAAGATGTCGAAGCGGTTGTAGTAGCCGACGACGTCGTGGAACTGCTTGGGCTCGACGCAGGCCTCGACGTCGATGTCCGCGTAGACGATCGTTTCGTCCCCCTGGTGCGGCTCCACGACATGGGAGCCGGTGGGGTCGAGGACCATGGACACGCCCGCGGGGGTGCGCTCGACGAGTTCGGCGAGGGCGGCGTCCCCGTCGCAGAGGGTGGCCCTGGCGGCCGCGTCGAGGACGGCGGAGCAGACGATGTTGAACACCTTGGCCTCGAAGGCATGCGCCCCGGCACGGATCTCGATGGCCCGTTTCAGGTCGTAGGCGGCGCTCTCTCCCGGCGGGCGGGTCGGCCAGGCCGGCGGGTAGGTCGAGATGTGGACCTGCTCGCCCTGGGCCATCAGCGTGTACCGGGCCAGCGGATTGGTGTTCTCACCGCAGATCAGCATGCCGACGCGGCCGATCTCGGTGCGCGTCACGCGCAAGCCCCGCGCGTCGCCGTTCGCCCAGATAAGCTTTTCGTAGAAGGTCGGCACGAGCTTGCGATGGTGGTTGAGGATCGCCCCGTCGCGCCCGATCAGCACGTTCGCGTTCCACAGGCAGCCGACGCTGGCCTCGGTGCTCTCGCTGAACCCGAGCGAGACGAGTACGCCGTGGCGCCGGGCGGCGGCGCGGACCGCGCCGATCTCCGGGCCGTCCAGGCGCACGGACTGGGCCGCGAGGCGCTTGAACAGATCGTGGTTGTGGATCGGCGCCCGCAGGGCCGCCCAAAGGGGGAAGCCCGGCATGTAACCCTCGGGAAAGACCACGAGGTCGGCGCCCGTGCGGGCGGCCTCTCCGATCAGCGCAACGGCCTTCTCGGCGGAGGCGGTGCTGTCGAGGAAGACCGAGGCGACATGGCAGGCTGCCGCCTTGAACTTCGGGTATTGGATGGACATCGACGCGGCTCCTGGAACGGGATGCCGCATTTGCAACAGAGGCCGTCCGCGCCGCGAAGGTGGAAAATCCGCAACGCCCGCTGCATTCTTGCCGTGACCTGCCTAAAACCGGTTCAAGTACGCTGCCTCCTTTGAGAACAGGTCGGCCAGGAAGCGGGTCACGGCGCGGATCCGGCCGGCATGCTCGATGTCTTCGTGAACACCGAGATAGAGTTCACGCTGCACCACCACATCGTCCGCCAGGACGGGGATGAGCGCCGGGTTGGTTTTTGCTGA
Source organism: Methylorubrum sp. SL192 (assembly GCF_026672325.1). NCBI lineage: Bacteria > Pseudomonadati > Pseudomonadota > Alphaproteobacteria > Hyphomicrobiales > Methylobacteriaceae > Methylorubrum > Methylorubrum sp. SL192. The sequence goes on from NZ_JAPPQV010000003.1 coordinate 194,892, forward strand.
AAAAAGCGGCAGCAGGCCGAGCCCCGCCCCGGCGGCGACGGCCGTCTGCTGGGCGGCCATACTGGTGGAGCGGAAGACCACGTTCGTCGGTTTCAGGACTTCGAGCAGCCAATGCACAGGCTCGATCGCCACGAGATCATCGACGTAGTCCACAAAAACGTGGTCCTGAAGGTCGGCGCGCGTCGTCGGTCGGCCATGCGTGGCGAAGTAGCGTTCCGCCCCGAACAGGGCCAAGCGGAACTCGCCGACCCGCCTCACCTTGAGGCGCGGGCCCTGGGGCGGCACGAAGGACACCGAGATGTCGGCCTCGCGCTTGGTCAGGTTGATGAGGTGCCGCTCCGTGACGAGCTCGACCACGATGCCGGGCATGGCGGCGGCGAACTCGGCGAACTTGGCCGACAGGTAGAAGGCGGCGATGCCTTCCATGCTGGCCACACGCACGCGTCCCGCGGGCTCGGCTCCATCGGAGAGGCCGAGTTCGTCCGGCACGGACAGCATCTTCTGTTCGATCGCCTCCGCGATCACGAAGAGCTTGTGGCCGGCCTCGGTCAGCAGGAAGCCGTCGGAGCAGCGCTGGAACAGTTTTGTGTCGAGCCCCCGCTCCAACTCCGCAATGCGACGGCTGACCGTCGTGTTATCGACCTTGAGCCGACGCGCGGCCGGCATCAGCCGGCCATGCCGGGCCAACTCCAGGAAGAAGGTGAGGTCGTTCCAATCGAACATGCGGTGATCTGAGGTGAGGCACGGTCCGGGCCAAATTTCACCGCCAAGTTTCTCCATCGCGGCAGGGGAAGCAACCGGCTGAAACCTGGCCCGGCGTCGGAGAGCTACGAGGCCTACTTCGGCCCAAAGACACCTGACGCCACTTCTGTCGGCTTCCGCTCCCTGCCGAGAATGGGCTCTTCCAGCTGACGTGCGGCTGTCCACGGCGGCAGCAGGCCACTCAGCGCACTTACGAGGAAATTACAGCCCCAGCGCAGGCCACCTAGCTCAGCGAGCGCGGCCAGCTCTCTGTTTGAATGTCTTGCGTATTGTCGTAGCACGCGAGCGCCGCGCCGCAGTGTGCCAGGATGGCGCGGAGATCCTCGACGCAAGCCTCTGCCTCCGCGAGCGTGAGCAATCCGTTGCGCCAGTACGCAGCACCCGATGCAGCCACGACGACGACCGCGAACCGACCATCCGGACAGTCAACGACTCGATACGTCACCGGGCATGTCATCACTTCGACCGTGCAAGCTCTCAACGCTACTCCGAGCGCAACCCCGAACGCGCCGATGGAATGGATCGATCCCCGAGGTTCGCGAGTTAGATGTTCACTGTACGGCGGAAGGAGCTGGCTCAGGCATCTCTCTGCCGCTCGCTCCGAGAAGGAACGTGGGTTGATCGACATGCTGATTGCAAGCGGACTCGGTCCGGTTTGCTCGGATCCGGAAGGGAAAGCGGGAGCTGCCAGGCTGCCCTTCGCGGTGCAGAAGCACATCGGAGCTCAGTTGCAGGCGACTTATCTCGAAATCGTCGTTTCAGGTGCACCGCAGCATTTGCTTGATCTCACGCGGGTTCTGGAGAGTGCTCTCGCGCCCCTGGCGAGTGAGCGCGACGCAGCCTTTCGCGCGGGGCTCACGGCAGCACTCCCGGCGCTGCAGGTGTTCGCGCAGTCGCTCGCCGGAAGTGCTGCACGGGCCGATGATCTCGTGCAGGAGGCCGTGCTGAAAGCGTGGGCCAATCAGGATCGGTTCGTGCCAGGCACGAATCTGAAAGCGTGGCTGTTCACCATCCTCCGCAATCACTTTTACACCGAGCGACGCAAGCACAGGCGTGAGGTGGAAGACGTGGACGGTGTCATGGCGGGCCAACTGGTTGCGCTGGCGGCACAGGAGCATGGCTCGGACCTTCAGGTCGTCCTGTCCTACATCGCGCGGCTACCTGCCCCCCAACGCGAAGCGCTGCTTCTCGTCGGTGCGCAGGGCCTGACTTACGAAGCGGCCGCGGAGGTCATGGGCTGCCAGACCGGCACGGTGAAGAGCCGGGTAAGCCGTGCTCGCTCCTACTTGATGGAGCAGCTGAGCATGTCTTCCACCAAGGTGCCGGCCTGAACTTCATCTTTCTCCGATTGGCCCAAATCTGCTTCGAGCGCCGGATGACGTCGTCCGCGATCAGTGCGGATTCGGGCTCTGTCTCACATTGCGGCTGTCCACGCCTCGTTTGGAGCGGCTGGATACAGCGAAGTCCATAGCTTGAACTGCACGAACGGGCGACGCATGACAGGGCTGGTCTTCACACTTCCAGCCATCGCTCTCCCTCGTGCCCATGCCTCGCCGCGCGTCGTATCGGATCCTCGAACGCCCTGACGGACGGTTCGACATCGCAGTGACGTTGGCCGGTGGTGGCACGCATTTCCGCGAGGGCTTGTCGACGCCGGCGGAAGTGCAAACCGCTCTGGCGATGCTGCGCGACCTGATGACCGCCTGTGGCGCCGTCCTTGTCGAAGCGGAGACGCTCAGCCTCGCGGCGGAATAGGCGCAGACAGCCAGCTTTCCGCGCGTTTCACAGCAAGAGTTGAGCTTGTCTCGACGACGGGTCAGTCGCCGAAGAGGATCTCGAACGTCAGCGGATCGTAGAAGCGCATCAGGCTCTTCACGAAGTCTTTCGCATCCACGCCCAGGGCATCGGCCCAGAGCCGGTACCGGTCCGGGGGCACACGGCCGCGTCCCGTCTCAAGCTGTGAGATGAAGGTGTAGTACTCGGCACCGACCAGGGCAGCCAACTGTCTCTGTGAGAGACCCTGCTTCTCGCGAAGGTCCTTCAGGAAGCGGCCACCTTCGCGGCGCAATTCCTGCACCTCCTCAGAGCCGAGACGTTGCTGATGGACATACAAATGTGCGGCTCCCGCCAGCGCTCAATTGCGAGAGCGCCGAATGGTACAGTGATTTCCATATGGCGCTCAGACAGCCAATGTCCAGTTCGCATTGCGTACGATTTTCGACGGTCTCGGCGGCGCTCCTTGGAATACAATAAGCCTGCGCTAAGATTCATAAGCCGGCACGCGATGATGCGAGCCGGGGAAGCGGACGCGATGCGGCGGCACGAGTCACATTTTTCCGGGAATGAATCCCGGCCGACGGCCTCGAAGCGCCCATTCCTGTTCCGAGGGATGGCGCTCTGTGGCCGGCATTCGCAGGCGGACGGCTTGGCCGCGCGATCCGGGCCCCATGAACCGGCGCGCCGGGAGGTGCCATGAGCGATCGTGTGGCCGAGTCCGTCTTGAAGGATGGGCTGCGGGCGATCCGCCCCGTTCTGGTGACGGTGTTCGTCTTCGCCTTCTTCACGAACCTGCTTCTGTTCGCCGGCCCCCTGTACATGCTGCAGGTCTACGATCGCGTCCTCTCGAGCCGGAACGAGGCGACGCTCCTCGGCATCACGGGCATCGCGGCCTTCGCGCTCGCCGTCTATGCCGTCCTCGAAATGCTTCGTTCGCGCCTGTTGGTGCGGGGCGGAATGATCTTCGATCGAAAGGTTGCCGGACCGGTCTTCGAGATCGTTCACAGGGCCGCATTGCTCAAGCCGCGCGCCGGGCACGAAACGGTCCTTCGCGATGTCGATGTCCTGCGTGAGTTCCTCACGGGCGGCGCGATCCTGGCGCTCTGCGACCTGCCCTGGGCCTCGCTGTTCCTGATGGCCTGCTTCATCCTCCATCCTTGGTTCGGCTGGATGGCGTTGCTCGGGGGCGGCACGCTCCTCGGGCTCACGCTCCTGACCGATCTCACGACCCGGCGGCCCCTCGACGTGGCGAGCCAAGCCGCCCGTGAAGCGGGCGAGCAGGCCCGCGCGACCATGCGAGGGGGCGAGGTTCTGCGCGCCATGGGCATGCTCGGCGCCTTGCGGTCCCGGTGGCGTCGGCGTCACGACGAGGCGATTCGGCTGCAGGCCCGGGCGAGCGATCGCGCCGGCCTCATCACCGCGGCGACGAAGTTCACGCGCATGTTCCTGCAGACGATGGTCCTTGGTGTCGGCGCCTACCTTGCCATCCATGGCGAGATCTCTGCCGGCTCGATGATCGCGGCCTCCATCATCATGGGCCGGACGCTGGCGCCCATCGAGGCGGTCGTCGGGCATTGGAAGAGCTTCACGGCAGCCCGGCGCAGCTATGCCCGGCTGGCGGACATCGTGGGGCGCATCGGCCTCGAACCGCAGCGCGTGATGCTGCCGCGTCCGCGCGGTCTGATCGAGACCGAGAATTTGGTCGTGGCGGCGCCGGGCTCGCCGACGGCCATTCTCCACGATGTGAGCGTGCGGCTGGAGCCCGGCAGCGTCGTCGGAATCATCGGTCCGAGTGCGGCCGGGAAATCGACCCTGGTCCGCGCGATCACCGGCGTCTGGCCCATCACCTCCGGCGCGGTGCGGATCGACGGAGCCGACCTCCGGCACTGGGACCCGCAGGCGCTCGGCCAGCATCTCGGATACCTGCCGCAGGACGTTGAATTGTTCGACGGCACGGTGGCGCAGAACATCGCGCGCTTCGACACCCAGGACGACGCCGCCATCGTTGCGGTGGCGCAACGCGCGGGGTGCCACGACCTGATCCAGGCTCTGCCGGACGGCTACAACACCCGGATCGGATCGGGCGGGCACGGCCTCTCCGGCGGCCAGCGTCAGCGCATCGCCCTGGCGCGGGCGATGTACGGGGACCCGAGCTTGGTCGTCCTCGACGAGCCGAATGCCAGCCTCGACCAAGCCGGCGAGGCCGCGCTGATGCGGGCGGTGGCGGACCTTCGAGAGCGGGGGACGACGGTTGTGATCGTCACGCACAAGGTGAGCCTGCTGGCGGGAGCCGATCAGATCCTGATGCTGGAGGGCGGAACGCTCCGCGCTTCGGGCCCGGCCGATCAGATCCTCACCCAGGTTTCCGGGCCGCGCCCGGTTCCGGCGCTGGTCGCGACCGGCGGTCGCGCGATGCCCGAGAACGAGAGGATGCCCGAAATCCAACGTAGCGCGGGCTGAGCCATGACAATGCCTCCAGCCCCGATCCCGATCACGTCGTCCGCCGCTTCCTCGTCGTTGGGCCGAGGCGGAACGGGCGCCGAGGACAGGGCCGTCTCGCCGATCGCGTGGCAGCGCTACGCGATCGGCGGCTATGCGCTCATCGCCGCGGCCTTCGGCGTCGCCGGTGCCTGGGCGGCCACCGTCCGCCTGGATCGCGCCGTCATCAGCACCGGCGTCATCGTCGCGGAAACCAGCCGCAAGGTCGTCCAGCACTTCGAGGGCGGCATGGTCCATGCGGTACTGGTGAAGGACGGGCAGATGGTTCGCTCCGGCGACGTCCTTCTGCGCATCGATCCCCTACAGTCCCAGGCGAGTGCGGACCTGTTCCGAAACCAGCTCGACGCCGCTCTCGTCCTGGAGGCGCGGCTGCGGGCGGAGCAGGCGCAGTCCGACGATCTGCAACTGCCGGCCGAGATCGCTGCACGGCGCAACGAGCCCGTCCTCGCACGCATGATCGGCGATCAGGCGGGTCAGTTGGCCGAACGGAGGACGACGCTGAAGGGCCAACTCGCCCTCATCGAGGCCAAAGTCACCCAGCTGAGGACGGAGATCTCCGGCCTTGCCGTCGAGAAGTCCTCGGTCGAGCAGCAGGTCGGCTTCATCCGACAGGAACTGGAGGGCCTGCGCAGCCTGCACGAGCGAAATCTGATCCCGCTGTCGCGCCTCCTCGTGATGGAGCGGGAGCGCACGCGACTGGAGGGTGTCATCGGGCGCTCCGTCGCGGAGAGAGCAAAAGCCGAGAACGCCATCAGCGAGGCCGGGCTGCAGGTCACCCAGTTGAAGCAGAAGCTTCAGGAGGCGGTCACCGGCCAGCTTCTCGAGACGCGGCAGAGGATCGGCGAACTTCGGGAAAAGCTCGTCGTCGCGCAGGACGTGTTCCGGCGGCACGAGATCCGCGCCTCCCACGACGGGGTCATCCAGGGGCTCAAGGTTTTCGCGATCGGGCAGGTCGTCCGCTCGGGCGAGCCGCTGATGGAGATCGTCCCGACGGCGGACAGGCTCGTGGTCAACGTGCAATTCTCGCCCAACGACCTCGAAGCCGTCCATGCCGGCATGCGGGCGGAGATCAAGTTTCCGACCTTTCAGGCCCGCCGGACGCCCGCAGTCTTCGGAACGCTCACGGTGGTGTCGCGGGACCGTCTGGTCGACGAGGGGTCGAAGCAGGCCTATTTCGCCGGCACCGTGGAGATCGACGAACACCAGCTTCCCGCCGAGGTCCGACATCGCCTTCTCGCGGGCTTGCCAGCCGAGGTGGTGGTCTCGGCCGGGGAGCGCACGGCCCTGGAATATCTATTCGCACCCTTCTTCGACGCGATGGGACGCGCCTTCCATGAACGCTAGCGCCGCGCCCGGTCGCTCCGCCATGGGGTGCGGCGCTCTCCGCCAAGGGTCGCCACGAGCCGACACGGTGAGATGACGATGAGCACGGTCATTCCCTTCTTCCGTCCGGCATCGGCGCGGCAAGGCAACTGGTCGCAGCAGGAGCTGGCCGAGTTCTATCGCGTCGAGGCGGCTCTCCTCCGTGCCGGGTTCAGCATCGCGAGCGAGCACGGCCTCAGCGACGAGGGTGAGCCGTGGTTCGTCTTCTGCCAACCGGACGGCGACGCGATCATTCACTTCGCCAAAATCGACGGCAACTATCTCATCGCCTCGGACGCTCTGGATCGGCCCGTGCGCGGCACGGATTTCCGGACCCTGATCGACCAGATCGCTCGACTGCATCCGCACCTGCTCCCGATCCCGGCGACAGCGACGGGGACGACGCTCGTGGTTCATCCGGCCGCGCTGCTCGCGGCGCTGGTGGCGGCGGCAGCTTTGAGCTTGTCGTCGGAGGATGCCCATGCCGGTCCGCTCGTGGCGGGGGGCGAAGGCGTATCTCCGCCGCCGACCTCCCAGGGAGGCGAGCCCGCGCAGGGCCATCCACAGCCGAAGGCCAATGGCGGGTCCGGTGATCGGGATACTGATCGCAAGCAGCTTGAGGCCATCATCCTCTCCGCGATGATCTTCGCAGCCGAGGCCATGGCGATCGATCACCGCGCCGTGAGCGCGGAGCTGGATCTCGACTTCGCGGACGGGGCGGGCAACGCCTCGATCCTAACCGCGCAGGGTGAAGCGGCGCCGGCGTCGGGCACCGCGTTTGGCTCCGGCCGCGGGAGCGTGTCGGCTCAGCCGGCCGCTCTGACGGCGCAGGGCAGCGGCGCGAATCCCGATGCTCGTCCTCACCCGGCTTCCGACACGATTGCAGCGGCGAGCCGGGTCGATCCGTCTCCTGTGGCGCGGACCGAATCCCCGGGTGAAGCGCCGAAGTCACCAGCCTCGCAGAACCAGCCGCTGGCGCCGAAATTTGGCAGCGACGTCGCGCTGGCCAACACATCGGCCGAGGCGTCCGCCGCTAAATCCAGCGGCCAACAGGCGTCGACGTCGGCTCGCAGCGAGAGTGCAGCGCCCACATCGGACGAGCCGGGGTCGGCCTCAAGTGATCAGCACGCCGGTTCGGCCTCGGCCTTGATCGCCGAGCCCGGCTCCCGCGCCCGTTCTGCACTTGCCGCATCGTCTGACTCGGCCGACGCTGGTAGCGGACCTGCCCGACCGGCCTGGGTCAATGCCGTGACCCAGACTGCGACGAACCGGGTTCCGTCCCCCGAAGCCTCGCGGGATGCCGACGATCGGGGCGACGGCCGACCCGCGGAGGCTGGGCTCGGGAACAGTCCGAAGGCCGATCCGGCGGGGCTTGCCAACGGTCACGTCGAGGGCGTGGGCCGGGATCGAGAATCCCCGGCCAAGGCTGGAGCCGAGACCCATCCGACAGGGGAGCAGGCCGCCCCCGGTCACAGCCAGCCCGAGGGCGTCAGTCGAGGCGTTCCGGCCGAGACGGCGACCGGAAGTAGCCCGCAGGCCGAGCGTGGCGCCGAGAGTGACAGGCAAACCACCAGCGTTGCGGCGGCCCAGAGCCCGCAGGTTGAACCCGCGACCGGGAACACGCCGCAGGCCGGGCAGGCCCGCCCCGATCAAAGTCCCATCGACAGCACCGGCCAGGACCGCGGCGCGCCGGCGATGGCGGCCGTCGGACACAGCCCGAACGCCGAGCAGGTTGGACCCGGTCAGGGCCAGGCCAGCGCCCAAGGTCAGGATCAGGGCGCGCCGGCTGCAGCCTCTCATGAAATGCGGGCCGAACCAACGAGCCCCACGAACGGCCCGGTGAGCACCGTCGGTCCAGACCGCGCTACATCGCCTGAGGGAGCGAGCGGAAACAACCCGCAGACCGCGCCGGCCGGCGGGGGCAATGGCCACGCCAGCGGCGTCGCTCGGCAGGAACCCGCGCCGGCTCAGGCCGAAGCTGCGAATAGCCCATCAGTCGAGGCGAGTAGCCGTGGCAACACCGGCGCCGTTGCTCAGGAGCGGGGCCCGCAGGCTGAGCCTGCGACGGGAGGTAATCCGCCAAGCGTGCAGACCGGCCGCGGCCAGGACCAATCCAGCGTTGTCGCTCGGCAAGACGCTGCACCGGCTCAGGCCGAAGCTGCGAATAGCCCACCAGTCGAGCAGACCCGCCGTGACAACACCGGTGCCGCTGCTCAGGAGCGGAGTCCGCAGGCTGAGCCTGCGACGGGAAGTAATCCGCCGAGCGCGCCGGCCGGCCGCGGCCAGGACCAATCCAGCGTGGTCGCTGGGCAAGACGCCGCGCCGGCTCAGGCCGAAGCTGCGAATAGCCCACCGGTCGAGTCGAGTAGCCGTGGTAGCGGCAACGCCGGTGCCGCTGCTCAGGACCGGGGCGCGCAGGCCGAGCATGCGATGGGAAGTGATCCGCTGCCCGCGCAGCCCGGCCGCGGCCAGGACCAATCCAGCGTTGCCGCTGGGCAAGACGCCGTGCCGGCTCAAGCCGAGACGAGGAACAGCCCACCGGTCGAGCAGACCGGCCGTGACAACGGCAACACGAGCGCCGCTGCTCAGGACCGGGGCGCGCAGGCCGAGCATGCGACGGGAGGTGATCCGCTGCCCGCGCAGCCCGGCCGCGGCCAGGACCATTCCAGTGTTGTCGCTCGGGAAGACGCCGCGCCGGCTCAGGCTGAAGGTGCGAATAGCCCACCGGTCGAGGCGAGTAGCCGTGGTAGCGGCAACGCCGGTGCCGCTGCTCAAGAGCGGGGCTCGCAGGCTGAGCCTGCGGTGGCACAGAACCCGCCGATCGTGCGGACCGGCCCGAATGAAGGCCATGCCAGCGTCTCTGGTCCGGGAAGCGCACGGGCCGAGGCCGTGACCGGCGATCCTCCCGCGGATCAACAGGGTGGTCGCGCCAGCGGCCTGGAAAATACCAACGATCAAGGTTCGCAGCGGCCGACCGAGGCGGCGTCTGGAAACGATCCGCAGATCGAGCCGACGGGCAGCAACAACGGCCAGGGTCATGGCAGCAACTCGAAGGCCGAGGTTGTCGCGCTCCATGAGCCGAGCTCAGACGCGCCGACCGCCGGCCACGGTCGGGCCCCAAGCGATGCCAACGAGCGGGGATCGGCGGCACAGGCCGAGGCCGTTCTTCCCGCGACTGAGCAGCAGGCCGATCGCGGCCCGAGTCAAAACTCGGTCCCGGCCGAGCGGAACGACCAGCAAGCGCCCGAAGCGCATGGTCCCGGCACGACCGACACGGCTTCAAGTCACGGTAAGCCAGAAACTGCCGGCGAAACGCGATCCGACGCGGCACCGACCCCAAAGGCTCATGCACTGCTTGACCCCGGTCCCGCTTCCCACGGATCGAAAACGCTCAGCGCGACCGAGCTGCCGGGCGGCGCGCACGAACCGACCGACGGAGCGGCTCCCGAGCCTGCTGCCAAGGCCGATCGGGCGACCGCGGCGGCGGATGGACCTGGTCAGGATCTGACATCGACGCCCTCCGAACCCGCACGGGGTCATTCGATCGAGCACGGCTCCGATCAGGCCGCGAACGCGGCAGCCTCGGAACAGACGAACGGAGACGTGTTCGGCACGAAGGAGCACGGATCCACGCCGAGCGACGTCGCCGTGACGTTGCCATCGAACGTCCCTGCCGGCGGCGCAGGGCCCCAGGCGTGGCCTGCGCAGGAAGAGTCGGCGCCGCACGAGCAAAGGGCCGATGCGGAGCCTGCCGTTCCCGCGTCGGCTGCCCACGATCCAGTCTTGCAGGATCGGGGAAGCGATCGGGCGGACGCGGACCCTCCCCTCGGACACGGCGCTTCACCGGCGTCGGACGCTCAGATTGCGGCGCCGAAGGGTGAGCACGCCCAAGCCGATCCTGACGGGCCGCATGACGGCGCGGAGCCCGTCGTCGTTCGCGCGATCCCAGTGGCGGACCCGCAGGCGACGGTTCACGGCGTGGACGAGAATGACCTGTCCGGCCCGTCCGGAGGTCCTGACCTGACGTCGCCGTCTGCACCGGCTGCGCAGGAGGCGATCGCACCGGCCCATCCCGATCGAGGACAGGTCGATGACGTCCTTTCGGTCACCGGCCGCACCGACCGCGAGGCGCCCGGACAGGCGGCCCTTCCGGTCAAGGTCAACGAGCCGACCCAGCCGCCTGTACAGGTCGAAGCCGATCTGGCGGGCGGGCCTTTGCCAAACAGCCAATCCGGCTCCGCGGCGTCCCAGGGGGCGTCCGGTCAAGCGAAGCCGGGCCGGCCAAGCCCTCCGCCCGCGGCGATCGACGCGGACGGCAATCTCGTGTTCCACACGGACGCCCCTCAGGATCCGGCGCCATCAGCCCTTCCACACGGGCCGGACGAAGCAACGACCCATCACACGGTCGGCCTGATCGGGGTCACGGATCAGACGCATCCGGTGCACGACATGTATCACCACACCTAGAGCCGTATCCGGCCGGATTGCCTCAGGCCGGCGTCTCTAAATGCTTGTCTTGCCGCGGGTTCTTGCGGTCGCACCGGCCGCCACTCGGTCGGAATGCGTTCGAGAGTATCCGCCGATCCGCTTCGCCCGCGGCGCCGCTCAGCCGAGGCCCAGGCTCCGGCGGAGCAGGCCACCGACGGCCGGGGTGAACCGGGCGGCACGGGCGATGGTGTCGCGTGGGGTGGAGTAGAGGGCCACGACCAGAGCCCGGTACTGCTCCGGCGTGGGATCGAGTGAAAGGCCGGCGGGGTCCGCAACCGCGTCGATCGCGCCGATGCCCGGAAGGTGCAGGATCAGCGGCGCACCCAGCGCGGAGACCGGCTCCCCCGCCTCGGCGAGGGTCGCCCGGCCGGGCGAAAGGGTCGCGATGCGGCAGGCGTGGCTGGTCCCGCCGGCTTCGATCCGGGCGTCGGCGTCGTAGCGGAACGCGAGATCGACGCGCGGGTATTCGAAACAGACGAGGAAGCAGATGAAGGTCAGCACCATCGCCACTCCGGCCCAGACGAGGTTGAAGTAGTCGATATCCGAGATCTCGGCCGGAGCGGTCGGGGCGATGAAGGCCCAGACGATGCTGAAGGCTGAAAGCAGGGAGAGGCCGCCGAAGGCCGAGGCCATGCGCCAGCGGACGCGCATCTGGGAGCGATCACCGCCCTTTTCCGTGACTTTGAACGGACGGCCGAAGGGTCGGACGGCCGCTTGGATGAGCGTCATGGTGACGGCGAGCGCACTGATCGCGTGGGTCACCTCCATGAAGATTGGCAGCGTGCGCGAGCGCGAAACCCAGCCGCTATAGGCCCACAGAGCGAAGAGTGGGGGCGCACCGTATCGCAGGAAGGACAGCACGTCGGCCTCGAAGGCCGGCAGCCCGGCAATCCAGTAGACCGCCGGGGCCAGCAACATCAGCACGATGTAGGGTTTGCAGGCCCAGTTCAGCACGCCATGCAGGAAGTGGATCCGCTGGACCAGGGTATAGCCCGGCCCGCGAAGCGGCCCGTCGGCGAGCAACGCGATCTGAATCGTTCCGAGACACCAGCGGGTACGCTGCGTGATGTATTCCGGGAGGCCCTCAGCCGAGAGGCCCATGCTCAGCCGCTCGTTCAGCCAGTGGGTCTCGTAGCCTCGGCGTGACATGCCGAGCGACAAGTTGAGATCCTCGCAGATCGCGGCATCCGGGAAGCCACCGATCTCGCCGAGCCGGTCGCGGCGCACGATGAACGAGGTGCCGACACAGAAGGCCGCATTCCAGGCGTCCTTTGCTGGCTGGAACACGTCGAAGAAGATGCGCTGGTCATCGACCCAGCTGTCGGAAGCGGCGAGATTGTGCTGGATCGGATCGGCATTGAAGAAGAATTGCGGCGACTGCACCACGCCCGTCTTCGGATCATCGAACAGGCCGACCATGCGCTTGAGGATGTTCGGCTGCGGCGCGAAATCCGCATCCAGCACGAGAATCAGGGGGGCATCGGTCCGCTCAGCGGTGTGACGCAGGGCGTTGTTGAGGTTGCCGGCCTTGGCCCCCTTGTTGTCCGGGCGCGTGATGTAGCGGGCGCCGACCTCCTCGCAATAGTCGCGCAGCCAGTCGCGGCGGGTGTCGTCGCAGACCCAGACGGTCTTGGGTTCGTAATCGATGGCGAGCGATGGCAGGATCGACTTCTCCACCACCTCGCGCGGCTCGTTGTAGGTGCAGATGAAGATGTCGACGGCTGGCCATTCGCCACTCGCCTCGCGGCGCGCTTGGGCCGCGTCGGCCTCCCTTGACCGATCCTTGAAGCGCAGCAGGATGATCACCGAGAGCAGGGTATAGACCACCGCCACCATCTCGGCGGCAAAGAACAGGTAGGACCAGACGGCACCGGCCTCGGGGGTCAGCGGCGGCAGCGTGTCGCTCCAGCGCCAGCGCGCGTAAGTGGCGATGAGCGCAGCCGTCAGCGCTCCGAACAGAAGGCGATCGAAGGCGCGCTCCGGCCGCAACAGGCCCGCGAGAGCGAAAAGTCCGAGCGCGATGCCGAACGAGAGCGCGAGCACGGAGGCCGCGTCGCCGGGCGAGGGAAACATCATTGGACGCGGCCTCCTGTGAAGGGATTGTGGCCCAAAGCCGCCAGCGCGGCCCAAGCCGTCGCGCCAAGATGCGGACGGCGGAAGTAGAAGAAGTCGTCCTGCGTGCTCGCCGGCCCGATTCGCAGACCGGTGGTCAGCCGTGCCTCGCGGCTTGCATAGAGCCAGCCCGAGGGGGCGCGCTGACCGGCAAGGGTCTGCAGGAGTTCCCCCGCCGTGGCCTCGTTCTGGACGGAGCGATAAGCGAGCGCCGCCTGTGCGGTCCCCTCGACCCAAAGGCCGTCGCGGTCGTCGTTGAAATCGAACCCGCCGGGCACGCCCAACCGTGTGGTCGCGCAGGACAGGGCGCGCCGCCAAGCCTCCGGTGGATCGGCGACCCCGAGCAGCGGCCAGAGCTGCGTGTCGAGGGCGACGGCCTCGACACCGCGCATATGGCCCTCGGTATCGGTTCCCATCCGGAAGCAGCCGGCCCGCTCGTCGAAGGCGGCGTCGAGAAATGTCCGCGCCGAGGCAGCCATGGCCCGGTCGTCGGGCTTGCCGAGCCGCATCCCCAGGGCAACGATGTCGAGGTTGTGCTCGGTGGAGGCCCAGCTCAGCGAAGCTTGGTCGGGATCGTAGCCGTCGAGCCCTCCGGTGAAGCCGGGCCCGTTGTGGCGGGCCGTCCGCGCTCGGATCCAGGCCGCGAGACGGGTGGCCCCTTTCTCGAAACGCGGGTCCTGCGTCGCGTCGCGCAGATTGAGCAGCGCCAGCCCGACCCACGCGACGTTGCCGGTCGCCGAGCCGTCCTGATAGCGGTCCTCGGACCAGCGCTTGTTCGCGGCGTCCCACCAGCCCGGAAGGAGCACGGGACGCGCGCGCACCGGGCCGGCGCGATAGGCATTGCGGATGCGACCGTCCTCGAAGGTGCGGTCGCTCTCGATCGCCACGAGGAAGGCCTCGCCGATCTGACGGGCGCGCCGCAGGTCGCCGCAGGCGGCGAGCGCCGTGGCCGCCAGGGCGTTGTCGTAGGAGAAGGCGGTGCTGCGCAGCGGCGGCGGAACCTCCTTCTCGTCCGGCCCGGGCTCGTAGCTCGCGAGGAACACGGGGTCCCCATCGGGCGCCGTCCTCTCGACGGCGCCGGACAGGGCGCGGCACAACTCCCGGCCGAGATCATCCGCCCAGGCAGGGGCCGACATTCCCAACGTGAGAGCGAGCGCGGCGGCGACCGCCCTCAGCTGCGTGCCTCCTGTGCGATGGAACCTGTCCGTTTCGGAGCCTCGCTTTGGAAAGAATTCGGCCGTGCCGGCGGGAGCGGCGGCATCGAAATGCGGCGCGCAGGGGCGATCTCGGCCGGCTGCTGCCCCGTGCTCGAGGACTGAGTCGGGATCGGGGCCATGCGATCGGCCACAGGCTTCTCCCCGGCCTCCGTGGACGCGATGGTCGGCGCGTCTCTCTGGATAGCGGGCGCGATCGCCTCCGATTGCGTCTCGGAACGGCCCTCACCAACGGCTGAGCTCGCGCGAGGCGTTCCGGGTTCCGGCCGCACGGGGACGTCTTGGCCGGCCCGCGCCGGGCCCGCGACATCCGCACCCGTGGAGACGACGTGTTTCAGGACGTCGCTTGCGGAGGAGACCATGGCCCGGGCGTGATCGGACACGGTTTGCACGACATCGGGTGCGGCGGCCGCGACCTTCGTCACGAGCCCGCTCGCGCCGTCACCGAGATCGCGCCAGACGACGGAGTTCGACGGCACCCAGCCCGATTCCCGTGTGACCGTCACCCAGCGCCCGACGCCACAAGCCGACTCCGCCAGGGTTTCGGGCGCCGCACCGCTGGCCGGGAGCGGCTCGGGCCTGACCAGGACGTAGAGCTCGCGCCGCTCCGTCTGCGGGAACGGCACCGCGTAGGTCGCGTCGACGGTGTCGCTGGTCTTGGGCAGAATCTCGGTCACGATGCCTCGGCGAGTCCCGACGGATCCGCCCGAAATCGTGACCGCGCTTCCCACCTGCAGGTTCTGGCCCTGGCGGTAGGAGAAGATGGCGACGACGAAGCTGCGCTCGCAATCCACGACGGAGGCGAGGCTGTCGCCGGCTCCGACGTGCCGTCCGGTCGTGGCGTTGACGTTGTAGACGACGCCCTTGGCCGAAGCCTTGATTTCGGAGGTTGTCAACCTGTCGAGGCGCTGGTCCTCCCGCTTCAGCAGCGCCTGCTGATCGACCATCGCGGCCTTCAGCTCCTTCTCCTCGATTGCAAGGCGCTGCGTATCGTAGGTGATGGAGAGTTGCTTCTCCGACAGGTCGGCGAGGCTGCGCAGTTCATCGCCCAGGAACAGCCCGCGAGCCAGTCCCTCGAGCTGAACCGTCTTCTGATTGAGCTTGGCCTCCGCCGCCTTCTTCTCCTGAATCGCGGCATTGAAGGCTTGCGTCGTCGACTTCACCATATCGGGGCTCGCCACGTCGCGCGCGACCATGCCGACCTGACGCTCCATCAGCACCCGCTTCTCCTCGCCCGACGCGTTGGCCGAGGCGATTTTGGCTTTGAGTTCCTCGACCTGTGAGCGGAGGACCTGCATCATCTGTGCGGACTGATCCCGGATCGCCCGATCGATGGCCGCAAGATAGGCCTCGTTCGAGGTTCTCTTGTTCTCGGCGGCAAGCGCGCGCTCCCGCAGTTCGGAGACCCGCCCAGCAAGCTGGATCGCCGTGGCGCGATCCAGGCGGTCATTGGTGATCTGGGCCACCAGCGAACCGCGTTCGACCTTGTCCCCCGCGGTGACCGGGATCGCCCCGATATCGCCCGCGATCGGGGCCGTCAGCAGGGTGACCGGGGCGTTGACCACCGCGCGATCGGATTGGTCCGCCACGAGAGGCGGAAGCACCGAGGTGCCGATCAAGATCGCCAGAACCGAGGCAAGACCGACGCTCGACACGCGGACGAGCCGGCTATGGCGGTGCTCGGGCGCGGACGTGAGGGTAGGCTGGGACACGAGGCCAACTCCAGGCGGGTGGAATGGGTCGCTCTGCGGACGGCAACCGATCGGGTCACCGGCCGTGCGACGCCCTCTGAATTGCTGCGGCGCCGAAAGGGTTGCGAAAATTTTTCGTTAAATTCGAATTAAAAGCGACCATGTAAGAATATAGTC
The DNA here is from genome assembly GCF_026672325.1 of Methylorubrum sp. SL192. Taxonomy (NCBI): domain Bacteria; kingdom Pseudomonadati; phylum Pseudomonadota; class Alphaproteobacteria; order Hyphomicrobiales; family Methylobacteriaceae; genus Methylorubrum; species Methylorubrum sp. SL192. The sequence continues at coordinate 210,973 of NZ_JAPPQV010000003.1, forward strand.
GGAGCCGGACAGCGCCTGAGAGCGTACGCATAAGTCCAATTTACGGTTGCGGTGCACGCGATTCGCCGAATTGTGGCGCAAATGCAGTCATCTTTGTTCAAAATATTGTCATTCGAAGCGCGGGGTGCGTCGATTGTTTGCAGGCTGTCGCCGCTTCCGCGCGCTGCACCCTTGCCCCTCTGCCTGCATGGGTGTGCTTACGTGCATGCCGCCGCAATGCGTGGCGATACATGCGGCGCCCAAGTTCCAGTCCCCCGGCCAAGCTCTGGACTAAGAATGCCTCACAAAACTCCCGGCTTCCGACCGTTCTCGCTCTGGCGATGACAGCGCGGCGGGAGTTTTGTGAGAGACCCTAAGCCGAGTACGCTCCAACTTGGCCTGCCCATCGTCCGTTGTCATTCGCACTGCACTCGGGTTGGCATCAACTCGCGTGAACACCCGTAGCTCTGGCCCGGCCCAACGTTAGACATCTCGGTCATGCCGGCCGCCGGATGTCATGCAGGGCAACGGCATGCACTGTCGGGCGTCACCAAGCCTCAATTGGTCGATTGGACCGTGACCGCTGCACTAAGAGTGACCGCGCAACCCTGAAGGCTCCCGCTCTCATATATTCGAGACGCGGAATTCGTAGCCTCTGTCCTCAGGCTTGAATGCATCAGCACAGACAAAAATCGCGGTGATCCTACACTCGCTGCGCTCGGCCTGTTCGGTGGGTCGTTCGCGATTCACGTTGTCGGCGGCAATGGATAAGAACCTCGAGCGCAACTCCCATCCCGACGCTCCCCACGAACGCTTTCAGCGCGTCATCGAGGTCTGGAGTTAGCTTTGATCCGCAACGGGAATGCCTGCTTCGCGCCAGCAGCAGACCGTTGGCACGCATATCACGAAGGCCCAACATTGTTCGCTCAACCAACCGACGCCACCGGCTTCGGTTGGCGCAGTGGTTACGGATGGGCCGGTCGAACGGGAGATGAAAGCACGGCCCCGAGCGGCAGCCGATCAGATCGATTGACCGAGGATGCCGAGGATTTTTCGGCGCAGACGCACCAATTCAGGATCGTCGCGGTGGCGGGGATAGGGACGCTCGACGAGGATGTCCGCGCGGATCGCGGCCGGGCGGTCGGAGAGCACGATGACACGCTCGGCCAGCACCAGCGCCTCCTCCACGTCGTGGGTGACGAGGAGCGCGGTGAAGCGCGTCTCCTGCCACAGCCGCAGGATCTCGGCTTGCAGGCTGAGTCGGGTCAGAGCGTCGAGCTTGCCGAGCGGTTCGTCGAGGAGGAGAAGGCGCGGCGCGTTCACCAGGGCGCGGGCCAGCGCCGCGCGCTGGGCCATGCCGCCGGAGAGCTGGTGCGGGAAGACCTCGCTGAAGCCGTCGAGCCCGACGAGGCGCAGGGCCGCCTCGACCCGGGCCGCGCGTTCGCGCCTGGCGACACCGCGGGCCTCCAGCCCCAGCATCACGTTCCCCTGCACCGTGCGCCAGGGATAGAGCGTCGGGTCCTGGAACACGAGCAGGCGCGATGGATCGGGGCCCGTGACCCCCGTCCCGTCGATCGAGATGCGGCCAGCGCCGGGCGGCTCCAGCCCGGCGACGAGACGCAGTAGGGTGGACTTGCCGCAGCCGGAGGGACCGAGCAGCGCCACGAAGCCGCCCGGCGCCACGTCGAGGGAGATGCGGTCGAGCACCGGAAGCGCGGCGCCGCGGATGTCGAAGGCGTGCGAGACAGCCTCGACGGTGAGCCGCGATCCGGCGGCCGCAAGGGGCGCCGGGGTGGAGTGTTCGAGCGGTCCGGCTACCATTGCACCAGCCCCTTCTGCCAGGAGAGCACCCGGTCGCGCAGGCGGAACAGCAGGGTGATGAGCCCGGAGCACATCAGCGCCATCACGATCAGCGCGGCGTACATGTTGGCGTAGGCGGCCCAGCCCTGAGCCCATTGCAGGTACCAGCCGAGGCCGGACTTCACGCCGAGCATCTCGGCGACCACCAGCACGGCGAAGGCGCCGCCGAGCCCCATGAACAGCCCGACGAAGACGTGCGGCAGCGCCGCCGGCACTGCGACCCGCAGCACGAGGAAGGCGGGCGAGGCCCCCAGCGTGCGCGCCACGTCGAAATAGGCCTTGTTGACCCCGGCGACCCCCGACCACGTCAGCACCGTGACCGGGAAGCCGGTGGCGAGCGCGATCAGGAAGGTGCTGGCCGACCAGGACGAGGGAAACACGAAGAAGGCCATCGGCAGCCACGCGGTCGCCGGCAGCGGCCCGACGAAGCGCAAAATCGGATGCGCCCAGTAGCCCACGGCCTTCGACCAGCCGATGGCGACGCCGAGCACGAAGCCGAGACCGGCGCCGATCAGGTAGCCTCCGGCGAGCAGCTTCAGCGAGGCCAGGATGCTGCCGCCGAGCCTCGGCCAGTTCTTCCAGGAAAACTTCGAGGATCGCCTGCGGCGGCGGGAAGAAGGGCATCGGCAGGAGCGCGAACTTCGCCGTGATGAGCTCCCAGGCGGTGAGGGCCAGCGCCAGAAGCGTCAGCCAGGGCGTCCAGTGCGCCAGGGAGGCTCCGGCCCGGCCGAGATGCGCCGACCGGGCGACCAGCAGCGGCAGGACGAGGCCGAGGCCGAGGGCCCCGGCCGCGAAGGCGACGGTGGTGGGGAAGTCGCCGTCCTCCGGCAGGGCGTAGGTCGCCCCCGCGAGCGCGAGCCATGCCGCGCCGAGGGCGAGCGCTCGCAGCGGCAGCCCCGGGGAGCGCCCATGGGCATCGGGCAAGGCGCCGGCGAATCCGGTGAGGCTGGTCATGAGCGCCCCTCAGCTCAGCACGTCGGCATAGACGCGCTCGGCGAACTTAGCCGTGTCGGTGGTGCGCTTGAGGACGTTCACCTGCTTGAGCTCGTCGCCGTAGAGCACGAGCTGGCGTTTCAGGTCGGTGCCGACCGGGCGGTCGCCGTGGTGCTGGCTGCGCAGCATTGCGGCAAGATCCTCGACCGAACCCTTGCCGCCGTAGCCCGAAAAGATGCGTGCGGCGTCCTCCGGGTTCTCGTGGACGCGGTGACCGGCCTCCAGCACGGCGCGGGTGAGCGCGGCGGCGGCAGCGCGGTCGTTGCGGATCAGGCTGCCGCGCACGGCGACCACGCAGCAGGTGCGATCGGCGTAAGCCCCCGAGAGGTTGGTCGCGACTTCCGTGAATTTCGGGTCCTTCAGCCAGATCCACGTGCGCGGATCGGAATCGGCCAGCGCCTGCGCCTCGCCCTTCTCGACCGCAAGGTTGAGGAGGTCGGCCGGGTATTGCCGCCACTCGACGCCGGTCTCCGGATCGATGCCGGCCTGCGCGAGCAGCAGGGCGAAGAAGTTCTTGGCCGGGCTCGCGTGATCGCTGATCGCGATCGTTTTGCCCTTCAGCGCCGCGACGTCGGTGATACCGGCGGATTTCGCGCCGAGCAGCCGGAGGCAGCCGCCGTGCAGGCCGGCGGTGATCTTCACGTCGAAGCCCTGTTCCAGCGGCTTGAGCCAACGCAACGCCATGCCGATGCCGGCATCCGCCTTGCCCGTGGCGATGGCCTCCAACAGAGCCTCGGTCGAGCCGCCGAAATTCACGAACTCCACGTCGAGACCGTGGGCGGCGAAGATGCCGCGCTCCTTGGCCAGCGGCGCCGCGGCGGTGCAGATCGCGGTGGCGTTCCAGGCGAGCTTGATCGGCTTCAGGGGACCGGCGGGCCCCTCCGCGGCGGCGGGGCGGCAGATCGGGCCGGGATCGAACGGCACGGTCGGACCGGGGCCCCAAGCTCGCACGCCGCCCACCCCGAACCCAAGCGGGAGAGCCGCTGCGGCAGCGCCCGCGCGCAACAGGAACCGGCGCGACGGCAGGAGGCCGGGGCGCGAGGGCTCGTCGGTCATGGTCGTCTCCGCAGGGTCGCAAGGCGGGACGCACCGGAGAATCGCCCGGTCAACCGGGACGATGCGGCGCGTCGATATCGGGAACAGCTTCTCGGAAGGGGCTGGTTTATTCAGTTTTCAATTGCTTGGCAGTTAAGTCAATCGAAGCATCTTTCCAAAATACGTCATGTCCGGCGATAGACTTTCGCAGCTTTGACGTCCGCGAGAAGATTTTTCGCCCAACGATCCGGGTTGAGGGTGATCAGCGCTGGATCATCGGGAGGCGGCAACAGGACGGTCCGTTCGCAGGCGAGACACCGCGGACACTGCCTCCGAAGCAGAGGTCCTACGCGTCGTCGACAGAGCAGAGCGCGATCTTCCGGTATTCGGAAGCGTGCGGGCAGAACCTCCTTCCAGAGGTCCCATCTTTGGAAACACGTTTCGTTGACCGCCCGCTCCTCCGCGCCGAGCATAGCGAGACCTTGCGAAAAGCCTCTCGCCAATCGTCACGGCACTCGGCTCAGCCTCTCCCCCTCGCTCTTTCCTCATGCCCTCTCGATGACCATGGCCGCCGCGTCTCTCGATACCGTCCGGCGTCTGGCCGAGAACTTTGCCGCGGAAGCCGGTGAGCGCGATCGCGCCGGCGCTTTTCCGCACGGACCGATCGCATCCCTGCGCGAAGCAGGTCTGATCGGGCTTACCGTGCCGGAACGGCTCGATGGCGGCGGGGCCGGGCTGGCGCGGGCGGCACAGGTCGTCGGTACGCTCGGTGCCGGCGATCCGGCGGTCGCCTTGGTGCTGGCGATGACGCTGCTCCAGCACGGGCTGATCCACCGCGCCGGCACGCCCTGGCCGCGGGCGCTCTCGGACACGGTCGGGCGCGACGCGGTGACGAAGGGCGCCCTCATCAATGCGCTCAGGGTCGAGCCCGATCTCGGCACACCCGCCCGCGGTGGCCTGCCCGGCACGCTCGCCCGGCGCGACGGCGACGACTGGCGGGTATCGGGCCGAAAGATCTACTCCACCGGCGCGCCGGGCCTCGCCTACGGCGTCGTCTTCGTGCGCACCGACGAGCCGGAGCCGCGGGTCGGCAACCTGCTGGTGCCGATGTCGTCCCCAGGCATCCGCATCGAGGAGACCTGGGACCATCTCGGCCTGCGCGCCTCGGGCAGCCACGACGTGGTGTTCGAGGACGTGCGGGTGCCGGGAGACCACGCGGTCGATCTGCGCCGCCCGGAGGAATGGCGCCGGCCCGATCCGCTGCAGCAGGCCTGGAGCTGCACCCTGCTCGCCGCCCTCTACGACGGGGTCGCACAGGCGGCGCAGGCGTGGTTCCGGCACTTCCTGCACGAGCGCGTGCCCGGCAGCCTCGGGGCGCCACTCGCCAGTCTGCCGCGCTTCCACGAGGCCTTGGGCGAGAACGAGCGGCTCCTCTCCGTCAACGCCCGGCTCGTGGCGAGCCTCGCCGCCGAGACCGATGCGGGCACGCTGCCGGCCCCGCAGGAGGCAGGCTTCGTCAAGCTGACCGTGACCGAGAACGCGATCCAGGCGGTGCAGCGGGTGGCCGAGTTCTGCGGCAACGCCGCCCTCTCGCGAAAAGCGCCGCTGGAGCGGCACCTGCGCGACGTCCTGTGCGCGCGCATCCACTGGCCGCAGGGCGACGCGGTGCGGGTTGCCGCCGGCCGCACCGCGCTCGGTGTCTGACAGTCGAGGGAAATCCGGATGAGCCTGCTGCCGCCCGAGACGACCGAGTTCATCGGCTTCGTCGCCCCACACGAAGTCTCCGAGACGCGCGCGGCGCGCGGGCCGGCGATCGAGCCCGACTATCTGCGGCTCCTGGCCAAGGCGCACGAGCGGGGCGGGTTCGACCGGGTGCTGGTGGCGGCCTATTCCACCTCCCCCGATCCCCTGCTGATCGCCACGGAGATCGCAGCCGCGACGCGGCGCATCGGGCTGATGATCGCCCATCGCACCGGCTTCACCGCGCCCACGATCGCGGCGCGCCAGTTCGCGACGCTCGACCAGCTCACCGGCGGGCGCGTGGCGATCCACGCGATCAGCGGGGGCGACGACCGCGATCTCGCCCGCGACGGCGACCACCTCACCAAGGACGAGCGCTACGCCCGTACCGCCGAATTCCTCGACATCCTGCGTCTCTCATGGACGTCGGATGCGCCCTTCGATTACGCGGGCCGCCATTACCGGATCGAGGCCGGATTCTCCGAGGTGAAGCCAGTCGGGGCGATCCCCGTCTATTTCGGCGGCGCCTCGCCGGCGGCTCTGGCGGTGGCCGGCCGACACGCCGACACCTACGCCCTGTGGGGCGAGACCTACGCCCAGGTGCGCGAGCTGATCGGCAGGGTGCGGGCGGCGGCCGCCCCGCATGGGCGCTCACCCCGGTTCAGCCTCTCGCTGCGGCCGATCCTGGCGGAGACCGAGGAGCGGGCCTGGGGACGGGCGGAGGCCATCCTTGCGGAGACCCGGCGGCTGCGGACCGCCCGCGGCCTCGCGTCTGCAACGCCCCCGCAGAACGAGGGCTCGCGCCGGCTGCTTGCCGCGGCAGCGGAGGGCCAGCGCCTCGACAAGCGCCTCTACACCGCGATCGCCGCCGAGACCGGCGCCTCCGGCAACTCCACGGCGCTCGTCGGGACGCCCGAGCAGGTCGCCGACGCGCTCCTCGACTATCACGACCTCGGCGTGCGCACCTTCCTGATCCGCGGCTTCGACCCGCTGGAGGACGCGATCCAGTACGGGCGCGAATTGCTGCCGGCCTTCAAGGATCTGCTCGCCCGGCGCCGCGGCACGGCGGAGGCCGCGTGATGGCCCGCTGGCTCGTCCTGATCGCGCTGGCGCTCGCGAGCTTCACGCCTGCCCGCGCGGAGGAGGTCTTGCGCGTCGGCGACCAGCGCGGCAACGCCCGCGCCCTGATGGAGGCCACGGGCGTGCTCGACGGCCTCCCCTACCGGCTGGAATGGAGCGAGTTTCCGGCGGCCGCCCCGCTGCTGGAAGCGTTGAATGCCGGCGCCATCGATGCGGGCGGCGTGGGCGATGCCCCCTTCACCTTCGCCGCCGCCGCGGGGGTTCCGGTCAAGGCCTTTCTGGCCTTCCGCAACCGGCAGGACGGGCTCGCCATCCTCGTGCGGCCCGATTCTGCCATCCGCAGCGTGGCGGACCTCCAGGGCAAGCGGATCGCCACCAACCGCGGCTCGATCGGCCACCAGGTCGTCCTCGCCGCCCTCGAAGAAGCGGGGCTGCCGGCCGACAGCGTGCAGTTTCGCTTCCTGCCGCCGGCCGACGCCAAGTTGGCGCTGACCTCGGGCGCGGTCGATGCGTGGTCGACCTGGGAGCCCTACACCTCCGCGGCCGAACTCGCCGGCCTCGTGCGGGTGCTCCGCGACGGCAACGGCATCACCCCGGGCCTGAGCTACGCGGTGGCGAGCGACGCCGCGCTGAAGTCCAAGCGCGCCCTGCTCGCCGACTACGCCGCCCGCCTCGCCAGGGCCCGAGCCCGGGCGCTGACCGATCCGGCGCCCTATGCTGCCGCATGGTCACGGCTGATCGGCCTGCCTGAGGCGGTGCCGCTGCGCTGGTTCGGGCGCGCGCGCTACCGCACCGTGCCGATCGATGACACCGTGATCGCCGACGAGCAGCGCATCATCGACCTCTACGTGCGGGCCGGACTGATCCCGGCGGCCCGGGCCCCGCGCGCCGAGGCGATCCTCGATACCGGGTTTTCGGACGCGCTTGCCGCCGTGCGATGATCGCGCGACGAAGGATTTTGTGAACATGCACGACCTCGGCGACGGCCACACCCATGACCACGAGCCTCACGACCATGAGCCTCACAGTCACGACCACGACGAAGGCGCCGCGCGCTGGAAGCACGACGGCGTGCGGGTGATCCCCGGTGACCGGCTCGATCCCAACACGGCGCAGACGCCCGGCATGTTCCGGCAGGCGGCGGTCAACGCCGCACGGGTCGGTGCCCAGAAGATCTGGGCCGGCACCGTGGCGATCGAGCCCGACGCCAAGACCGGCGTGCACCACCACGGCGCGCTGGAGAGCGTGATCTACATCGTCTCCGGCCAGGCCCGGATGCGCTGGGGCGAGCGCCTCGAATACGTGGCGGAGGCCGGGCCCGGCGACTTCATCTTCGTGCCGCCCTACGTGCCGCACCAGGAGATCAACGCCTCGACCGACGAGCCCCTGCACTGCGTGCTGGTGCGCTCCGACAACGAGGCGGTGGTGGTCAACCTGCCCGATGTCGAGGCGGCCGAGCGACCCGAGACGGTCTACTGGGTCGATCCGATCCACAAGCACCCGTGAGGCAATCGGCCGAGCGTTCGGCCGGCCGTTGGCGCGAGCGGATGCGAAAACCTGTTTGCGCTCGAGGCCCTCGGCACCATCGACATCCGGGTCACCGGTCCCACCGTCGACGTGCCGGAGCGGCGTCCTTGCCGCACTGAAGGGCGGTGCGGCCGCACGCGCCCCCGCCTCGGATCAGGCGGCCTCCGCGCTGAAGCGTCCAAGCTGTTCTACGGCGTCGCCAAACTCGGCGATGCCCGCAGCCGCGCGATCCAACCGGCTTCGACCCGCCGCTCGCAACGGGCGCCGGATGAGCAGCGCGCCGCCAGCGTCCCTGACGGCTCTGTGCGCCTCGCGGTCGGGCTGGCGAACATCGACGAGATCCGGACCGACCTCGATCATGCGCTCGCCGCCGGTCGCAATGACGGTGTGTGGCGAAACCCAAGGCTCAACTGGAAGCGGAATCAGTTCGCAGGCGACGGCGGGCCGCCGTCCCGTTCCGGGGGCGCGCGGCGAGAAGTGCGGAACAAGGCTTGCCAAACGGCGTTCTCTCGACAATTATCGAGTAGAAACAATGACTTATCGAAAATAATGCTCTTGATCCGCTCTCCCGCGCAGCAAATCTTCTCCCGTATCCCGGCGCGGTTGGCAGGCTCTTCCTCCCCCTCCCGCGGCGCGCGATTTGAGAAGCTGCGTGCGGGCCGGTGGATCGGAAGCCGTGACGGGATTCCCGCTTCAAGGACACCATCATGCTGAGTGCGACGATGCTTCCCGGCGATCAGGTCGTGTTCGATCGGCTCGACCTCGCCGAAGCCCTCGGGATCTGGCGCCATGCGCGGGGCCGGGTGATCGGCATCCACGGTCAGGCCGGCCGCGCCACGATCGATGTCCAGTTCGACGGCCACGAGACCCTGCAGAGCTATCTGCCGGACCTGTTCCGGCGCATCCCGTGAAGCGATCGGACGACCCGACGATGCGTGCGCGCGATCATCGCTGCGGCCTCCGCCCGCTCCCCCTGTCCAATCCGGAGACCCGGTCGTGACCGCAGCCCTGGCGATCGTCCCGCCCCTGCGGGCGACGAGCCGCAGCATGGCGGAGGGGGATGTCTGGGCGGCGATGCGGAGCGAGGCCGAGGCTGCGCTGATCGAGGAGCCGCTCTATGCGGGCCTGATCCAGGCGACGGTGCTCGACCAGCGCAGCCTGTCGGAGGCTCTGGCCTACCGCCTCGCCCACCGGCTCGGCGACGGCGACCTGTCGCGGCTCACCATGCGCGATCTCTGCTTCTCCGCCTTCGAGGCCGACCCGCATGCGGGGCTGCACGCCGTGCGCGATCTCATCGCCATCCGCGAGCGCGACCCGACCTGCCGGCGCTATCTCGATCCGTTCCTGTTCTACAAGGGTTTCGCCGCGCTCGAAGGCTACCGGGTGGCGCACTGGCTCTGGCATCAGGGCCGGGCGACGCTCGCCCTGCACGTGCAGAGCCGCATCTCGGAGGTGTTCGGCTGTGACATTCACCCGGCGGCGCGGATCGGCTCCGGGGTTTTCATCGATCACGCCACCGGCGTCGTCATCGGCGAGACCACGGTCGTGGCCGACGACGTCTCGATCCTCCAGTCGGTGACGCTCGGCGGCAACGGCAAGGAGAGTGGCGACCGGCATCCGAAGATTGCCCGCGGGGTGCTGCTCAGCGTCGGCGCCAAGGTGCTCGGCAACATCCGGGTCGGCGAAGGCGCCAAGGTCGCCGCCGCCGCGGTGGTGCTGCACGAGGTGCCCGCCCATACCACCGTCGCGGGCGTGCCGGCGCGGGTCGTGTCCCGCCTGCGGAGCGACGAGGAGCCCGCCCAGACCATGGATCAGTCCTTCGGTTTCGGCGACGGGATCTGAGCCGGCTGCCAGAAAAATCTTTCCGCGACGAGTTGCTTCAAGACATTCTCCAAGAGAACATCTTGTAGAACATTTTTCCATTAAAATGTGGATTTATAAAACGTTCAACTCATTAAGACAGCTTAAGAAGATCCATCTCCTGCTGCGTCCGCAAAAATTGGAAAATCATTCCGTTGACCGCCGGTTGTCGCCGCGCCTAGTACATCAATTGTCCCGGCCGAACGTCTCAATAGGCCCGGCTCGGGCAAGTCGCAATCAATAGAGCGATGGTGTTGGCAAGTTCAGTGCGGCGCCGGCGTGGCCCTTGTGCCTGCGCCGTGCCGGCGGCTGCCTGTCATCCGCACCCGATGTGCTGCCGGCGCCGGGCCTCCGCGTCCACACCGGCCGAATTTCCGAAACACCGCAAGGAGACGACGACAGATGAGTGGACCGGGTCTGAGCGTGAGCGCATCCGCCGCGCGCAATCTAGCGACCGCGACCGTCACCTCGGTCCAGAACGTCGCCAACACCCCCCGCTTCCTCCTGCGCCTGCTGCCCTTCGTCGACGTCGCGGGCGGCGTCTACCGGGTCAACCGCCGCGCCGTGGTGCTGGCCAAGCCCGGCCGCATCGATCTCAGCCTTGAGGACAAGGGCCGCACGGTCCGTCCCGGCTCGCTGCGCGCCGTTCCGCTGTTCAGCCGCCTGGGCGATGCCGAACTGGCCACGCTCGCGGACAAGTTCACGCAGAGTCGCCACAAGGCCGGCGAGGTCATCGCCGAGGAGGGCTCGTCCGGCCGCAGCCTCGTGATCGTGGCCGACGGCACCGTCGAGCTGACCCTGTCGGGCCCCTACAAGGGCCGGCTGCGCCAGGGGCTTGCCACGCGCGGCGATTATTTCGGCGACGACGCCCTCGTCGGCGAGGCCGGCCCGGCGCCGGCGGTGAAGGCACTCTCGGCGGTGACGCTGCTCACCCTCGACCGCGCCGCGATCGAGGACGAGGCCGTCCGCTCGCGCATCGACCAGTACCAGGAGGAGCGTGACCGCCTCAAAGGGCACACCAACTCCTACGGCGAGCAGGGCATCGAACTCCTGGCGGTCCATGCCGGCGAGCCGCGCCTGCCGACCACCTTCGTCGATTACGAGATCGATCCGCGCGAGTATCACCTCTCGACGATCCAGACGATCCTCAACACCCACACCCGCGTCACCGATCTCTATTCCAACGAGATCGATCAGCTGCGCGAGCAGATCCGCCTCACGGTCGATGCCGTGAAGGAACGCGAGGAGTGGGAGCTGCTCAACAACTCGCAGTTCGGCCTGCTCGGCGAAGTCGCCGGCCGCCAGCGCATCCCGACCCGCTCAGGGCCGCCGACCCCGGACGACCTGGACGAGTTGCTGACCCTGGTGTGGAAGAAGCCGGCCTTCTTCGTGGCCCATCCGCGCGCCATCGCCGCCTTCGGCCGCGAGGCCACCCGCCGCGGCGTGCCGCCGGTCGTCGTCCACCTGTTCGGCGCGCCGTTCATCACCTGGCGCGGCGTGCCGCTGGTGCCGAGCGACAAGCTGCCGATCGACACCGATCCGGTGACGGGTGCGCAGACGACCTCAATCCTGCTGCTGCGTGTCGGCGAGGGTGAGCAGGGCGTGGTCGGCCTGCAGAAGTCGGGTGTGACCGGCGAGATCGAGCCCGGCCTGTCGGTGCGCTACATGGGCACCAACGATCACTCCATCGCCTCGCACCTCGTGACCCGCTACTTCTCGGCCGCAGTGCTGGTGGAGGACGCGATCGCCCGCCTCGATAACGTGCTGCTGGGAAACTACCATGACTACGCCTAACGCCCCCGCTCTCGGTCTTCCGACCGGCACCGCGGGCGATCTGGCGCATGCCGATCTCGTCGGGCGCCTCGCCCGCGAGATCACCGGCCAGGGACAGGCGGGAAGTGCACCGTTCCAGCCCCAACTGCCGCAGACGCCTCAAGTCCCCCAGGGGCTTGAGAGCCTTCCCTCCGGTTCCGGGCAGCCCGCGCTGCCCGGCGCCGCCCTCGGCACGCCCTCCGTGCCCTCGGGCGCGCTGCCGTCGGGCTTCCAGCCCGACCTGTCGGCCCAGGCCGCGCGCTCCTTCGGCACGCCGCCGGTCGGCCTGCCGGGCCTGACCGGTCCGTCCCATGCCAACCCAGTCGGCGCGACGCCCGCGCCGGCGAGCGCAAACCTGTTCGACGTGGCGGCGATCCCCTCGGTGCATCCGTTCACGAACCCGAACCGGCTGCCCGAATTCTTCGTGCCGAGCCTGCCCGACGTCGCCGCGGCGATCCCCGGCGGCCCCGACCTGCACCGGCAGATCGCGGCCGACCATCCCCGCGCCAACGGCTTCGCCCACGCGCTGGCACCCCACCTCGTGCCGCGCGATCCCGGCAAGCCCGGCGGCGACGCCGCGCAGGAGCATTTTTCGGAGTTCGGCCACCTGCCGCATCCGCGCACGCCGGACAACACGGGCGACTACTACTTCCTGAGCCCGGCCCCGCCGCCCGCACGTGCGACGAAAGCTGCGGCCCAGCCGCGGGTCGAGCCCTCGCGCCACGCGGGGCCCGCCCCGCGGGTGACCTCGCACGGGTCGGTTCCGGCCGGCGCGCCGTTCGATGTCGAGCACGTGCGAAAAGACTTCCCGGCGCTGCACCAGAGCGTGAACGGGCACCGCCTCGTCTGGCTCGACAACGCGGCCACCACCCACAAGCCGCAGAGCGTGATCGACGCCACGAGCGAATTCTACGGCCGCCACAACTCGAACATCCACCGGGCCGCGCACACGCTCGCCGCCCGCTCCACCGACCTGTTCGAGGGCGGTCGCGAGAAGACCCGCCGCTTCCTCAACGCGCCGAGCAAGGACGACATCGTCTTCCTGCGCGGCACCACGGAAGCGATCAACCTCGTCGCCAACTCCTACGGCCGGGCCAATATCGGCCCCGGCGACGAGATCATCCTCTCGACCATCGAGCACCACGCCAACATCGTGCCCTGGCAACTCCTGGCACAGGCGACGGGCGCGACGATCCGGGTGATCCCGGTCAACGACCGCGGCGAGATCATCTTCGAGCAGTATGCGGCTTTGCTCTCGGGCCGCACCAAGATCGTCTCGGTAACCCATGTCGCCAACGCGCTGGGCACCGTGAACCCGATCCGGGAGATCATCGCTCTGGCGCATGCCTACGGCGTGCCGGTGCTGGTCGATGCCGCGCAATCGACGCCGCACATCCCCATCGACGTGCAGGCGCTCGACGCCGATTTCCTGGTGTTCTCCGGCCACAAGGTGTTCGGGCCGACCGGCATCGGCGCCCTGTACGGGAAGCGGCACCTCTTGGAGGCGATGCCGCCGTGGCAGGGCGGCGGCCACATGATCGAGGACGTCACCTTCGCCAAGACCGTCTACAAGGGCGCACCCGAAAAGTTCGAGGCGGGCACGCCCGACATCGCCGGCGCGGTGGGACTCGGCGCCTCGCTCGATTACCTGGAGAGCGTTGGCCTGCCGGCGATCGCGGCCTACGAGCACGACCTGCTCGAATACGCGCAGGAAGGCTTGGCTGACGTGAAGGGCCTGCGCCTGATCGGCACCGCGCTCAACAAGGCGAGCGTCATGTCCTTCACGGTCGATGGCCTCACCAACGAGGCCGTCGCCCACCACCTCGATTCTCTCGGGATCGCGGTGCGCTCGGGCCACCACTGCGCCCTGCCGGCGCTGCGCCGCTTCGGCGTCGATCAGTCGGTGCGCGCCTCGCTGGCCTTCTACAACACGCGGGAGGACGTCGACCTCTTCCTGCGCGGGCTGCACACCTTACCGCGGCACTGACCTACGCGCCCAAGGACATGCCGGCCCGCTGCAGCGGGCCGGACACCGTTCCGGGACGGGGCCGCTGGCTCCTCGACCGGCTCGGACCATCCGATGCCGTGTAGATCCCGATACCCGTCGTTCACGGGCGGTGGCCCCTCGATCGAACGATATTCGGGTGCCCGACAACTCCATCGAATGATCCGAAGCTCTCGATCGAGACTGTCCCGATTTCTCGGGCCGTCCAGGGCGGACAAAGCCGGGCATGTCGCATCCGCCCATGCAAGGAATTCCCATGTCCGCCCTCGACGCCGCCCTCCCGTCCGACGCCCCCCCCAAACGGGGGGGTAAGCCCCTGCGCATCGCCCTTTGGACGGCGCAGGTTCTGGTGGCCGCACCAACGCCCCGATCCGTCCGCGGGCCTGACGGAGCCCGCTCGGCTGGCTTGCCCGCTCCAACAGGGTTACGCCTGCCGACGGTCCGAAGCTTCGGCCAGTGGCGGAACCGATGAAGGCCGACGGTGGTCTCGGCAAGGGTGGCCCTCATAAACGGATGAGCGAATGGCTCGGCTTCTGTCCGCTGATCTCTCAGAGCCGATCGACTGCCTGATTGTCGGGGGTGGCCCGGCCGGGCTGACAGCCGCACTCTACTTGGCCCGCTTCGAGCGCCGATTCCTCGTGGTGGATGCAGGCGATTCCCGCGCGTCTTGGATACCCACCAGCCACAACATCCCGGTCTTCGCCGACGGCATCTCCGGACAGGAGATCCTCCGCCGTCAACGCGAGCACCTCGCTCGGTATGGATCCGAGGTCACACATGGCACCGTCACAGCCTTGCGCAGGGTCGAGGGAGGTTTCGCGGCCAGCGTCGAGGAGGCGGGCGGCATCTCACGCGAGGTGCGGGCGCGCCGGGTGCTTCTCGCCACGGGCGCGGACGACGTGGAGCCAGACCTGCCGGACCTTCCCGACGCCGTCCGACGCGGCCTCGTGCGCTACTGCCCGATCTGCGATGGCTACGAAGCGAGGGGCAAGCGCATCGCGGTGATCGGTCATGGCGACAGGGGCCTGGGAGAGGCGGTGTTCGTGGCCCGCACCTACTCGCGCGACGTGACGCTTCTGACGCTGGGACAAGGCATGCACCTCGACGCGGGCGAGCGCGAGCGCGTCGAGAAGCACGGCATCAAGGTCGTCCACGAGCCGGTGACAAGCCTTGATGTCGAGGATGCCCGGATCACCCGGCTATGCACGGCGAGCGGTGATGAACATCGGTTCGAAGTGCTCTACTCGGCTCTCGGATTGAAGCTTCGCTCCGAGCTCGCATTGGAACTGGGAGCCGAGCACGATGAAACGGGAGCTCTCCTCGTCGACGAGCACAACCGCACGACGGTACCGGGTCTCTACGCCGCCGGCGGCGTGGTGCGTGGTCTCGACCAAGTCGTGGTTGCGATGGGACATGGCGCGATGGCGGCCACCGACATTCACAACCGCTGCGAGCTGCCGACCGAAGAGGAAGTCGACGGAGCCGACAGCTCCGCCTGATCTCGACAGCGCGCGCGTAGCCCTCAGAGCATCGCGGCCGGCGCTGGCCAATGGCTCGTCGTTTGGGCCGAACCGACCCAGAGCGCCGACAGGGCGGTGACGCGAGGGATCGGCACGATCACGGCGATGTCATCGATGGGCTGTGGCTAATATATCATATGACCTGAGCTGGGCCGCTGCTAACAGGGCGCACGTTTAACAAACCCCTGGTTCAAACCTTGCGCAATTCCCTGATCCTTGCCGGCCTCACGGGCATTCTCCTGTCGGGCACGGCGCTCGCCGCCGACCTCCCGCGCCGCGCGGCTCCGCCGCCGGTGTTCCAGCCGGTGCCGGTGTTCACCTGGACGGGCTTCTACGCCGGTTTCAACGCCGGTTACGGCTTCGGCACCCAGGATGACCGCGTCCCGACCGTGATCGGCGTCGGCCCGGCCTCCCTGCTCGTGCCCCCGGGCACCACCGCCGTGGTCGCGTTCAGCAACCGTGAGTCCAACGAAGGCTTCGTCGGCGGCGGTCAGATCGGCTACAACTACCAGTTCACCCCGGGCTCCGGTGTCGTGATCGGTGTCGAGGCCGACGCCCAGTACGCCGATTTCGGCCGTGACCGGAACCGCTTCCTCTCGACCAGCCCGCTGGCCGCCCAGCAGGTGTTCAACCCGGGTGGTCTGTCCGGCCTCGACTTCTTCGGCACCGTCCGCGGTCGCCTCGGCTACGCCTTCGACCGCACCCTCGTGTACGGCACCGGCGGCTTCGCCTACGGCTCCGGCGGCGGTCGTGAGTTCGGCACCGGCGTGTCGAGCAACGACTTCCAGACCGGCTGGGCCGCCGGTGGTGGTATCGAGTACGCTCTCCCGACCGACTCGTTCCTGAACTTCTTCAAGTCGTCGGCCGTGACGCTGAAGGTCGAAGGTCTGTACGTGAACCTCGACCGCGGCACCGGCGGCCGTGGCGCCTTCGCGACGGACAACCAGGGCCGCACGGTCTCCATCGGCAGCCCGGGCACCGTGCTCGTCAGCGGTGGCCAGCAGGTCCGCGACACCGAGTTCGCCGTCGTCCGCGCCGGCCTGAACTACAAGTTCGGCTCGTACTAGTATCCGGATCTCCGGCGGTCCCTCACCGGACCGCCGGATGGTCTGACGCTTCTTCGTGAACAGAGAAACAGGCGCTCCTTGGGAGCGCCTTTTTTCGTTCGAGCGCTCGGACCCTGACCGGGCGGCAGAGTTGCACGTGCGCATGATCTGGGGCGGAAGGCGCTGTGTCCTGCAGGGATGGGACAGGCTGCGATGACGCGGTTGGCGCGAGGCTGACGGCCTTCGGTCAGCCTGAGAGGGAGCCGCGTCGCGTACGGGCGCTTCGTCGGGTGGGCACGACAGGCCCCGCCAACCGTTGAGCAGATTGGGCCGCGGGGCACGCTTTCGAGGAACGATCCCATCCTCTCGATCATTCCTGCCCGCCCATATCGGGCTCAGGAAGCAATCGATGCCACGCCTCGCTACCCTCGGCCTGCTGCTTGCCGCACCGTTCGTCGTCGCCTCGGCCTCTGCCGCACCGGAGAGCAAGCGCGGCAACCCGGATCTCAAGAAGTACTGCACGGGCGATGCCTTGCAGTTTTGCGGAGGCATCGACTCCGATAGCCCCGAGATGGATGCCTGCTTCAAGAAGCACCGCGCCGAGCTGTCCGAGAACTGCCGCCGCGCGATCACCGCCTATGAAGCGTCGGGCGGCAAGTGAGCTATCCGTTGATGCACGCCAAACTCGCTACGATCCTTATCACGGTCGGGATCGGTATGGCCGCCTCCGCTCACGCACAGGGGCTTCAGCGCGGCGCGCAGGAGGGGGCCGCGCGTGGGGAGGAGATGGCCGGCCCCCTGGGAGCCGTGGTTGGCGGAGCGATCGGAGCGGCCGTCGGGACGGCCAACGGGATTCTTGGCATCGACCGCCGTGAGCGATTTCGCATCTACGCTCGGGCTGAACGTCGTCCCTCCTTCGTCTCCCGTCTGCCGGTTCGCGTCGGCACCGTCCTGCCCGACGAAGGCCCGGTCTACTACGACGTTCCGCGCGAGTTCGAGCTCAAGGGCTACAACTACACCATCGTGAACGATCACCCCGTGCTCGTCGAACCGGGCACGCGTCGCATCGTCGAGGTGATTGACTGAGGAGTGATCGACTGAAGAGGTCGCAGCCTGGATCGGCATGCAAAGCCGCGGGCTTGGCTCTCCCCGTTCTAGGGGCTCAACGCGGCATGCCGCCGGCTCGAAAGTGATTGGGCCGTCGGACTCGTCATTGATTGTTAACCATGATGCCCCCATCTGAGGGACATGCCGATCGCGACCCTGTCGCTTGATCGGTCGCGGCCACGATGCCGGGATGGGGGTGACGCCGGATGTACGCGCACCTTCGTTCCAGCTTCCGTGGCCGTTCCTTTTCAGCGCCGGTCCGGATGACTTTGAGGCGCGTTCAGAGCCTGCTCATCGAAGCGAAACGGAGCCGGTTCCGTACTGTCCACCAGCAGGCGGATCATCTCTGACCGGCTCTCCAGCATGATGGCAGGAGGTTCGCCGACCAGAGACCGCCAGCGGGCCACGAACTCCGCTTGAGGCAGATCGGCGAGAACGTCCAAGGTCGGCAACCTTGTCTCATCCGGCATACCGGCTCTCCTGTCTGGTGCGCCTATACGGCGTTGCTCGCGATTCCGTTTCGCCCCCCATGCCGGGAAGGTTAACAACCCCTTTCGAGAAAGGGGCATCCGACCGGGCAGCCACAGGCGCCGGGTCTGAGGACGGCCCGGCTTTCTCCGCCGATCGATCATCCCCGGCAGGCCGAGGAGACCGTCTCTCGTGAGGAGCGGCGGGCACCTGCAGCACGGCCTCAGATTGGAAGTCCGGAAGTCTTGCACGTTCTCGTTCCCGGCCGAACCTGTGGCACCTGCGCGGCGTGCTGCCGGGTTCTTGAAGTCAAGGCGCTGGCCAAGCCTGCCGGAACCTTATGCGAGCATCAGACAGGTGTGGCATGCGGCATCTACCGGGATCGTCCGGCCGCCTGCGCCACCTGGCACTGCCTCTGGCGCAAGATCGGGGCTCTCCCGGATGAGCTGCAGCCCGACCGTTCAGGGGTGATGTTCTCGCTGGAAACGGCTCCCACGGCGGAAGACCCATTCCTGCGCGCCCGCATTGTTTGCCGGGCCGTGCATGGGCCTGACGCCTTCGAGCGGTGGGAGGCTGTCGAGGCGATCGACATGTTCGTTCAAGAGGGCTCGCTTCCGGTATGGACGGCCTTCGACTCCGTGACGTCTCTGGTGTACCCAGAGCCTGCCCATGCGGATCGGCTGCGGGACGCCATCAGGCATCCGCACCTGGCGATAAGCCAAGTCTGCGGGCAAGAGGCTGCGACCTGGAGGCTGAGGCTCGGCTACGGCGAGACGCCTCAAGAAGCCAACGGTTTGGAACAAAAGCCGCTCGGCGCGTTAAAGCCTCTGTTCGCCACAGGAGGAGCACACATGGCAACCGGTACGGTAAAATGGTTCAACGAGACGAAGGGCTATGGCTTCATCCAGCCCGACAACGGCGGCAAGGACGTGTTCGTGCACATCTCGGCGGTCGAGCGCGCCGGCCTGCGCGATCTCGCTGAAGGGCAGAAGGTGACCTACGAGGTCGAGATCGACCGGAAGAGCGGCAAAGAGTCGGCCGGACAGCTCCAGGTTGCCTGATCGTCGGGCGTCTTAGGGTCGCCAATAAGGAAAGCGGTGGGCTGGCTTAGCGTCAGCCTACCGGCCTGGAGGGCGTTTGCCTTCTTCGATTTCCGGGCGCTCATGCGCTCGTGAAAGGGCTGTCCCTGCGACCAACTGCCCAGCTTGGGATCACCCGCCGATGAAGCGCGGTTGCCACCTCGCCTTCATACGGACCGGAGCCCCTGCTTGTTCAATCCCTTCATGACGTCCCTTCTGCTCGCGTTCGAGGCGCAGCGGGTTATCGAACTCCGTCTGGTACGGCTTGCCTGGGGCGGTCAGGAAGGGTGGGCCGAGATGAACTCGATGGTGTTCGAGAAGATCGCGGCAGCCACTGAAGCGACCACGACGTTGCTGACCGGCGGTTCACACGAGGACGTGGTTGCCCGCTACCGTGAACACGTGGCTGCGAACACGGAGCGGCTGAGAGCGTAGCGTCCGCCCCGGCGAGCCGGGAGATGCGCCGTCCGGGCCGGATCGGAAGTCCAGCTCTCCCCTGCGTGGCGGTGCTGTCACCGACGTCGTCGTGAGCCGGCTCGCCGTTCTGGGCGGGCCGCTCAGGGTACGATGCAGGCTGGTGAAGCCCGTTCGCCTACCGGCCTTCGAGGCGGCAAGAGGGGGCTGTTTCGACGGGGCACGAAGCGGGCGGCTCTCGGTAGATCCGCACTCCGGGCGGCTCATCGCCGTTTTCCAGCGCAATGCGACGCTCTTCCTCGGCGTAGTCCCAGCTCCACTCGTCGGAGTGCTCCCCATCCAAGACGACGCCGGCCCGGCAGCCCCAGCCATGCTTGCGGGCGATCTGGGCCTGCTCGTAGGTGACGGTGAAATAGCCGTACTCGTGAAGCTCTCGGTCACGGCAGAGGATCTTACCGTCTGCTGTCACGATATCGCCCGGCTTCGCACCTTCCGGCAGTGTCGATGTCATATTTGGTTCCTACGCGTCGTGCCTCAGCACGATCATACCGATCCAACGGGTGCGTGGAACAGGTCACCGCGCAGATTCCTGCAAAATAACGACAATCAGAATCGGCACCGATGCGCTGCCTCGTGGTCGAGCTCCGGGGCCTTGGTTGCGGCACCGACGACCCGTGGAATGCCTCGGTGCGCTCGAAGTCCTCACTCGGCCATCGAACGCGCCGCTCGAACTGAAGAGCGTACAAAGCAGCGCGCAGTGCCAACACAGAGAGAAAACGAGGCGCAGCCCGGCATCCCTCTCGACGTCTTTCCCCTGACATGCTTGCTGAGAACACCGGCCAGCACGAGCCGGACAGGGAGCAAACATGCGCAACGGTTGGGTTGTGGTCGGCGCACTTGGCTGCGCCCTCGGCGCTGCGCCGGCTCATGCGGGCATCACCGGCATCGAGATCGCCAGCGTCGAGCCTTTTGCCGATGGCGCGGAGTTCGGATCAGCCGGAAGCTACGAGCGTGTCGTCGGCACGGCCCGTGGCGAGTTGGACCCGGCCGATCCCGCAAATGCCGGCATCGTCGACATCGCCCTGGCGCCCCGCAACGCCCGCGGCATGGTCGAGTACAAGACAGACCTGTTCATCCTGCGGCCCAAGGATCCGGCCCGAGGCAGCGGAACGCTCCTGTTCGAGGTGCTGAACCGGGGCCGCAAGTTCCTCTTCAACTGGGTTCTCGACGCACCGGCTCAGGCCGCGCAGGCGGTCAACGATCCTAAGACCGCCACCGATGCCGGGACCGGGCTCGTGCTACGCCGGGGCTACACCATCGTCTGGTCGGGCTGGGAGGCGGACGCACTGCGCCAGCAGGGCGGTATGGCGATCGACGTGCCGGTGGCCACGCGCAGCGGCAAGCCGATCGTCGAGGTCGTGCGCGATGAACTCGTCAGCGCGACCCGTGGCCCGCCGGAGGCGCCGTTCTACCTTTCCTTCAAGACAGCCAGCCCGGACAAGGCCGAGGCGCGCCTCACCGTTCGGCGCCGGGAGTCCGACCCGCCGCGGCCGGTACCGCCCGACGCCTGGCACTACGCGACGCCGCGTCAGATCGAGCTTCTGCCGAAGGGCACCAAGCCGCTGCCCGGGTCGCTCTACGAATTCACGTACCAAGCCACCGAGCCGAAGGTGCTTGGGATCGGTTTTGCCGCCACGCGGGACGTGGTGGCCTATCTCCGCAGCGAGGGCGGCGCGGCCAATCCGGCGGGTGGCGCGATCCGGCACGCCCTCGCGCTCGGCATCTCGCAGAGCGGGCGCTATCTGCGCGACTTCATCCAACAGGGCTTCAACCGGGACGAAACCGGCAAGCGGGTGTTCGACGGCGTCCTGTCTCACATCGCGGGCGTGGGCGGGGTGTTCCTCAACGCCCGCTTCGGTCAGCCCTCACGCACCAACACGCAGCACGAAGACCACCTCTACCCGGAGAACACCTTCCCGTTCTCGGCCATCACCCAGCACGATCCCGTCACTGGTCGGACGGGCAAGCTGCTGCGGGATGACGGATTCGACCCTCTGTTGATCGAGGCCAATACCGGCACCGAGTATTGGCAGAAGGGTGCCTCTCTCCTCACGACCGATCCGGTTGGCCGCACCGATGTGCCCCTGCCCGACACCGCGCGCGCCTACTTGGTCTCGAGCGGCTTCCACTATGGGCGTGCCGGCCTGGGCTCGACCAAGGGCCCCTGCACGAACCCACGCAGCAGCCTGAACCCGGCCCCGGCGGTCAGGGCGCTGCTGGTCGCGCTTGAGGAGTGGGTGAAGGACGGTAAGGCACCCCCGGAGAGCCGTGTGCCGCGCCTCTCCGATCAAACCCTCGTCGAGGCGGCTGACATCGGCTTCCCGTTCATGGTCGGTGTTCCCGTTCCGACAGCACCGAATGCGATCGCGCGCTTCAGCACCTACGTGGATCCGCACCCGGAAAGCGGCCCGCAATATCGCCCACTGGTCCCGCGCGTCGATGCCGACGGCAACGAGGTGGCCGGCATTCGCCTGCCGGCGGTTGCGGCCCCGCGTGCCACCTTCACCGGTTGGAACCTGTATGCCGATCCGTTCCCCGCCGGCGCGCTGTGCGATCGCGAGGGCAGCCAGATCCCGTTCGCGCGCACCCGTGCCGAACGAGACACGGCCGGCGACCCCCGCTTGTCCCTTGAGGAGCGATATCAGGATGTGGGTGCCTACGTTGCGGCCGTGACGAAATCCGTCGATGCACTCGTGTCGGATCGCCTGCTGCTGCAGGAGGACGGCGATCGCATGATCGCGGCGGCGCGACAGGAAACGCCGTAGCGGACGGTCTTTCGCGGATGCCGGCGCCATTCGCCGGCCTCCGCGCCCGACCTCACCCCGATCGAACGGGCTTTCGCCAAGCTTCAAGGCGCTACGGCGCCAGAGGGCACCCGAGCAGGACCACGCACGGTGACGCCGGCCATCGAGGCCGGCGCCACCGGGTGCCGTCCCTGCGCTCAGTTGGTCTTCGGGTCGGTTACGGTGAAGGCGAGCGTCGCGCCGTAGCTGTCCGCATCGGCCAGCGCCGGCGTCTGCGAGGGGCTGACGCGGTGGCTGACGCCGAGCACCTGCGGTCCGGCACTGCGCAGCGAGACGACCGCGACGCCGTCCGCGTCGGTCGTGGCGCGGGCCTGATCCGCCTCGCTCTTGAAGTTCACGCCGTCGGTGGCGACCACGCTGGCGCCGTCGAGCGGGCGGCCCTCGAACAGCACGCGCACCCGGATCTGGCCCGAAGCCGCGGCGGGCTCCTCCAGCGGGACGATCTCCAGCGGCTGGCCGACGACCTTGTCCCACGGAGCTGTCGGGCCGGATATGGCCTTGGCGAACTTCACCGACCAGAGGCTCTTGTCGGCCTGCGGCAGCATCCGCTTGCTGGCGTTGCGGTAGCTGCCGTCTGACAAGCGGACCCAGTAGCCGTTGTCGTAGGACGCCGCGACCAGCGCATCGCCATCGTAGGCGGCCTTGAGCACAGGTGCCGCGCCGGTCTGCAGCTTGGCGCTCAGGGCCACCGCGCCGGACGGCTCGTAGGCGGTCAGGCTCATCAGCTTGGCCGCGCTCGGCAGTTCCGGCTCGTGGGGATGCCCGTAGAGGATCTGCACCCCGCCGCCGACCGGATTGATCCAGAGGTCGTGGGCGGAAGCCGGTGCGGCAAGGGCGAGGAACGCGGCGAGGAGGGCGGTATGTCTCATCGTGGAGATGCTTCCCGTTACGGAATTTCGGGCGATGCCGGCCGGCCGCAGCGGACCGGTGAAGATCGCGGCAGCCACAGCCGGTGGCGAGACCGTAGCCTGCGGGTTCGGCGTCGGCCCCGGGACAATCGTCGCCGACGTCATGGAACCGCACAGCGCGATGACCCGGATCTCCAACGATTCCGCGGCGGCCGGATGGATGGCGTCGCCTGCAAGAGGTGTTCACCCCGAACGGCACCGGCCGATGCGCGCCGGTGCGTCAGGAGTGGCGATGTCGTACGCGCCAGGGCTCAGGGCCTCGGATCGACACGGGATCGCAGCGGCCCAGTATGCACAAGCTAGGCCATTTTACACCCATACAAGGCTCGCCCAGATCCCAGGCGCTTTGCTGTGGAGCGGGCACCTAGTCCCTCAGGCGGCGACCTCGTCGCGCGGCTCCTGCATCGATGCGAGGGGGGCTTCCAGGCGGCAGACGAGGCCGGTCGGCGCGTAGGTGAGCTTGACCTCTCCGCCGACCTCGGCGGCGAAGCTGCGCTCGATCAGGCGCGAGCCGAAGCCGCGGCGCGAGGGCTGGCTCAGGATGGGCGGGCCGCCCTGCTCGGACCATGTCAGGCAGAAGCGGGGAGCCTCGTCCTCGTGCACCACGTGCCAGCGCAGTTCGACGCATCCCACCTCGTTGGCGAGGGCGCCGTACTTGGTCGCGTTGGTGGCCAGCTCGTGCAGGGCCAGCGCAAGCGAGAGCGCCGCCTTAGCGCCGAGCAGCACGCTCGGCCCGCTCGCGCGGATGCGCGCCATGGCAGCGCCGCGATGGACCGCCAGAGCCCCCTCCACGACTTCCGCGATGGGCGCCTCGGTCCAGCTCGACCGGGTCAGGATGTCGTGCGCGCGGCCGAGCGAGATCAAGCGCGCGGCAAAAGCCTCGCGGGCTGCATCCAGATCCGGGGCGTTGCGGAGGGTCTGGCTGGCGATCGCCTGAACGAGGGTGAGCGTGTTCTTGACCCGGTGCTGCAACTCGCCGGTGAGCAGGCGCTGGTGCTCCTCGGCCCGCTTGCGCTCGCTGATGTCGAGCATCGCCCCGATCATCCGCACCGCCGCCCCGTGCCCGTCACGGATGACGTAGCCCCGGTCGAGGATGTCGGCATAAGTGCCGTTCGCGCGCAGGAAGCGATACTCGTCGCTCCAGGCGGTGCCGGTCCCGTCGATGACCGCGTGGATGGAGGCGTCGATCCGCGCCCGGTCGTCGGGATGGATATGGGTGATCCACCAATCGCCGGTCGGATCGACCGCCTCCGGCGGATAGCCGTAAGCGACCGTGAGCGCTTCGTTCCAGAGGACTTGGTTGGTCGCGAGGTTCCAGTCCCAGATCGCGTCGTTGGTGGCGCGCGCCGCGAGGCGGTAACGCTCCTCGGTCTCGCGCAGGGTCTGCTCGGCCCGCCGGCTCTGCGTGACGTCGCGCACGGTGCCGATGAAGCGCACGGTGCGGCCGCCGGCGACGAAGGCCTGTCCCTTGGCGGCGACCCAGCGCTCGATGCCATCCTCCAGCCCGATGGTCCGGTAGGCGATGTCGTAGGTGCCGCTGCCGGCCGGATCGAGCGCGGCCTCGACCGCCCGATCGACCCAGGCCCGGTCATCCGGATGCAGGCCGGCCAGGAACACGTCGTAGGCGACCGGCGCCTCCGGTCCCAGGCCGAACAGCGCGCGGGTGCGCGCGTCCCATTCCAGCGTGTCCGTGACGAGGTCGTAGTCGAAGATGCCGGTTCCGGTCGCCTCGACGGCGAGGTGCAACTGCTCCCGCGCCCGGCGCAGATCCTCGTCCGCCTGCCGACGGTCGTGGATGTCGCTGTTGCTGCCGAGCCAGCCGACCACCGCGCCGCTCGCGTCCCGGCGCGGCTCCGCACGGATCAGGAACCAGCGGTAGGTTCCGTCGCGCGCCCGCAGGCGTGCCTCGGTGTCGTAGACGGTCTCGTGGGTGCGGGCCGCCTCCCAGACCTTGAGAAGGCCGTCCACGTCGTCCGGGTGGATCGCCTCACCCCAGCCGAGCGGCAGTGCCTGCTCGGGGGTCTGGCCGGTATAGGCGTACCAGCGGTCGTTGAGGTAGCTGAGGCTGCCGTCCGGATTCCCGAACCAGATGATGGCCGGTGCCAGTTCGGTGAGCGCCGCGAAGCGCTCCTCGGCCACCTTGCGCTCGTGGATGTCGAGGGTGGTGCCGATCCAGCTCCTGAGATGCCCGGCCTCGTCGCGCACGGGCCGCGCCCGTGACAGGAACCAGCGGTACTGCCCGTCGGCGCGGCGAAGGGGGAACTCGACCTCGTAGCCCCCCCGGCTTCGCGCCGCGGCAAGCCACGCATCGCGAACGCGCTCGCGGTGATCGGGATGGATCACACCCATCCAGCTCGCCTCGCCGGTCTCGCCGGGGGGCAGCCCCGTATAGTCGTACCAATAGGTGTTGCAGTAGGTGACACGGCCGGCCTCGTCGCCGAACCAGACGACCTGCGGGCTGACCTCGACAAGAGAGCGGTAGCGCAACTCGCTCGCCTGCAAAGCCGCCTCCGAGGCGCGTTGCCCGGTGCGGTCGCGCAGGATCTTGAGGAAGCCGATGAGCCCGCCGTCCTCGGCCGTCAGCGGCATCATCTCGCCCGAGGCCCAGAAGCGGGTTCCGTCCTTGCGCATGTGCCAGCGCTCGTCCGGGGCGCTGCCGGTTTGCGCCGCCAGGCGCTTCTCGACATCGGGCCGGTCGCCCGCCCGATCCTCCGGCGTGAAGAACGCATCGACCGTCCGGCCCAGCATCTCGGCCTCGGTCCAGCCGAGGATGCGCTCGGCGCCGGTGTTCCAGCGCGTGACGCGGCCGTGGGGATCCATGGCCACGATCGCGTAGTCGGTGGCGCTGTCGAGGATGCGCTCGTGCAGCAGGCGCTGCTCCGCCTGCTCACGCAGCGAGCGGCGCAGTTCCATCTGCGTCATGGCCTGGCGGGCGAGCCGCATCAGGCCGCGGCGCTGCCGCTCCGTGAGTTCGCGCGGGCGGGTATCGAGGACGCAGACGGTCCCGATCGGCTGCCCCTCGTCGGTCCTCAGCAGGGCGCCGGCGTAGAAGCGCAGGCCGGGATCGCCGCTGACGAGCGGGTTGCCTTCGAAGCGCGGGTCGCGCGCGGTGTCGGGCACGTAGAGGAAGTCATCGTGCAGGATGGCCTGCCGGCAGAAGGAGGTTTCGAGCGGCGTCTCGCGCACACCGAGGCCGACCTCCGCCTTGAAGAACTGCCGCCCGTCGCCGACGAGATTGACCACCGCGATCGGCGCCTCGCACAGCTCGGCGGCGGCCTCGGCGATCTCGTCGAAATCCTGCTCGCGCGGGGTGTCGAGCAACCGATAGCGGTCCAAGGCACGAAGGCGCGCAGCCTCTTGCTCGCTCATCGGGGCGGGTTTCATCGTTCGGACAGGCTGGGGGCTCGACGCAGTGTTCCACCATGGAGGTCCGGCGGAGGCGAAAGTGAGGCCGGGCCTCGTTTCGACAGGAAGGCGGCGTCTCACTAGGCGGCCGCATGAGACAACGCCGTCACGCCCATCCCGGCCGTGCCGCGGCCGACGGCCGGATGCGACGGCTTACGCGCCTTCGAGACAGGGCCGGCCGACTACCCACCCGCGACGGGCCGGCAGCCTCCATCGGCCCGCAGGATCGGCGGCGCGGTTGCCGGCGGCCACGGCCGGTTGCGGGAGCGCCGCGATCAAGAGCCGTCGGCGGTGCCGGAGCCCCCGGGAGGCGGCGCGCCCGTGCTGCCCGCGGATGGTTCGGCCGACGCGCCGTCACTTCCGGGCATCGACACGTCAGGCTGCGACAGGGCGGCCTGCAGGCGGCTCTCCTGCTCCGGCGAGAGCGAGGAGCGGATGACGCGCCCTCGGAACCGTGACATCTCCGCGAGCACCTTCTCCGGCTGCGCCTTGCGCACGAGGATGAACAGCGCCGAGGTGTTCGGCTGCACCGCCTCGGCGACGGAGCGGATGAAGTCATCGTTGATGCCGTAATCGGCAAGCTTGCCCGACAGGGCGCCCGCGCCCAGTCCGAGGGCGGCCCCCGTCGCGAGGCCGAGCAGCGGGTTGAGGAAGACGAGGCCGACCAGCGAGCCCCACATCGCGCCCCAGATACCGCCGGAGGCGGCCCCGGCGCCGACCAGATCGACGCTTTGCTTGAGCCGCAGCTTGCCGTCAGGGCTCCGGATGGCGACGACCGCATCCTCGAGATCGATCAGATATTCCGTCTGCAGGCGGGCCAATTCGTTCAGAGCGCGATCCGCCTCCTGCGGATCCTCGAAGCCGATCACCACGAGTTCTGCCATCCAATCCTCCTCGATGAACACGTGTTGGCGGGGATTCTCGAGGGCAGCGGACCCGGACCGTCCCATCGCCTGAACAGTCCCGCAGCGCATCGATGCCGCGGCAGCGGACGACGCGATCCAGACTTGTTGAACGAGAGGAAGCTTGGCAGCTCCTCTCTCTGCACAGCCGTTCGCCGGGATACTTGCTGCGCCATCCCCTCGGGAAACCATCGCTCACCGCGAAGCCAGCGCTAACACACGGGATGCACGGCCCGATTGCGACACATCAATGCCGACGCACCGGACTCATGGCCAAACAGGCCGACTTTCGAGGCTCAAAACCGCTTTTGCAGCAGGCCCTACGCCGGCGATCACGAGCCGATCACCCGCCTGACTGTCTCTCACGAAACGCCCGCTGCGCCGCCGTGCCCGGAGGGGGGGACGATCGGTGATCGCGCGTTTCGTGAGGCCCTTCTTATCCGTCACGCCGGCCCTGTGACGCCGGCCGTCCTCTCGGGAGACGCGCAATGGCCGAAGCCATTCCAGGCAAGGAAGGTCACGATTTCGTCGTCGAAACCGATGCATCGGCCGCCTATTGGCACAATCGCCCCACCAATACGCTTCCGCCCCCCGACATGATGGGCGCCTACATGCGCAACCGCCCGGTGCCGGGGCCGCGGGTGGAGGGGCGCAAGGCCTGGATCATCGGCGGCGGCATCGCCGGGCTGGCCGCCGCATTCTACATGATCCGCGACGGCGGCATGAACGGCCAGGACATCACGATCCTCGACGCGCTGGACGTCGAAGGCGGCTCGCTCGACGGCGCCGGCAACCCGGAGGACGGGTACATCATCCGCGGCGGTCGCGAGATGAACTGGAACTACGACAACCTCTGGGACATGTTCCAGGATGTTCAGGCGCTCGAACTTCCGGAAGGCTACAGCGTCCTCGACGAGTACCGGCTCGTCAACGATCACGACCCCAATTACTCCAAAGCTCGCCTCATGCATGAGCAGGGGCAGATTCGCGATTTCTCGAATTTCGGCCTCACGAAATCCCAGCAATGGGAACTGATCCGCCTCCTGCTCAAGCGCAAGGAGGATCTCGACGACATCACGATCGAGCAATATTTCAGCCCGGAGTTCCTCGAGACCAATTTCTGGTTCTTCTGGCGATCGATGTTCGCCTTCGAGAACTGGCAGAGCCTGCTCGAGATGAAGCTCTACATGCACCGCTTCCTCGACGCGATCGATGGGCTGGCGGATATGTCGGCGCTCGTCTTCCCGAAATACAACCAATACGACAGTTTCGTCCGGCCGCTGGTCAACCACCTCATGGCGCGCGGCGTGACCGTGCGGTTCGGCGTGCGGGCGTATGATCTGGCTATGAGCGTCGATGGCAATGCGCGCACCGTCACGGGCATCCACGTCAAAACGAAGGGCGAGGAGGACGTCATTCCCGTCGAGAGCCGGGACGTGGTCTTTGCTCTGACCGGCTCGATGACCGAGGGCACGGCCTATGGCGACATGGATCAGGCGCCGATCCTCGAACGTGGTCGGCACGATCCGGGCCAGGACAGCGACTGGGCGTTGTGGAAGAATCTGGCTGAGAAATCACCGGTCTTCGGTAATCCCGCGAAGTTCTACGGCGACATCGACAAGTCGATGTGGGAATCGGTGACGCTGACCTGCAAACCCTCGCCCCTGGTCGAGCGGCTGAAGGAGTTGGCGGTCAACGATCCCTATTCGGGCAAGACGGTGACGGGTGGCATCATCACCTTCACGGATTCGAACTGGGTGCTGAGCGTGACCTGCAACCGTCAGCCGCACTTCCCAGAACAGCCCCAGGACGTGCTGGTGCTCTGGGCCTACGCGCTCCTGATGGACAAGGACGGGAACCACGTCCGGAAGCCGATGCCGGCCTGTACCGGGCGGGAGATCTTGAGCGAACTTTGCTATCATCTCGGCATCGCCGACCAATGCGAAGCCGTCGCGGCCAACACCAAGGTGCGGTTGGCGCTGATGCCCTACATCACGGCGATGTTCATGCCGCGCGCGGCAGGCGACCGGCCGCATGTCGTGCCGAAGGGCTGCACGAATCTGGGCCTGATGGGCCAGTTCGTCGAAACCTCGAACGACATCATCTTCACGATAGACAGCTCGATCCGCACCGCGCGCGTGGCCGTCTATACGTTGCTCGGCCTGCACAAGCAGGTGCCGGATATCAGCCCTGTACAGTACGATATCCGAAACCTTCTCAAAGCCGCGCGCGCCCTGAACAACAATCTCCCATTCCCCGGCGAACGTCTGCTGCATCGATTACTGGGCAAGACCTATTACGCCCATATCCTGCCGCCCCTGCCGGCCTTGGAGGGCCCGAGCCGCGAAGCGGCCCAGTTGGACCTGCGACATCTGCTGGGGAGGCGTCGCCACGCCTTGAGCGCGATCGGCGAATCTTTCGAACACATTCGAGGCTATCTCAAATCGCAGAAATGAGTGAAGCGCTCGGGCTCGCAGTTCGGCGCCGAATCCACGGTAGGATCGGTCCCGCGCTGCCGGACCGTCCCGTCCCTCGGCATCATCCCTTCGCCTCTCCCGCAATCATCCGGCCCAAAGTCCGCTCCGGTTTTACCCCCGCCCGACCATGATCTCGCCCCAGAATCGCCGAGCGCGACGGCGCACTTGGTTAACGAGACATTGACCGGCTGAGGGATGCGCGTCGCAGGGCGCGTGCGTCGGCGGGGCGGTTCAGGACCGGGGCGGAGGCCGCTCCCGGACGGGAATTCGGGCGGCGCATGGCACATCCTCTCCTCTCGTGGGCTCTCCCCTCGGCCGCCTATCTGAGCGCGGCCCTGATCCTGGCCTCCTCCGCGCCGTTTGGACGGATCGATCTGCCACCGCTTCAAACGGTGGCGGTCCCCATTGCGGCAGACCCGGTGCCGGATACCCCCGTAGAGACGGTGGCCTCGATCCCGGACCAAGCGCCGGAGGCCGCACCGGACGCCGCGGAGCCGCCGGCCGAAGCTATGGCCGAATCCTTGGCCGAGTGGATGCCCCAGGCGTTGCCCGCCCCCACCGAGGCGCGCTTCGGGACGGCTTCCCTGTTCTGGCTTCCGAACGAGGCACCGACGGCGGCCCTCGCGCAGGTCGTGCCCCTGCCCGTGCGCCGCCCGGCCGAGCTGACGCGCCTTGGGGCGGCGGACGCCCTGCGCCGGGCCGAGCGGATGGTCGCGCGCCGGTCCACGGTCGCGGTGGCGCCGGCCCAGGTCGAGGACACCCGCACCTTCTTCGAGAAGCTGCTCGGCGTCGAGAAACCCGCCACGCCGGCCCCCGCTCTCGCCTACGCGGCCCTGGAGAACGGCGCTGCCGAGTCCGCCGCCCGCCGGGTCCTGACCACGCCCCTGCCCGCCGCGCCGCCCGTCGGCGAAGGCGGCATCGCGGTCTACGACATCAGCGCCCAGAGCGTGGTTCTGCCGAGCGGCGAACGGTTGGAAGCGCATTCCGGCCTCGGCGAGAGCATGGACGATCCGCGCTACGTCCATCTCAAGATGCGCGGCGCCACCCCGCCGGGCACCTACGACCTGACCGAGCGCGAGGCACCGTTCCACGGTGTGCGGGCGCTGCGCCTCACGCCCGTCGGCGGCAGCGAGGCGATCCACGGCCGCGTCGGACTGCTCACCCACACCTACCTGCTCGGGCCCAACGGCGCCTCGAACGGCTGCATCTCGTTCAAGAATTACGACCGGTTCCTGCAGGCCTATCTGCGCGGCGAGATCCGCCGCGTCGTGGTCGTTCCGGGTCGCGGCCGGGACGCGAACCCTCTGGTTGCATCGCGCTAGAGTCACCGACCTGATTGCATCAGGCCGGTGACTCTCGGTCCTTGTGCTGACGCGCATTGTTGCGACGAATCGGTGACCACTTCGTCGGAATGCGCGCTGAGCGCGCGCCACACCGCCCACTGCTTTCTTTGCGAGAAAAATTAATTCTCAATACGCTCGATTCTGGCGCGATCCTCGCTTAGGATCTTGGGAGTTGCCGGGAACCGCCCTGCGGTTTCGGCACCCCAAGGACAGCTCCGCCCCCGCACCGGGCGGGGCGGCGTGTGTATCGGAGTCGTGGCGTATGCGTGTGATCCAACGCGTTCTGGGCAGCCGGTCGGAGGCTGGTCTCGCGGAGCGCCTGCATCACCTCGAACATCACGGCGCGGTGGACATCCTGCGGGTGCCGAGCGCCGACGTGGCCCGGCGGCGCCTGCGGGCGACGACGGTGGCCGGCGAAGAAATCGCGCTCGCCCTGCCACGGGATCAGGCCCTGTTCGACGGCGCGGTGCTCGTCCTCGAAGATGGTCACGCGCTTGTCGCCCGCGTTGGCACCGAAAGCTGGCTGCGGCTCGTGCCGCGTTCCACCGCCGATGCGCTCGAACTCGGCTACCATGCCGGCAACCTGCACTGGCGGGTCCGCTTCGACGGCGCGGCGATCCTCGTCGCGCTGGAAGGGCCGGCCGAGGATTACCTCGTACGCCTCGGCGCCCTGGTCGAGGAGGGCCGCGTCGCGCATTCCGTCGACGCGGCGGCCGAGGGGGCCTGAGGCCTTGCTCGCCGCCCTCACCGCGCTCCAGCAGGCCGACACGGCCTTCCCGAGCGGCAGCTTCGCCTTCTCCAACGGCCTCGAAGGTTTGGTGGCCGAGAACCCGGCCTTCGACGAGGCGGCGCTCGCCCGCACCGTCGCGGCGGCCCTGCGCTTCCGCTGGGCCGAGACCGACCGGATCGCGCTGATCCTGGCCCACCGCGCCGGCGGCGCCATCGAACGCCTCGCGGCCATCGACGCAGCGGTCGAGGCAGCCTCACTGGCCGAGCCGATGCGGGTCGGCAGCCGCCGCAACGGCGCCTCGCTGCTGGCCTCGCACGCCCGCCTCGGCACGCCGGGCGCCGCCGACCTGCGCGCTTCCGTACGGGCGGGCCGGCTGCTCGGGCATCTTCCCACCGTGCAGGGCGCGCTGTGGCCGGCGCTCGGCCTCGACGAGCGCGCGGCCGCATCCGTCTCCGGCTATCTCTTCGTCAGCGGGCTCACCTCGGCCGCGGTGCGGCTCGGCGCCATCGGGGCGATCGAGGCGCAGCGGGTGTTGGGGGGCGCGCTGCTGCTGATCGCCGAACTGCTGGAGCAGCCCGTGCGCGAGCCAGTGGGCGCCATCGAACTGACCGGCTTCACCCCGCTGATCGAGATCGCCGCCATGCGCCAAGCCCAGGCCGAACTCCGCCTGTTCGCGAATTGAAGGAGCCGCGCCGATGCTGCTGACGCCGACCGAACTCGAACGGCTCACGATCTTCACCGCCGCCGAACTCGCCCGTAAGCGGCGGGCGCGGGGGCTCAAGCTGAACTACCCGGAAGCCGTGGCGATCATCACCGACGAGATCCTGGAGGGCGCCCGCGACGGGCGCACCGTCGCCGACCTGATCGGCTGGGGTTCGACCATCCTGACGACCGGTGACGTGATGCCGGGCGTCGCCTCGATGATGCCGATCCTGCAGGTCGAGTGCGTCTTCCCCGACGGCACCAAGCTCGTCACCGTGCACGAGCCGATCCGGCCTGCGGAAGGGGCGGAGCCCGACACGCTCGAACCCGGCGCGATCCTGCCGGCGGAGGGCGAGATCGAGCTTGGTGCCGGGCGACCGCGGGTGAGCCTCGATGTCGTCAACACCGGCGACCGCCCGGTGCAGATCGGCTCGCACTACCACTTCTTCGAGGTCAACCGGGCGCTCGATTTCGACCGCGCCAAGGCGCTGGGCTTTCGCCTCGACATCCCGGCGGGCACGGCGGTGCGGTTCGAGCCGGGCCAGCGCAAGAGCGTGACGCTGGTGGGGTTCGGCGGCGAGCGCGAGCTCACCGGCCTCAACAACCTGACACAGGGCAAGCTCGACACCGACGCGGCCCGCGCCGACGCGCTGGCGCGCGCCGACGCGCTGGCGCGCGCCAAGGCTCGCGGCTTCAAGGGCGCCTGAGGGAGACGCGGAAACATGGTCACGATCCCAAGGCGCGATTACGCCGCCCTCTACGGCCCCACCATCGGCGACGGCGTGCGGCTCGCCGACACCTCGCTCATCGCAGTGGTCGAGCACGACCATGCGGTCTACGGCGACGAGTGCCTGCATGGCGGCGGCAAGACTCTTCGGGATGGCATCGGGCTCGCGCCCGGCGTCACGGCGGCGCAAGGAGCCCTCGACTTCCTCCTGTGCAACGTGCTCGTGATCGATCCCGTCCTCGGCATCGTGAAGGGCGATCTCGGCATCAAGGACGGGCGCATCGTCGGCCTCGGTAAGGCCGGCAACCCGGCGATCATGGACGGCGTCGATCCGCGCCTGATCGTGTCGGCCGGCACTACCGTGCGCGACTGCGAGGGGCTGATCGCGACGCCGGGCGCCATCGACGTCCACGTCCACTTCGATTCCGCCGGCCTGCCCGATCACGCCATCGCCTCAGGGATCACGACGCTGCTCGGCGGCTCGCTCGGGCCGATCACCGTCGGCATCGATTCCGGCGGGCCGTTCAACACGGGAAAAATGCTCCAGGCGGCCGAAGCCTGGCCCGTCAATTTCGGTTTTTTGGGAAGGGGCAACACCCACAAGCCGGCGGCCTTGAAGGAACAGCTTGAGACCGGCGTGCTCGGCCTCAAGATCCACGAGGATTGGGGGGCGATGCCGGCGGCGATCGATGCCTGCCTCGGCTTTGCCGACGAATACGACTTCCAGGTCCAGCTCCACACCGACACGCTCAACGAGTCGGGCTTCGTGGAGGACACGCTGGCGGCGATCGGCGGGCGCACGATCCACATGTACCATACGGAGGGTGCGGGCGGCGGGCACGCACCCGACATCATCCGGGTGGCGGGGCTGCCCCACTGCCTGCCCTCCTCGACGAACCCAACCAATCCCTACACGGTCAACACGTTCGACGAGCACCTCGACATGACGATGGTGTGCCACCACCTCAACCCGGCTTTGCCGGAGGACGTGGCCTTCGCCGAGAGCCGCATCCGCGCGCAGACCATCGCGGCCGAGGACGTGCTGCACGATATCGGCGCGATCTCGATGCTCGGCTCCGACAGCCAGGGCATGGGCCGCATCCACGAGGTGATCTGCCGGACATGGCAGCTCGCCTCCAAGATGAAGGACCAGCGCGGCGCCCTGCCGGAGGAACGGCCGGGCTTCGGCGACAACGCCCGGATCAAGCGCTACATCGCCAAGTACACGATCAACGCCGCGCGCACCTTCGGCATTCAGGAGCATATCGGCTCGCTGGAGCCCGGCAAGATGGCCGACATCGTGATCTGGCGCCCGGCCTTCTTCGGCATCAAGCCGGAACTCGTGATCAAGGGCGGCTTCATCGCCTGGGGCGCCATGGGCGATTCCGCGGCCTCCCTGATGACCTGCGAGCCGATGCTGATGCGCCCGCAATGGGGCGCGTTCGGGCTGGCCAAGCAGGGGCTGTCGGCCTGCTTCGTCCACCCGCTCGCCATTGAGGGTGGGCTCCGCGAGAGCCTGGGCCTGCGGAAGAACCTGCTGCCGGCCCGCGGCACCCGCACGCTGACCAAAGCCGACATGCTCTGGAACGACGCCTGCCCGGAGATCCGGGTCGATCCGCAGACCTTCGAGGTCTTCGTGGACGGGGAACTCGCCACCTGCGAGCCCGCTACCGTCCTCCCGCTCGCCCAACGCTACATGCTGCGATGACCGCCTCCCCCTCCCCTGCCCTCCCCGAATCCGTCACCGCCGCCCGCATCGGCATCGGCGGCCCCGTCGGTTCGGGAAAGACCGCGCTGATCGAGCGGCTGATCCCGGCACTCCAGGCCCGCGGCGTCGATCTCGCCGTCGTCACCAACGACCTCGTCACCAAGGAGGATGCCGAGCGCCTGCGCCGCTCCGGGCTGATCGATCCGGCCCGGGTCGAGGCGGTGGAGGCCGGCGCCTGCCCGCACACCGTCATCCGCGAGGATCCGACCCTCAACATCGCGGCAGGCGACGATCTGGAGGCGAAGTTTCCGGGGCTCCAACTCCTGATCTTCGAGTCGGGGGGCGACAACCTCGCCTCGACCTTCTCCCTCGATCTGGTCGATTGGTGGATCTTCGTGATCGACGTGGCGGGTGGCGACGACATCCCGCGAAAGCGCGGCCCCGGCGTGCTGCGCTGCGACCTCCTCGTCATCAACAAGACCGATCTCGCACCCCATGTCGGCGTCGATCTGCCCGCCATGCTGGCGGAGGCCGCCCGCGTCCGGGGCGCGAAGCCCGTGGCCGCCACCAATGCCCGCTCCGGCGAGGGCGTCGAGGCGGTGGCCGATGCGATCTGCCGCGCCGTGCTGTTTGCGCCCTGATGGCCCTGTCGCTGGACGGCCTTCCCGAGACGCCCACCCCAACCGCTCCGGTCGGGCGCCGGGTGCAGGCCTCCCTCGTCTTCGCCCGCGGCGGCGGCACCACGGTGCTGTCGCGGCAGGCCGTGCCCTACCCGTTCCACATCACCCGCGCCTTCCGGATGCATCCGGATAGCCCCGACCTCGCAACCCTCTACCTGCAATCGGCCTCGGGCGGCCTCTACGCCGCCGACCACCTCACCCTGGCGATCGCGGCGCGGTCCGGCGCGCGGGTCCATGTCACGACCCAGGCCGGCACGGTCGTGCATCGCGGCGGCCCGGAACCCTCGCGCCAGGAGACGCGGCTCACCATCGCCGCGGATGCCTTCCTCGCGCTCAATCCCGATCCGCTGATCCTGTTTCCGGGCGCCCATCTCGCCGTCTCCACCGAGATCACCGCCGAGCCCGGCGCCCGCGCCATCGTCACCGAGAGCGTCGCCTGTCACGACCCCGCGGGTGAGGGCCGTCCGTTCGACCGGCTCGACCTCGGCCTGACGATCCGTGACCCCGAGGGCCGCGCGCTGGTGCGGGAGCGCAGCCGCATCGACGGGAGGGCGTTCACGGCGCCGGATTCACCGACGGGGCCTCACCGCGCCTACGGCACGATGGTCGTGCTCGGCGCCCCCGACGACGCGCGCCTGGCCGGCCTCCATCTGAGACAGGCGGCCGACGCGGCGGGCTGCCTGACCGGCGTGAGCCCGTTGCCCAACGGCGCGGGACTCGGCCTGCGCCTGCTCGCCCCGGACGGCGGTGCGTTGTCGGCGGGCATGGATGCGGTGTTCCGGATCGTGTTCGAGACCTTGAGCGGGTGCGCGCCCGGCCGGCGCCGAAAGTAGAGATTGCCCCGAAACGACTAGCCGGACGGCACATCGCGAGAAATATGGGCAGGCCGCCCAGCAATTCCCCTTGATACAAATCAGTTTCCTGAGACGAAATACGCACGGGGGCATCGGCCTCGTCTGGCGGCCACAGGGCCGTCATTCGGACCGATTGGCCGAATGACGTTCGAAGGAATTCGAAGAGACATGCGCTCGCGTGACCGAAACGACGCCCACTTCCATCTCCGCCGCCGGCTTCTGCTCGGCCTTGCCGCCTCTCCGCTGCTAAGCGCCCTGCCCGGACGTGCTCTTGCGCAGACCGGCGCGGGCGCGCTCGCCGTCACCGACAAGGAGGTGACCATCGGTATCCTGCACTCGATCAGCGGCACCATGGCGATGTCCGAGACCGGGGCGACGCAAGGGGAAAGGCTCGCCATCGAACAGATCAATGCGAGCGGCGGCATCCTCGGCCGCACGGTGAAGGTGATCCAGGAGGACGGCGCCTCCGACTGGCCGACCTTTGCCGAGAAGGCGCGCAAGCTCGTCGTCAACGACCATTGCGCGGCGGTGTTCGGCTGCGTGACCTCGGCCTCGCGCAAGGCGGTGCTGCCGGTCTTCGAGCAGTATAACGGCCTCCTGTACTATCCGACCTATTACGAGGGTCTGGAGCAGTCCAAGAACGTGATCTACACCGGCCAGGAGGCGACCCAGCAGACGCTCGTCGCCCTCGATTGGGTGACGAAGGAGAAGGGCGCCAAATCCTTCTTCATGGTCGGCTCGGACTATATCTGGCCGCGTACCACCAACAAGATTGCGACCAAGCACATCACCAACGTGACCAAGGGCACGATCGTCGGCGAGGAATACTTCCCGCTCGGGCACACGCAGTTCAACTCGGTCATCAACAAGATCAAGCTCAAGAAGCCGGACGTCATCTTCGCCACCGTCGTCGGCGGCTCGAACGTCGCCTTCTACAAGCAGCTCAAGGCGGCCGGCATCGACCTCAAGAAGCAGACGCTGGTGACGGTGTCCGTGACCGAGGACGACGTCGACGGCATCGGCGGCGAGAACATCGCCGACGCCTATAGCTGCATGAAGTACTTCCAGTCGGTCAAGACTCCGGCCAACGAGGCCTTCGTCGCCGCCTTCAAGAAGCGCTGGGGCGACAAGACCGTCATCGGCGACATCACCCAGGCCGCCTATCTCAGCCCCTTCCTGTGGAAGGCGGCGGTGGAGAAGGCCGGTTCCTTCGAGGTCGACAAGGTGATCGCCGTTTCACCGGGCCTCGAGATCAAGGACGCACCGGAAGGCGCCGTGAAGATCCACGAGAACCATCACCTCTGGGCCAAGACCCGGGTCGCCCGCGCCCGGCCGGACGGGCAGTTCGACGTGGTCTACGAGAGCCCGGAGCTGATCGAGCCGAACCCGTTCCCGAAGGGATATCAGTAGGCGGCGCGGGCGGGGTCAGAGGTAGCTCAGACCCCGCCACCGGCTGCGCCGCTTCAGCCGCACCATCCAGAGGCAGGCCGGGTAGAGGGCCAGCGCGAACAGTGCCGCGATCAGCCAGATCTGAAACGGGGCACCGACTTCGATCCGGCCGGAGGGACCCGCAAGACCGAAGGCGGCCAGGCCGTCATAGGTCAGGCGCAGGGCCCACAAGTGCAGCAGGTAGAAGAACAGCGGCACCCCGCCAAAGACGGTGAGCCAGCCTAGACGCCGTTCCGGCAGGCGCTCGAACAGCGCGAGCAGCAGCAGGCCGGGACCGAGGGTTGCGAGCAGGAAGTCGGCCGAGGGCGGATACTTGGTGAGGTTGACGAAGGACAGGGCGTCCGCGCCCCAATCCTTGCCCGCCAGCCACGGATGCGGATCTCCGTAGCTGTTGAGGCCGCGCAGGATCAGGAAGGCGACGAGGCTCGCGAGCCCAAGGGCGACGAGGCGTCGGCGGCGCGTGCGCGGATCGACGCCCGCGCCGTAGAGCGGCCCCAGCGCGTAGCCCGCGGCGATCACACCGATCCAGGGCAGCACCGGATAGGAGGTGCGCGCCGCGCCCCAGGGCAGCGGGATCAGGCCGCGCTGATGCAGCACCGCCCACAGGGCGTAGCCCGGCTGATCGGGCGCGAGCACGATCCCGTCGAGCGCGTTGTGCCCGAGCATGATCGCCAGGCCTACGCCGATCAGCGCCGGGCGCGGCAGCCAGAGCAGGGCGGCGAGCGCCATCATGCTGAGACCGATCGCCCAGATCACCTGCAGGTAGAGGATCGGCGGCAGCAGGGCACGGGTCCAGGCGAGGTTCACCAGGGTCACTTCAAGGGCGACCAGGAAGAGTCCGCGCTTGATGAGGAAGGCGGAGGTCGCGGCGCGGCTGCCGTGCTTTTGCCCGTAGAGGCTCGCCGAGAGCCCCGTCAGCAGCAGGAAGACCGGGGCGCAAAAATGCGAGGCGGCCCGCGTCAGGAACAGGCCGGGCGGGGTCGCCGCGAGGTTCACCGGGTCGCTCACCTGGGCGTGGAGGTAGAAGAACTCCCGCGCGTGATCGACCAGCATCAGCAGCATCACGAGCCCGCGCAGGGCATCGATGGCGCCGATGCGGGTGCGTGGCGCGACCCCCGCGGCGATGGGAGCCGGTGCGGACTCAGCCGTGGCCGCCCCTTGGCGAGCCCTCATCAGAACCGCACCGTCATCGTTCCGGTGAAGCGCCGGGGCGCGCCGGGATAGACCCGGAAGCGGTTGAGGGAGCTCTCGTAATACTCGGTGTCGAACACGTTCTCGATGTTCAGCCCGAAGCGGAAGTTCTCGTAGCGGTAATAGGCGAGCGCATCGACGGCGATATAGGCCGGCAGGGAGAAGCTGTTGACCGCGTCCGCCGCCCGCTCGCCGACGCCGCGCACGCCGCCGCCGAGCCCGAGCCCCTTCCACGGGCCGGCCTGCACCTCGTGAACGGCGAGCAGGCTGCCGGAATGGCGCGGCACGTTGATGAGCGGCGTGCCGGCCGGCAAGGTCGGATCTTCGGTGACCACGGCCTCCGCGTAGACGTAGCCCGCCAGCAGCTTGATCTCCGGCGTGATCTGGCCAGCGGCGGTCAGCTCGAAACCCTGGCTGCGCACCCCGCCGACCGCCACGGAGAAGCCGCTGCCGTTGGCATCCGGCGTCAGCACGTTCTCCCGGTCGATCCGGAAGGCGGTGCCGGTCAGCGCCAGTGCGCCGCCATAGAGGTCGAGCTTGGCCCCGACCTCGTAGCCGATGCCGGTTTCCGGCGCGAACGGCCCGAAGGCGGAGGCGGCGGCGGCATCGGGACCGATATTGGGGCGGAAACTCGTGCCGACATTGGCGTAGAGGGAGAGTTCGGGCAGCGGCTGGTAGACGAGGCCGGCGCGGGGCGTCGCGGCAAAGTAGGTCTGATCGACCTGGGACCGCGGGATGCGCTCGCGGAACGACTGTTCGAAGAAGTCGAAGCGCACGCCGAGCAGCGCCTTCCATTCGGGCGTGAGGACGATCTGGTCCTGCGCATAGAGGGCGGTGTTGGTGATCCGTTCGAGGTTGTTGCGGAAGCGGTCGATCGGCGGCAGCGGCTGGCCGTAGCGCGGATCGTAGATGTCGATGGCGAAGGTCGAACCCGGTCGGATCGTCGAGCGGTTGTAGACCGTCCGGCTGTCGGTGCTCTCGCGCTCGAAGCCGAGCAGCATGGTGTGGCCGATGCCGGCGGTGTCGAAACGCCCGACCACCTCCGCCTGGCCAATCGCCGTGTCCCAGCGGTAGTCGCGGATGTTGCGGTCGCGTGAGACGGTGCGGTTGTCGGCGGCGATGGCGCGGATCTCGGCGGATTCACCCTCCAGCGTGCCGGTGTTGAAGTGGGTGGCGAGCCGCATCTGCCAATCGGCGTTGAAGCGGTGATCGACGCGGACCTGCATCGTGTTGTTGGTCTGATAGGTGCTCTGGCCCGGCTCGCCGAGGAAGCGCGAGATCGGCAAGAGCCCGAGCCGCCCGTTGAGGGCGATGACGCCGCGGTCGAAGACGATGCGGTTGCGCAGGAACTCGGTCTCGACGGTGATGCGCGTGTCCGGCGTGATCTGCCAGCTCAGGACGGGCGCCACGAGCAGCCGGTCGCTGTCGACGAAATCGCGAAAGCTGCCCTGGCGGCCGGCGGCGAGATTGAAGCGGTAGGCGAGCGTGCCCTCCTCGTTCAGCGCGCCGCCGGAATCGACCGTGCCGCGGAACTGCCCGAACGAGTCCCACAACCCGCCCATCTCGACGAAGCGCTCGACGGTCGGCTGCTTGGTGATGATGTTGACGAGCCCGCCCGGATCGCTGCGCCCGAACAGCCCGCCGCCGGGGCCTTTGAGCACCTCGACGCGCTCGACGTTCTGGGCGTCGGGCGGGGGCGGCGTGCCGCGGTTGAGCGGAAAGCCGTTCTTGTAGATCTCGGAGGTGGTGACGCCGCGGATGGCGTAGCTGAACACCGAGAGGCCGCCGAAATTGTTCTGCTGCGCCACGCCCGGCGTGTAGTTGAAGACGCGATCGACGCGGGTGGCGGCGAGATCCGTGATGACCTCGCGCGGGGCGACCGTGACGATCTGGGGCACGTCGCGCTGGGGCGTGTCGGTCTTGGTGCTGCTCACCGCGCGGTCGGCGCGGTAGCCCGGCGTCGGCCCGATCAGGCCGATCGTGCCGGCAGCGCTGGTCCGGCCATCCGATGCGCCGTTGCCGACGCCGCGGCCTTCGCCCTCGACCGCCAGTTCCTCCAGGGTGACCGATTCCTGTGCCCGCGCCTCCGGGCCGTGCAGGCCGGCGCAGAGCAGCGCGGCGAGCATCCAAGGCGGGCGCCGGGCCGGGACGTCGATGGCGTTCAGGATCGTCCGAACTGTCACAAGGCGCGCTCTGGCTGTTCGGGTGCGGGCCCGAGCGGGTGCCCCGCCGGGAGCGCAGGGGAACGCTCTCGCCGATCAGGCACGCCGCCGGAGCACCCCGCCCGGGGGACATCGTCGCGCCAAGGCAGGTCTCCTGGCTCACGGGTCAGCGCCCCCGTCTCGGCCTTCCCGGTGCAGGGCACCAGTGACCTTCGACGACGGTGGCTCGCCGCTCACAGTTGCGGGGGCAGCTTCGGCCTCGCCCGGACGGGCTTACCGAATTCCCTCTTAGCCCTCGGACATGCGTCCGGGGAACCTTGGCCGCAGCAACTTCGCTGCGATGCGGCGCAGGGTCAACAGACCGGCCAATGAAATGTAACAACATCACACAACCTGTGGCCCGTAGAGCACAAGGGCTCCGCAAGAAGCCCCATAGCGGCTGCGCTTCCCGCATCGGCCCAAAGGCGGGCACGCGAGACGATGGCGATCGTCCGGCTGGCCTCGTCATCGAGCGCGCACTGCGCCGCGGCGTTTGGTAGAGGCCGCCGCCTCGTGGCGCGGCGGAGCCGCTGAGAATCCGCAACGAACGTTTTTCGAAGGACGTGACCGAGCTTTAGGCAAGATTAACCAAGATCCCGTTGAATGACGGAGGCTTAAGGTTGATCCTTCCCTAATCGGCGAAGCCATCTCGTTTTGTCATTCTGGCACAGATAGCCGGAGATGACGGCGGGAGGCCGTGTGGGATCCGCGTTGTCGAGTACCGCCCGCAATGGACATCGCCGAGCTCGTCCAGAGTCGCTCCGCCCGGCCCGTCATCCGCCGTCGGCGCCGCCCGCCTGTCGCGGCGCTCGCGCTGACCGCCCTCGGGGGTCTCGCGGTCGCCGGGATCCTGCAACCGCAGGATCGCGCTGCGCCCGCCCCCGTGGAAACCGCGCAGGTTTCGGCCGAGGCCGACGGGGCGGCGGCCGTGCAGGCCGCGCCCGGCGCGCTGGCCTGGATGCTCGACCCCACCCCCGTGCTCGACACGGCCTCCGGCGGCTTCATCCCGCGGACCGCGCAGGTGTCCGCCTTCCGGGCGCCGCCCGTGGCGGAGCCGTCCAAGTCGCAGCCTGCCCCATCGGAGCCGGCCACGACCCTGGCCGCCCTCCCCGCGGAGCAGGCCACCGACGCCGCGCCCGCCGTCACACCGCGCCCGGCCGCACCGACGGCCCGCCTCGCCCTCACGGTGCCGCTGCCGGTGCGGCGGCCCGACGAATTCCGCTACGAGCCGCGCACGCAGACCGCCCGGGCGGCGACGCCTCGGATCGCCACGGCGTCCGCGGCGCGCGCCTCCACCGAGCCGACTCGCAGCGTGTTCAGCGCCGCGGTCACGGACAACCGCAACTTCCTCGAGAAGATGTTCGATCTGCCGGGTTCGGCGCCCACGCCGTCCTCGGACAAGGCGATGGCCTATGCCGGGCTCGATAGCGGGGCGGTCGATTCGGCTGCGCGGCGCCGCGTCGTGCCGGGCCCGGTCTCCGAGCCGGGGGTCGCCGTCTACGACATCAGCGCCGCCACCGTGACGCTGCCGAGCGGCGAGGTGCTGGAGGCCCATTCCGGCCTCGGCGTCGCCCAGGACAACCCGGACCACGTCCATATCCGGATGCGCGGCGCCACCCCGCCCGGGGTCTACGACCTGCGGGAGCGCGAGGCCCTGTTCCATGGGGTGCGGGCGATCCGCCTCAATCCGGTCGGTGGCTCGGCCGCCATCCACGGGCGTGACGGCATCCTCGCCCACACCTACATGCTGGGCCCGAGCGGCGCCTCGAACGGCTGCGTCGTGTTCCGGAACTACACCCGCTTCCTCCAGGCCTATCTGAGCGGCGAGGTCCGGCGCCTGGTCGTGGTGCCCGGCACCGCCCCCGGCATCTTCGCCAGCCGGCGCAACGCCACGCCGCGCCGCTCGGCCTCGGCGGATTAACGGGTTTCCAAAGGGATCATCCCTTTGGCGGGACATCGGGGCAGCGCCCCGATGTCCCTTCACCAGGGCTCTGCCCTGGACCCGCGAAAGGACTTGTCCTTTCGAAACCCGCTTTGGAGCCCTTCAGGATTTGGCGACGGGCTTGAGCTTGAGCTGGTCGATGG
Organism: Methylorubrum sp. SL192; assembly: GCF_026672325.1. NCBI lineage: Bacteria > Pseudomonadati > Pseudomonadota > Alphaproteobacteria > Hyphomicrobiales > Methylobacteriaceae > Methylorubrum > Methylorubrum sp. SL192. Next base: position 254,724 of record NZ_JAPPQV010000003.1, read on the forward strand.
CCCAGCGCCACGTCCCGTCCGATTGCCGGCGGGCCGACTCGACCGAGAGCGCGCCGTTCGGCAGCCGCGCGAAGGTCAGCGCGAGGTCGCCGTTGCGGATCGCCGGCAGGGTCTCGGGTTCGGGGAAGTCCGACTTGCGCGCGAGCAGATCGGTATAGAAGCGGCGGATCTCGTCGTGGCCGGTCGCCACGATATCGCCTGCGGCCACCACCGCCTGCGGCTCGTACAGGGCGACCAGCCCTTCGGCATCGCCGGCATTGGCCCGTTCGTTGAAGAGGCGGGCCAGATCCTCCGGCTCGCGTGCCACGTCCCGCTGCGTCTCGCTCATCGCTCGTTCCTCCCTGTCTGTTTCAGGCCTGTCTATTTCAGGCGGTTGCCCCCGCCGTCCCGCACCGCGACCGCCACCGGAACGCCGGCCTTGACGCTCTCGGACACGGTGCAGAACTGCTCGAACTGAGCGAGCACGCGGTCGAGCCGGTCCATCGACTCGGCGGGCGCGCCGAGCGCGATATCGACCTCGATCCCGACGAGGCGCAGGCGGCCTTCCGCATTGCGGGCCACGCGCCCGATCGCCTCGGCGCTCACGCCCCCACCCTCCTGCCGGTACTTGCCCAGCGCGAAGGCGAGGCTCGCGCACAGACAGTTGCTCACGGCGGCGATCAGCACCTGCTCCGGCGAGGGACCGGTGCCGCCGCCGATCGGCTCCGGCTCGTCCGTCAGCAGCGGCACGAAGCTCTCGCCGAAATCGATCCGGAAGGCGTAGGCCTCGATCTGCCGGATCCGAATGCTGTGCTTGTCCGACATCGTGGCCTCCTCGCCTCCCTATCAACCCACCGCCGCGCGATCTCGTTCGAGCCCCGCACTGCGCCTTGACCTGCCATTCGTATCTGGTATACCAGATGCCAATGACGAGCCACCGGAAAGAGCGATTTCGATCCGGAAGGCCCGAGACCCGGGAAGCCAAGGAGGCAACGCCTGCCATGACCGAACGCGGCATCCTCGACAGACATCGCATCTCTCCGCTCACAGCGCGGCCTCAGGGCTAGCCGGCGGCGGAAGGGGGGCAACCGATGGCCCAATCGCAGACCTTCGACACGTCCGGCCTTGTCGCGGCGATCGGTGACGCGGTGGTGATCTCCGACGCGGACGGACGGATTGTCGTCTGGAATCCGGCTGCGGAGCGGATCTTCGGCTTCTCGGAAGCCGAGGCGCTCGGGCAGAGCCTCGACCTCATCACCCCGGAGCGTCACCGCCGACGCCACTGGGATGGCTACGCCAAGACGATGCGTACGGGCGAGACCCGCTACGGCACGTCGCTGCTCAAGGTTCCGGCCCTGCACAAGGATGGCCGGGCCCTGTCGATCGCCTTCACCGTCGCGCTGCTGCACGGCGCGGCGGGCGAGGTCACCGGCATCGCCGCGGTCATCCGCGACGAGACCGAGCGCTTTCAGGAAGAGCGCTCCCTGCGCCGCCGCGTGGCGGAGCTGGAAGAGGCTTTGGGCACCCTCGTCTGCGCCTGAAGGCGGGGCGCCTGAGCCATTCAGCAATATTACCGGCCGTAATACTTTTCGATTTTCCAACAACGACCCACAACGAAGTCGAAATAGGGAGAAGACCGAGATGACCCAGCCGCTCGACGGGATCAGAATCATCGATTTCACCCACGTCCAGGCGGGCCCCGCCTGCACCCAGCTCCTCGCGTGGTTCGGGGCGGACGTGATCAAGGTCGAGCGTCCGGGCTCGGGCGACGTGACGCGCAACCAGCTTCGCCACGTCGAGGACGCGGATGCGCTCTACTTCACGATGCTCAACTCCAACAAGCGTTCGCTGACGCTGGACACCAAGAACCCGCAGGGCAAGGAAGTCCTGGAAAAGCTGATCCAAGAATCCGACGTGATGGTCGAGAATTTCGGCCCCGGCGCACTTGATCGCATGGGCTTCACCTGGGCCCGCATCCAGGAGCTCAACCCGGGCATGATCCTCGCCTCGGTGAAGGGCTTCTCCGACGGGCACCACTACGAAGATCTGAAGGTCTACGAGAACGTGGCCCAGTGCGCGGGCGGTGCCGCCTCGACCACCGGCTTCTGGGACGGCCCGCCCACCGTGTCGGCCGCCGCGCTCGGTGACTCGAACACCGGCATGCATCTGGCCATCGGCATCCTCACGGCGCTGCACCAGAAGACCAAGACCGGCAAGGGCCAGAAGGTCGCCGTGTCGATGCAGGATTCGGTGATCAACCTCTGCCGCGTGAAGCTGCGCGACCAGCAGCGCCTCGATGCCATCGGCTACCTCGAAGAATACCCGCAATACCCGCACGGCGAGTTCACGGACGTGGTGCCGCGCGGCGGCAACGCGGGCGGCGGCGGCCAGCCGGGCTGGGTGCTCAAGTGCAAGGGCTGGCAGACGGACCCCAACGCCTACATCTACTTCACGATCCAGGGCCACGCCTGGGCCCCGATCTGCAAGGCGCTCGGCCGTGAGGAGTGGATCGACGATCCGGCCTACAACACGCCCCGCGCCCGCCAGGACAAGATCTTCGAGATCTTCGCCATCATCGAGGATTGGCTGGCCGACAAGACCAAGTTCGAGGCCGTCGATATCCTGCGCAAGTTCGACATCCCGTGCTCGCCGGTGCTGTCGATGAAGGAAATCGCCGCCGATCCGTCGCTGCGCGCCAGCGGCACCATCGTCGAGGTGCCGCATCCCAAGCTCGGCTCGTATCTGACCGTCGGTTCCCCGATCAAGTTCTCGGACCTGAAGGTCGACATCAAGGCTTCGCCGCTTCTGGGCGAGCACACCGACGAGGTCCTCGCCGGCCTCGGCTACTCGCCCGAGCAGATCGCCGCGATGCACGAGTCGCGCGCGGTCTAAAGGGGAAGCGGCAGCGCGGATCGCCGCGCTGCCCGTACAGGATGGCCAGTCTCTTTCGGCCATGATCCTCCCGGGACAGGGCATCGCCCCGGGAGCGCATGACCGGGCATGACGCCCGGGTTTCTTCCTCCTCCGATGACTTTCCCGGGCCGACTCCGTCGGTCCGGTTTTTCGTTGTCCGGGTTTTTGATGCAGTATTCGTTTGATCAAACCTGATCACAGCGAAAGCCGAGCGTTCCCCTCTCCCCGCACGCGGGGAGAGGGCCACGTCTCCCCCTTGTCGGGGAGCGTGGCGAGGCGGCAGCCGACGGTGAGGGGGCTTGGCCCGAAGAGCCTCTTCCCGAGCCGCCCCCTCACCGCCGCTCCGGCTTCGCCTGCGCTTCCTGTCTGCACGACAGGGTGCAGACAGGCCTCTCCCCGACCAATCCCGGGCCTGCCCGGGATTGGCAAGGCGTCACCGAAGTCGGGTAAACCCGACTTCGGGCGGGGAGAGGGGAAATCCGCCGTCCCGTCGAGATCAACCGGATTTGGGGTAGAGACGCGTTCGCCCGCGCCGCCTAACCGAAGAAATCGCCCAGGAAGAAGTCCACGGCCTGGCTCACCACCTCCGGATCGTAGGCGTGCGGGCCGTCATACTCGACGTAGGTGAGGTCGTAGCCTGCCACCCGAAGCAGCCGGGCGTGGTTGCGGGCGCTCCGGTCGATCGGGATCTGCTCGTCGCGGGTGCCGTGCGACAGGAAGATCTTGGGCGCACCCGCCTGCACCTGCACCGACATGAACCCGGCGGACGACACGATCAGGTGGCTGACCCGGTCACCGTTGGTGAGCCCGAGGGACAGCGCGTAGCTGCCGCCGTCCGAATGGCCCGCGAAAGCGAGATGGCCTGGGTCGAGTAGGAAGCGGTCGGCGACCTCGGCGAGCGCCCGGTCGAGCCGCTCCCGGTCCGGCCCGTTGCCGGCGATCACGAGATCCCAGGTCGGGTGCAGCGATTGCGGCGCGAGCAGTAGGAAGCCGCGCTTGTCGGCATGGGCCTCCAGCATCGGCAGGATCTTTTCGGCACTGCCGCCGCCGCCGTGGAACAGGACGACGAGCGGCGTCGGCAGGCGTGGATCGATGTGCTCGGGCACGCGGAGCATCGCGTCGCGGGTCTCGAACAAGCCGAGCGCGTGGCGGCCCGGCGGCAGCGGCGGCTTACCCGGCAGCCGCGGCAGGAAGGCAAGCCGGCCGGCCAGACGGGGATCGAGGGCAACCGTCGGATCGAAGGCGGAAGAGGACATGGGGCGTCTCGCGGGTGGAGCCCGACGCCGCCCCTCATGCTGAGGTGCCCGCGACAGCGGGCCTCGAAGCAACCCGGAACGCTGATCCTCCCCGGTGTCTGGAAAGGCTGTCCCAGGGCTTTCGTCGTGCGTGCTTCGAGGCTTCGCTTCGCTCCGCACCTCAGCATGAGGAACGGAAAGGCTCGCCGAACAAAAAAGGACCGCGGCGCCCATTTCGGGCACCGCGGTCCGGCTCAGTCGAAGCGGTGGAAGGGCAGTGCCCGCCTCACTTCTTCTTCAAGGTGCTCTGCGGGTTGAGGCTGCCGATATTGCCGCTCTCGCTGCCGGCGGCCGGGTCGATCTCCGCATTGATCAGGGTCGGCTTGCCGGAATTCATCGCCTCATCCACGGCCCGCTTCAGCTCGTCCGGCGTGGTGACGTTCACGCCGACGCCGCCGAAGGCCTCCATCATCTTGTCGTAGCGGGAATTCTTGACGAAGACGGTGGTGCCCGGATCGCGGCCGGTCGGATCGGTGTCGGTGCCGCGATAGATGCCGTTGTTGTTGAAGATGACGATGCAGACCGGCAGCTCGTAGCGGCAGATGGTCTCCACCTCCATGCCGGAGAAGCCGAAGGCCGAGTCGCCCTCCACCGCCAGTACCGGCTTGCCGGTCTCGACGGCGGCCGCGACGGCGAAGCCCATGCCGATGCCCATCACGCCCCAGGTGCCGACGTCCAGGCGCTTGCGCGGCTGGTACATGTCGATGATGCCGCGAGCCAGATCGAGGGTGTTGGCACCCTCGTTGACGAGGATCGCGTCGGGCCGCTCCTTGATGACGGTCCGGAGCGCCCCAAGCGCCGAGTGGAAGCACATCGGCGAGGAGTTCTTCATCAGCTTCGGGGCCATCTTGGCGATATTGGCCTCGCGCTTGCCCCGCAGCGTCTCCAGCCAGTTGGAGGGCGCGCCCTTCCAGTCCTTGCGGATGCCGTCGAGCAGCGCCTCGACGCAGGAGCCGATATCACCCACCACCGGCGCGACGATCTCGACGTTCGAGTCCATCTCGCGCGGCTCGATGTCGATCTGGATGAAGCGCTTCGAGCCGGGCTCGCCCCAGGTCTTGCCCTTGCCGTGGGAGAGCAGCCAGTTGAGGCGGGCGCCCACCAGCAGCACCACGTCGGAATCCTTGAGCGCGGTGGAGCGGGCCGCACCGGCCGAGAGCGGGTGGGTGTCGGGCAGGAGGCCCTTGGCCATGCTCATCGGCACGTAGGGGATGCCGCTTTCCTCGACGAGCGCACGCACCGCCTCGTCGGCCTGGGCGTAGGCCGCGCCCTTGCCGAGGATGATGAGCGGACGCTCGGCCGACTTCAGCACGTCGAGCGCCCGGGCGATGGCGGCCGGGGCCGGGAGCTGGGCCGGGGCCGCATCGATCACCTTGACCAGCGAGCGCGCGCCGAGATCGGCATCGATGACTTGCGAAAAGAGCTTGGCGGGCAGATCGAGATAGACGCCGCCGGGCCGGCCGGAGACGGCAGCGCGGATCGCGCGGGCCACGCCGATGCCGATATCGGCGGCGTGCAGCACGCGGAAGGCGGCCTTGCACAGCGGCTTGGCGATGGCGAGCTGGTCCATCTCCTCGTAGTCGCCCTGCTGCAGATCGACGATCTCGCGCTCGGAGGAGCCGGAGATCAGGATCATCGGGAAGCAGTTGGTGGTGGCGTTGGCCAGCGCGGTCAGGCCGTTGAGGAAGCCCGGCGCTGAGACGGTGAGGCAGATGCCCGGCTTCTTGGTGAGGAAGCCGGCGATCGCGGCGGCGTTGCCCGCATTCTGCTCGTGGCGGAAGGAGATGACCCGCAGACCCTCGGCCTGGGCCAGACGGCCGAGATCGGTGATCGGGATGCCGGGCACGTTGTAGATCGTCTCGATGCCGTTGAGCTTGAGCGCGTCGATGACGAGGTGGAAGCCATCCGTCAGCGCCGGCTCCTCGTGGGGCATCGCGCCCGCGGTGATCGCGTCGATGTTCTGGGCCTGGACGGTCATGCGGCGTTCTCCCTTGTGGTGCGGATGCTCTTGTCCGGCGCGGGGCCCGATGGCGTCGGGCCGGGCTCATTTCGCGCCTGCTGCTGCGCCGCGCGCAGCGTGTGGACCGGTCTCGGGTGGCCGGCCTTGTTGCGACACAGCTGGCATACCAAATACCAACAGGCCGGTCAAACGAAACGCATGGCGTTGCATCCGCACGCGGGAAGCGTCGGGGGAGCGGTCGAAAAAGGGGCCGCAGGATCCAGAGTGTCAGGGGTGAAGCGTCGGGAGACGGACTTCCCGGCGTCCGCCGGCCGTGGTCCCCGAATGGAGGGGGGCGGCGGGCTTGTCGTCAGCGGCTTCTGATCACACTCGGCACGACCCTGAAGCGTGCCCAGCCTCGTTGTAAGCAGCCGGCCAGAGCGGCTGCGGGCCGAGACACCGGCTCGCGTGACACCGCGAAAGCTTTGAAGGCCTGGTCGGCGAAGGGCGGGGCTACTCCCGATAGACGTTGCCGTCCGGGCCGACCGTGATGAGGCTTCCCCCTCTCGCGACCGCCAAGCTGATGGCCTTCGTCGGAGTGTGCTGCCAGTTCCGGATGACGTCGTCGCCGGCCTTCGTCCAGATCTCGTTGGTGAACTTGTTGGTGACGGCGATGCGGCCATCTCCGGCTGTCGCGAGGTCGCCGACGCTCTCCCCGACCTGGGTCCATTTTCCGCTTCTCTCGATCCGGTGGACGTTGCCGTCCATCCCGATCGCCCAGTAGGCAAGGCGGCTCATCGGCACGACCCGGAGCGCGGCGCCGGGCATGTAGCTCCAGGCCTCCACGTCGTCGTCGGCGTTCTTGACGTAGATGTTGTCTTCGATGTTCGTGATGACGACCGTCCCGTCCTCGGAGGCCGAAATCGTCCGGCCGCCATGCCCGACCTGCTTCCACGCATTGCCGTTGTAGCGCAGGATGCTTCCATCGGTGGCCAAACCGTAGATGCTGTTGGCCGTCACGACGGCCACGTCCGCCATCGGCTTCGGAGCGGGGATCGGCGCGGCGGTCTGGCCGCCCGTCAGCCGCCAGAGCGTCCCGGCCTGGGCGTTCACGACCACGGTCGTGCCGTCGCGGCCGCGCGAGACGCGCTTCGAAAACTCGCCGATCTGCGCCTTGATCGGCCCCTTCCCGGTGGGCCCCGCAACGGGCGCGGCCATCCCCCCGATCGAGACGATGACGCCGTTCGAGGGAACGCCGGCCGCGTCGAGAAGGAAGGCCATGTAGTAGCCCGGAGGAGCGATGTTGGGGCTGCCGGGCATCACCACCGAAACCGTCCGCCCGGTCTGGGAGAAGGCCGCCGGGATGTAGCGCTGGCTGCTGTCGAAGCTGTGCGTCGCCGTCCCGAGGGCGACGAGGGCGACCCTGGAAATGCTGTCGTCGCCCGCGAGCGAGACCGTCAGCCGCGCGCCGTAATCGAAGGTCTTGGCATTGACGCTGGCAACACGCGGACGCGGCGCGAGCACCTGCCGGCCCTGGTCCGTCCTGAACAGGTAGGGCGGATAGTAGATCTCGGCGTTGAAGTTCGTGACCGGTCCGGGAACGCCCCCGCCGGTCACCAGAACGGTGGCGTTGGGCAGGAGCACCGCCGCCGAGTGGTAGCCCCGATAGGTGGCCGCGCTCGCGCCCGTCTTCCAGCGGCCGGTGCGGGGATCCCAGAGTTCGGCCGGGTAGACGGCGTCGGCGCCCGCATTGTCGGCGAAGCGGGTGCCGCCGGTGACGGCGACGGTGCCGTCCGAGAGGATTGTCGAGTTCGCCCATTGCCGCGGGTTGGCCATCGGCGCCACCTCGGTGAGGACGGGTGCCGCGCCGCGGATATCGATCACCGTGGCGGCCGCGCTCGAGGGCGTGGCATGCTCGTTCGAGGCCCCGTTGCCGCCCACCTGCAGGATCCGCCCGACATCGAACATCGCCGCCGTCGAGGTCGGACCGGTATTCGGTCGCCGGAAGGCATTGAAGCCGGTCTTGAAGTTGCCGAGCGTTCTGGTGGCGCCGCGGCCGTTCGGATCGAGCGACCACATCTTATCGGCCGAGATCCCGAAGACCCGGCCGTTCGGCGCAACCCACATCCGCGGATACCACCACCGATTGAAGTCGGGACCGAACGCGTCGCGACTGGTCGCGCCGGGCAGCGTGCTCCAGCCGGCGCCGGGCGTGTAGATTTCCGGCGTCATCGAGACGTCGCCCTGGGCGATCGCGGTGGCAGGACCTCTAAAGGCATTCACGACGTAGGGGGCGCCGCCGCCCGTGATGAGGATGCGGCCATCCGTCAGGGTCAGCATCGAGGCGTACCAGCGCTGATACGCGAGCTGCGAGGCGGCGGCCGTCGGCGTCGCGGTCTTCGGGTCGAACAGAGTGCTGGCCCGCGACGAGTAATTGTTGCTCACGGCACTGCCGCCGGAGATCAGCATCGCGCCCGACTTGAGGAAAGCGGCCGCGCTGCAGAAGCTGTCGATGAACTGCGCGTTCGGCAGGGTGTAGTGCGCGGCGGGATCGTCGAGGCCCCGGGCCGGGTCCCACAGGTCGAAGGTGCGCCCGTCATGCACGTCCCCGCCGAGGGCAGTGCCGTATGTCATGACGGTGCCGGAGGGCATCAGCGTCGCGTGGATGCCGACCAGCGGCCAGCCCCTCACCGGCGACCACATTCCCACCACGGAGGCGTTGGGCCCGACCCGGAGGTTGTCCACGAGCGGGTCCGGTTCGTTGCCGATGGCGACCTGCGCGAACGACGAACCGGGCACCGCCATCAAGACCAGGGCCGTCACAAGCCGGCCGACCCGGTGAAAAGTGAAGTCCGACACCCTGCGAATCTCCCGATGACGATGGGAGACTTCCTTCTCACAATGACTTGAAATGAAACATAGGTTTAGATCGCAACTCAGTAATCTGCCGCGCTGGTTGTGCCGATTTGTTCACACCAACCAGCGGCTTTGCTTCTTCCCGCCTGAGGGTCAGTCCCGGCCTCGGTTCCGGCGGACGGCCTGACGTCATCTCGTCGGCCGTCGGGGTGTGGCGGGAAATTCAATGGCTGGGAATTCGGCTGGGGCGGCCGCCGCCTCGACGCGAGCCGTTCGAGGCGGCGGACCATCGTTCGAGGCCCTCAGGCCAGCTTCACCGCGCGAGCCTCCGCCGCGTCGGCGATCTCTGCCTCCGCCGCGAGGTAGCGCCGCCGCATCGGCTTCAGCACGAAGACCGCCAGCGCCGCGGCCAGGATGTTCAGCCCGATGATGAGGCCGAACACCGCCGACCAGCCGTAGGAGGCCGACAGCACGCTGGCCAACGGGACGAGGAAGGCCGCCGTCCCCTTGGCCGTATAGAGGAGGCCGGCGTTGCTGGCGGCGTATTTCGAGCCGAACGTGTCGCCGCAAGTGGCCGGGAACAGCGAGTAGATCTCCCCGAACACGCCGAAATACATCGCCGTGCACAGAACGAAGACGAGCGGATTACGCCCGTAGCCGAGGAGCAGAATGCAGGCCGTCGCGGCGATCACGAAGGCGATGAACATCGTGTTCTCGCGGCCGATGTTGTCGGACACCCAGCCGAAGAAGGGCCGGCCGAACCCGTCGAAGATGCGGTCGAGCGAGATCGCCAGGGTGAGCGCGGCCATCTGCAGACCGAATAGGTTCATCGTCACGTCGGCGACCTTGAAGTCGTGGGCGATCGGCGCGATCTGCGCCGCCGCCATCAGGCCGCCGGAGGCGACCATCACGAACATCGCATACATCGTCCAGAACACGGGGGTGCGCACCGCTTCCTTCGGGCTGCGGTCGATCTTGGTCTGGGGCAGGCGCAGGTTCTTGCGCCGGATCGGCACGGCGACCGACGGCTTACGTAGCAGGAAGGACAGCAGGACGACGACCAATCCCTGGCCGAGCCCGAAGACGAGGAAGGCCCTCTGGTAGCCGCTCGCGGCGATCATGTGGGCGATCGGCACCACGGTGGCCGCCGCTCCCGCGCCGAAGCCCGCCGCCGTCGCGCCCGCCGCCAGGCCGCGGCGATCCGGGAACCACTTGAGGGCGTTGCCGACGCAGGTGCCGTAGACCGAGCCGGCGCCGATCCCGCCAATCACCGCCGCGGCGTAGAGCAGGGAAAGCGAGTCGGCGTAGGCGTTCAAGGTCCAGGACAAGGCGATCATGACGCCGCCGAAGCCCACCACGATGCTCGGCCCGTAGCGATCGACGAACCACGTCTCGATCGGAACCAGCCAGGTTTCGGTGGCGACGAAGATCGTGAAGGCGAACTGGATCGCCGTGCGCCCCCATTGGTGCTGCGCATCGATCGGATCGACGAAGAGTGTCCAGCCGTATTGAAGGTTGGCGATCATGGCCATGCAGAGCACGCCGAAGGCGAGTTGCCACCACTTGGCGGAAGGCGCATCCGGAGGCGCCTGGAGTGGCACGTGTTGCTCGGCCGGTTGGTGTACCATCCGGTTCTCTCCCTGAACGTTTCTCGTGCTCCCCTGGCGCCGCATCATGCACAATGATGCTAGGCATACAATATACCAGAGCAGCAAAGTCCAAGCGTGGCGGTGCGGCAACCCGGCACACCGGATCGACCGCGTCGGCGGGAGCACGTCAAGAAATGCGCGGCGTCGGGACCGAAAAACGCGTCGGCGCGCACCGGGCGTCTGGGCCCGGCGCGCGCCGACATTCTTCGAAAGGCCGGGCGGCGGCCCGGCCCGTGCGCGGCCTCAGTGGACGGAGACCGTCGTCGGCTTGGCCTCCAAGTTGGCCTCCAAGACGGTCGACTCCTGCCGCGTGTAGGCCTGCCGCATCGGCTTGAGGACGAAGATCGCCATCAACGCCGCCAGGATGTTGAGCGCGGCGGCCGCCAGGAACACCGCGTGCCAGCTCCCCGTCATCGTCGTGAGGATGCTGGTATAGGGCACGATCAGCGCCGCCGTGCCCTTGGCCGTGTAGAGCAGGCCGGCATTGGTGGCGGCGTATTTCGAGCCGAAGGTGTCGCCGCAGGTCGCCGGGAACAGCGAGTAGATCTCGCCCCAGGCGAAGAACACCAGACCGGTCAGGATCACGAACAGGATTGGGTCCTGGCCGAACTGGCTCAGCAGGTAGATGCCCACGCCCTCGATGCCGAAGGAGAGGAACATCGTGTTCTCACGGCCGATATGGTCGGAGATCCAGCCGAAGAGCGGGCGCGTCACGCCGTTGAGCACCCGGTCGATCGTGGCGGCGAAGGTCAGCGCCGGCAGGGTGATCCCCAGCAGGCTCACCGGCACGTCGGCGATATGGAAGTCCTTGGCGATGGGGCCGAGCTGGGCGGTGGCCATCAGGCCGCCGGCCGCCATCATCACGAACATCGCGTACATCACCCAGAAGATCGGGGTGCGCACCATCTCGCCGGGCGTGAAGTCACGCCGGCTCTGGCTGACGCGGGCGATCTCGGGCACCTGCCCTTTCTTCGGCGCGACGAGGAACAGGGCGATCAGCATCACGATCAGGCCCTGGCCGATCCCGAACCAGAAGAAGGCGGCCTCGTAGCCGTAATGGTGGATCACCGCCTGGATCGGCACGACGGTGAGTGCCGAGCCCGCGCCGAAGCCCATGGCGGTGAGGCCAGCGGCCAGACCGCGCCGGTCGGGGAACCACTTCAGCGAGTTGCCGACGCAGGTACCGTAGACCGCGCCCGCACCGGTGCCGCCAACAGCCGCCCCGACATAGAGCAGCCAAAGCGTGTCGGCGTAGGCATTGATCACCCAGGCCAGCCCGCACAACAGGCCGCCGACGAGCGTCACGGCCCGCGGGCCGTACTTGTCGACGAACCAGCCCTCGATCGGCACCAGCCAGGTCTCAGTGAGAACGAACAGGGTGAAGGCGACTTGGATCGCGGCGCGATCCCAGCCGTGCCGTTCCTGCATCGGGTTGACGAAGAACGTCCAGCCGTACTGCATGTTGGCGATCATGCACATGCAGACGATGCCGAACACCAATTGCAGCCATCGGCTCGTCGGTGGTGGAACGTATGTTGTCGTAGGTTGGGTCATGGACGTATCTCCAGTGTACGCTCGATTTTTCCGAGCTTTTTGGCAGCTCAATTTCTCGATTATTTTTTAAATATGACTTTAAATATTCGCTGACGCGGAATGACTGCGTAAGCAGACCATCGCGTTCGTCCGGTGAATTCTTGGAGTCGCCTCCAACTCGATCACATCGGATCGGCGGATCAGGACCCTCGTTTCAACGCGCCGAGTTTCGACGAACCGGCTGCCACCTCGTCAGAATGCGCTGACGAAGCCGAAAGGCACCGCCGCGGATGAGCTCTGCCGGTTCCCGGGGACACCCTGCGAGGACAAGCGCGAGGCATTCGTGCAGCCCTGGATCAGGGGGCAGGACCTGCCTCGGATCATGCCGCACCGGCCGAACGGAGGACGTCTAAGCGGATGATTTTGGCGGCTCAATCTTGCCAATCCCGCCCGGACGGCGGCACCATAATTCAAAACGCAGGATTGACAATAGGTATGCTGTATACCAGCCTGCAGTCCAAGGCGGCCCCGTCCGAGAGGCATGCCGATGGAGGAGCGCCGTGTTTGGAACGATGCGCCGTGAGCCGGATGCCGGTGGCGTCCGCACCATCCACCGGGACCGATCCGTGGCCGAGGCGGCCCAACTCCTCGCCGAGCCGGGAACGGGCGCGCTCGTCGTCGTCGAGGGCGATGCCGACGCCACGGTGACGGGTCTGCTGACCCAGCGCGACATCTTCCGCGCAGTGGCGACCGAGGGCCCTGAAATCTACAACCGCAGCGTCTGGCTCATCACCGATCACGACTTTCCCGCAGTCGATGTCGGCGCCTCGGCGCAGGAGCGGCTGAAGACCTTCTGCGAGCGGAAGGTCGATCACATCGCCCTAATGGAATCCTGCCGCATCAGCGCGATCCTGAGTATCTGGGACTGCGCTGGCCAAGGAGTCGGCCAGGATATTGGCCAAGCACGGGCGACGAACCCGCCGGCATTGCCGCATACGTGAAGGCGCACGGCTCACAGTGAGCGCAAATGGAGCGCCGGACACGACGCATCTCGTTACGGATTCATGCCTGCCGGGAGCAGGCACCGTTCACCGAGCGTTGTGCGAGAACGATCCGGAACAGGTCGGAAGACGAGTCCGAGAAAAGGCGTCCGCCATGGAAAACCCGATGAAACATCTGACCGTCATCGAATGCCCGATCGTCTTCCCGGGCGAGAACGAATTCGGTGCGTCGAGCATCGACATGTTGCCCCGTCTTGGCATCGCCGGCGGGCTGGAGAGCCGCCACATCCGCGTTCTGGACGAGCGCATCATCGCGGTGTGCATCTGGCGCAGCTCGTTCTGCGCCAAGCTGTTCTTCGACACCGCGTGGCACGAGCGGGCGGCGAGCCTGTGGGGCGAGGCCTACCAGATCCGGTTCGAGGCGATCGAGAACGCCTCCGCCGCCTGATCGAAACCGGGAGGGGCGAGCGATGAGCGACGCCGCACCGCCCCTCTCTGACAGGTTTCCGGCCGAGGCCGCCGGCACCGCCCGCGCGGACGAGCTGGCCTTCCACGCCTGGAATCCCGGCCTCGAACCCGGCCTGCCGCGGGCGATGCGCCCGCTCGCGACGGTGTTCCGGCCCGAGAACGTCCGCCTGCCCTTTTCCGAAATCCTCGAACTGTCCGATGTCAGCGGCCTGCCCGCGACGCAGCTCGCCCCCTTCCGGCCCGAGCGCCTCGCGGTCCACGAGGTGCTGATCCGGGTCATGGCCGACATCTCGGTCCCCGTCGGCGAAGTCTATGCCGATCTCGGACTGAACTTCCGGCGCATCGTCGGCACGCTGCTGCGCGAGGGCGTGATGCACCGCCTCGACGCGGTCGCGGCGACCCTCGACGCGGTCCGCGCCGAGGCCGATGCGGCGCTGGAATGCGAGCTGTCGGCCCTGTTCGACGAGGCGCCCGCGCCGCCGCCCGAACCGGTCTCCGGCTGGGCCGGGTGGCTCCGCCGCCTCGGCCCGCGCGAGCCGCCCTCCCCTTCCCCTTCTCTGGCCGGCGACGGGCAGGCTCGCATCCTTGCCCGCCTCGACGAACGATGCGCGGCCGCGAGCGAGCCCGAGAGCATGGAGAGCGCCGCCCGCGAGGCCCTGCGCACGGTATTCGGCCACGTCATCGCCCGCCAGGGCATGCTGATCCGCGACCGCACGCTGCTGCGGCGGCTCGCCGGCATCCTCGTCACCAACCGCTGCGGCAGCGACCGGATCGGCGCACTGATCGCGCCCTGGATCGAGGCGGTCGCTGTGGCGCAGGGCTACCATCGGCCCGCGCCGCAAGCGCAGCCGGTGGTGATGACCGTCAAGGGCGCCTCGGCCTCGGGCAAGAGCACGATCCGGCCCTATCAGCGCGACCTCGCCGGGCGGATCGGCGCGCAATGGCAGGACTTCGCCGTCATCACGCCCGACGTCTGGCGCAAGTTCCTGCTGGACTATGACAGCTTGGGCGAAGCGCGCCGCTATGCCGGGCCGTTGACCGGGCACGAGGTCGAGATCATCGATGCCAAGCTCGACCGCTACATCACCCGCAAGGCGGCTGGCGGCCGCCTCTCGCACCTGCTGATCGATCGCTTCCGCTTCGACAGCTTCTCGACGGAGGCCGGCAGCGACGGTGCGGGCCAGCTCCTCACCCGGTTCGGCCAGCGCGTCTACCTGCAATTCATGATCACGCCGCCCGAGGAAACCGTGGAGCGGGCCTGGAAGCGGGGCGAGGAGTTCGGACGCTACAAGGCGGTCGAGGATCTGCTCGCGCACAACGTCGAGGCCTTCACCGGCATGCCGCGGCTGTTCTTCACCTGGGCGCTGCGCCGGGACCGGCCGGTCACTTACGAATTCCTTGACAACAGCGTGCCCAAGGGCGCGCGTCCGCTCACCATCGCCTTCGGCACGAACGACGCGATGACGATTCTCGATGCCAAAGCCCTGCTGGCGATCGAGCGCTACCGGCGGATCGATATCCGCGCCCGCACGGCGGCCGATGTCTATCGCGGCGTCGCCGACGCACCGGAGGCCGAGGCGCGCTTTCTTCGGGAGGCCTTGCGGCAGGTCTCGGTGGTGCGCTTCGCCGACCGGGCATCGGGGCGGGTCTTCGCGCGCTTTGAGAACGGTCGTCTCGTCGGCCTCGACCCGGCGGGTCTCGCCGCCGCATGCCGCGACGCCGGGACCGCGCGGGCGCTCGCGGCGACGGGCCTGACGGAAGAGATCGAGGGCATCGCGCCGCTCGACGAGATTCTCTGCCCGGACGAAACCTCGACCCTCGGCGCATGGGGTCCGGAGGCCGGCCGGGCGCACTCCTGAACCGCAGCCATGCTGCGGTGCGACATCAAATTGCGTCTGTCACACCGTCATCGGCTGCAGAGATTGCAGCCGGATTCGCGCATGGTCAGATCACGGCACGCCATTCACATGAACGTGACGCATGCGCGTATCTGGTATTTTGTACTTCATATCCCAAAACGCGCGGCTTATTTCGGATTCGTTCGCACCGCACCATAGTCCGCACCGACGGAGACTACCATGCTCGCCACTTGGCTCGCCGCGCTCGTTTTCCTCGTCGCCGTGCAGGCTCTGCTCGTCGTCAAGCTGGCTGACCGGCTGACCGTCTCGAGCGCCGCGCAGGATGCCCCGACGGGCCGCGGCACCGAGGCGCTGGAGACCGCCGACCGCTACGCCCGCGCCGCCTGAACCGCGACTTCGCCTGCAGCAAATCCCGCGGCAGCCAGCCATTCGGGCCCGGCCGGTTTGGCGAGCGAGACTCCGCAGCGCATCTCGGCCGCGAACGGCGTCGCATCGAGAAAAGCCTGCATCTCGGCATCGGAGTAGTGACCGAACGCGTCCACGAGATCCGCCAGAGCGCGGTCCGCGGCGTGATCTGAGACGTTTTCGGCCATCACCGTATCCTCCGGTCGCCGGCCCGAACGGTGCGCAACGCCGCCGTATCGGGTCTCGCCCGCCTGCATTGGTATCTGGCATACCAGAGAGTGGAAATCAAGTTCCGACTCCTCTGGCGTTAGGCATAATAGTGCCGCAACCTACTCCGCGGCGATGCGGTGGACGCCGCCCACCGCACCCGAACCGAGGATGTCGCTGATTTCCGTATCGGTGCAGCCCAGCACCTCGCGCAGGATCTCGTCGGTATGCTCGCCGAGCAGCGGCGCGCGGGTGATCTCGGTGGGGCTCGCCGACAGCTTGATCGGGTTGCCCACCGTCAGATAGGCGCCGCGGGTCGGGTGCTCGACCTCGACCACCGTGCCGTTCGCCCGCAGCATCGGATCCTCGGCGATCTCCCGCATCGACAGGATCGGTCCGCACGGGATCTCGTAGGCGTTGAGGATCTCCATCGCCTCGAGCTTGTCGTGCTTCATCGTCCACGCTTCGATGCGCGTGAAAATCTCGTTGAGATGCGGCAGGCGGGCCTTCGGCGTCGCGTAGGCCGGATCGGTCTTCCAGTCCGGCTCGCCGATGATGTCGCAGATCGGCCCCCAGACCGCGCCCTGCGTGATGAAATAGATGTAGGCGTTGGGATCCTGCTCCCAGCCCTTGCACTTGAGGATGCGGCCGGGCTGCCCCCCGCCGGAATCGTTGCCAGCCCGCGGCACCGCCTCGCCGAAGGGGACGCCTTCGCCGTACTGGCTGTATTCCATCAGCGGGCCGTGGGCGAGGCGCTGCTGGTCACGCAGCTTCACCCGGCAGAGGTTGAGCACCCCATCCTGCATGGCGCAATCGACGCGCTGGCCCTGCCCCGTCTGGGTGCGCTGATAGAGGGCCGTGACGATGCCGAGCGCCAGATGCAGGCCGGTGCCGGAATCGCCGATCTGCGCCCCCGACACCATCGGCACGCCGTCGCGCCAGCCCGTGGTGGAAGCCGCGCCGCCGACGCATTGGGCGACGTTCTCGTAGACCTTGCAATCCTGGTAGCGGCCGGGCCCGAAGCCCTTCACCGAGGCCAGGATCAGGCCCGGATTGGCAGCCTGCAGTTTCTCCCAGGTCAGCCCCATGCGATCGAGCGCACCAGGGGCGAAGTTCTCGACCAGCACATCGCACTCGGCGATGAGCCGCCAGAGGATCGCGTTGCCCTTGGGGTTTTTGCCGTCGAGCGTAATCGAACGCTTGTTGTGGTTCAGCATCGTGAAATAGAGGCTGTCCACGCCGGGAAGATCCTGAAGCTGCTGGCGCGTCGCGTCGCCTGCGCCCGGCCGCTCGACCTTGATGACGTCGGCCCCGAACCACGCGAGCAATTGCGTGCAGGTCGGCCCCGATTGAACATGGGTGAAATCGAGGATGCGAACGCCCTCGAGGGCCTTGCCCGGTGCCTTGCTCATCGCAGGTCTCCTCCCCAGGAGAGTGGCATGTTGCCGGGCGCTGATCGGCCGATGGCGTCGGCCGTGTGCGCCCGTAGGGTTCCGTGCTGGTCTGGTTCCGTGCCGGTCTTGGGCTTCCGGTACGGCTGGCATGCGCGACGTGAGCGCAGCTCAGGGCACCATCCGCGAGGCTGCCCTGCACCCGGCGAATGCCGCCAGCATCGACTCCCCGGTTTTCTTCTGGCATACCAGATGCCAGAGGTCAACATTTCGGGCCGGAGACCAAAGATCCGCACGTTCTCGTGCGGATTCCGCGGGGAGAGCCGGGACGCCGGAGTGCGGGCTGCCTTGTCTTCCGAAGGATGAGACGCCATGCTCTCGCGGCTCGATGCTTCCACTCCGGACCCGCAACCCCATCGGCATCAAGGTCGATCCGAAGTGATGGAAAATCTCTCGATCAAGCCGATCGTTCCGGCGACGAGCCTGCGGACGCTGGCCTACGAGGCGCTGAAATCCGCGATCACCAACATGGACATCTACGGCCAGACCGGGGATGTGCGGCTCGATGAGCGCGGCCTGTCGCAGACGCTCGGCGTGAGCCGCACGCCGATCCGCGAGGCGCTGACGGTGCTGGAGCAGGAAGGCTTCGTGCGCAACGAGCCCCGGCGCGGCGTGTTCGTCGTCAAGAAGACGAAGCGCGAGATCGTCGGCATGATCCAGGCCTGGGCGGCGCTGGAGAGCATGGCGGCGCGGCTCGCCTGCACCGCCGCCTCGGACGAGGATCTGGCCTGCCTGCGCCGCTCCTTCCCGGAGTTTTTCGACGGCCAGCCCTACGAGCATCTCGACGAGTACTCGGAAGCCAATATCCGCTTCCACCAGAAGATCATTGCGCTCGGCCACAGCGCGGTGATCACGGACCTGACCAGCAACCTGCTGATGCATGTGCGCGGCATCCGCAACACGGCGCTCCGCCAGGGCGACCGCGCCTCGAAGTCGATCGAGGAGCACGTGCAGATCATCGAGGCGCTGGAGGCCCGCGACGCGGATCGCGCCGAGCGCCTCGTGCGGGACCACGGCCTCGGCCTCGCCGACCACGTCCAGCGCTACGGCGACCACCTCGACTGATCAGCCCCGACGTGGCGGCGCCGACGACCGTCTCCGCTCCCGGCTTGCTGCGTCTCTGGGCGTGCCACGAGGGCGCTGCGTGTCCTCGGGCGACGTGAACACGCCCGAGACCTCGCCGGGACGACGCCCTACCCCCCCGGGATCGCCAGCGGATTGTCGGTGAGCGCCGCCCGGTCCGGTGTGTCCAGGGCGGGCTTGCCGAGAAAGGCGTCCCAGATCCGGCGGACGAAGGCCGGGTCGAGGTCGCGCACGATCAGCACGAGCCGTGAGCGGC
The DNA here is from genome assembly GCF_026672325.1 of Methylorubrum sp. SL192. Lineage (NCBI taxonomy): Bacteria > Pseudomonadati > Pseudomonadota > Alphaproteobacteria > Hyphomicrobiales > Methylobacteriaceae > Methylorubrum > Methylorubrum sp. SL192. The sequence continues at coordinate 273,618 of NZ_JAPPQV010000003.1, forward strand.
GATCCGCGTCGGGCCAGGCCGGCAGCGTCACCGGCGTGTGGACGACGTGCTGCACCCCATGCACCACGACCGGCCGCTCGGGATCGTCGGCGAGCGCCACGAGGCCCTTGAGGCGCAGGAGCTTCGGCCCGTGTGCCGAACGCAGGAGATCCAGGAACATCTCGAAGGTCGGGCGCGGCACCGGTTCGTCGCTGGTGAGGTGAAAGGCGCGGATCGCCGCGTCGTGCCGGTTCACGTCGTGATGATGGTGACCGTGGTTGTGGTGATGGCCGTGCGTGTGCTCTTCCGCGCCGAGCCAGGCGCGCACGTCGTCGCCTTTGCCGTCGAGGCCGAACAGGCCGCCGAGCAGGCGCTCGGCCGGCACGTCGGGCCCGTGGATCCGGGCCCCCGGATTGAGGGCAGCGAGCCGTTGGGTCAGCGCCTCCGCCTCGGCGCCGGGCAGGTCGGCCTTGGTCACCACGAGATGGTCGGCGACCGCTGCCTGCCGTAGGGCCTCGCCGTGCGCGTCGAGGGTGGCGGCGCCGTTGACGGCATCGATCAGCGTCACCACGCCCTGCAACTGGAAGCGGATCGCGAGATAGGGGTGATAGATCAAGGCGTGGAGGATCGGCGCCGGGTCGGCGAGCCCCGTGGTCTCGATCACCACCCGGCGGAACGGGTTGATGCGGCCGTTGTCGCGGCGGCGCAGGAGATCTTCGAGCGTCGAGATCAGGTCGCCGCGCACGGTGCAGCATAGGCAGCCGGCGCCGAGCAGGATCATCCCCTCATCGACCGTCTCGATCAGCAGGTGGTCGAGCCCGATCTCGCCGAACTCGTTGACGATCACCACCGTGTCGGCGAGCGCCGGATCGCCGAGGAGGCGGTTCAGCAGCGTGGTCTTGCCCGCGCCGAGGAAGCCCGTAAGCACGGTGAGCGGGATCGGCGCGGGGCGGCCGGGTTGTTCGGTCTGGGGCATCGTGGAACGGCTTTCGAAGTCTGAGCCGCTCGCGGTTCCCCCCTCTCCCCGGCGGGGGCGAGGGGATCAGCCGTCACCGCAGCGTGCGTCTCGGCAACGATATGACGATGCCGGGGCCCTTCGAAAACCCCTTACGACTCGTCGTTCTTCGCCTTGGCGGGCTTCTTGTCCGCCTTCTTGGCAGCGGGCTTGGCCGCCTCGGGCTTTGTCGTTTCGGGCTTCTTGGCGGCCGGCTTGTGCGCCGGCTTCGCGACCGCCTTCGGAGCGGGCTCCACCGCCGTGTAGGCACTGGTCGTGGCCGGCACGCTCTTGTCCCGGCCGGCGGCGGTCTTCGTGGCAGGCTTGGGCGCGGTCACGGCGGCGGCGCGCGCCTTGGCGGCTTTCTCCGAGGCGGCCTGCTTGGCGGCCTCTCGGGCGGCGTCCTTGGTGGCCTTGGCTTCCGCGCGCTTGCGCTGAGCAGCCTCCAGCGCGGCCTGACGGGCCGCCTGCTTGGACGCCTGCGCCTCCTGTTCCTCGCGGGCCAGCGCCATCGCGCCTTCCGTGGGGCTGCTGCCGATCCAGACCGGGATCGGCTGGAGCGGCGCCCGCGGCGGCAGGGTGCGTCCGCGGACATTGGCGCTGCTGAGCGCGGCGAAGGCGAGGTTGGTGGCGTCCGGGGTCGCCGAGCCGAGGAGCTGCGTCGTCGCGCTGCTGGCGCCGGGGCCGCTCGCGGTCAGCGCGCCGGGGCCCTCGTCCACCGGCATCGGCTTGCGCTTGTCGCAGATGTAGGGCCGCATGTCCGGCGGGGCGGCGACGTTGGAGGGCGGCAGCGATTCGAGCGTCGGCGCGGTCCAGCCCGCCGATTGGCCGAAGCCGTAATCAAACAGGTCGGCGGCCTTGATGTCGCGCTCGCGCGCGCTCGGCTGGCCCATCACCACGGTGATGATGCGCCGGCCGCCGCGGGTCGCGGTCGCCACCACGTTGAAGCCGCCCGAGCAGATGAAGCCGGTCTTCATGCCGTCGGCGCCGGGATAGCGCCCGAGCAGGCCGTTATGGTTGGCCATCACCGACTTGCCGAACTGGATCGCGGAGATCGAGAACAGGTTCTGCTGGTTGGGAAAGTCGCGCATCAGAGCGCGGGCCAGGACCGCCATGTCGCGGGCGCTCGTCCATTGCCGCGGCTCGGGCAGGCCGTTGGGATTGTACCAGCGGCTCTCGCGCATGCCGATCCGGTGCGCGGTCTCGTTCATCATGTCGGCGAAGCCCTCGACGGAGCCGCCGAGCCCCTCGCCGATCGCCCAGGACACGTCGTTGGCCGACTTGACCATGATGATCTTGAGGGCGTTGTCGAGGGTGATCTGCGTGCCCGGCTTGAAGCCCATCTTCGAGGGCGGCTCGGCGGCAGCGGCCGGCGACACCGTCAGCAGCGTGTCGAGGGAGACCTTGCCCTGGCGCACCATGTCGAGGGCGACGTAGGTGGTCATCAGCTTGGTGATCGAGGCCGGATACCAGGGGTCGGTCGCGCCCTGGCTGTAGAGCACCTTGCCGGACTCGGCATCGACGACGAGGATCGGTGCCGTCACCGCCGAGGCCGCCCCCGCCATCAGGCCGAGGGCGGTGAGCGAGCCGATCAGCCGTCCCCAAACACGGTTCACCATCGGGCCAATCTCGAAAGGGTGGGAGGGCGCGGGACGCCGCGGAGCAGGAATTCCGTTGCCGGCTCCGGGCCTTCGTGAAGAAAGCGCCCGGACAGGGTCGGATCGAGGATACCCGTTCATCAACGTGCCCTCCGTGGCGAGAGCATGGCAGAGCCCGGCGTTTTGCCTAACGGTACACGGCCGATCAGGGTTGCGTTCCGCGAAATCGTGCCCCGCTTGGTCTTCCGCGCCTCTCAGAGGTATGGGCAAGCCCTGACAGAAAAGCGCAACGATGTCCTACGCGGTCAAGGAACTCTTCCACACACTTCAGGGCGAGGGCGCCCAGGCCGGGCGCGCGGCGGTGTTCTGCCGGTTTTCCGGCTGCAATCTCTGGTCCGGCCGCGAGGAGGACCGGGCGGGCGCCGCCTGCCGCTTCTGCGACACCGATTTCGTCGGGATGGACGGAGAGGGCGGCGGGCGCTTCGCCTCCGCCGAGATCCTGGCGGACGCCATCGCCGCGACCTGGGCCGGGGGGACGGCCAACCGCTACGTCGTGTTCACCGGCGGCGAGCCGCTGCTGCAACTCGACGAGGCGTTGATCGCGGCCGTCCATGCCCGCGGCTTCGAGATCGCGGTGGAGACCAACGGAACGCTTCCCGCCCCGCCCGGCATCGACTGGATCTGCGTGAGCCCCAAGGCCGGCAACCCGCTGGTCCAGACCTCGGGCGACGAGTTGAAGCTCGTCTTCCCGCAGGCGGAGGCCGAGGCCGCGCCGGAGCGTTTCTCGGATTTGCCCTTCCGACATCATTTCCTGCAGCCGATGGACGGCCCGGACGCCGCCGCCCACACCGCGGCGGCGGTGGCCTATTGCCGGTCGAACGCCCGCTGGCGGCTCTCGCTCCAGACGCACAAGATCATCGGGATTCCGTGAGGGCATCACCCCGAGAGACGGCTTCCGGCTTTGGCTGACAGAGATGCGTGGGCAGGTGGGTGGGCAGGCGGAACAGGTGCGGCCGGCGGTTGCATCCGCCGCCGACCTCGACCACCTTCGCGCGCAACCCCGGCCGGCCGCCCTATGGCCAGAAGGATGCCCGATGACGCCTGATTCCACGACGCCGGACGCCGCGGCGCTCAGGCTCGATCACTCCTCCATCGAGGAACTCAACCTCGCCCTGCGCCACTACCGGCGCCTGATGATCCGCCTGCCCCTGATCCTCGTCCTCGGCTTCGCGGCAGCGATCGGCCTGTCGTATCTCGGGACCGCGCTGTCGCCACCCTACGGCGTGTACATCCTGGGGTGGGATCTCCTGACCTGGGGGCTGCTCGGGGTCCTCGCCGTTCTCTTCGCCGAATTCTGGTGGGAAGGCCGGCAGATCGGGCGGGCCCTCAACAGCGTCGAGATGCAGTCCGCGCCGATCGCCTCCTTGCTGGGCGGACAGGCGCTGATCGGGGAGCGCGCCCGCGAACACGGCATGAAGCCGGGCCCCTTCAACGGTCCGCTCCGGCCGATCACGAAACGCCAGCCGGGCTGACGAGCGACGGACGATTTGAGTTGAGCAGACCGAACGGTCTGACCTGATCCAGCGTTTAGGGTCCCCAGGTCTGAGGATCCGAGGATTGATCGATGTGGAGCTGGCGGATCATGGATCGGGCGCCCCGCGACGGCCGCTGGATCATCGCCATCAACCGGCGCGAGCCGGACCGCCGCGCCGTCATTCGCTGGGATCCGCGCAGTTCCAGTGACAGCGAGCCCTGGCGGGTCGCTTCGTGCGACCATGGCTACGCGTCGGACGCGTTCACGGACTGGATGCCCTTTCCACCTTGGCCAGCGCAGGGCGAACACGCAGATGCGGGCCAGAGCGAGATTCAGGCGGCGCTCGGCGGTGAGACGGTGCCGACCGGGTTGTGAGGCCGCGAAGGCTCAGCACGACGCTGGTGCCCTCGCCGATTTCGGCGCCGATCCGGGTTCGCGGCTCTCAGCCCGCTCCGGCGCTGACAGCGTCAATGGCGGGGCGTTCCCGGTTCGGCTCCGGCGATGCCGCATTTGGCTCTTGATCCGAACGGGTGCGCCGGTCCGCCGATTCGCCCGAGAGGTGCGGCCGCGCGACCCGTCAGTTTGGTATATTGACCACGCAAATACAGGTATGTTCTCGCAGGTATCCGCTTCAGCAGCCGCGAGCGCCTTGCGAGCAGGAGCGTGAAGAAGGTGGGTGTGTTGTAGCGGATGTAGCGCGGAAGGTTCTCGAACCATTCCGCACTCAGGCGCGCATCCCGTTGCACGCGAGCGAGCGCGCGTTGGCGTCGACGGTCGAACGCGTCGAGGGCGCGGGGAAGGCTGTCGTGCTCGCTCAACGCCGAGGCGAGCGCGATCGCGTCGTCGATGGCCAGACGCGTTCCCGAACCGATCGTGAAATGTGTCGTATGCGCGGCGTCGCCGATCAGCACCAAGTTGTCCGCGCGCCACCTTCGGTTGACCAACCTGCGGAAGCTCGACCATGGCAGTGTGTTGCCCTGGCCATCGCGGCTGATCAGTTCGTGCCCGTCGAGATGCTTGGCAAATATGCTTTCCAGTAGGCGCAGCTCGGCATCCGCGCGCATCGTGCCAAGACCGAGCCCCTTCCACGTCTCCGGTGCGCATTCCACGATGAACGTACTCATTCCCTCCTTGAAGGAGTAGGCGTGAAACCAGACCCATCCGGCGCTGGTCGGAACGAATCCGAACGTGAAGGACGGGAATCGCTGCGTCGTTGCGAGCCAGAGGTATTTGTTGCGGCCGGCTTCGATCTGCGGCCGGAACTGATCCGCGCGGTGCCGACGCAACGGACTCGCGACACCGTCGGCCGCCACGATGAGGTCGGCATCGGCGACCTGACTCAACTCGCTGATCTCGCTCTCGAACCGCACGTCGACGCCGAGCGCGAGCGCCCGCTCGATGAGGATCTGCAGGAGGCGACGACGGCATAGGCCGTAGCCCCCGCCTCCGTGGTGAAGCGGCGGTTGCCCCTCGACGTCGACCACTTGCCCGGACCAGGGAACCGCTTGATCCGCGATCGCCTGCGCGCTGTCCGGATCGTTGGTCCGCAGGGTGGTGAGAAGATCCTCCCAGAAGACGACGCCCCACCCATGTGTCGTTCCCGCTGGGTTTCGCTCGTGGACGACAATCTCATGGTTCGGGTTGCGCCGCTTCATCACGATCGCGAAATACAGTCCCGCAGGCCCCGCACCGACGCATGAGATCTTCATCAAGACTCTCCATCTCGTCTGACGCTTCCTGCATCATGACATGCGACGACTCGGCCAGAGCGCATTCCGAAGAAGCGGACACCGGCTCGTCGAAAGACTGCGCATCAAAACAAAGACCGAGAGCCGCCAGCCTGATGCAATCAGGTCGGATACGGCTCCAGGCCAGGAATTTATTTGTAATTTTGCTGCCGCACTCGCGACGACAGGAGTTCTTTCTGCATGCAGCGCGAGCACCGGCGGTTTTTGAAGGATGCAGGAATGCTGACGAGCATCCTGCGCGACCGTTCAGTCGTGGCAGCGCGACGAAAGCCGGCGACAAGAGCTTGAGATGAACAACCAACGCGCGCAACGTCGATTATGGATGGTAGCCGTAACCCCAATGGGCCAAGCTCGCCGCTTCGTTTGCCGGGATGGGCGTGACATCTCTCCTCGGCCAGCTTGGGCGTCGGAGCCGCCTCCGGCCCGCCGTCGCACCCGCGTTCGTTGATCGACGCTCGTCCCTGGCCGGGGCCGCCAGCGCTGCGTGCGTCGATGGGTGACGATCGTGCCTCCACGTTGCGATCGGGTCCGAACGCCCTCTGCAGTCTCCCCTTGAACCCGAGCCTGATCTCGAACGAATCGTCCGAACGGTCCCAGGCGATGAGGCCGGTCTGGTTCGAGGGGCCGCGCCGGCACGATCACCACACGCGGGCTCGCGGCTGCAAAGACCGGATAGAGGGTGCATTTCGGCCGATGTGGTGACATATCCACGATCTCGGTGCGCCCGCCGGCCACCGACAACCCGCTGCCCTGTCCGCGGCGGGACCGTTCCGGACCTCGTGAAGATCCCGCGATGAAGATCACCCAGGCCTTCACCTTCGAGGCGGCCCACCGCCTGCCGAACGTGCCGCAGACCCATCGCTGCCACCGCATGCACGGGCATTCCTACCGCGTGGAGCTGACGGTCTCCGGCGCGGTCGATCCGACGAGCGGTTGGGTGGTCGATTTCTACGACATCGAGAGTGCCTTCGCGCCGCTCCTGGAGCGGCTCGACCACCATTGCCTCAACGAGATCGAGGGGCTGGAGAATCCCACCGCCGAGCATATCGCGGCCTGGATCTGGCATCGGGCCAAGCCGGCGATTCCGGGGCTTTCCAGCGTGCGGATCTTCGAGACGCCCTATTCCTGGGCCGAGTACGAGGGCGACTGACCATGCCGGAGGACGCGGCCGTGGCGGGCGGTGAGGCCGGTGCGCTGGTGCTGTTCTCCGGCGGCCAGGATTCGGCGACCTGCCTCGCCTGGGCGCTCAACCGCTTCCCGCATGTGGAGACGCTCGGCTTCGATTACGGCCAGCGCCACCGGGTCGAACTCGACCGGCGCGCGGCCCTGCGGCAGGGCCTGACCGCCCTCGATCCGGACTGGGGACGCCGGCTCGGGCCGGATCACACGCTGGCGCTCGCCGCACTCGGCGAGATCTCCGACACGGCGCTGACCCGCGACAGCGCGATCGCGTTCGCCCGCGACGGCCTGCCCAACACCTTCGTGCCCGGCCGCAACCTGGCCTTCCTCACCTTCGCCGCCGCGCTCGCCTACCGCCGGGGCCTGCGCCACATCGTCGGCGGCATGTGCGAGACCGATTATTCCGGTTATCCCGATTGCCGCGACGACACGATCAAGGCGCTGCAGGTCGCGCTCAACCTCGGCATGGAGCGCCGCTTCGTGCTGCACACGCCCCTGATGTGGATCGACAAGGCGCAGACCTGGGCGCTGGCCGAGACTCTGGGCGGGCGGGCGCTCGTGGATCTCGTCGTCGAGGAGAGCCATACCTGCTATCTCGGCGAGCGCGGGGCGCGCCACGAATGGGGCTATGGCTGCGGCACCTGCCCGGCCTGCGACCTGCGCGCCAAAGGATTTTCGCGTTATCTCGCCGCGCGAGCGGAATAGGAGGCTTCCCATGCGTGCCGACGCCTTCCTCGAGGCCGTGAAGGCCTTGCCCGTCGCCGATCTCGCGACCCTGGTGCCGAACGGGGGCGGCCTCGTCGTGGTCGCGCCCCACCCCGACGACGAAAGCCTCGGCTGCGGCGGGCTGATCGCGCAGGCCGTGCGAGAGGGCCGAACTGTCCGCGTCGTCATCGTCAGCAACGGCTGCGGCTCGCACCCGAATTCCAAGGCCTATCCGCACGACCGCCTGCGGGACTTGCGCGAGGCGGAGACCGTGGCGGCGATGGCCGAACTCGGGCTGAGTTCCGAGCATGTCCATTTCCTGCGCCTGCCCGATGGCGGCGTGCCGAGCGAGGGCGCAGACGCCGAGGCGGCGGCGGACCGGATCGCCGACATCGCCCGAGAGGCCGGGGCGAGCGCCCTGTTCGTGACCTGGCGGCACGATCCCCATTGCGACCACACCGCCTCGGCCGCCATCGCCGGTCTCGCCCAGGCCCGGCTTCCCGGTATCGCGGCCTATGCCTACCCGGTCTGGGGCTGGACCCTGCCGCCGGAGCGCGAGGTCGGGCCGGCCCCCGAAGGCTACCGCCTCGCGGTGGAGGACGAGCGTGCGGCCAAGCGCCGGGCGGTCGAGGCGCATGCCTCGCAGGTCTCCGGGCTGATCACGGATGATCCGTCCGGCTTCCAGTTGCAGACGGCGATGATCGACCGGCTCTGCGGCCCGCACGAGTGGTACATCGCGCTGCCCTGATCTCCTTCCGCTGACGCTCTTCATCCGCGTTTCAGGTTGGGGCTGGCAGGACGGGTACGACCGTAAAGCTTGGCCCGGACCGGAATCCCCGTGAGCACCATCAGCGTCGTCACGCTCAACAAGGGGCGCGACGCCCATCTCGCCCGACTGATCGAGGGGCTCGCCCGCGGGCCTGCCCCCACCGAATGCGTCGTGGTCCAGATGGGCCCGGCCCCCGAGCCGCTGCCGGCGACGCCGTTCCCGCTGCGGCCGATCGCTTTCCCGAGCGCCGGCCTGCCGCTGGCCGCCGCGCGCAATGCCGGCCGGGCTGCGGCCTCCGGCGACATCCTCGTCTTCCTCGACGTCGATTGCATTCCCTCCGCCGGCCTCGTTCCGGCCCTGGCTGCGGCGGCGGCGCATGACGGCCTCGTCTGCGGGCCGATCCGCTACCTGCCCGCGGGCGCGGTGCAGGACGGCTGGCAGGAGGCCGATCTCCTGCAGGCCGGCCTCCTCCACCCGGCCCGGACCTTCCCGTCCAGCGGCGTGGCGGAGACGCAGAATCCCGGCCTGTTCTGGTCGCTCGCCTTCGCGGTGCGCGCCTCGACCTACGACCGGCTCGGCGGCTTCGACGAGGGCTATGACGGCTACGGCGCCGAGGACACCGATCTCGCCTTCCGCGCGGCCGAGATCGGCGTGCCGGTGCTGCTGGCGGGCGCCCCGCCGGCCTTCCACCAGCACCACCTCTCCTGCGACCCGCCGCTCCAGCATTTCGCCGACATCGTCCGCAACGCCCGCCGCTTCCGCGCCAGGCACGGGCTCTGGCCGATGGACGGCTGGCTCGACGCCTTCGCCCGGCTCGGCCTGATCGGCGAGAGCCGCGAGCCCGACATCACCCTCCTGCGCGGCCCGAGCCCGGAAGAGATCGCCGCCGCGCGCGTGCCGCCCGAGCGGCCGTTCTGAGCGGTCTTGGGGGCGGATGCCGTCGATCCCCTCCACGACCTTACCTTGAGAGGCACAAGCGAAGCGGCGGCCTCGAAGATGCTCCGGGCGCCGCGCGGGATTTTCGCCGCCGGATGGCGGACCGGCCTCCCATCATGGATGACGCGCCGTCACAGTTTTGGCCGCGCGGCCCCTGCCCGCCTCATGATCCTGCCAAGCAACATCCGTGGCGCAGCGTAGCATTGACGGCTCGCACGCACGTGTAGCGCCGATCATTGCAGCCCTATCTCTTGCGCTGTGGCGCGATGATCCGCCGCATCGCGTAAAAAGTTTTCAGCACTCGGCGCGAACTCTTTGAGATGCGGCTGGTTCTCCGGGGATCTCATCTCTCCTTTGAACCCAGGAGCCTCGATGACTGCCAAGCCCCCACCTGTTCCGCCGGCCAACCGCTCCGACAAGGGGCCGGGAAGCGCCCCCGAGACCGCGACCACCCAGGGCCGAGCCTCGTCGCAGACGAAGGACCCGGACAAGATCGGCCAAGCGGGCAACTCGAAGATCAACACCACCCATCAGGGTCATCAGCAGGATCGCTGAATGAGCACCTCCAGCAAGCATCCCAACGCCGACCGTCACCATGGCGGGCCGGGCAGCAGCCATCAGGACCGGTCGAAGCCCGCCGCCGAGCCGGATCACGGGCCGACACCGGGCAGCCCGACCAACAGTTCCAAGTCCGACGTGTCCGGGGGCGGTGGCGAGCGCGACGCACACCACGCCCATAGCGGCCCGGGCCATGCCCCCGACCGCACCGACCGCTCCCATTAACGGCGGCGCGCCGCACCGACATCGAGCGGAATGATCCGCTCCGCATCAGGAGAAGAACCGCCATGGACGAGAGCCGCAAGCACGATTCCCTGCGCGACTTCAACGCGAATGCCGACCGTAACGGGCAGGATTTCGGGCAGGACAGTCCCCTCGACGTCGCCCGGCCCGCCGATCTCCAGCGCGCCCTCCAGGAAGATCCGGGCGGGGAGGCGCAGGTAGCGCGCACGGCCTCCGACTTCGATCGGCGTGATTCGGTCGCGGGCGGCAGCATCGAGTCGGTCGAGGCCACCGAGGCGGAGACGCCGCCGGAGAACCTGCGCCGCATCAGCGACCCGAGCTACACGCCCAAGCGCTGATCGGCTCGACCCGGAAAGGTGAAGGTGCGGCGGTTGGGCGATTGCCCGCTGCCGCGATCCTGTGTCTCGCGACCGTCGGACCCGCGCCGGAGGTGGCTCGTGAAACGCGCCGAGGCCGGTCCGGGGGTCAATGGGCTTGAGCGCGCGTCAGCCCGCATCCCGGCACAGAGTCTCGATAGCCGCGGCCGTCCGCGCCAGCGCGTCGGGCTCGGCGAGGCGCCGAACCACGTCCGGATCGAGGGCGAGGCCGCGGGCGACGAGGGGGGCCCAGGCCGCAGGGTCCGGCCAGCCGCGTTGGACGACGGCCGCGCCGAGCCGCTCCAGTGCCGCCGCCTTGGTCTCCTGCTCGTCATAGGCGCGCGGCTCCGGCAGGCACAGGAAGCGCTTGCCGAGACCCGCCACGGCGGTGACGAGCCCGTCGCCCGCGCCCCCAATCACGAGAGAGGCCGGGGCGAGATGCGGGCGCACATCCGTGACCCAGCCGTGGAGATGCAGGTTTTTCGGAGCCGCGCCCGAGCCGGTCACCGGCCCGAGGACGTGCCACGCCCGGTCCGGGACGGCGTCAGCGGCCTGAACGAGCCTCTCCAGACGCCCGCCCTCGCCGCCACGCCCGAACACCACGACGATGCGCCCATCCTCCTCGGAGACCGCCCCGGCCGGAGCCCCCCCGAGGAAGCCGCCATAGACGGTCTTTTCACGCACCCAGGCCGGCACATCCCCGCCGTCGAGGGCTTCGGGAAAGGGGGCGAGCAGCCACGAGGCGGCGCGGAATGCTTCCAGATGCGGCGGGTCCGTGCGGGTGCCGGACAGACGCACGACGAGACTCGGCACCGACAGGAGCCGGGCCAGCAGCGCCACCTCGGCCGAGACATCGACGACGATCAGCGCCGGGTCGTTCTCCGCCGCCCAGGCGGCGATCCGGCCCATCCGCGCGCGGATGCCCGGATGGTTCAGCGGCACGTAATGGAAGCATTCGGGCCGCTGCCCCGCGCCGTCCTGACCGTCGAAGCTCCGGTCGAGGCGGTCGTCGGGCAGGTCGAGGACGGAGCCCGGCGCGCCGGAGATGTCGAGGCCGGCAAAGCTGCCCATCAACGTGCAGGGCCGCCCGAACGCCGCGAGTGCCCGCGCCAGCGCGATCGCCCGCTGCAGGTGACCGGCGCCCTGATGGTGGACGTAGTAGCCGACCGGACGCGTCATGCGGGCTCCGAGAAACGTGCGGCGCGAGGCGGCAAGAACACCGGGACGACAGGCCGGCTCTCAGGCCGCCTGATCGCGCCCCAAGGCCGCGGCGAGGTTTTCGAGGGCTGCCAGCGCCTCGTCGAGGCCGCATTCCGGCGCGGGACCGTCCCGCGCGTCCAGGCGAGCATGGGCCCGCTCGACGAAGGCGATGTCGTTGGGGCAGGCCGTCAAGTCGATGGCAGCGAGGTCGTCCGCGTCGAGCCCGAGCGCGTGCAGGGCGGCTGGCGCAGCGCCCTCGCGATAGGCGCGGCGCAAAGCGGCCCGGCGCAGGATGATCCGCTGCCAGTGGGCGGCCACCGGCAGCCGGTAGGCCTCGCCCTCGCGCACGACGCGGGCACGGCGCAGCATCTCGGTCGCCATGCCACCCTCGGCCCGTCCGGCGGTGCGAGCCGAGACGAGCACCGACACGGCGGGGCAGTGGCGCAGGCGCCCGCCCGCCCGCTGGACCGCGGCGACCAGGGCGTTGTCCTCGCCGCGCGGCAGAGCCGGCAGACCGCCGACGGCGCGGTAGAGCGAGGCCCGGAGCGCGAGACTTCCGCCGGTATGGTCGCCGTGGCGCGGCGCCGGGTCATGGGGCGGCGGATCGAGGGCGTCTTCGAGCGCGCGCACACTCGACCAGTAGCGCTCGACCCGCGCGTGGAAGGTGGCGAGCGCGGGGTCGGCCCCCTCTTCGTCGTCGATCACGAGCCGGCCGCCGACGATCTCGGCGTTCTCCAGGGCGCGCAGGTTCGCCGCGACCCAGCCGGGGGCGAGCCGCGCATCGGCATCGGTGGTGAGCAGTACACCGTCCGGCGCGCCCTCGCTCTCCAACCACTCGGCGCCCGCATCGAGGGCGCGGCGGCGTGCGTTGCCGACATGGGCCTCGGACGGGGCGAACGTCGCCTCGATTAGACGCAGCGCCAGGGTATCGAGCGCACCCGAGCTTTCGAGGGCATGCACCGCCTCGACCGTTCCGTCGGTGCAGTTGTTGCTGACGATCACGACCTTCAGGGGGGCAGCCGCCGAAAACCCCTCCTGTGCGGCGAGTGCCCGCAGCAGGCGCGGCAGGCGCTCGGCCTCGTTGCGGGCCGGGATGCAGACGACGGCCGGGCTGGAGGTCGCGGGCATCGTGTCAGGCCGCCGGGCGTTCGAAGAGGGCAGCGCGGGAGCTCTGGGCCGGCGCCCCCGCCAAGACCTCGCGGTAGAGCTCCTCGTAGCCGTCGGTCATGACCTGGGCGTCGTAGAGCGTCTCGGCCCGGCGGCGGCAGGCGCGGCGGTCGAGGCCGACGGCGCGCTGGATCGCGCGGGCCAGGGCCGCCACGTCGTCGGCGGGGGCAAGCGCGCCGGAGAAGCGATCGACGATGTCGGGGATCGCGCCGCGGCCGAAGGCGGCGACCGGGGTGCCGCAGGCCAGCGCCTCGGCGACGACGAGGCCGAACGGCTCTTCCCAGCGCGGCGAGACGATGGCCGCCCGCGCGCCGCCGAGCTGGTGGGCCAGCTCCCGGTGGGAGAGATGGCCGACATAGGCCGCATCCGCTCCGAGACGCGGGGCGATCCACTCGTTCCAGTAGCGCGGGTTCGGCTGCGGGCCGGCAAAGCGCAGGGGGATCCCGGCGCGGCGCGCCGCGTCGATGGCCAGATGCGTGCCCTTCTCCGGCACGATCCGCCCGCTCCAGAACACGTAGCCCGCCGGGTCGGCCTTGGTGCTGAAGGCGAAGGTCGAGAGGTCGATGCCGTTGCCGATGACGCGGGCATCCGGCACCAGCGGCTGCCATTCCTGCGCCAGCGACGGCGAGACGGCGGCGAAGATCATGCCGGGCTTGGCCGCCCGCACACCCTCGGCCAGCGATTCGAAGGGCGGCGTGTGCAGCGCCGTCGTCATCGGCACGGGGAGCGTGTGGCTCACCCGCAGCGGCAGGTCGTGCAGGCTGTTGTTGTGCACGATGTCGAAACCGCCGCGCGCGACCGCTTCCATGATCCGCTCGTAGGCCGCGAGTTCGGCGCGCTCGATCCGCTCGCAGGCGACGGGATCGCCGAGGGCGTCGCCGGTCGGCGGGCAGACGGGGTTCGGCACCAGCGCCGGATCGGAGCCCTCCGAGGCGAAAAGCGTGACCCGGTGGCCCCTGGCGCGCAGCGCGCCGGCCAAGTGATGCGTGTGCATCTCGAGGCCGCCCAGATAGGGCTGTCCAATCGGGAACTTGAGATGGGCGATGACGGCGATCTTCAAGGGCATTGTCCGACGTCGGTGGCGTAAGGGACCCTGGGATGAGTCCAACGGCCAGGCTTCCGGCCACACCATCGCCGTTCGTCTAGGAACGCCCGATGAACGAACCCTTCAGAAAATGGAGAGCTTGGGGAATAAAAGTGACGCAGGCCGCCAACGCGTCCCAGATGCGTGTGTGACGCCGCGAAGCGCCGCGACAGCCTCGTTCACGCAGCAACGTGCACGTGAATTGTGCGCGGGAACGGTCTGACCCGCGGCACGATCGATGCCGGGACCTATCGTCGACATCATGGCCAGTGCCGCGACGGGAGGCTCTACATGGACGTCCGCTCAAACCTTCGGCGCCGTGCCTCCGCGCATCGGAACAGATTGATGAAGGACTTCACGACCGGCGACAGCGCGAGCTGCTGGTCTGGCACGAACTATACGAGGCGATGAGCGACGCCATCGCCCGCGCGCATGACCGGTGCCGTCGCGCCCAAAATCGCCCTGCCGCGCGAGACGGAACGGCCGAGGACTACTCGTCCTCACCGAACTTGTCGGCGAGCAGCGCCTCGATCGCGTCGAGGGCGGCGTCCGCGTCGCCGCCGACGGCGACCACGGCGATGGAGGTGCCCTTGGCCGCCCCCAGCGTCAGCAGGCCCATGATCGAGCGCCCACCGACGGTCTCGCCGCCGCGGGTCACCGTCACGGCGGCGGAGAAGCGCTCCACCGTCTGCACGAACTTGGCCGAGGCGCGGGCATGCAGGCCGCGGCGGTTGATGATCGGCAAGATCCGGACGAGGCCACCCTCGGGCACCTCCGGCTGCGGCTCGACCTCGCCGTCCACACTCTCTCCCATCGCCCCTGGCACTCCCTCCCCCGCCGCTTCGGTGCGAACCGGCGACGCGTCGGCGCGCCGTTCCGGATGCGGGACGACGTGGTTAAGCCGGGAGCGGGGCGAAGAAAAGGCCGTGCGGGAGTGAGACCGGGCTACTTGCCCGCAAGAAGCTACTTGCCCGCAAGAACCCGCGAGGCAACGTTGATGTACTTGCGGCCCGCCTCCTGCGCGTGGAGCACGGCATCGCCCAGGCTCTCGGCCTCGCGCACGCTGGCGAGCTTGATCAGCATCGGCAGATTGATCCCGGCGACCACCTCGACCTGGCCGCCGTTCATACATGACAAAGCGAGGTTCGACGGCGTGCCGCCGAACATGTCCGTGAGAACCACGACGCCCTGACCGGAGTTGACCCGACCGACGGCGGACATGATGTCGCCGCGGCGCAGCTCCATGTCGTCCTCCGGGCCGATCGTAATCGTCTCGACCTGCTTTTGAGGGCCGACGACATGCTCCAGGGCGGCCTTGAACTCGGTCGCTAACAGCCCGTGTGTGACGAGCACCATTCCAATCATCGAAGCGTGTTCCAACGCCCTGTGAGCGGAGACGCCATCTTGTGCAGCGCAAGGTGAAGCGCAAGCGGGTCGCGTCGTTTTGCGCGACACAACGGGCTCACCATGACACGGCCGCGGCAGCCGCGCTACACATCGCGGGCGCCGCCGGGCACAAGAGCCGCCGGGTGCGTCCGCATTGCCACGCCGGCTCGAAGCGCCTCACGGATCAGGTATTCGTGGGGATGGCGCGGTTCAAGGGCGAGGCGGGGCAGCGCGACACCGAGGAGCATGGCGGTCGCGGCGGTCTCGGGAAGGCGCTCGGCCTCCGCCACGAGATCGACCACGAGGCGCAGCACCGCGGCCGGTGCATGTGCCGCCAGACGGCGAAGGCCGAGACCGCGGATCTCGATTAGGCCGGCGAGCGCCGGGTGGGGCCGGGCGACGAGGCGGCCGTGATGCGCCTCCAGCCGGATGCGGTCGTCGCCGACGAGGCGGGCATGGCGGCCTTCCAGGAAGAAACGGTCGAGAAGCGCGAGGCAGAGTGCGGACTTGCCCGCCCCGGACGGCCCCCGGATCAGCACGCCGGCCTCGTCGAGGAGCACGCAGCTCGCGTGAACCGTTTCCTGTACCGTGTTTTGCACCGTCTCCTGTGGCGGCTCGCTTTCCGGCGCAGCCTCCCCGCTCATGCGGCGAGGTCGTCGTCGCGGTAGCGGTCGGCCCGGGGGGCCACGGGCAGGCGCACGATGAAGCGGGCGCCGCGCACCGTCGGGTGTCCCTCCTCGTCGGCCGGGCCGGGGCGGTTCTCCGCGCGGATCGAGCCGTGATGGGCCTGGATGATCTGCCGCGAGATCGACAGGCCGAGCCCGGAATTCTGGCCGAAGCCCTGTTCCGGCCGGTCGGTGTAGAAGCGCTCGAAGATCCGCTCCAGCGCGTGCTCGGGGATGCCGGGTCCCTCGTCCTCGACCACGAACTCGACCTCGTTCTTGAGGCGGCGCAGGGCCACCCGCACCTTGGCGCCGGGCGGGGAGAACGAGCGGGCGTTGTCGAGCAGGTTGTTGACGACCTGTCCGAGGCGGCTGTCGTGGCCGATGATGCGGAATGGGTCCTCGATCTCGCCGCTCGGCCGCTCGATGTCGAACTGGATCACCGCCGCCTTGGCGCGGCGCCGCTCGTTGGCCACCGAGGTCACGGTGGTCAGGAGCTTGCCGAGATCGACCCGGCGCGCCTCCGCGCGGGCGAGTTCCGCGTCGAGGCGGGAGGCGTCGGAGATGTCGGAGATCAGCCGGTCGAGGCGCTTCACGTCGTGCTGGATGATCTGCATCAGCCGGCCGCGCGATTCGTCGGTCTTGGCCAGCGGCAGGGTCTCGACCGCGCTGCGGAGCGAAGTCAGCGGGTTCTTCAACTCGTGGCTGACATCGGCCGCGAAGCTCTCGATGGCATCGAGCCGCCGATAGAGCGCCTGGGTCATGTCGCGCAGCGCGCCCGAGAGATGGCCGATCTCGTCGGTGCGGCTGGTGAAATCCGGGATCTCCTGGCGCGACTTGATGCCCCGGCGCACCCGCTCGGCGGCATCGGCCAAGCGCCGCACCGGCCCGGCGATGGCGCCCGCGAGCAGGATCGACAGCACCAGCATCACGGCGGCCGCGACGAGGAACACCTGGAGCAGGCCGAAGCGCTCGGAGGCGATCACCCGGTCGATGTCGCCGCCTTGCGTCGAGACCATCAGCACGCCGCGCACTGAGCCCGCCCGCTGGATCGGCACCGCCACCGAGACGATGGTCTCGCCGCGCTCGTTGCGCCGGGAGATCGTGCCGCGCGAGCCCTTGAGCGCCGCCTGAACCTCGCGGAAGGCGCGCCCGTCCTGCGGGCCCGCCTCCTCCTGGGCCGAGCGCTCGCTGACGACGAGGCCGAGGATGCGGGTGCCGACGAAGTCCCAGATCCGCTCCAGCACGTTGGGCTTGGGCGGCTTCACCACGGTCTCGCTGCGGCCGATGTCGCCGCGGGCGTAGAGCGTGCGGGTGTCGAACAGCAGGCTCCCCTCGCTGTCATAGACCCGGGCGCGGTTGCCCGTCGGGGTCACGAGGCGGCGCAGGAGCGGCGCGACCTTCTCGGGGTTGAGCGAGAAGGCGAGCGAGGCGGGATCGTCGTCGAATTCCCGGCCCTCGCCGGCCTGCTGCTGCAGGAGCTTGTCCGGATCGACGCGGATCGTGTCGGTGTCGACGGAGGCTTGGGCAGCGATGGCGCCGGCGATGATGTCGCCCTGGATCAGCAGGCTCTGCACCCGCGCCTGGATCAGCCCCTGGCGGAACTGGTTCAGGTAGAGGAAGCCGAACAGCAGGACGATCAACCCGACGAGGTTGAGCACCACGATGCGGCGCGTCAGGCTCGACGAGGCGCGCTGGCCGACCGCGTTCCAGAGGGCGCGCGGCCAGGTCAGCGGCGGGCGGGTGAGGGAGCCGACGAGCCGCGCGAGGACGCCGCGGCGGGCGTGGACCTCATCGGAATCGGGCTGGCGGGACAGGGGGGCGAGCATCGACGGACGGGACCGCGGGGGAATCGCCTCAACCCTCCTTGAACCGGTAGCCGACGCCGTAGAGCGTCTCGATCATGTCGAAGCTCTGGTCCGTCACCTTGAACTTCTTGCGCAGCCGCTTGATGTGGCTGTCGATGGTGCGGTCATCGACGTAGACCTGATCGTCGTAGGCCGCGTCCATCAGGGCGTTGCGGCTCTTCACGACGCCGGGGCGCTGGGCCAGCGCCTGGAGGATCAGGAACTCGGTGACCGTGAGGGTCACTGGCTCGCCCTTCCAGGTGCAGGTATGGCGCTCGGGGTCCATCATCAGTTGGCCGCGCTCGAGCGAGCGGGCGGCGGCGTCGGCCTCGCGGGCAGCCGCCCCCGGCGTGGCGTCCTTCGGGGCGAAGCGGCGCAGCACCGCCTTCACCCGCTCGACCAGCAGGCGCTGCGAGAACGGCTTATGGATGAAGTCGTCCGCACCCATCTTGAGCCCGAACAGCTCGTCGATCTCCTCGTCCTTCGAGGTGAGAAAGATCACGGGAAGGTCCGATTTCTGCCGCAGGCGTCTGAGAAGCTCCATTCCGTCCATGCGCGGCATCTTGATGTCGAAGATGGCGAGATCGGGCGGGGAGTGACGCAGACCGTCCAGCGCCGAGGCGCCATCGGTGTAGGTCTGGATGCGGTAACCCTCGGTCTCCAGCGCGATCGAGACGGAGGTCAGGATGTTGCGGTCGTCGTCGACGAGGGCGATCGTGGGCATGCAGTTTCCCTGACTTGACGGCGCGCGCGCCGCCCCTGGCGCGTCCTTGGCGGGGCCCGCAACGGTGAGGCTCGGTACCCGCAAATCGGGGACCGCCAGCCGTGCGGAGGGTCTCGTCCTTTACGACCATCGTTCGAAAAAAGCGAGCGGCAGTCTAAGCTTGGCCGTGTCGGACGGCTTGGACAAGGGGTCTGCACGAGCGTTTTTACGTGGACGGCTTCGGCAATCCCCTCCCCCTCGGCACGATGAGCGTCGTGGACATCCGCGCCCGCCGGCCAAAACAGCTTTGACGGACGGCAGGGCGGACAACGCGCCGCGCCCGTCCGTGCCGCGGACCCTTCTGCACCGACCGCGGGCCGCGCTATGCTCCGACCCGAAACCGGGGAGGAATGCTTTCATGGCCAACGATGCGATGCCGCCCGCGGGGGAACGGCGCCGGCCGGCCGAACCGTTGCCCGCCTCGGAAGCCCCGTTCGACGCAATCGGGCTCGCCCGGCATCTTCTGCGCAGCGTGCGATCGGGCGCGCTCGCCACGATCGATGCGGCCGACGGCACCCCCTTTGCCTCCCTCGTCACCTTCGCCACCGACAGCGACGGCACGCCGGTGATGCTGCTCTCGCGTCTCTCAGCGCATACGCGCAACCTCGATCACGACCCGCGCGCCTCGCTGCTGTTCTCGGTGGGCGGCAAGGGCGATCCGCTGGCCCATCCGCGCCTGACCGTGACGGGCCGCGCCGCGCGCTGCGACGAGCCGCGGATCCGCGAGCGCTTCCTGGCCCGCCACCCGAAGGCGAAGCTCTACGCCGACTTCCCCGATTTCGGCTTCTTCACCCTCGCCCCCACGGCCGGCCACCTCAACGGCGGCTTTGCCAAGGCGGCGACCCTGACGCCGCAGGAACTGCTCCTCGACCTGGCCGGCGCCGAGGCCATCGTCGCGGGCGAGCGCGGCGCCGTCGAGCACATGAACGCGGATCACGCCGACGCCCTTGCCCTCTACGCCGCGGGCGCCGGCGAGCCCGGCAGCGGCTGGCGGCTCACCGGGCTCGACCCGGAGGGGCTCGACCTGATGGCCGGCGAGCGCACGGCACGGGTGCCCTACCCCGAACCGGTGCGCGACATGGGCACCTTGCGCAAGAGCCTCGTAGCGATGGCGGCCGCAGCGCGGGCCGGCTCCGCGGCCGAGGCCGCACCCGCTCCCGACGGGCCGACCTGAACTCGTTCGGCAGGCACGCGGCGCCAACAACGGTAAGCGCGCGGCGCACCCCCGCCTTGGCGTGCGTGCCCGCCGCTGCTATCTCCGCCCCGGACAATCCCGACAAACCTGCCGTGCGCCGCGTCAGCCCCGCGACGGGACCGCCGTGCCGGAGACCCCGATGACCACCCGCACCATCGACAACATCCGCAACTTCTCGATCGTCGCGCATATCGACCATGGCAAGTCGACGCTCGCCGACCGGCTGATTCAGACGACCGGCACTGTGGCGCTACGCGACATGAGCGAGCAGATGCTCGACTCGATGGATATCGAGAAGGAGCGCGGCATCACCATCAAGGCCCAGACCGTGCGACTGGAATACCGCGCGGAGGATGGCAAGGATTACATCCTCAACCTGATGGACACGCCCGGCCACGTCGATTTCGCCTACGAGGTGTCGCGCTCGCTCGCCGCCTGCGAGGGCTCGCTGCTGGTGGTCGATGCCTCCCAGGGCGTCGAGGCGCAGACGCTGGCCAACGTCTACCAGGCGCTCGATGCCAACCACGAGATCGTGCCCGTCCTCAACAAGGTCGATCTGCCGGCCGCCGAGCCGGACCGGGTCAAGGAGCAGATCGAGGAGGTAATCGGCCTCGACGCCTCCGAGGCCGTGCCGATCTCGGCCAAGACCGGCCTGAACATCGAGGCGGTGCTGGAAGCCATCGTCAAGCGCCTGCCGGCGCCGAAGGGTGACCGTGAGGCGCCGCTCAAGGCCCTGCTGGTCGATAGCTGGTACGACGTCTATCTCGGCGTCGTCGTGCTCGTGCGCATCATCGACGGCGTGCTCAAGAAGGGCATGACCATCCGCATGATGGGCGCGGACGCCGCCTACGGCGTCGATCGCATCGGTGTGTTCCGCCCGAAGATGGCCGATATCGGCGAACTCGGCCCCGGCGAGGTCGGCTTCTTCACCGGCTCGATCAAGGAGGTGGCCGACACCCGCGTCGGCGACACCATCACCGAGGACAAGCGTCAGACCACGCAGATGCTCGCGGGCTTCAAGGAGGTTCAGGCGGTCGTGTTCTGCGGCCTGTTCCCCGTGGACGCCGCCGATTTCGAATCGCTCCGTGGCGCCATGGGCAAGCTGCGCCTGAACGACGCCAGCTTCTCCTACGAGATGGAAACCTCGGCCGCCCTCGGCTTCGGCTTCCGCTGCGGCTTCCTCGGGCTGCTCCACCTCGAGATCATCCAGGAGCGCCTGGAACGCGAGTTCAACCTCGACCTGATCTCGACCGCGCCGTCGGTCGTCTACCGCCTGCTGATGCGCGACGGCGAGCTCAAGGAGTTGCACAACCCGGCCGACATGCCCGATCCGATGAAGATCGAGACGGTCGAGGAGCCGTGGATCCGCGCCACCATCCTCACGCCCGACGAGTATCTCGGCGGCGTGCTGAAGCTGTGCCAGGACCGGCGAGGCATCCAGATCGACCTGAACTACGTCGGCAAGCGGGCCATGGTCGTCTACGACCTGCCGCTCAACGAGGTGGTGTTCGATTTCTACGACCGCCTGAAGTCGATCTCGAAGGGCTACGCTTCGTTCGACTACCACGTCTCGGATTACCGCGAGGGCGACCTCGTGAAGATGTCGATCCTGGTGAACGCCGAGCCGGTCGATGCGCTCTCGATGCTCGTCCACCGCACCCGCGCCGAGTCGCGCGGCCGGGCGATGTGCGAGAAGCTCAAGGACCTGATCCCGCGCCACCTTTTCCAGATCCCGGTCCAGGCGGCGATCGGCGGCAAGATCATCGCTCGCGAGACCATCCGCGCGCTGTCCAAGGACGTGACCGCCAAGTGCTACGGCGGCGACATCTCGCGCAAGCGCAAGCTTCTGGACAAGCAGAAGGAAGGCAAGAAGCGCATGCGCCAGTTCGGCCGCGTGGAGATCCCGCAGGAGGCCTTCATCGCCGCGCTGAAGATGGACGATTGAGACGGTCGCCGCTTGATCAAAGCGGGGACCGTATCAGCAAGCCCGCGCGGCGCTTGAGCGAAGCCCAAATCCGCCATCCCGAAGGGATCAACCGGATTTGGTATGACGGGCTCGTCCCCTTTCCTCGCCGTCGCGAGTCGGGGCCGAAACGATCCGGGCCCCTCTCTCCGGAGACGTCACGCGATGGGTTCGCGTCACCGCCTCGCGGCCACGGCGAGGACGCCATACGAGCAACAATCGAAAAAAATCCCGCCCGCGCGTAAAATCAGCGCTGTTGTTTCATTTGTAAGAAACCGATCCCGTCATACCCCGGTCAAGCCGCCACGGTAACGGCGTAATTCGGGAGCTTCGGTTGCGCGCAAGCGAAAGCCGAATCAACCGGCGCGCAGCGCGCCCGTCGTGACATCGAGGCGCTGGGTCGAAGCGGAACGGGACGACGATGGGCGGGGCGCACGACGACAACCTGACGCCGCATAGGATGCGGCTGCGCACGCAACTTCTCGTTGCGTGCGTGCTGGGGGCAGGCGCGGCGGCCGCCCTCTGGTACGGCCGCCCGAAGGAAGTCGATGCCGCCGTGCCGATGCCGGCCGCCGTGACGGCCACCGCACCGGGGCGCTTCGTGCTCACCGAGAGCCAGCTTGCCACCGTCACCACCGTGGCGGTCGAGCAGCGGCTGTTCTACGAGGACATCGCCACCGAGGGGAAGATCAGCGTCGACGAGTACCGCGCGACGCCCGTCTTCTCGCCCTATGCCGGCCGGGTCATCACCATCTTCGCCCGCTCCGGCGAGCGGGTGAGGCAGGGCGACAAGCTGTTCTCGCTCCAGGCCAACGAGATGGTCCAGGCGCAGAACGACTTCCTCGCGGCGCTGAACGTGCTCAACAAGACGCGCTCGCAGCTCTCCTACGCCACCAACACCGAGAAGCGCCTGCACGACCTCTACGATTCCCGCGTGACCACGCTGAAGGAATTGCAGACCGCGCAGAACGACCTCACGACGGCGCAGAACGACGCCAAGACGGCGGAGGTCGGCCTGGAGGCGGTGCGCAACCGCCTGCGCATCCTCGGGCTCGCCGACGACGACATGAAGGCGCTCCAGACCAAGGGCGCAATCAACCCCGAGACGACGATCAACGCGCCGCTCTCCGGCACCGTGATCCAGCGCAAGATCGGCCCGGGCCAGTACATCAACACCGGCGGCTCCGACCCCTCCTACCTCATCGGTGATCTCGGTCGTGTCTGGATCGTCGCGCAGTTGCGCGAGACCGACGCGGCCAAGGTCGATCTCGGCGAGCGCATCCGCTTCCGGGTGCTCGCCTACCCGAACCAGACCTTCGAGAGCCGGATCAACTACATCGGCGCCTCGGTCGATCCCGCCACGCGCCGCATCGTCGTGCGCGCCGAGGTCGACAATCCCAAGGGGCTCTTGAAGCCCGAGATGTATGCCAGCGTCCACATCATCAACGAGCGCGAGACCGTCTCCCGCGCCGTGCCGCGCCAATCGGTGATCTTCGAGGGCGACAAGGCGCGAGTCTGGGTGCTCGGCGCCGGCAACGCCGTCGAGAGCCGCGCGGTCAAGACCGGCTTCCTCGACGGCAACGACATCGAGGTCACGGAAGGGCTCGCGCTCGGCGAGCGGGTGATCTCGAAGGGCGCCCTGTTCATCGACGGCATGACCGACCAGCCCGGCTGAGAGCCCGGCCCACCGCTTCCCGCGAAAACAAGCATTCCGAGCCGGGGCCGTCCCCGGCCGCGCCCGACGGCGCGAGGTTGGAACCGCCCCCATGAACGGCATCGTCGCGCTCGCGCTCCGGCAACGGCCCCTCGTCATCCTCGCTTTCGTGCTGTTCGTGGTCGGCGGCTTGGCCGCCTTCCAGAACCTCAACATTGAGGCCTATCCCGACCCGACCCCGCCAATGGTCGATGTCGTGACCCAGACCGACGGCCTCTCGGCCGAGGAGATCGAGCGCTACGTCACGATCCCGATCGAGCGGATCACCTCGGGCATGCCGAACCTCAAACAGGTTCGCACCATCTCGCTCTACGGCCTGTCCGACGTGAAGCTGCAGTTCGGCTTCGAGTTCGACTACCTCCAGGCCGAGCAGCAGGTCTTGAACCGCCTGCAGCAGCTCGATCCGCTGCCGGCCGGCGCCAAGCCCACCATCTCGCCGATCAGCCCAATCGGCGAGATCTTCCGCTACAAGCTCACGGCGCCGCCGGGTTACAGCGTGCTCGACCTGCGCACGCTTCAGGAATGGGTGCTGAAGAAGCGCTTCCGCGCGGTGCCCGGCGTGATCGACGCCATCGGCTGGGGCGGCAAGACCAAGACCATTGAGCTCTCGGTCGATCTCGACCGGCTGATGGCCTACGGCCTCTCCCTCGCCAACGTGGTCAAGACCCTCAACGACAGCAACCTCAATGTCGGCGGCAACCGCGTCGCCATCGGCGGCCAGTCGGCGGTGGTGCGCGCGGTCGGCCTGATCCGCGACATCGACGATATCAACGGCACGGTGCTGACTCAGGTCGGCGGCGCGCCGGTGCTGGTCAAGGACGTGGCCACCGTCACCATCGGCCACCAGCCGCGGCTCGGCATCGCCGGGATGAACGACGAGGACGACATCGTCCAGGGCATCGTCCTGATGCGCCGCGGTGAGAAGTCGACGCCCTCGATCGAAGCCGTAAAAGTGGAGGTCGCCAAGATCGAGGCCGCCGGCATCCTGCCGCCGGGCGTCAAGATCGAGCGCATCTACGACCGCGCCGACCTGATCGCGGTCACCACCCACACCGTGCTGCACAACATGGTGGTGGGCATCCTGCTGATCCTCGCGATCCAGTGGCTGTTCCTCGGCAACCTGCGCTCGGCCTTGATCGTCGTGGCGACGATCCCGTTCGCCCTGTTCTTCGCCGTCGTCATCCTCGTGGCGCGCGATGAATCCGCCAACCTGCTCTCGGTCGGCGCGCTCGATTTCGGCCTGATCGTCGATGGCACCGTCATCATGGTCGAGGCGATCTTCCGGCGCCTGTCGGGCCACGGCATCCCCGGCTACCCGCCGCCGGGGCTCGACGCGAAATCGGGCCGCATCGCGCTCGCGGCCAGCGATGTCAGCCGATCGATCTTCTTTGCCGCGGCGATCATCGTCACCGGCTTCCTGCCGCTCTTCACGCTCACCGGCGTCGAGGGCCACATCTTCGGGCCGATGGCGACGACCTACGCCTACGCCCTGCTCGGCGGCCTCATCGCCACCTTCACCGTCACGCCCGCGCTCGCCGCCTACCTTCTCCCCGCGCATATCGAGGAGAAGGAGACGATCCTCGTGCGCGCCCTCGACTGGATGTACCGCCCGGCGGTGCGCGCGGCGCTCGGCGCCCGGCTCGTCACGGTGGCCTGCGTCGCGCTGATCGCGGTCGGCGTCGGGCTGGCTGCGCGCAATCTCGGCTCGGAGTTCCTGCCGAAGCTCGAAGAGGGCAATCTCTGGGTCCGCGCCACCATGCCGGCGACGATCTCGCTGCGGGAGAGCAACGGCTACGTCAACGAGATGCGCAAGATCATCGCCTCGCTGCCCGAGGTCGAGCGCGTGGTCTCGCAGCACGGGCGCCCGGACGACGGCACCGACGCGGCCGGCTTCTTCAACGCCGAGTTCTTCGCGCCGATGAAGCCGCTCGAACAGTGGCGCCCCGGCGTGGACAAGGAGAAGCTCACCGAGGAGATGCTGCACAAGCTTCAGGCCGCCTTCCCCGGCGTCGACTTCAACCTGTCGCAATACCTTCAGGACAACGTCGCCGAGGCGGTCTCCGGCATCAAGGGCGAGAACTCGTTCAAGATCTTCGGCAACGACCTGCAGAAGCTCACCGACAGCGCGAAAAGCGTGATGAAGGTGCTCTCCACGGTCCGCGGCGTCGAGGATCTGGCGGTGTTCCAGTCGCTCGGCCAGCCGACCATCGAGATCGACGTGGACCGGGTGCGCGCCGCCCGCTACGGCCTGACGCCGGGCGACATCAACACCACGGTGCGCACCGCCATCGGCGGCGACTCGGCCGGCGACCTCTACGATCCCGGCTCCGAGCGGCACTACCCGATCATGGTGCGCCTCCAGCCCCAGTTCCGCCAGAGCATCGAGGCGATCGCCAACCTGCGCATCGCCGGCCAGAGCCCGGCCAACGGCGCGCCGGTGCAGTTCCCCCTGAGCGCGGTGGCGCGGGTCGAGCTCGTCTCCGGCCCCGCCTACATCTATCGCGAGGCGCAGGAGCGCTACCTGCCGGTGAAGTTCTCCGTGCGCGGACGCGACCTCGGCAGCACCATCGAGGAGGCGCGCGCCCGCGTCGCCAACGAGGTGACGCTGCCGCCGGGCTATCGGCTGGAGCTGGTCGGCGAGTTCAACAACATGAAGGGCGCGATCGCCCGCCTCTCCGTGACCGTGCCGATCGCGGTCGGCATCATCGCGATCCTGCTGTTCATGAACTTCTCGTCCGTGGTGGATTCGCTGCTCGCGCTCAGCGTGATCCCGATGGCGATGGCCGGCGGCATCCTGGCGCTCTCGCTGACCGGCACCTCGTTCAGCGTCTCGGCGGCGATCGGCTTCATCGCGCTGCTCGGCATTGCGGTGATGGACGGCATCATCGTGCTGTCCTTCTACAACGACCTCCTCGCCTCAGGCGTGCAGCGCGTGCCGGCGATGCTGCGCACCTGCTACACGCAGATGCGCCCCGTGGTGATGACCTGCGTCGTGGCCGGCGTCGGCCTTCTGCCCGCAGCCTTCTCCACCGGCGTCGGCTCGCAGGTGCAGAAGCCGCTGGCGCTGGTGGTGGTGGGCGGCATGGCGCTGGCGCCCCTGCTGATCCTGCTCGTGCTGCCGGTGCTGATCCTCACCTTCTCGCGCCGCAAGCCCGCCGCGCATTCCGAGGCGTCGGACCGGGTCGCGGCCGCGCAGGCGCATTCGCCCGCAGAGGCGCATTGAGGAGCGTCAGCGCCCCTCGTACGAGATCCGACGGATTGCTTCGCATAAGCCGATTTCGCAGGCCGCTCGGGCGCTGCGCGAGCTTGCAGAGACGGCTGACCGCTTTGACCGAGCGGTAAGCCGTCTCACCCCCGTCGCGTCGAGCCCCGCAGCACCGCCCGCCCGCTCAGCGTCACCTCGCGCACCGGCTGGTCCGGATGTGCGGTCCGTTCGAACAACAGGCGCATCGCCTGGGCGCCGATCTCGGCCACCGGCTGCTCGATCACGGTGAGGCCGGGCTCGAAGCCCAACAAAAAGCGGCGCGCCTAGGGGGCGCGCCGGCTGAGGTAACTCGCGGTCTCAGGAACGAGTCGTTGTACTTTATCCAATATACCAGAGCGTGTCTGTGCTCTTCCGGTAACAGATTCTCTCCTGCTCACACTTTTGTGAGAAACAGGTGACACCGGCAGGTACGCGTCACCGCTTCGCCAGGGCGTCGGCGAAGGCGACGATGCGGTTGCGGGCGTAGGTCGGCACGCCAGCGCTGATCGAGGTGCCGGTGTTGAACGAGGAATTGCCCATCAGCACCTGCACCGGCAGCAGGTTCTTCAGCACCGGCACGCGGGCATATTCCTGCTTGCGCTCCAGCACGTCGGCCTTGATGGCCAGGGCCATGTAGGTCGTCACCACGGTCCGGTTCGGATCGTCGGGGGCCGGCTGCATCACCGCCAGGAACTTGCCGAAGCGCAGGATCTGATTGACCCAGAAGATCGTCTGTTCGAGCCCACCCGCCACGGGCGTGTCGATCTTCGTGAGCGCCGCAAGACCCGCCGCCTCGGCCGGCGGCAGCACCCGCAGCTCGCTCTGGAACGAGACGAACTCCGCGACCTTCTTCGAGCTGCCGAGTTCCAGCTTGTTGGCGAGCTTCACGCCGAGCGGCAGCTTGCCCTCGAGATCGTAGCGCGACTCGATGCACACGCCGCCCGCCCCGCACCAGGGCCGGTCAGGGCGCTTGGCAAAGGCAGCGGCCGGGTCCTTGGTCGGCGTCACCTCCGCCGGTTCGAGCCGCTTGTGGCGAATCACCGGGTCCATCTTGGCCAGGAAGTCGAGATTGGCGAAGGCCGACAGGTCGATGGCGGAGGGCGGCTTGGCCACGACGAAGCGGCCTTCCGCGACGTAGACCTTCAGGGTCTCGTGGCGCGGCTTGGCGACGCCGTTCACCGTCTGGGTGTAGTCGGGCTCGGTATAGCCGGGCCAGGGGCTCAGCGCCGCGGCCTCGGCGGCCCGTGCCTTGCGCCACGCGTCGAAGGCGATCAGCCCGCTCTCTGGATTGGTCGAAGCCGCCTCGCGGTGGTCGCTGAACAGCACCGTGCCGGGCTTGAGGCTCGCGGCGTCGCCGGGCGTCAGGGCCGGCACGTCCTTGACCCGGTCGGAGACCAGGGCAGCGGGTTTGGGAAGATCCTTGGGGAGATCCTTGGGAAGATCTTTCGCCACCTCCTGCGCCTGGGCCGGCACGGCCAGCGCGAGCGCGACGACAAGGGCGGCCGGAAACTGCCTGGGCAAAGCGGACCTCGAAGGAGTCGATGAGGGAAGGCGTCGAAGGGCGCAGCTTCAGTAGCCCGGGTCGTCGCCGAACAGGTAGTCGGGATCGCGGCGGCGCTGGCGCGTGCGGGTGTCGCCTTCGTCGTCGAAGGGCGAGCCGAACGGCACCGGGTTGACCTGCCCGTAGCGGTCGCGGCCGGGCCAAGCCTGCGGCTCCTCCCGGCGGTCGCGGCGCAGGCCCCAAGGGTCGGCTGTCCGGCCGGAATCGGTCTCGGCGCTGCGCCGCTGCGCGAACGGGTCTTCGGTGGACCGGCGCCCGCCCGGCAGGTTGCCGAAGAGGTCGCCGGCCACGTCCGCCCCGTCCTCGGCGTTGGCGTAATCGCCGTCCTCCGCATCGGGACGCATGGCGTAGAGCGTGTCGCGGGGCACCAGCGCGTATTGCGTGTCGGCGACCTGCCCCCCCTTGAGGCGGAAATGCTCGATGAAGCCGCCGCCCGCGACGCGCTGGCCGCTCCTCGGCTCGATCGGCAGGTCGGCGATCAGCGCCTTCGCTTCCGGAGAGGGGGGCGCCAGCGGCGTGCGGGCCACGCCGTTGGCCCAGGCCGCCTGGAAGATCGCCCGCGCGATCGGCACCGAGACGTGGCCGCCGGTCTGCCCGCGGCCGAGCGTGCGGCGCACGCCGTCGGCATTGTCGTACCCGGCCCAGACCACAACGGTGATCTCGTTCGAGAAGCCGGCAAACCACGCGTCGTTCTCGTTCTCCGAGGTGCCGGTCTTGCCGGCCACATAGGCCGAGATGCCGGAGAGCGCGGCCGCGGTGCCGTGCTGGGTCACGCCCTGGAGCATGGTCTTGAGCTGGTAGAACGCGACCCGGTCGGCCGAGCCGATCCGCACCGGCGCCTTGTCGGGATGGCGGTAGAGCGGTTTGCCGTCGCGCTCGACCGCTTCCAGGGCGTAGGCGCTCGGGCGCGCGCCCTCGTTGGCGATCGCCGCGTAGAAGCTCGCCAGATCGATCATCCGCACCGGCTGGGCGCCGAGCACGAAGGGATAGTAGCGCTCGCACTCGGCGTAGAGCTGGGCCTCCAGCGCGATGTCGCAGACCCGCTGGAGGCTGTCGGGCGCCTTGGCCGCGATGCCGCCCTGAAGCAGGCGGGCCGTGACGAGGTTCTTCGAGAATTCGAGCCCGCGCCGGATCGTCGTCGCCCCGGAGCCGCCGCCATCGTAGTTCTTGGGCGACCAGGAATCGCCGACCCCGCCGATCGGCGGCAGGGTCACGGCGGAATCCATCACCAGGGTGTTGGGCTGGAGCCCGGCGTTCAGCGCGGCGAGGTAGGTCAACGGCTTCAGAGTCGAGCCCGGCTGGCGCACGGCCTGCGTCACCCGGTTGAGCTGGCTCAGCGGATAGGAGAAGCCCCCGCTCATCGCCAGGATCTTGCCCGTGCGGTTCTCCAAGACGATGGCCGCGCCCTGGACAGTGGGGCGCACGCGCAGCTCGGCGCGGAGGCTGCCTTTGCCCTCGCGCAGGCGCACCCGGACGGCATCGTACACTTGAAGCTTTCCGCGCGCGGGGCCGGGCTCCAGGCTCGCGACCCGGCCGTCGGGCAGGCCGACCTTGGTGCCGTTCTTGCCCGTCTGGAGCACCACCGCGAGCGGCCAGCGTACGTCGTAGAGCGGCGGCCGGGCGGAGACGAGCGCGCGCTGCCAAGCGGGCTGGACGGTGGGCTTGGCCGGCGCCTTCGCCACGGCCGCCTTCCGCACGCCCTTCTTCGCCTCGGGCGCGGGCGCCGGCTCGGCGACGGGCTCCGGCGCGGGCGCGGCGGCCTCGATGCGCTTGATCGCCTCGGACAGGTTCAGTTCCGGCCCCTCGTAGCGGGCGCGGCCGGTGCCGCGCTCGTAGGCCGCCAGACCCTCCTGCAGTGCCGCTTCGAGCGCGCTTTGCAGGCCGGCATTCACCGTGGCGCGCACGGTGTAGCTCGCGTTGGTGAGCGTTTCGAGCCCGGCGAAGGTGCGCGTCTCGCGGGCCACGTGATCGACGAGATAGAAGCCGGAATCCTGGCGCGCGGCATCCGGCGGCTTGATGCCGAGATCGGAGGCCAGCGCCGCATTCATCTGCGCTTCGGTGATCGTGCCCTCTTCCTTCATCCGGCTCAGCACGTAGGCGCGCCGCTCCCGCGCCCGCTCCGGATATTTGTCGGGGCTGTAATAGTTCGGGCCCTTCGGCAGGCCGGCGAGCAACGCGGCCTCGGGCAGCGTCAGCGCGCCGACCGACTTCCCGAACCAAGAGCGCGCCGCCATTTCGATGCCGTAGGCGCCGCGGCCGAGATAGATCCCGTTGAGGTAGAGCCCGAGGATCTGCGGCTTGGTCTGGAGCCGCTCCAGCCGCGAGGCCACGATCATCTCGCGGATCTTGCGCTCGTAGGTGACGTCGTCGCCGACCGAGAGGTTCTTCACCACCTGCTGCGTGATGGTCGAGCCGCCTGCCGGGCGCCCCGGCGAGGCGAGGTTGCCGACGAAGGCGCGGATCACCCCGCGCTCGTCGATGCCATGGTGCTGGTAGAAGCGCTTGTCCTCGGCCGCGACGAAGGCCTTTTGCACGAGGTCGGGCACGCCCTCGATCGGCACGACGAGGCGGCGCCCATGCGTCTCAAAGGTCTCGGAATAGGGCTTGCCCGCCGCATCCAGGATCACGCTGGCGCTGGGAAGCTTGATGTCGCGCAGGGCCTCGGCCGAGGGCAGGTCCTTCACGGCGTTGTTGTAGAAGGCGATCACCGCCGCCGCCTCGAAAGGCGAATTGGCCGGGTTCTCGCCCTTACAGAATTGCTTGTAGCTCGTGTTCAGCTCGGCGATGTCGAGCCCGTGCAGGATCTTGGGCGCGTTGTCGCCCGCCACCGCGCTCGGATCCTCCATGGCGGTGGAGATCAGCTCGTCGAGATTGATGTCCTCGATGTCGAAGGACTTGCGCATGTGGGCGCAGCCATCGCGCAGGATCGCAACGACCTGCCCGCCATCCTTGGCCGGGTCGAACTGGGTCCGCACCGCGTCGGGCCGCGTCGTGACCTGGGACAGGGTCAGCGCGGTCGCGAACAGCTTGATCAGGATGGCGTTCATCGAGCGGTTGAGGTCCCCGGCCGGCACGCGACGAAGAGCGTACCAGGGCCGATCAAGCGGCGCACAACGCGGCTGATTTATGGACAGGCTCGCCCGGACGCCACGGGGCGGGGATGCGCCGCCGTCGGGTGTGGACGCCAGCCCCTCCAACGAAAAAGGGGCGACCGCTTCGCGCGATCGCCCCCGAAACCCACCCGCCTGCGACGATCGATGCCGATCAGCGCAGGAGCTGGAGGATGCCCTGCTGCGCCTGGTTGGCGAGCGACAGCGCCGAGATGCCCAGCGACTGACGGGTCGAGAGCGCCTGGGAGTTCGCCGCCTCCTCGTTGAGGTCGGCGTTGGTCAGGTTCGAGGCGCCGGTATCAAGGATGTTGACGAGCCGCTTGGTGAAGTCCTGCCGGTTCTGCACCACGGAGAGGTTCGAGCCGAAGGTCGAGCTCGCCGAGCGCAGGGTGTCGGAGCCTGAAGTCAGCTTGGTCAGCGTGCCCTTGATGTCGGTGTCGAGCAGGAAGTTGCCCTGGCCGTTCGCCGTCGCACCCGAGTTGCCGGTGATCGAGGTCAGGCTCAGGCCGTCGGCCGTCAGATCCTTGCCCTGGACGTCGAGATTGGCGGTGTCGCGCTCGTTGAAGGTAATGTGCAGCTTGTTCGATGGGTCACTGTTACTGATCAGATTCACGCCGTTGAAGCTCGAATCCTTGGCCAGCTGCGTAATCTGGATCAACAAACTGTTGTACTGCTCGGCCAGCTTCGCACGCGTCTCCACGCCTGAGATGGTCAGGTTGGCGCTGTTGCTCGCGACCGTGTTGCCGGTGCCGTACTTGTCGGCTGTGGCGCTACCCGTGCCGGCGGCAAAGCCTAGAGCCGTCTGGCCGGTCGTGGTCGCGAACTCGACCGCCGAACTGGCATTCAGCACGATCTTCTTGCCGGTCGTGTCCTTGGAGAACATCGTCGAGCCGGCCGCCGTGTTGAGCGCGGTGATGGCCGCATCGATCGTCGAGCTAGTGGCGATGGTCGCCGTCTTGGTCGCGCCGTTGACGAAGAAGTTGACGGAAGTCGACGTCGTGGTGCTGGCGGCAAAGTCGGTGGCTGCGGTGCCGGTCGTGGTGATCTGCGTCGACAGCGCCTGGTTGGCGGTGGACTTGGCCGAGTCGATCAGCTTCTGGATCGAGGTGATGCCCTGGTTGGCCGCCTGGATCGTCTGGATGCCGTTCGAAATCGAGTCGAGCAGCGAATTGAGATCGCCCGATCGGCTGTTGAAAGATTGCGCGGTGAAGAAGTTCACCGGGTTATCGAGGGCCGACGAGACCTTCAATCCCGTTGCCAGCCGGTTCTGGGTGGTGGCCGTCAGAGCCGAGGTGTCCTGCAGCGAGAGCAGGTTCTGACGAGTGGCGGCGGAAAGCGTGACGCTTGAAGACATGGGTAACAACCCCGTTCAGATCGATACCGATCCGGCATTAGGGTTAATTCACCACGCCCAGGGTTTCTTTAGCGTTAACGATCTCTTCTCGGCCAGATAATTTTCGAGTTTGGAATGAGGAGACGGTCGGAACAAGGTCCCGACCGTCTCTTTTGCTGGTGTGGTACGTCTCAGAGAACGCGATCAGCGCAGGAGCTGAAGGATGCTCTGCTGCGCCTGGTTGGCGAGCGAGAGCGCCGAGATGCCCAGCGACTGACGGGTCGAGAGCGCCTGGGAGTTGGCCGCTTCCAGGTTGAGGTCGGCGTTGGTCAGGTTCGCCGCACCGGTATCGAGCACGTTGATCAGGTTCTTCGAGAAGCTCTGCCGGTTCTGCACCACGGAGAGGTTCGAGCCGAAGGTCGAGCTCGCCGTACGCAGGGTATCGGAGCCTGAAGTCAGCTTGGTCAGAGTGCCCTTGATGTCCGTGTCGAGCAGGAAGTTGCCCTGGCCATTCGCCGTCGCACCCGAGTTGCCGGTGATCGAGGTCAGCTTAAGGCCGTCGGCCGTCAGATCCTTGCCCTGGACGTCGAGGTTCGAGGTGTCCTTCTCGTTGAAGGCGATGTGCAGCTTGTTCGAGGGGTCACCGTTGCTGATCAGATTCGTGCCGTTGAAGCTCGAATCCTTGGCCAGTTGCGTGATCTGGGTCAGCAGGCTGTTGTACTGCTCGGCCAGCTTCGCACGCGTCTCCACGCCTGAGATGGTCAGGTTGGCGCTGTTGCCCGCGACCGTGTTGCCGGTGCCGTACTTATCGGCCGTGGCGGTGCCCGTGCCGGCGTCAAAGCCCAGAGCCGTCTGACTGCCCGTCGTCGCGAACTCGACCGCCGAGCTGGCGTTCAGCACGATCTTCTTGCCGGTCGTGTCCTTGGAGAACATCGTCGAGCCGGCCGCCGTGTTGAGCGAAGTGATAGCCGCGTCGATCGTCGAGCTGGTGGCGATGGTCGCCGTCTTGCTTGTGCCGTTGACGAAGAAGCTGACGGTCGTCGCCGACGTGGTGCTGGCGGCAAAGTCGGTGGCTGCGGTGCCGGTCGTGGTGATCTGCGTCGACAGCGCCTGGTTGGCGGTGGACTTGGCCGAGTCGATCAGCTTCTGGATCGAGGTGATGCCCTGGTTGGCGGCCTGGATCGCCTGGACGCCGTTCGAGATGCCGTCGAGCAGGCCACCCAGATCAGTCGAGCGGTTCGACAGGTTCTGCGCGGTGAAGAAGTTGACGGGGCTATCGAGGGCGGAAGAAACCTTGAGGCCGGTGGCAAGGCGGTTCTGGGTGGTGGCCGTCAGGGCCGAGGTGTCCTGCAGCGAGAGCAGGTTCTGACGGGTGGCGGACGAAAGCGTGATGCCGGAGGACATGGGGGCGATCCTTGTGGGTCTTGATACCGCCTTTTTGGCGACACCCTGACACTCCACCCCGCGCCTTGCCGAGACCTTAATCCAACCGTCCGATTCCGCCGCTTTCGCCCGTCAAACGCAAGATTCGCGCAAAGCCTTGCCTTCGTGGTTAAGAGAACATCACGACCTTTGCTTCGCTTCGTCCCACCAAGGAACTGTCCACCATGGCCCTGCGCATCGAGCTCAAGCCCCAGGAGCGGCTGATCATCAACGGCGCGCTGATCCGCAACGGCGACCGCCGCTCGACCTTCGTGATCGAGAACCAGTGCAAATTCCTGCGCGAGAGCGAGATCATCACCGAGACCGAGGCCGACACCGCCGCCAAGCGCCTCTGCGTGACGCTCCAGTTCATCTATCTCGCCGACAACCCGCCTGAGGCCGAGGATCTGTTCGTGCGCCAGGCCACGGAGATCATGAAGGCTTCGCCGAGCATGGCGCCCTACATCCTCGCCATTCAGGACGAACTCTCGGCGCGCCAGTATCACCGCGCGATCAAGCGCGGGCGCGAATTGATCGCCTACGAGCGCCAGCTCCTCGACCATCTCGAAGCGAGCCGGGATGCGGATGCGCATCAGGGCTGAGCGGCCGAGGTCGGCGCGGGAGCCCGAAGCCTCGTCCTGAAACGAGGATCCAGGACGAGGCTTTCGCTGGGCCGGGGATCGCCCCGCCCCCGCGGCCTCACACGATGCCGCTCTTCTCGTAGGGCCAGGGCTTGCCGAGATGGGCGGCGACCCGGGCGGCATCGGAACCCACCGCCTCGACCGCCGCCTGCACCTGCTCCGCCGGCACCTCGAACCGGCGCGCCCAGTAGGCGCGGTCCCGCGGGGCGTCGAGAACCACCTGGGCGGGATCGCCGCTCACCGCATGTCCGACGTCGGACGCTTCCTGCACCATGCCCCTGTCCTCCCGATCGCGCCCGCACGAAGAAGCGGGCCAAAGGGGGCAAACCGGCGGGCGGGGCAGGATGGTTCCGCCGAGGCTCGTCCGCTCATGCCTCGCGCGGGGCCGATGCCGGCCGCAGGCGTGCCGGCGCGGCCGGTGCCGGTGCGATGTGGAAGGCGGCCGGGCGCCGGAACAGGAAATTCAGGCGGGTGCCGCGTACCAGCCGCTCGAAGGCCAGCGGCACCGTCACCGCCGCCACGGTGACGACGAGGCTCGCGAGCCCGACATCGAGGGCGAGATCGGGCTGGGCGTCATTGAACCGGGCGATCAGGGTGCGGGTGAGCGCCATCGGCAGGAAGAAGCCGAGATAGATCACGATGGAGCGCTCGCCGCAGGCGCGCAGCGCCGCGGTGACGGGGCCGCCCGCACGGGTCATCAGCCCGGCAAAGGCGACGATGGCGAGCGCGCCGACCGTGCCGAGCGCCAGGCTGACCACCGGCAGGCGTGCGAGCGTCGGCAGCGCCTCGATTCCTGTCGGCGTGAACACGAACACGGCCTCCAGCACGGCCCACAGGGCGAGACCCGCGACCGCGAGGCCGGCCCGCTCGCGCACCTGGTCGGCGAAGCGGAAGATCCACTCGGCGAAGAGGGTGCCGCCCAGGAAGTAGACGTAGCGCTCGCAGAACTCGTCCAAGAGTTCCGGCAGGCCGCTCGTCGGCAGGATCTGCAGCACGGCCGCCGCGACCAGCAGCAGGGCCGGCGGCACCCGGCGGTGGAGCAGCTTCGTCACCACCGAGAACACCGCGAGCAGGTAGACGAACCACAGCGTCGAGTAGGGCACCACCAGCGCCTCCGCGAGGTGCAGGCCGAAGGCAGCGAGTTTCTCCGCGCTCCCGTCCGCCCCGCCGACGATCGAGCCGGCCTTGAACAGCGACTGGATCACCACCCACAGCCCGTAGAAATAGGCGAAGTGGACCACGCGCCGGTCCGCGAACAGCCGCCAGTCGCGGTCGATCACCCGGCCGAGGAAGAGCCCCGAGAGCAGGAAGAAGTCGGGGATCCGGAACGGTTTGGCGAATTCGACGACCGTATGCAGGAAGCCCTCGCCGCCCAGGGCCTCGCCGGTGCCGAGCGTCGAGTGCATCATCACGACGAGAATGATGCAAAGGCCCTTGGCGACATCGACCCAGGCGAGCCGGGCGGCCTCTTCGGGAAGCGGGCGAAGGGGGCGGGTGGCCGCGGTGGACGCTATGGAGGGCGCTGCGGTCATGGCGGGCGGACCTGGTGCGGGCGGGATCGAGCCCTGATGGTGGCGCCGAAGCGTTAAGCGCCCGCGATCACGGCCCGGAGATCTCGCCATGCGGTTAATACCGCAGCAACACGGCCGGGCATTTCCCACCGGTTGCCACGCCCTCGGCTGAAACGCCGTATTCGCCCCCGGCAAACCTGCGGATGCAGTAACACGCAGAGGCCGTTCACCATCCGGCCGGGTCGCCGTCGCGGCGCAACGCTTTCATCAGGCTCTGCAAGCAGTGTTCCGGCCGAAGAGCAAGAGGACGGGTGGGGGAAGTCATGCACATCGTGTCGGGCAGCGAGGGGGAGCAGACCGTCCAACTTTCGGAGATTCTCGGCGCCCTGAGCCACGCCCTCGATCTGACGGAGGGCCAACCCGTCGGGCATTGCGTGCGCGCGACCTGGATCGGCTTCCATATCGGCCGGCAGATGGGCCTGCCCGAGCTGCAACTCTGGGAACTCTACCACACCGTGATGCTGAAGGATCTCGGCTGCTCCAGCAATGCCGCGCGCATCTGTGAACTCTACCTGTCGGACGACCTGAGCTTCAAGCGCGATTTCAAGACGGTCAGCGACAGCCTGCCGAAGGTTCTGGGCTTCGTCTTCTCGCATACGGGCCTCAAGGCCGGCTTGGCCGACCGTTTCCGGGCGGTGCTCAACATCCTGCAGAACGGGGGTACGATCGTCGACGAACTGATCCAGACCCGGTGTCAGCGCGGCGCCGAGATCGCCCGGCAGTTGCGCTTCCCGGCCAGCGTCTGCGAAGCCATCCACGCCCTCGACGAGCACTGGAACGGCGGCGGCCGGCCCGATCGGCTCGCCGGTCCCGCGATCCCGCTCTATGCCCGCGTGGCGCTGCTCGCCCAGGTGGTCGACGTCTTCCACGCCTCCGCCGGCCGCGCGGCGGCCCTGGCCGAGGTGCGGGCGCGCGCCGGCACATGGTTCGATCCGCAGATCGTGGCTTGCTTCGAGGCGGCCGCGGCCGCCCCCGGCTTCTGGCAGACCCTGGCCTCCGACGGAGTCGAGGCGGCGGTGTTCGCGCTGGCGCCCCGCAGCCCGATCGTGGTGGACGAAGACTACCTCGATGACATCGCCCGCGCCTTCGCGCAGATCATCGATGCCAAGAGCCCGTTCACCTCGGGCCATTCGGAGCGCGTCGCGGTCTATGCCGACATGGTCGCCGCCGAACTCGGCTACACGCCGGAGCGCCGACGCTGGCTGAAGCGGGCCGCGCTGCTGCACGATGTCGGCAAGCTCGGGGTCTCGAACGCGATCCTCGACAAGAACGGCAAGCTGGACGAGGCAGAGTGGCAGGACATGCGCAACCACGCCTCGATGTCGGAGACGATCCTGACGCGGGTGGCCGCCTTCCACGAGATCGCCCGGATCGGGGGCGGCCATCACGAGCGGCTCGACGGAAGGGGCTATCCCCGCGGGCTGAAGGGCGAGGCGATCGCGCCCGAGACACGGATCGTCTCGGTCGCCGACGTGTTCGACGCCCTGACCGCGGACCGGCCTTACCGGAAGGCCATGCCCGTGGAGAAGGCGCTCGCCATCATGCGCGGCGATGTCGGCACCGCCTTCGATCCGGACTGCTTCGCGGCGCTGGAACGCGCCATCGCCGGGCTCGACACGGAATTGGCGCCGACGCACGAGGCGGCATAGGGCGACACGCACGGCTCATCCGAGATCACTCGCGAGGTCACTCGGGCACCCCGCCGGAACATCGGAGCCGGCGATGCCCGCTCGGCCGAGTGGGTCTCGCCCTACCGCCGCACGCCCCCGTCGCCACGCCGGTCGCGGGTCTTGCGCGTCGGGGCGTGGAAATCGTCGGGCTTGCCGCGCACCCAGTCGAGGAAGCGGGCGATCTCGGGATCGGCGCGCAGCGCCTCGACCTCGGCGAGCCGCCGGGCGATCTCGGCCTCGCTGTAGCGAGCATGGATCGCCGAGTGGCAGATCTGATGGAGCCGCACGGTCGCCCCGTGGGCGCCGCCCTTCATCTTCGGCGTGAGGTGATGCAGGCTCTGACGCGCATGGGCCGGAATCGGCCGCTCGCAGAGCGGGCAGACCGGCGTGGCCGCCGGCTTCGGTCCGTGCGTCTCGGGATCCGCGTCGCGCCAGCGACGGGCGCGCCGCCCCACCACCGCGTGTCTCCGTTCAGTGGCCCGGTCGTGCCGGGCGCCAGGGAAACGGACGGGAAGCCGCACGGCTCCCGCCGGGGCCCCGCGTCACGTGCGCCGGCTTGATCGCGCGCAGCGCCTTGTTGCGGCAAACGGTGCAGGCTACGCCCGAAGCTCAGACGGCGACACGGGTGGGCGGCATGAAGCGGACAACCATCGATTCCAAGCTCTCCGTAGCCGGCCAGCCGAGCCTCGGGGAGATCGAGGCGCTCGGGGCCGAGGGCGTGCGCCTCCTCATCAACAACCGTCCCGATGGCGAGGAGCCGGGCCAGCCCGGCGCGGCAGCCGAGCGCGCGGCGGCGGAGGCGGCGGGCCTGCGCTACCTCGATCTGCCGGTGACCGGCCCCACCCTCACCCGCGAGGCGGTGGAGCGCTTCCACGCGGCGGTCGAGGCGGCACCGGGCCCGGTCGTCGCCCATTGCCGCAGCGGCACGCGCTCGCTGACGCTCTGGGTGATCGGCGAAGTGCTCGCCGGACGCCTGGGCCGGGACGAGGTGGCGGCCTACGGCGCCCGCCACGGCTACGACCTCTCGGGCGCCGAGCGCTGGCTCGACGCGAATGCGGGCTGAGTGACGAGCCTCGTCCCGAAAGGTGGTTGCCGGGTTTCGGGATGATGCGGAATCGAAAACGGAGAGCGGCGTCCTCGACCTGACATCCAGGGCGACGCTCTGGCGACGCTCTCTTGCGCTACGCCCCCGGCATGGTGAGGATCAGCGGACCGTTGCGCGTGGCGACGGCGGTGTGCTCGTACTGGACCGTGAGGGCGCGCGGCCGGCTGTAGAGGGTCCAGGGATCGTCGCCGTCCTCAGCGAAATCCGCGCCCAGCGACAGGAACGGCTCGACGGTCAAGACCATGCCGTCGCGCATGATCCGGCGCTCGGACGGATCGGGCCAGGTCGCGATCTCGGTCGGCTCCTCGTGCAGCGACAGGCCCACGCCGTGGCTCGCGAGGTTGCGCACCAGCGTGTAGCCGTTCTTGTGCGCGAAGGTGCCCACCGCCCGGCCTATCCCTGAGAGCGGCTTGCCGGCGCCGACTTGACGCAGGCCCGCCCACATCGCCCGGCGTCCGTCCTTGCACAGCCGCTCGACCGCGCGCGTCACCGGCGGCACGGCGAAGGAGGCGCCCGTATCGGCAAAGTAGCCGTCCCGCTGCGCCGAGACGTCGATATTGACCAAATCCCCCGGCGCGATCCGGCGCGCGCCGGGGATGCCGTGGGCGATTTCCTCGTTGACGCTGATGCAGGTCGCGCCCGGAAAGGCGTAGACCGCCTCCGGCGCCGAGCGCGCGCCGGCCGCCTCCAGGAAGGCCCGCCCGACGTCGTCGAGTTCGCGCGTGGTCATGCCGGGCTCGATCGCCCGGCCCATCACGGCCAGCGTATCGGCCACGATGCGGCCGATCTGCTTCAGCCTCGCCAACTCGTCGTCGTTCGACACCGTCATGTCGCGTCCTTTCGCGCCGTCGGGGTCCGGCATCCCCGTCCCGGCCTTCGCAGAGAAGCCTAAGCTCCCGTCGGACAGTTCTGCCATCTTCGGGCGATCCCGCGAAGCCATCGGCGTGGCGCGGGCCGTCGCCATGCTTGCATGAGAGCGGGCGCTTCCCTGGTTGAAATGCGAGGGGGCACGCCGCGTCAGTCGAGCCGGGACACGGCAGAGCCTCCGATCACGCGTGGGATCGCTGGAAACGCCACGAAAGGTTCCTGGCGCAGAATCCGAGAACCCCGCAGATGTCGCTTCCCGCATCCAATCCTGATGCCGGGGCCCGCGAATTCAGGAGCGAGCAAGCGGCGTACCGAGCGGCAAGATCGCCGCTATCGACTCCCACCGAAGCGGCTTGGATACGCACATCATCCGCAAACGATCCGACGGACCTGAAGACGGACACTTGCGAATTGGCTTCATGCCCCAGCCCTCTATCACGAAGCGGGGAACAGGCAGCTCTAAGTTGCGTTGCACAACCGATGGGACGCGTGTGCCCGGCCCGATCCGGCCGCTGCGCCGCCATCGCCGACCTTGCCCGACTGTGCCCAACCTTGCCGGAGGAGCGTAAGATGGCTGGAACGCCCGAGACATCCGGAGCAACCCATCCGTCCGGCTCGCCGCCGACCGGATCGGACCGCCTCGACGCGATGAGCGCCGTCCTGGCCCGCAACTGGTGGCTCGTGGCCCTGCGCGGGGCGCTGGCCATCCTGTTCGGAGCGATCGCCTTCGTGGCGCCGGGGGCCTTCGTGCTCTCGCTGGTGCTGTTCTTCGCGGCCTACATGCTGGTCGACGGCTTCTTCGGCATCGCCGCGGCGGTGCGGGCGGCACGGCAACACGAGTGCTGGGGCTTCCTGCTGCTCGAGGGTCTGCTCGACATCGTGGTCGGTGTCGCGGCGTTTCTGGTGCCGGCCGCCGCCGTCTGGGCCTTCGTGCTTCTCGTGGCCGCCTGGGCCCTGCTCTCGGGCGGGCTGATGATCGCGGCGGCCTTCCGCCTCCATCCGCATTACGGGCGTTGGTGGCTGGGCCTCGGCGGCGCCGTCTCGGTGCTGTTCGGGATCGCGCTTCTGATCAATCCCGGCATGTCGGCTTTGGTGCTGACGTGGTGGCTCGGCGCCTACGCGGTGGCCTTCGGCGTGATGCTGCTGATCCTCGGCTTCCGCCTGCGCTCCCATCACACGGCGCCGGCGCGGCCGCTCTCCGAGAGCGGCCACGCCAGAACCTCAAGCTAAACGGTGTCCGGGCCGCCTGAGGCGGGCCGGATCGTCACTGGCCGGCAATCGCCGGCCCGGCGGCGCTGTTGCGCCGAACGAGGACGCGGTTCGGAACCTGTTCCCCCTTATCCGGCCGCCAGAGCGGCACGAGGAAGCGCAGCCAAGCGCGCGTCTCCTCGCCACCGAGATTGCGCTGGGCGATGTCGCGGGTGACGAAGGACTGGACCGTGAACTTATCGAACGCGTAGGCGACGAGCGGGCCCATGGCGACCTGTCCGCCGGGCCGGTAGCCCCGCCGGTTCGTCGGCAGGTCGGTCGAGCCGAAGGCGACGGCACCGAACGACCATTTGCCGAACCGCTTGGTCGCGGTCAGGTCGAGGTTGAGGTAGTCGGAATAGTGCACGTTGGTCGGCGAATTCTCTGCCAGCATCGTGCCGTAATGGAGGTTGGCCGTCACGTTCCAGCCATCGCCGACATAGCTGATCGCAAAGCGCTGCGCGATCGAGGCCGACCGGAGTGCCAGAAGCGTATCGCTGGGCCAGAAGCCGCCGAGGAAGTAGCTGACGCCGAGGTTGTCGTTGATCTTCCAGGCGATCTGGGCCGTCGTCAGCGGCTGATAGAGGCCTGCCTGCCACGGACCTCCCTGCGGGCTGGCCGCGTTGAACGGAAACGACTGAAGGAACCGCAACTGTCCGCCCAGCACCTTCCAGGGCGTCGCCCAGAGGAAGACGACGAGGTTGTTGTTGCCCTGGTTGTCCCGCGGCTGCGTGCTGCGCTCGGCGAAGCTCGTCGTGAGGGCCATCTGAACGCCCTCCGGAACCTGCCAGCCCGTCGGAAGGCCGACGGTGATGCCGGGCAAGGCGGCGGAGCGGGCCAGGGCCGAGGAAGACGCCCCAGCCAGGCAAGCACCCGCTACGCAAACAGACGTGACGACCTGTGCGGCGCGGCGCACTTTCTGTCCGAATTTCAAGTCGATTCCCCCGGAACTCGCGCCTGAACCGCCGTCCTCGACTCGGCACGCTTTGCTCGTTGAGCCACCTTCATGGAGGGTCGACCCAGGGGGGAGAAGCCGAGCTTCAGCTGATCAATTGATAAAACTCGAGACTTGTTACAAGTTTAATCCAAAAACAACAGACTAAAAATATCTGCGTTCCGTCAAAAAATGCGGGATTAAAAATCCTCTTCGCACAAATCCACATTTCAAGCCGGTTGGGAGCGCCGCCGCCGAAGTAGATGCCGGCCTGGTATCAAGCACAGCCTCACGAACCGGGCCGCAAAATGTCGCCGATGCGAACCGGTCCCGCGTCAGCGCCGGATCGGGCGTCCGGGGAGGCCCGGACTCGGTCAGGCCATCAGCGCCCGCGCGGTGTCGGCATCGGCCAGCGGGCGCCCGAGCAGGCGGGCCCCCTCCGCAGCACGGCGGATCTGGGCGGCATTGCTCTCGGCCGGGTGGCCGTCGGGCGCGAGCAGGCTGTTCTCGAAGCCGACGCGCACATGCCCGCCCAGGCCCGCCGCGACGAGGGCGCAAGCATTCTCCCGCGGGCCGAAGGCGCAGATCGACCAGAGCGGCACCCCCTCCCCCGAAGCGGCGAGGAAGGGCAGCAGGTCGGCGGGCCGCGAGACCTGTCCGGGCGTGTAGCGGCCCAGCACGAAGAGCGGGAAATCCCCGCCCTCGCCGAGCACGCCGCGGCTTTTGAGATCGGCGTAGCGGGCGACCTCGGCCGGTTCGTAGAGAATGATCTGGAGGAGGACGCGCTCCCGCCGCGCCCAGGTGAAGAACGCGGCCGCCGCGGTCTCGGCCCCGGCATCGGGCACGATCTCGCGCAAAGCCAGCGACACCGCCTCGGGGCGGGTCGCGCGCACCACCGCCATCTGCTCCGGGGCTTCGTAGCGCCCGGCGGCCTCCGAGGTGATCTGGACAACGAGGCGATCCCCGACCTCGGCGCGGATCGCGGCGGTGACCGCGCGATAGGCCTGCGCGTCGAGGAGGTGGCGGCCTTGCGCGTCGCGGACATGGACATGGATCAGGGCGGCACCCGCTTCCGCGATCTCGGCAGCGGTGCGGGCGATCTCGCGTTCCGTGATCGGCAGCGCCGGATGGTCGGCCTTGCTGCGGGTGGCGCCGTTGGGGGCGTTGGCGAGGATGAGCGGCGGCCAGCCGGAATCGTGCGTCATGGGCTCGGTCTCGTGTTCGAAGGACATCAGTCGCCCGCGCTCAAGCCGAGACGCCGCATGCGGTCGGAGAGCGTCTTGCGCGGCAGGCCGAGCGTCCGCGCCGCCTCGGCGATGCGCTGGCCGGAGGCCTTGAGCGCATCCTCGATCACGAGGCGCTCCACCCGGTCGAGCAGGGCGTCGAGGCTCGGCGCCGCGCCGGGGCCGCCGGCGAGGTCCGGGCTGAGGAAGCCGAGGATGTAGCGCTCAGCGGCGTTCTTGAGTTCGCGCACGTTGCCCGGCCAGTCGGCGAGCATCAGCGAGCGGCGCAAGGACGGCGGCACCTCGATCACCGGGCGCTGGTACTTCACCGCCGCCTGGACGAGAAAGCGCTCGAACAGCAGCGGGATGTCCTCGCGGCGCTCGCGCAAGGGGGGCAGGGTCAGCGTCACCACGTTGAGGCGGAAGAACAGGTCGCGGCGGAAGCGGCCCGCCTCCGAGAGTGCGTCGAGATCTTCCTTGGTGGCCGCCACCACCCGCAGATCCACCGGCACGCTGGTGTTGGAGCCGAGCCGTTCCACGCGCCGCTCCTGCAGCACGCGCAGCAGCTTCACTTGGAGCGCCAGCGGCATGCTCTCGACCTCGTCGAGGAACAGCGTGCCGCCGCTCGCGTGCTCGACCTTGCCGATGCGGCGCTTGCCCGCCCCCGTGAAGGCGCCGGCTTCGTGGCCGAACATCTCGCTCTCG
The DNA here is from genome assembly GCF_026672325.1 of Methylorubrum sp. SL192. NCBI lineage: Bacteria > Pseudomonadati > Pseudomonadota > Alphaproteobacteria > Hyphomicrobiales > Methylobacteriaceae > Methylorubrum > Methylorubrum sp. SL192. Next base: position 317,832 of record NZ_JAPPQV010000003.1, read on the forward strand.
AACATGCTCTCGGGGATGGCGCCGCAATTGATCGCCACGAAGGGTTTCGCCGCCCGCGCGCCGCCCTCGTGCAGGGCGCGGGCGACCTGCTCCTTGCCCGCCCCGGTTTCGCCGAGCACCAGCACGTCGGCGGCGGCCGAACTGAGCGAGGCGATGTCGTCGCGCAGCCGCCGCAGGGCCGGCGACTGGCCGACGAGGCAGCGCTCCACCGCGCTGCCCGGCGCGTCGCCGCGATCGAGGGCATTGCGCAGGCGGCGATTCTCCATCACCAGCGCCCGCTTCTCCAGGGCGCGACGGACCACCTCGACGAAGGCATCGTTCACGAACGGCTTCTCGATGAAGTGGTAGGCGCCCTCACGCATGGCGGCGACCGCCATGGCGATGTCGCCGTGGCCGGTGACGAGCACCACCGGCAATTCCGGGTCGCGGCGGCGGATGTCGGCGAGAAGTTCGAGCCCGTCGCGGCCCGGAAGACGCACGTCGCTCACGACGATGCCGGAAAAGCCGCGCCCGATGGCCGGCAGCGCCGCCTCGGCGCTGGAAAAAGCCTCGACCGCGATGCCGGCGAGCTGCAGCGCCTGCTCCATGGCGAGCCGAACCATCTCCTCGTCGTCGATCAGCACGACTCGCGCGGCGGCTGGCTCGGCCTCAGGAAACATGGCGCATCCTCTCCGGCGGGGGCATATCCGCGGCCTCCTTGATTGCGTCCTGCTTGATCGCTTCCTTGGCCACCTCCATCACGAGGTCGAAGGCGAGACCGCCGCCGGGCATCGGCCGGGGCTGGAGGTTCGCCCCGAATTCGCGGGCGATGGCGAGCGAGATCGGTAGGCCGAGGCCGAGCCCCTCCCCTGCCGGCTTGGTGGTGAAGAACGGCTCGAAGAGGCGCGCCAGCGCCGCCGCGTCGAGGCCCGGCCCGTTATCCTCGACGCTGAGCACGACCTGCCCCTCCCCGGCCCAGGCGCGCACCGCGACCTCCGCGCCGGGGCGCCCCTTCACCGCATCGAGGGCGTTGCCGACGAGGTTGACCAGCACCTGCGACAGGCGGATCGGCTCGAACACCACCCATCGCGCCGCCGGGTCGAGATCGGTCGTCACCCGTGCCCCCGCGTCGCGGATGCGGGAGGACAGGATGGCGAGGCTCTCCGAGACCGCCACGCCGACATCGACCGCGACCCGCTCCGTCCCCGAGCGACGGGAGAAGCTGCGCAACTGTCCGGTGATCTTGCCGAGCCGGTCCACCAGGGAGACGATCCGGGTCAGGTTGGCGGCTGCTTCCGCCTCCCGGCCCTGGCGCAGGAAGGCGGAGGCATTGTCGGCCAAGCCCCGCATGGCGGCGAGCGGCTGGTTGAGTTCGTGGGTGATGCCCGCCGCCATCTGGCCGAGGGTCGCCATCTTCGCCGCCTGGACCAGCTCCCCTTGCGTCTCGCGCAAGTCGCCCTCGGCGCGGGTCCGCTCCTCGATCTCACCCGCGAGCTTGAGGTTGGCCGCGCTGAGATCGGCGGTCCGGGCCGCGACCGCGGCCTCCAGCGCGCGTTGCGCCGCGCGGTTCTCGCGCACCCGCCGCAGGTGCTGGCGGCCGTAGAGGCCGATCAGGCCGAGCACGACCAGCGCCAGGATCGCGCCGACCCGGGCGCTGCGCCCGGCGATGGCCACCGGCGCGGCGTCGGCGAAGAGGAGCAGCGTCCAGCCATAGGCCGGCAAGCTCGCCTCCTCGAACAGCGCGGGGGTCTGCGGCGCGGCCTCCGACCGGCTGACCAGGGGCACGCCGCCGACGGTCTCCGTCCGGCCGAGATCGATCGGGGCATAGTCGTCGCGCCCATACTGGCGTGTCCGCTCCATGCCGGCGCGGGCGGCGGCGTCGAGCGGCTTCGTCGCCCGGAACTTGAGAGCCGGATCGGAGGCGAGGAAGACGATGCCGTTCTCGTCGGCCACCAGCACGCGGTCGGTGCCCTCACGCCAGATCGTCTCCAGCGGGTCGAGGCTGACCTTGGTCGCCACCACGCCGCGCACCGTGCCGTCGATGACGACGGGGGCGCTGATGAAATAGCCGGGCACGCCGGTCAGCGTCCCGATCGCGTAGAAGCGTCCGGTGCGCCCGCCGCGCGCTTCCGTGAAGTAGGGACGATAGGAGAAGTCCTGGCCGACATAGGTCTGGGGCGTATCCCAGTTCGAGGCGGCGATGGTCAGGCCGGACGGGATCAGCAGGTAGACGACACCCGCCCCCGCCTCGCGGCTCAGCCGTTGAAGATAGGCGTTGACGGTCGCGACCTGCGCCGGATCGTCGGGGGCGGCGAGCAACGACCGCACCCGCGGATCGAGGGCGGCGGCGGCGGGCAGGAAGCCGAACCGCTCGATGGCGCCCTCCAGGCTCTGGGCGTAGATCTCCGCCCGCTGGCGCGCGTCGCCCGCGAGGCTTTCGGCCACGCGGGCCTCCGTCACCTCCCCCGCCTTGAGTACGGCGAAGACGGCCGCAACCGCGAGGGCAGCGAGGATGAGGACGCGCGCGGCGGTGGCGCGGGGGATGGGCATGGCGGTTCGGTTCGCCGGTTTGGGCCGGCGCGCTCCAGACTGAATATGGAGACGGGCTGTTCCCGTGCTCCGTCCGCATCCCGAGAGGCTTAAGCGGAAAGGCCTCGAAGGGTCTTCCAGGGATCACGCGGGATCTGGAGGACCCTTCGAGGCCCGCTGGTGCGGGCACCTCAGGATGAGGGCGTGAACAGGATTACTGCAACAGGATGATTGCCGCGAGCAGGGACCGCCAACCGTGTTGGCGGTCCCGTCCGGATTCGGCGTCAATCCGTCGTCAGCCCCTTCAACTCCACCTGCTCGAACCGGTGCTGCTCCGCGGTGACGAGGGCGGAGAGGTCGCGCTTCAGGGCGTTGAAGGCGGCCGAGGCGCTGTCGCGCGGGCGCGGCAGCTCGACCCGCAGGTCGCGCTTGATCGTGCCGGGACGGTAGGTCAGCACGACGATGCGGTCGGCGAGATAGATCGATTCCTCGATCGAGTGCGTGACGAACACGATGGTCTTGCCCGTCGCCGCCCAGATCCGCAGCAGCTCGTCCTGCAGCGAGCGGCGGGTCAGGGCGTCCAGTGCGCCGAACGGCTCGTCCATGAGCATCACCGGGCTGTCCAGCGCCAGCACGCGGGCGATCGCCACGCGCTGGCGCATGCCGCCGGACAGGTCCTTGGGGAAGCGGTCGCGGAACTCGGCGAGCTTGAGCATGTCGAGGAGCTCGGCCACCCGCGCCTGGATCGCCCCGCGGGACATGCCCTTGATCTCCAGACCGAAGGCGATGTTCTGCGCCACCGTCATCCAGGGGAACAGAGCGTATTCCTGGAACACCATGCCCCGGTCGGGACCGGGCGCGGCGACCGTGCGGCCCTCGACGTCGATGCCGCCGCGGGTCGGGTGCGAGAAGCCGGCGATGGCGTTGAGCAGCGTCGACTTCCCGCAGCCGGACGGGCCGAGCAGGCAGACGAACTCACCGCGGTTGATGGTGAAATCGATGTCCTTGAGGGCGACGACCTCGCCGCCGGGGACGGGGAAGATCTTGTCCACGCCCGAGACCACGATGTGCGGCGAAGCCTGGGATGGGGCGGCGGAGGTCACCGGAGGCGCGACCGGGACGGCGTCCTGGGTGACGGATTCGATGGGATGCAGTTGCGCGGACATGGGAGACCTCACGATTCCAGGCCGCGATGCCAGCGGAGCAGGTGATTGTTCAGGCGGCTCACCGCCATGTCGATGACGAGGCCGAGCGCGCCGATGGTCAGCATTCCGGCGATGATCTTGTCGGACCAGAAATATTCGCGCGCCTCCAGGATGCGGAAGCCGAGGCCGTTATTGACCGCGATCATCTCGGCCACGATCACCACGATGAAGGCGGTGCCGATGCCGATCCGCGCCCCCGACAGGATGTAGGGGGTGGCGGCCGGCAGGATGACCCGCCGGAAGATCGTCATCCGGCTGGCGCCGAGGCTACGGGCGGCGCGGATATAGATCCCGTCCACATGCCGCACGCCCGCGATGGTGTTCATCAGCACCGGGAAGAAGGCGCCGATGGCGATCAGGAACACGGCGGGCGCGTTGCCGAGGCCGAACCACAGGATCGAGAGCGGGATGTAGGCGATCGGCGGGATCGGCCGCAGCACCTGCATCAACGGGTTGATGTGGCGGTAGATCAGGTCGCTGGAGCCCATGAACAGGCCGAGCGGCAGGGCGAGCCCCGCACCGACGGCGAAGCCGACGACGACGCGGTAGAGCGAGGCCATCGCGTCGTGCAGCATCTCGCCGGAGAAGAGCCAAGCAAACCACGATCCGTGCTCGGGATCATAGGCTTCGAGCGGCGCGAGATAGGCCCACCAACGCACCGCCACCGCGGCGGGCGAGGGCAGCACCATCGGGTTGACGAGCCCGGCCGTGCAGGCGAGCTGCCAGATCACGAGGATGGCGACGGGAACCGCCATCCCCTCGGCCAGGGGTTTGAGACGTAAGGCGTTCACGGGAAGCCCTCCTCAGTTCGTGCCGGCGGAGGCTTTGGCGGCCTCCAGCAGGTCGAGCTTCACCCAGTCGACGGCCTTGGCGGGCTTCGACATCTTGCCGATGCCGTGCTCGGCCATGACGTCGGTGGTCCTCTGGATGTGGTCGGCGCTCATCTCCAGGGTGTAGGGCGAGTTGGCGAGCGCCTCTTGGAACTCCGCCGCGGTGACCTGCCCCTTGAACACGTCCTGCGTGACGAAGGTCTCGGCGGCCTTCGGATCGTCCATGAAGGTTTTCTGCGCCTTCACGAAGCACTCCATGAACTTGGCCGCGACCGGCTTCTTCTCGCCGTAGAACTTCTCCGTCATCACCAGCGTGCGGATCGGCGAGCCGACCGGGGTGTCGTAGGGCTTGATCACCTCGACGCCGAAGCCGCGGGCGATGGCCTGGGCCGATTGCGGCTCGGTCTGCATGATCGCATCGACCTGCTTCTGCAGCAGCGCCTGGTTGAGATCCGGGTAGCCGAGATAGATCAGGTTGACGTCGCGGGCCTTGAGGCCTTGCTTGGCCATCTCGGCGCCGAGCAGCACCTCTTGGATCGAGCCGCGGGTGACGCCGACCTTCTTCCCCTTGAGGTCGGCCGCCGACTTGATGCCGGATTCCGGTGTCGCCAGCAGGCGGGCGCCGCCCTTGGCGAAGCCGCCGACGATGAAGACTTGTGCGCCGTTGCCGCGGGCCGAGATCGCGGCTTCCGAGGCGGTGGCGCCGACATCGAGTTCGCCGGCGAGCATCGCCTGCATGATGTCGGGCCCCTTGGCGAAGATCTTGAGATCGACGGTCAGGCCGCAGGTCTTGGCGATCTCCTTGACGTAGGAGACGCCGGCGAAGTGGGCGAGCTTGAGGTTGCCGACGCGCACCACTTCCTGCGCGGAGAGCGGAAGCGGGGCGAGCGATGCGGCGGTCGCGGCGGCGAGCATGGCAAGGCCGCGACGCGTGAGACGGAGGCGTTCGAGCAAGGGGCTTCTCCCGGATGGCCCGGCTCTGCGGCCGGTGCGGATAGTCCGGTCCCCTTTGCAGAGCGCATGCCAGCCATGCAGGAAGCGCTAATCTTCGTGCAATCCCTTGTTCGAAAAGGGTTTTCTCGGGCTCTCCCCGATCACAACCGAACGACGGGCGGCGGATTTCCGCCACCTAGGCCGTCGAGGCGGCGGATGCCCGCCATCCGCACGCCTTTGTGATGGACGGCCGCAGCCGGCGGGCGCGTGCCGAAAACGGGGCGTCAGTCGAGCGGCACGAGGACGATGGCGTCGCCTTCGAGCCGCGCCTGGACCGACTGACCCCAGCGGGCGCCGCCGAGATCGTCGGCGGTCTTGTAAAGACCGTCGATGGCGACGAGTTCCGGCTCGAACTTACGGGTGAGGATGCGGGCGCCCGGATCACCCACCGCCCCCGCGATCGCCCGGCCGCGCAGGGCGCCGTAGATGTGGATCGAGCCCCCCGCGATCACCTCCGCCCCCGAGGCGACCGAACCCATCACGGTCACGTCGCCGTCGAGATGCTGGATCACCTGCCCCGAGCGCACCGGCGCGTCGAGCACGAAGGAGCGCGTCCGGGCCGGGGCCGCGGATGCCACCAAAGCCGGTGCGGACGGGTGGTCCGCCGCAGCGGGTGCCCCGGCGGCGCCGGGCTCGGGGGGCGCGATGTCCTCGACCGGCTTGCCCCCCACCAGCGGCGGCGGGAAGCCGGGTCCGAGCGAGGTCGGCCCGATCCCCTCGATGCCGAGGATGGTGATGGAGCGCTGGTTCAATTCCTCGCAGAGATGGGCGAGGTCCGAGCGCTCGAAGCGCAGGCCGGTCACGTCGAGGATGATCGCCCGCACCGAGAAGAAGGCGGGCGCGCGCCGCTTGAGCGCGTCGAGTTCGGCGAGCCACTGATCGATCGGCGGCACGGGGGCCAGCACCATCGCCAGGAAGGAGCGGCCGCGGAAGCGGATCGGAGGACGGTCGGTCACGGGCAACGTCGCAGCGTGTGGATCATGCCCGACAGCTTATGGCAGATCGCGCGCCGCGCCGCGCGGGGGTGCGGCGTCCTCAACAGCAAACGCCTCGACGGCGCGAGACCGGGGTGAGCGCCGCCCTCAGGCCGGGCTCGCATCGACGGCTTCGACGGCGCCGGCCGCCACGCGCAGCCGGATCTTGTCGGCCTCGAGCGTGAGCGCGAGTTCGGCGCGCTCCAGGGCCATGCGCGACTGATGCAGCGCGGCAGCCCGGGATGCCTCCCCGCCGATGCGGCTCAGGGCCAGCAGCGCCTTCTGGATGCGCAGTTGGACCTCGATCAGCCCCGCGCCGTCGCGGGCCATCAGCATGAAGGCATCCTCGAACATGTCGGCGGTGTCGAGCGGCGGGACATGGATGCGCGGATGTTTCGGCTCGTCCTCCTCAGGAGCGGTCGTGCCGCGCACCCAGAGGCTGACGAGGCGGGTCGAGCGGCCGATCACGTCGATCGCGGTGCCGGGATCATTGGTCGCGGGCGACAGGGCGCGCGAACCGATCTCGCTCATCACCGCGAGGCCGAAACGCGGGTCCTGATCGAAGGCACGCTCGTTCCCGACCAAGAACGCCTCGCCGACGGTCCGGCGCAGCGTGTCCCCGTCCTCCCCGGCCTCCGGCCGGCCGATCCAGGCCACCGGCGTCTCCGGGTGGACGAATCGCCCGGGCGTCGCCGCGACGAAGATCTCGATGTCGTGCGCCTCGCCGATCTTGGACAGGGCCGCCATGTCGATATGCTGAACGTAGCCGATCGCATCCACCGTCACCGCCGCGGCGCCCGCCGGAATCCGACGGTCGGGATCGCGCAGCGGTCGGCCTCCGAGATAGGGGTCGCGCAGCCGCGCTTCGATCGCGGTACGCGCCGCCGTCTCGACCCGGTCGGTCGTCTCCCCTACGCGGCCGAGGCGCGTCAGATGATCGATCCAGCGCAGCAGCGCGACGACGATCAGAACGATGACCGCGATGGTGACGACGAAGAGGATGGTGCGCCCGCTCTCGCCATAGGCCCCGGTCTTCAAGACGACGAGGCCGACGATGCCGAAGAGGAAGGACCCCAGAAAGGTCGAGAGGACGGTCTGGGTCACCCGGTCCTCGATGAGGAGCTTGGTCGCGCGGGGCGTGACGTTGCTCGTGGCCGAGCCGTAGGACGACACCATGACGTTGAGCGAGAAGGTGGTGACGGACAGCATGCTGGAGGCGATGACGGTCAGGATGCTGTCGAGCGCATCGGTGCTGATCGCGCCCGGCACCGTCCAGGGCAGATAGCGCTCGGCCACCGCCGCCAGCAGCGCCGCCAGCACCCCTGCGGAGCCGATCAGCGTGGCGCGCACCCAGAGGCGCCGCACGACCTGCGCCATCAACCATCGCCAACGCGGCATCTTCAATCACCGTCCCGCAGGGCTTAACCGGAGCGAAAACGCCGGCACGCCGTCCATCCAGGCCGACCACGCCCCACAGAGGTCCGACATCAAGGCACGATCGAACGCGCGTCATGCCTTGGCCGGCCTTGCCACGGGGTGAAGGCATGGCTCCCGCAACCGCCACGGCGCCGCGCGCACTTGCCGGATCGGGCGACACCTTATATTGCGACGCGATACCGCCCGAATCCGTACCCTGGCGTCACGACCGTCGAAACACGGCCCGCGACACGGCGCTTTATGGCCGGGCTCCAAGTTTCCGAACGGCTCGAGATCTCCGATGAAGCTGCGCAACATCGCCATCATCGCCCACGTCGACCATGGCAAGACGACGCTGGTCGACAAGCTGCTTCAGCAGTCTGGCACCTTCCGCGAAAACCAGCGGGTCGAGGAGCGGGCGATGGACTCCAACGACCTCGAGAAGGAGCGTGGCATCACGATCCTGGCCAAGGCGACCTCGGTCGTCTGGCAGGATACCCGCGTCAACATCGTCGATACTCCCGGCCACGCCGATTTCGGCGGTGAGGTCGAGCGCATCCTCTCGATGGTCGACGGCGTGATCGTGCTGGTCGACGCCGCCGAGGGCCCGATGCCGCAGACCAAGTTCGTGGTCGGCAAGGCGCTCAAGATCGGCCTTCGCCCGATCGTGGCCATCAACAAGGTCGATCGTCCGGATGCGCGCATCAACGAGGTCGTGAACGAGGTGTTCGACCTGTTCGCGGCGCTCGACGCCACCGACGAGCAGCTCGATTTTCCGATCCTCTACGGTTCGGGCCGCAACGGCTGGATGGCCGATTCGCCGGACGCCTCGCCGGATGTCGGCCTCGCGCCGCTGTTCGATCTCGTGCTCAAGCACGTGCCGCAGGCCCGCGTCGAGGACGGTCCGTTCCGGATGCTCGGCACCCTGCTCGAAGCCAACCCCTTCCTCGGCCGCATCATCACCGGGCGCATCGCCTCGGGCACGGTGAAGCCGAACCAGTCGATCAAGGTGCTCTCGCGCGACGGCAAGGTCGTGGAGACCGGTCGCGTCTCGAAAATCCTGGCCTTCCGCGGCCTGGAGCGCGCGCCGATCGATATCGGCGAGGCGGGCGACATCGTCTCCATCGCCGGTCTGCTCAAGGGCACCGTGGCGGATACCTTCTGCGATCCGGCCGTCAACGAGCCGATCCAGGCCCAGCCGATCGACCCGCCGACCGTCACCATGTCCTTCATCGTCAACGATTCGCCGCTGGCCGGCACCGAGGGCGACAAAGTCACGAGCCGCATGATCCGCGACCGCCTGTTCAAGGAGGCCGAGGGCAACGTCACGCTCAAGATCGAGGAAGCCGCCGACAAGGACTCGTTCTACGTCTCCGGCCGCGGCGAGCTGCAGCTCTCGATCCTGATCGAGACCATGCGCCGCGAGGGCTTTGAGATTGCCGTGTCGCGTCCGCGCGTCGTCCTGGAGAAGGACGAGGCCGGCGAGATCCTGGAGCCGGTCGAAGAGGTCGTGATCGACGTCGACGAGGAGTATTCGGGCGTCGTCGTGCAGAAGATGTCCGAGCGCAAGGCCGAGATGATCGAGATGCGGCCCTCGGGCGGCAACCGTCTCCGGCTCGTCTTCCACGCTCCGACCCGCGGCCTCATCGGCTACCAGGGCGAGCTGATGACCGACACCCGCGGCACCGCGATCATGAACCGCCTGTTCAAGGCCTACGAGCCCTACAAGGGCGAGATCGCCGGCCGCCGCAACGGCGTGCTGATCTCGAACGACAAGGGTGAGGCCGTGGCCTACGCCATGTGGAACCTCGAAGACCGCGGCCCGATGATGATCGAGCCCGGCGCCAAGGTCTATCAGGGCATGATCGTCGGCGAGCACAACCGCGAGAACGACCTCGAGGTGAACGTGCTCAAGGGCAAGAAGCTCACCAACATCCGCACCACCTCGAAGGACGAGGCCGTGCGTCTGACGCCGCCGATCCGGATGACGCTGGAGAAGTCGCTGGCCTGGATTCAGGACGACGAGCTGATGGAAGTCACGCCGAAGTCGATCCGCCTGCGCAAGATCCACCTCGACCCGAACGAGCGCAAGCGCTTCGAGCGTTCGAAGGAAGCGCTGACGGGCTAACAGCCCCGCTTCATCCTCCAAAACGAAAAGGCCCCGATGCAGCGAACGCATCGGGGCCTTTTTCATGCGGCGTCCCTCACGAACGGGGCGTTCGGAACCCCATCACGCCGGTCAGCCGGGGCGATGGGGTTCCCGGCTCGCCTCAGGCGGCCCGTACCGTCTCGAGGAAGTGGCGGACCTGGCCGTCGAGCCGCTCGGATTGCTGCGACAGCTCGGAGGCGGACGTCAGGACTTTGTTCGCGGCCGCCCCGGTCTCCTCGGCCGCCACTGCGACGCTCGCAACGTTGCCCGTCACCGCACCGGTGCCGGCGGATGCCTCGGAGACGTTGCGCACGATCTCCTGGGTCGCCGCGCCCTGCTCCTCCACCGCCGCGGCGATCGAGCCGGCCAGCCCGTCGATCTCGCGGATGCGGGCCGCGATATCGCTGATGGCCGTGACCGCCTGCCCGGTGATGGCCTGGACCTGTCCGATCTGCCCCGAAATCTCGTCGGTGGCGCGCGCAGTCTGGTTGGCGAGTTCCTTGACCTCGGCGGCAACCACGGCGAAGCCGCGGCCCGCTTCGCCGGCGCGGGCCGCCTCGATGGTGGCGTTGAGCGCGAGCAGGTTAGTCTGGCCGGCGATGGTGGAGATCAGCCCCACCACATCGCCGATCCGCGCGGCGGCGACGCTGAGATCCTGCACGAGCTGCGCGGTGCCCTCGGCCTCGACAACGGCCTTCTGCGCCAGCGTGGTCGAGCCGGTGACCTGCCGGGCGATCTCCTGCACCGAGGCGCCAAGCTCCTCGGCCGCCGCGGCGACCGTGCCAACATTGGTGGCGGCCTCTTCCGCGGCGGCGGCGGCGGCGTTCGACTGGTCGGCCGTCTGCGAGGCGGTGCCGGCCATGCTCCGCGCGGTCGCCTGCAACTCGGTGGCGGCCGCAGAGACGGTGCCGACGATGCCGCTCACCGCGCGCTCGAAGTTGTCGGCCATGTCGCGCATCGCCGCCTTGCGCTGCACCTCGGCACCGGCCCGCGCCAGGGCGGTTTCGTCCTCCAGGGCGCGGGTGCGGATCAGGTTGTCCTTGAACACCTGAACCGCGTTCGCCATCGCCCCGACCTCCTCGCGGCGCTCACGGAAGGGAATCTCGACGCTCGCATCACCCTCCGCGAGGCGGCTCATCAGCCCGGTCATGCGGCGAATGGGGCGTGCGACGAAGCCGTTGAGCAGCAGGATGCCGAGGCCGGCGACAATCAGCAGCGCCGCGAGGCCCGCGCCGACGGCGAAGCGAGACGCCGTCGCGGCCTCCTCCGCGATCCGGGTGCGCGTTTCCAGCAGGGCCCGCTCGGTGTCAGCGATCGTTCCGGCGACTTTGCGCACCGTGTCCATGGCGCTCTTGCCGGCACCGGATGCCTCGATCCGGCGCGCCTGCGCCTGGGTCGCCTCGTCACGCATCAGCGCGATCTCGCGCTCGGCGACATCGCGGCTCCACTGGCCCGCGGCCGTATCGAGGGCGTCGAGTCGGCGAAGCTGCTCGGCGTTGTCGGAGACGAGCCTGCGCAGCCGCCCCAGCGCCTCGGCATAGTGCTGGGTTCCGGCGTGGAACGGTTCGAGGAAGGCAGGGTCGGCCGAGACGAGGTAGCCGCGCAGGCCCGTCTCCCGATCCACCATGCTGGCCGTCAGCCGGTCGAGATCCAGGAGGACTTGGTAGGTGTGGTCGCGCCAGCGGTTGGTTTCCTCGATCGTGCCGAGGCTACGCCAACTGACAAAGGTGGAGCCGCAAACGGCGAGGATGACGAGCGCGAAGACGACGACGAGTTTGGCGATAATGGAAAGGTTGGCGATGGCACGCATTGCGCTGATCCGCGGGGTCAAATGCGCTGCACGGGGGCGGCGCTTAAACAAATGATGGTCACGGCGCGCCTAAGGCCCCGTTAATCCGGGGTTGCACCAAAAATCGCGTGCCATCGTAGCGAAGCCGGGACCGTCGGCTTGATTCGCGCCGATCACAGGATCCAGCGATCCCACGGGCACAGGCCGGCTTAAGGATTGTTTCCACCCGGTATATTTCGGCCAAACCTTTGGCCCGACGATGCTTTTCCGGGCGGCGGGGGAGGACCGGAAAAATCCTGCCCGGCAATTCTTGCCCGGTGCGCGTAAAAATTAACTCCCCGGTAACCATCCCGGCGGTCAATGGGCGTGTCGGTAAGGAAACGTCAACGCCCGTGACCAGCCCCGCTCCCACCCGCCCCTCTCTGCCCCTGCGAGGCCGCGTGTTCCGCGCCGTCTCATTGGTGCCGGAAGCCCCCCTCGCCGAATGGCTCGCCCTCCTGGACGCAGCCCTGAAGCGATCGGCCACGCTGTTCGACGACAGGGCCGTGATCCTCGACGTCGCCGGCCTCAAAGCCGCGCCGTCCGAGTTGGAGTCCCTGATCGCCGAGCTGTCGGCCCGGAAGCTCCGTATCCTCGGCATCGAGGGTGCGGAGGCCCCGCTGCCCTCGCTCTTGCCGCCGCGTCTCGTCGGCGGTCGCCCCGCCGGCGACGTCTTCGAAGCGCCGGCGTTCGAGGAAGAGAAGCCGGGCGTGTCGTCCCTCACCATCGAGGGCTCGGTGCGTTCGGGCCAAAGCATCATCCACCGCGAGGGGGACGTGACCGTGATGGGCTCGGTGTCCTCGGGCGCCGAGATCCTCGCGGGCGGCTCCATCCACGTCTACGGCGCCCTGCGCGGGCGGGCCATCGCGGGCGCCGCCCGCAACCCTCGCGCACGCATCTACTGCCGCAAGTTCGAGCCCGAGCTTCTCGGCATCGACCGCCTCGTCCGCACGGCCGAGGACATGGGCACTCACCTGCGCGGTCAAGCGGTCCAGATCTGGTCCGACGGCGGCGCGATCAAAATTGCAGCCTTGGGTTAAGGGGAAACGAGAATGGCCAAGGTTCTTTGTGTCACGTCCGGTAAGGGCGGCGTCGGCAAGACCACCACGACGGCAGCGCTCGGTGCGGCGCTGGCGCAGGCCGGCGAGAAGGTCTGCGTGGTCGATTTCGACGTCGGCCTGCGCAACCTCGACCTGATCATGGGCGCCGAGCGCCGCGTGGTCTACGACCTGATCAACGTCACCAACGGCGACGCCAAGCTGCCGCAGGCGCTGATCCGCGACAAGCGCCTCGAGAACCTCTCCCTGCTGCCGGCCTCGCAGACCCGCGACAAGGACGCGCTCACCGACGAGGGCGTCGAGCGGGTGATGGGCGAGCTTCGCGAGAAGTTCGACTGGATCGTCTGCGACAGCCCCGCCGGCATCGAGCGCGGCGCCCAGCTCGCCATGCGCCACGCCGACGTGGCCGTGGTGGTGACGAACCCCGAGGTCTCCTCGGTGCGCGACTCGGACCGGATCATCGGCCTGCTCGACTCCAAGACCGTCCGCGCCGAGCGCGGCGACACAATCGAGAAGCACCTGATCCTGACCCGCTTCGACCCGGCCCGCGCCGACCGTGGCGACATGCTCAAGGTCGACGACGTGCTCGAGATCCTCTCGATCCCGCTGCTGGCCATCATCCCGGAGAGCCTCGAAGTGCTGCGCGCCTCGAATGTCGGCTGCCCGGTGACGCTCAACAACCCGCTCTGCGCGCCCTCGCGCGCCTACATCGATGCCGTGCGTCGCCTGAAGGGCGAGACCGTGCCGATGGCGATCCCTTCCGACCGTAAATCCCTGATCAACAAGCTGTTCACACGGAGGGCCGCATGAGTGTCCTGACCTTCCTCAAGCCGCGCGGCTCCGGTTCGGTCGCCCGCGAACGCCTTCAGCTCATCCTCGCGCACGAGCGCGTGGAGAACGGGCGGCCCGACCTGATCATCACGTTGCGCGAAGAGATCCTGAACGTGATCGCCAAGCACGTCACGGTCGAGCGCGACAAGGTGCAGATCAAGCTGGAACGGGGCGAAGGCGTCTCGACGCTCGGCGTCGATATCGAATTCCCCGTCGATGCGGTCATCAAGCCGAAGGCGAAGGCCAAGCGCGCCATCGCCTGACCCGCCGGTCCTCCGGACGAACCACGACCTGCGGCCCCGAACGGGTGCCGCAGGTCTTTTTGTTGGCGGACGGACAGGCGCCCATTCGCGCAAGGACGTCTGGACGAAGCGCTCGGCCATGCCGTGCCACCACTCCGGGACAGGCCGCTGACGCTGCGGGCGAACGTCAGCAACGTGACGGGCAACAACGACGGGGCGACGACAGGGCGCGGCATCCTCGCCCAAGGAACGCCGCGGACGGTGCCGCTCTCCGCCTCGGTGGATTTTGAGAACGCGGGGGCGCTCAAACCCGCCGCGTCAGCCGGAAGGCGGGGGCGTGGTCGGGCTGGGTCGTCACCACGGCCGCCGGCAGCACCGGGCGCGTGTCCGCCCGCTCGATCCGGAAATGCCCGACGATACGGCTCAGCGCGAGCGTCGCCTCGGTGAGCGCGAAGGCCGCGCCGATGCAGACCCGCGGCCCCGCCCCGAACGGCAGGTAAGCAAAGCGCGGCACCGCCGGCGCGCCGGGCAGGAAGCGGCTCGGATCGAAGGCGTCGGGGTCGCGCCACAGCTTGCGGTGCCGGTGCAGCAGCCAGGGCGAGATCGTCACGCTGTCGCCGGGCCGGACCGCCTCGCCGGCCAGTTCGTCCGGACCGAGCGCGCGGCGGGCCAGCACGAAGGCGGGCGGGTAGAGCCGCATCGTCTCCTCGATCACCGCGCGGGTGAACGGTTTGTCCGCGCTCCCCGATTCCGCCGCCACGGCTCCTTGGGTTTCCGGCGCGAGCGCAAGCAGGGTGCAGGCCCAGAGCAGGGTCACCGCCGTGGTCTCGTGCCCGGCCAGGATCATGGTGGCGACCTGATCGCGCAGCTCCTCATGCGAGAAGCCCCGGCCGGTCTCGGGATCGCGGGCGGCCCGCAGCAGGTCGAGCAGGTCGCGCGCCTCGCCCCCGCCATGGCCTCCGACGTGACGCCCACTCTGCCCCTCGTCGCGGTCGGCGATGACCTCATCGAGGAAGCCGACCCAGTCGCGGCGGAAGCGGGCGCGGGCCCGGTCGAGCGGCGTGGCGAAGCGCAAGGGCACGACCAGATCGGTCAGGTGGGGGCGCCCGAGCCGCGCGGCGTAGGCTTCGAGGAAGCCGCGCAGGCGGTCGCCGTGGCGGGCCATGCCGACGGAGAACATGGTGCGCCCGGCGATCTCCAGGGCGAGCCGCTGGAGCGCGGCGAACAGATCGACCGGTCCCTGGGCCGCCGGGCCTTCGAGGGCGGTCACCGCCTCGTCGCTCGCCGACAGGATGTGGGGCACCAGCGTCTCCACCGCCCGCGGGGTGAAGGCGGGCGCCAGCGCGCGCCGCTGGTGGCGCCACGCCGTCCCCTCGCTGATGAGCAGGCCGTCGCCGAGCATCGGCCGCAGCATGCGGATGGTGATCGGGGTGCGGGCATAGTTGGCGGCGTTGTCCACCAGCACGTGCCGCACGAGGTCCGGATCGCTGACGGTGAAGCGCGTGCGCCCGAGCAGCCGGCGGCGGCGCAAGGGCGCCTCGTAGGCGGAGGCCGGCCAGCACGCGATCCCGTTGACCCGCATTGCCGCGATGAAGCGCAGGGTCGGCAATTCCTGTTCCGGCGGCACCGGCACAGGCGGCACCAAGCGCGGCGCCGCGTGGCCGGGCGGAGCCTGCATGTCCATTGCGTCAGTCCTCTCGCGCCCGTGAGCGGGCGCTCGCGAAGCGTTCTAGGCGCTGAAACCCGCCGGGGCGAGTGCGACGGCGGAAGGGCCCGGCCGTAGGCTGCATAGCCCCAAATGCACGATAGAGCGGATGAAAATTCCGCCCCAGACGTAGCACAGGCAAGCTCAGATCATGGCCTAAGTCTTCGCAGAACCGCGGAACTTCTCTTTTCGACAGACGTCAACGGTCGTTGATTTCAGAGGAATGTCCCGATTTGGCCGCATCTCCGTCGATCCGCGTCCTCGATTCGTCCCGCTGCCATCTCGGCGAGGGGCCCAGCTACGATCCGGCGACCGACACGGCGTGGTGGGTCGATATCCTGGAGAACCGCCTGTTCGAATTGCCCCTAAGCGAGGGCGCCGGCCCGGCGAAGCTGCACGCCCTGCCGTTCATGGCGAGCGACGTCGCCGCCATCGACGCTGAGCGGCAACTCCTCTCGGCGGAGGACGGGCTCTACATCCGCACGATCAGTGACGGGCAACTGAGCCTGTTCTGCCCGCTGGAAGCGGAGGATGCCGGCACGCGCTCCAATGACGGCCGGGTCCATCCGAGCGGCGCGCTCTGGATCAGCACCATGGGCCGGGACGCCAAGACCGGACGCGGCGCGATCTACCACGTTGCCGGCACGCGGGTGACGCGGCTGTTCTCCGGCCTGTCGATCCCCAACGGGATCGCCTTCTCGCCGGACGGCGCGACCGGCTACTTCGTCGATACCGACGAGGGCATCCTGCGCCGCGTCGCGCTCGACCCCGCCACCGGCCTGCCCGCGAGCGCGCCCGAGACCCATTACGATCACAGCGACGGAGAGGGCGGGATCGACGGCGCGGCGGTGGACGCCGAGGGGCTGATCTGGACCGCGCGCTTCGGCGGCGCCTGCCTCGACGCCTACAGCCCGGCGGGCGAGCGGGTGCGCACCGTGTCCGTCCCGGCGCGCCAGCCCACCTGCCCGACCTTCGCCGGCCGCGACCTCGAGCGGCTCCTCCTGACCACGGCCTACGAGGGCATGGACGAGGCCGCCCGGGCGGAGGACCCCGAGCACGGGCGCACCCTGCTCGTGGATATCGGCGTCCGCGGCCTGCTGGAGCCGGCCTTCCGCCTCGGCGCCTGACCTCATCCCAGGGCCGTCTCCGACCTGATGACATCAGGCCGGCGCCTCTCGCTCTTTGTTTTGACGCGCATTCTTTCGACGAACCGGCCACCACGTCGTCGGAATGCGCTCGAGCCCCGAAACCGGGCGGCCGGCCTGCGGCGCCCCAGGAACGACCATGTCCGAGACGATGTCCGATCCGCAGACCCGCCCCTATCAGCCGATCGAGGCCTATGCGCTCCTCAGCAATTGCGAGGGCTGCGCGCTGGTGGCGCGCGACGGAGGGATCGACTGGGCCTGCCTCGAGCGCTTCGACGCCGACCCCTCCTTTTCGCGCCTGCTCGATAAGACGCGCGGCGGTCATTTCACGATCCGGCCGACCGAGCGCTTCGAGACCGTGCGGCAATACTTGAGCCGCAGCAACATCCTCGAGACCACCTTCACCACGCAGACCGGCTTCGTGACGCTTCACGACTTCATGGTCGGGCCGGAGGGCGGCGCGGGCCGGCCGCTTCTGGTGCGCCTCGTCACCGGCGTGTCGGGCTGCGTCTCGATGATCGCCGAGTACCGCCCCCTCGCAGGCTTCGCCGAGGACTTCGCGCCGCTTGCCGTCGAGGGCCACCGCGTCACCGCGCCGGGCTGCCCCGGCCTCGTCGCGGATGCCGCGTTCGCCGCGGAGGGCGAGCTGGCCGCCGCGCGCTTCACCCTGGAGGGCGGGCAGGCCTGCAGCTTCGCGCTCTACCTCGACACGCCCCCCGACACCTGCCCGGACGCCCGCATCCTGATGGAGGAGACGCGCCGCGCCTGGGTGCTGTGGACGGAGGACGCGGCCTATGTCGGGCCGCTGGCGGACGAACTGATGCGCTCGGCGTTGGTGCTGAAGGCCCTGACCTACGAGCCCACCGGCGCGATCATCGCCGCGGCCACCACCTCCCTGCCGGAGGAGATCGGCGGTATCCGCAACTGGGACTATCGCTTCTGCTGGATCCGCGACGCCTGCCTGTCCTTCTACGTGCTGAAGAAATTCGGGATGAGCCGCGAGGCCGAATCCTTCTTCGGCTTCGTCACCGAGCTGTGCGAGCGGGAAGAGAGCCGCCTGAAGCCGCTCTACAGCATCTCGGGCGAGGCGGAGCTCGAGGAAATCAAGATCGAGCACTTCGAGGGCTGGCGCGGCAGCACCCCGGTGCGCCACGGCAACGAGGCGGCCGAGCAGCATCAGGCCGACGCCTACGGCCAAGTGCTCGACCTGCTCTACCTCTACGAGCGCTTGGGCGGGACGATGCCGGAGGCGATGCGCAAGCACGGGGCGCGGCTCGCCGACGTCTCGGCGGCCCACTGGCACGAGCCCGATGCCGGATTGTGGGAGCCGCGCAAGCCCGAGGAGCGCTACCTGCACGCGGCGATCATGAACTGGGTCGCCCTCGACCGGGCGATCCACCTGTTCGGCGAGCGCGAGGAATGGTGCCGCGAGCGCGACCGGATCGTCGCCTGCGTCAACGGCGAGGCGATCCACCGCGATGGATACTATCCGCAATATATCGGCGGCGACGACGTCGATGCCGCCCTCCTGATCGCGCCGATGGTCGGCTTCCCCGTGGACGAAGCGGCCTTCGCTCGCACCGTCGATGTGGTGATCGAGCGCCTCGGCCACGGCCCCCTCGTCTACCGCTACAAGAACGACGACGGGCTGCCTGGCCACGAGGGCACCTTCCTGCTCTGCGCCTTCTGGCTCGTGGACGCCCTGCTCTGGCTCGGACGGGACGAGGAGGCGCGCACACGCTTCCAGGCTTTGCGCGCGCTACAGAACGATGTCGGCCTCTACGCCGAGGAAATCGCGGAGGACGACACCTTCCTCGGGAACTTTCCGCAGGCTTTCAGCCATCTCGGCTTCATCCACAGCGCGCTGATGCTCGACCTCTACGAGCATGGCGGGCGCGAAGCGGTGCAGGGCACCTACGCCGACCGCTCCCTGCGTGAGACGGATTCGCGCCGGGCGCCCCGTATCGACGGGGCCGAGGCGGGAGAGTGAGAACCGGAATGACGCGTATCGGCTACCACGCCTCACACGAGCAGCACGCCCCCTCCGCCCTCCTGCGCCACGTGCGGGCAGCGGAGGAAGCGGGGTTCGCCTGCGCCATGTCCTCGGAGCACTTCAAGCCGTGGAGCCGCGTGCAGGGGCATTCGGGCCATGCGTGGTCCTGGCTCGGGGCGGCCCTGGCGACGACGCGGCTTCCGTTCGGCATCATCACCGCGCCGGGCTACCGCCACCATCCCGCCGTGCTCGCGCAATCGGCCGCGACCCTGTCCGAGATGTTTCCCGAGCGGCTGTGGCTGGCGCTCGGCAGCGGCCAGCGCCTCAACGAGGACATCACCGGCCTGCCCTGGCCGGAGAAGGCCGAGCGCAACGCGCGGCTCGCCGAATGCGCCGCGGTCATTCGGGCGCTGCTGGCCGGCGAAACCGTGACCCATCGCGGCCGCGTCACGGTGATCGACGCGCAGCTCTACTCGCGGCCCAAGACCCCGCCGCTCCTGATCGGCGGGGCCGCCACCGCGGCGACCGCTCGCGCCCTCGGCGCCTGGGCCGACGGCCTCGTCACGGTGGGGATCGAGCCGGACAAGCTGCGCCCGGTGGTCGAGGCTTTCCGCGAGGGCGGCGGCGCGGGCAAGCCGGTCTTCCTCCAGACCAAGGTCTGCTGGGACCCCGACCCGGCCCGTGCGCTCGCGGAGGCGCATGCGCAATGGTCGAGCAACGCCATCGAGGGCGAGGTGAACTGGGAGATGCGCCGCCCGGAAGATTTCGAGACCGCCGCCCGCTTCGTCCGCCCCGAGGACATGCATGCCTGCGTACGGATCTCGGACGATCTCGGGCAGCATGCCGCCTGGCTCGCGGAACTGGCCGAGATGGGCTTTGCCGAGATCATCGTCCATCAGGTCGGCACCCGTCAGGAGGCTTTCATCGACGCCTTCGGCCGCCGCGTGCTGCCCCAGTTCGGCGGCTGACGCCGCCGGGATCAGAGCCGCGCGCGGGCCAAGCGCCCGCGGCTGCCGGCTCCGAACACGCTCTCGATCACGGCCCAGTTGGAGGGGCTGAGACCGTGGTCGCTCCTGAGCCGGCGCGGGTCCGCCCTTTCGAGCCGGTCCCTCTCGCCAGCGCATTTCCGAAGCGCGAGTCTTGGCGTGCCGGTCATCGGCACGGAGCGCGGCCCCTCGTGACGCCAGATGCGCTGAACCCGGTCCTTGCCCCCGGCCAGCCGGCCGCGTCCAGCAACGCGTTGACACGGCGGTCGCCATCGCGCCCGTACTCGGACGCCAGGGCGACGATGGCTCGGGTCAGCCCATCCGCGTCGGCCGGCCCGGTGGGCACGTAGCGCTGCGGACCCCGGCGCTGCCGCCGATCCGGCAGGCGTAATGGTCGTAAGAGACCGTACTTCCCTCGGACACCACCGACCGCCTGCCTGCGTCGCTCGGGGGCTACCAGTGTCCCGAGGCGACGTCCGCCAGCACCTGCTTCTTCAGAGATAGAGCGGCTACTCGCCGACGAAGCCGAGCGTTCTCGCGTTCCAGACCTTTCATCGTCTGAGCTTGATCAGCCCAGTCCAGAGCCAGCTGGTCAGGTCACCCCTGCGCCGCGTCCGTGGCCTCATTGCAAGCCGGATGCCGCAAAATCCAAAAAGACCAAATTGGGAGTTGACCGTGTGCGTTCGCGAGTGTCAGCCTAGTAGAGCAAGAGAGTTATGATCAAAAAATACGCAAAAGCGTGAGGTTTGATCATACTGCAACGGAATCAGACGGGTCGGGAGCCAAGACCAATGGCAACCGGTCATCCGATCAAATCCATAAACCGGTCATCGGCTGTGGAACGGCTTTTGCGGAGCGTTCGGCAGCCATGCGGATCCTGGGGCGGTACGGTTGTGCATTGCACAGCACGACAACTCCAAAGATCAGTGAAGTCTTGGTCACAAGAAGTCTTGGCCGCAACCGGCAATGCAAGGGGAATGTAAGATGCGACGCGGCGGACACGGAATGGAACGGGGATCGGCTCAGCCCGGACGAATGGCATGGGCGGCCGGCACGCTCCTCGGCGCCCTGGCCTTCGGCCTGCCCGTGAGCGTCTCCGCGCAGCAGCCCTCACCGGTGGGCCAGTTCAACGATCAAACCCAGCCGCGCACCGATCCGCGCATCGCCGAGAAACCCAGCGATCCCGTTCGCGTCGGCCCGCTGGCGCCCTGGGCCACCCACATGGCCGAGCGCGGGCTCACCTTCGACATCAACATCTACAACTTCTACCAGGCCAACCCCTCGGCCGGCCTGCGCACCGGAGAGCAGTCGAACTCGACCTACTTCGTCCTCTCCATGACCGCCGACATGCAGCGCATCGCCAACATCAGTGGCGGCACCATCAAGTTCACGCAGACCTTCTTCGGCAACGTCCGCAACCTCAACATGGCCGCCGATATCGGCGACACCACGGTCGGCTACCAGCCGCCGTTCAACCCCAACAACAACCGCCTCTCGCTGCTCACCTACCAGCAGAAGCTCCTCGACGACCGCTTCGTCATCGAGGTCGGCCGCACCCACCCCGATCGTTACTACGGCCTGCCGCCGTGCAACTCGATCAATTCCTGCTTCCAGGACCTGTTCTACATCAATGCCGGCTTCACCTCGCCGCTCTACGCGGTCTGGGGGGCAAACGCCGCCTACCAGCTCTCGCCCACCAGCTACGTCCAGGCCGGCGCCTTCTCCGTGAACCCCGGCACCAACGCATTGTCGGGCTACGATTTCGGCTACGAGCGGCTCTCGGGCGCGCTGGTGATGACCGAGATCGGCACCAAGACCGACTACACCATGACCGCCTATCCCGGCCGCGCCTCGCTCACCGGCTTCTTCAACACGGCCGATCACGACGACAACTTCAAGACGGTGTTCGGCACCTCGAAGGGCCTGAACCCCGGCGCCCCGGTGCTGCAGAAATCGGGCACGTCCGGCATCGTGCTCACCGGCACGCAGACGGTTTGGCGCGCCGATGGCGGCCTGGTCGCCAACCCGCACCCGACCGCGATCTCGCTCTATACCGGCACAGGCTATTCGTTCGACCCGACGGTGCCGATCCGCTTCAACTCGTTCGTCGGCGTGCGCCTCGACGCGCCCGACCAGAGCCGGCCCAACGACAGCTACGGCCTGAAGATGAACTGGCAGCGTTTGTCGGAGAACTACACGCAGTTCCTGTCTGACGCGAACTTCATCTCGGGCGGCTCGGGCGCCCCGTATTCGCGCGATAAGTTCGTATTCGAGGCCAACGCGCACTTCGATGTCGGCGCGGGCGTGATCATCGAGCCGGTGGTCCAGTACGTGGTCAACCCGAACTCGTTCTGGAACCCCTTCACCGCGCGGCGGGCCAAGGACGGCTTCTACGCCGGCGCCACCCTCGTCGTCCCGCTCGGCACCCTCCTCGGCCTCGCTCCGGGCTAGCCCTCGTCCCAAAGACGCGGCCTTCCCCCGCCTCGTGCCCTCCCGGTTTCGACAACCGGGAGGGCTTCCATTCCTGGATTACCGATCAGCCACGCCGGTCTCGGGCGTCCTGGAGACGGCGCAGGAAAACGGCGGCGCGTGCGCCGCGCTCGACGGCGTCGTCGCAGCCCCCGCGGATGACGATGCGCCGATCCCGAACCGTGATCTCGTCGGAGACCGGGATCACCGGTGCCTGCCGGTCTGGATGGAAATCGGCCGCGATCCCCTGCGGGCCGCCGCTGAGGCGGATGATGCCGAGGGCGAGGCATCCGATCCGCAGACGCGCCAGGGTGAACAGCGCGTCCACCGATTCCGGCAGCGGCCCGAAGCGGTCCTCGATCTCGTCGCGCAGCGCATCGATCTCGGCCTCGGCGCGCAGGCGCAGGAGACGCGTGTAGAGGCTCAGGCGGATTTCGGGTTCGGGGATGTAGTCGGCGGGCACACGGCCGTTCAGGCCGATCCGCACCTCTGGGCTCCAATCCTCGGCCGCCTCGCCCTTGGCCGCGCGCAGGGCCAGTTGCAGCAGATGCTGGTAGAGGCCGAGCCCCACGAGCTTGACGTGGCCGGACTGGTCGTCGCCGACGAGGTCGCCCGCCCCGCGCAGGTCGAGGTCGCGAGCGGAGATGGCAAAGCCCGCCCCGAGCCGGTCGAGCGCCTCCAGCGTGCGCAGCCGCTTCTCCGTCGAGGGGCTGAGCGGCTTGTCGGGATGCCCGAACAGGTACACCACCCCGCGCCGCTGCCCGCGCCCGACGCGGCCGCGCAACTGGTGCAGTTGCGCGAGGCCGAACCGCTCCGCGTCCCAGACCAGCATGGTGTTGGCCCGCGGCACGTCGAGCCCGCTCTCGATGATGCTGGTGGCGAGCAGCACATCGCCCTTGCCGTCGGCGAAGCGGACCATCGCGTCGTCCATCTCGGCGGGCTTCATCTCGCCATGCGCCGTCACCACGTCGAGCCCCGGCACGAGCGCGCGCAGACGCTTGGCCATCGGCGCGATGTCCTCGATCCGCGGGCAGACCACGAAGCTCTGTCCGCCGCGGCGGTGCTCGCGCCGCAAAGCCGCGGCCAGCGTCGTCTCCTCGAACGGGGCAATCACCGTGCGGATCGGCTGGCGCACCGCCGGGGGCGTGGCGATCACGCTGAGGCTCTGCAGGCCGACCATCGCCGCCTGGAGCGTGCGCGGGATCGGTGTCGCGCTTAGCGTGAGGATGTGAGCGTCGCCCGCCGCCTTGCGCAGGCTCGCCTTGGTCTTGGCTCCGAAGCGCTGCTCCTCGTCGATGATGGCAAGGCCGAGATCGTGGAACGACACGCCGCGCCCGGCGAGCGCCTGGGTCCCGACGACGAGGCGGACGCTGCCATCGGCCAAGCCCTGCTTCACCCGCTTTGCCTCGGCGGGGGAGACGAGGCGCGAGAGATGCGCCACCTCAATGCCGAACCGGGCAAACCGGCGCCGGAACGTCTCGACATGCTGGCGCACCAGCACCGTGGTCGGCGCCATGACGGCGACCTGCCGTCCGGCAAAGATCGCCGCCGCCGCGGCGCGTAGGGCCACCTCGGTCTTGCCGAAGCCGACATCGCCGCAGACGAGCCGGTCCATCGGCATCTCGCGGGCGAGGTCGGCCAGCGTCTCCTCCACCGCCCCGGCCTGATCACCGGTGAGCGGATAGCCGAAACCGGCCGCGAAGCGCTCCATCTCGCGCTCGGGCGGCATGATCTGCGGGGCGTGGGCCTCCCGGCGCTCCTGCGCGGCCTTCAGCATCGCCCGCGCCGCCTTGGCGAGCGTCGCCTCTGCCTCCAGGCGCCGCCGGGCCCAGGTGCCGCCGTCGAGCCGGTCGAGGGTCACGGCTTCGGCCTCCGAGCCGTAGCGCCAGATCCGGTCCGCTTGGCTCACCGGCACCATGAGGATGGCATCATCGGCAAAACGCAGGCGCAGGGCGTCTTCCTCGTCCTCTTCGCTAGCGCGGATCGCCTCCAGCCCCTCGAACAGGCACAGGCCGTGATCGCGGTCGATCGCCACGTCGCCGACCCGCAGTTCGACCTCGCCGATCGGCAGCACGGCGGCCCGCCGACCCGCGCCCGCCGCCAGAGGCCCGAACAGATCGGCCGCGGCGATCACCGTCGCCCCGGCCTGCGGCACGCTAAACCCTGCTTCGACCGGCATCTCGATCGCCAGCATCGCGCCGGGCTCCGCCGCCTCGACCTCGGCCCAGCCATCGATCAGGCGCACGGTTCGCTCGTCGGCCGCGGCGGCCGCCCGCACGAGACGGCGCAGTGGCGCCTTGGGACCGGCAAGCACGGCGC
Source organism: Methylorubrum sp. SL192 (assembly GCF_026672325.1). Classification (NCBI taxonomy): domain Bacteria; kingdom Pseudomonadati; phylum Pseudomonadota; class Alphaproteobacteria; order Hyphomicrobiales; family Methylobacteriaceae; genus Methylorubrum; species Methylorubrum sp. SL192. Next base: position 342,483 of record NZ_JAPPQV010000003.1, read on the forward strand.
GCTCGCCCGCTTTCAGCGCGGCGCGAAGGGCTTTGGCAAAGGCGGCCTCGGGGCGGCGCTCGCGGACGAAAACCGGCCCTGCGATCCGCTCCGCCTCGGCGCTCGTCGCCGCCGCGAGGCTGCGTGCCTCAACCAATTTCGCCCATTCCTTGGGCGCGAGATAGAGATCCGGTGCGGGCGTCTGTTGGGATCGGTCATCCCGTCGGCTGCCGGAAGCTGACATCGCCCCTTCCGCCTCGCGGCCCTCGGCAATCTGCTCGAAGAACGCCGCGGCCCGCTCCTCCACCCCGGCCTCGACCACGAGGCGCGCCTCGGGCACGTAATCGAGCATGGTCACGAGCGCGGGATAGAACCGGGCGAGCCGGTGCTCCTGCCCGGTGAAGGGCTCCAGGGCGAGACTCGAATCCGGGTCCAGGATGATTTCGGTCGCCGGATCGATCACCAGCCGCTCGGTTTCGACGCGCGAGCGCTGCGACACCGGATCGTAGGAGCGGATCGCGGTGATGCGCGCCCCGTCATGCTCGACCCGGCAGGGAAGCGGTGCGGCGGCCGGGAATACGTCGATAGTCCGTCCCCGGACCGCCACCTCGCCGGGCTCATCGACGCGATCGTCGAGGATATAGCCGAGCCGTGCCAGTTGCGCCGTCAGTTGCTCCGAATCGAGCGGCTCGCCGACGCGCAGCTCGATATGGGCGGAGTCCCACGTCTCCGGCGGGGGCACACGCTGCAGCAGCGCGGGGGCGGTGGTCAGGATGATGTCCGGTTGTGCCCGGTCGTCGGTCAGCCAGCGCAGCACGCCCGTGCGCGCGCCCATGACTCCGCGCGAGGGCGAAGCGCGGTCGAAGGGCAGGCAATCCCATTCGGGATAAACGGCCACCGTCCGCTCCGGCGCCAGCGCCCGCAGGACCGCGGCGATTTCATCGAGGCGGCGCCCGTCGCGGGCCACGTGGATCAACGGCCGCGCGGCTTGCGCGAAACCGAGTAGAGCCACCGCCAGGGCTCCCGTCGGAACGAGCGGAGCGACGCCCCCATCCGGGCTCGCATCCTGATCGTCTCGGGGCTTGGCGGTCCTGGATTGTGCCATTTCTATTCCGTCGAACGACTTCCGGGGTCGGCTCCCAGGAACGCCACACGGCCTGCCCGCGGTTCCTGTTCTGCGTCATCATCCCCGGTTTCCACCGCACTTCCCTGGGGACCGCTGGGCCAGCCGTTGCGGGAGGGCCCGGCCGCAGGTTCGGCCGTCCCGCGGCTCGATACCGCTGCGCAGCTGGGCGACTCGCAGGCCACGGTCAGCACCCGTCGCTCAGACAGACGTCCCCGATGCTCAGTCCCGCCTTGCGGGTCGATCGGAGCAGCGAGGCTACTTCGGGAGGGTGCGATCCATGTTCCACAGGTTGAAGGCGCGCTCGCCGAGCATCGTGTCGAGGCCTTCTTCCTGGATCTTTTCCGGCACCCGCAGCGTGCCGAAGCGATCCAGGCCCGTCAGGATCATGAAGGTGACGAAGGAGGCATAAGCACCGACGACGAGGACGGCGAGAAGCTGAACCCCGAACTGCTGCAGGCTCGCCGAGACTTGGTTGATATGCGAACTGGCCATGATGCCGATGAGCAGGGCACCGGTGAGGCCGCCGACGCCGTGGGCGCGCCAGACTTCCAGCGTGTCGTCGATCTTCAGCCACTTCTGGACGTACTTCGCAAAGTAGCAGGCCGTCGCGCCGATGGCGCCGATCGCCAGGGCGGCGATGGGCTCGACATAACCGGAGGCCGGCGTGATCGTCGCGAGCCCCGCCACGGCGCCGACGAGGACGCCGGAAAAGGACGGGTGCTTGGTCTCGCGCCATTCCCAGAACATCCACACCAGCATGGCGATGGAACCGGCGAGCATGGTGTTGGTGAAGGCGTAGGCCGCCAGCGCATCCGCCGCGTAGGCGCCACCGGCGTTGAAGCCGAACCAGCCGAACCACAGCAGACCGGCGCCGAGAGCGACCAGGGGCAGGCTGGCCGGCGCCGATTCGGATTCGCCCGCCGCCACCCTGCGTTTGCCGAGAAACTTCGCCGTCGCCAGCGCCGAAAAACCCGCGGAGGTGTGAATGACGATCCCGCCGGCGAAATCGACGACGCCCAGCTTGGCCAGGAAGCCTCCGCCCCAGACCCAGTGCGCGGCCGGCACATAGACGAGGATGGTCCAGGCCGTGATGAAGAACAGGTAGGCGCCGAACTGGAAGCGCCCGACGAAGGCGCCGGTCATCAGGGCCGGCGTGATGATGGCGAACATCATCTGGTAGGCAAAGACCATGATGAAGGGGATATTGGGAGCGTAGACCGGATTTGGCTCGATGCCGACCTCGTACATGCCGAAGTAATACGCGAAATTACCGATCGTGCCGCCGATATCAGGCCCGAAGGCGAGGCTGAAACCTCCGAACACCCAGATCACGCCGACCACACCGATGCAGACGAAATTCTGGATCATGACGGACAGGACATCGCGCTGTCTGACGAGGCCGCCGTAGAAGAGGGCAAGAGCCGGCGTCATCATGAGGACCAGAGCGGTGCAGATGAGGATGAAGGCCGTGTCGCCGGCATTGATGCCTTGCATCGCGTGCTCCTAGATCTGTGCTTCTCGGAAGAGGGGCGTGTCGGCGCTTGCGATGCGCGGCATCGTCGGTCCGGATCAGGACGCTCCGGGGTGTCACCGTGCGGTTCCGGCCGCGTGGACCGGTGCCTTGCCCGAAACCTTGCCCGGCGCCTTGCCTTGATCGTCGATCATGGGATCGGCGACGGGCCCGTGCGGATGGGGCGCCATCAGCTTCTTCGGCGCGATGAACAGGTACATCGTCAGCACGTAGGGGGCGGTGAAGGACGGGATGCCCGCCGGCGCGACCATGACGTCGAGGGCGCCCTGGACGAAGACGGTCATCACGGTCGCGAGACCGGCATAGACGGCCACCCGCGGCGAGGGCGTCAGGAAGACGACGCCGACGGCCATCGCCGTCAGGACCGGGCTGAAGCCGTAGAGGCCCTGGCTCACGGCCTTGGGATCGGCACCCATCGCGATCGCGACGATCATGCTGATCAGCGATCCGGCGGCGGCGGCGATCCCGGCCGGGACCGAGGCGATCAGGATGCCGGCTAGGATGATGACGCCGCTGACGGCGCTACCCAGCAGGTAGACCTGCGCGATGTTGCGGAAAAAGATCGCGACGAGGTCCATTGGCGCCGGAATGCCGGTGAGGTTAGGCGCGACGTCACCCGCGAGCTTGGGGGCGTCGCCCGTCACGTGCAGGCCGCCGAAGGAATAGGCCGCGGCGACCATCAGCCAGCCCGTCAGCACGAAGGGGCCGGTCGAGCCGGGAATGCCCCATTTGCCGGTGAGCGTCGCGCTGAAGGCGGCGGTGAAGACCGTGCTCGCCGCCGCGCCGATCACGATCGAGGCCCAGAGCTGGGGCGAGGCTGCGATGAAGGTCGGTAGCGCGGCCCCGACGAGAACGCCGTTGAATCCGTAGAGACCGGAGGAGACGGAAGGGTCGTCGCATTCCAGAAGTCGGGCGGTCAGCGTTGCGACGAGGACGCCGATCGCCGCCCCGACCGTGGTGGCCCAATTGCCCGTCACCGAGGAGGCGTAGGCCATCGCGGCGAAGAACAGCACGCCCGTCAGGGCATTCTCCATGAAGAAGACTTGGCTCGTCCCGCGCAGCGACTGGACGAGAAGGTTGCTGTTCGCTCGCGGCATGGGTCCGGTCCTCTCTCAGCGCCAGTAGGGTTCGGCGGGAAGAGACCGGTCGCGCGCCTCCTCGCGCACGATGCGCCAGAACCGGCGAACCTCATGGCGCACGTCGTAGCTCTCCACGCCGACGGCGCGCAGCATCAGCCCGGCGGCGTTGGGCAGGCGGCTCACACCGGACAGCGCCCGTGGCGCCTCGATCGGGAAATGGGGCTCGAACCGTTCCTTGATGCGGGCGGCCGTCTCGGGAGGGGTGACGCAGAGGATGTTGGCGAAGGCGTCGAAGCCGCGCATCACCGCCGCGAAGGCGATCGTCGGATCACCCTTCTCGATCAGGATCTTTTCCGCGAAGAGCTTATGCCCGCCGGGCCGTCGCAGGCTCACATCCATCGACAGCAGGTCGAAGCCGAACCGCTCCTCGACATGATGATGCTTGCGGCCGGCGAGAACCATCTCGCCGTAGAGCAGGGTGGCGTCCGCGGCGACGACGAGGTCCGTGCGCGAGAGGAAGCGCGAGCCGCGATAGGGAATGGTGAAGTCCGGCAAGTATTCGAGGTAGCCGCCGGCCTCGACGGTCACGGCCTGGTGCTGCGAGGCGAAGTTCGCGTCCATGCAGTGGATGCGGTTGGCGCCTTGGGTCGAGACGTGCGCGCAGGCGCCCTCCCCCACCGCGATGGCGATCGTGTAGCGGTCGCCCTGCAGGATGCCGCCGCCGACGGAGATGATCGGGCAGACCGGCAGTTCCGGCATCGCCTCGTCCCAGTAGAGCGCCTGCTGCACCAGCAACGGGGCGACCCGGTAGAGGTCGTGGAGCACGGAGCGCCCGTCGCGCAGCGAGAACCCGAGGCGCAAGCGGCCGACCTTGCCGGGCGCGCCCGCCCGCATCTGCGCTGGCTCGGTCTGGAAACCGCGCAGTTCGCGCGCCGCGTCGATGAGGCCGAGGGGCTCGTGCAGGGTCATGGTCTCACGCGCTCGCCGCGAGCGGAGGACGCGTCCTCACATCGAACAGCGCCATGTCGAGAATGAGCTGGAGGAGGTCGTCGACACCCTCGCCGGTCTTGCAGTTGGTGAAGAGGAACGGCTTCTTGCCGCGCATGAGCTTGGAGTCGCGCGCCATGACGTCGAGGCTCGCGCCGACATAGGGAGCGAGGTCCTTCTTGTTGATCACGAGGATGTCCGACTGGCAGACCCCGGCGCCGTTCTTGCGCGGGATCTTGTCGCCGGCGGCGACGTCGATCACGTAGATGTAGAAGTCCGCCAGCGCCGGGCTGAAGGTGAGCGTGAGGTTATCGCCGCCGGATTCAATCAGGATCACGTCGCTGTCGGGATACTTGTCTTCGAGTTCCTCGACCGCGGCGATGTTCATCGACGGATCTTCGCGGACCGCCGTGTGTGGGCAGGCCCCGGTCTCGACGCCAACGATCTTCTCCTCGATCAGCACGCCGTGGAGAGTCCGGCGCACCTGCTTGGCATCCTCCGTCGTGACGACGTCGTTGGTGATGATCAGCGGCTTGATCCCCAGCGCGATCAGGCGCGGCGTGATGGTCTCGATAACAGCCGTCTTGCCGGATCCGACCGGGCCGCCGATGCCGATACGGGTGATCTTCTTCATCTCGATTTCCTTTGCCGCACTCAATTCATGAACAGGCGGACATGGACCGTGGTGTGATGAGCAACGAGCACGTCGAAGACCGGCGCGAAGGCGGCCATTTCGTCGAGGGCAAGATCGCGCACCGCGAGGTAGTCGTCCTCGACGCGGCCCTGGGCGGCGAACAGGATGCGCTGGGTCTCGAAATGGTCGATCCGCATCAGCCGAAGCGCGGCGCTCAGGATCATCGAGGCCATGCCGTATTGGTGGACGACGAAGGCGTCCGTCTCGTCCGCGCCGAGATGTGCGAGGGTGATCGCCTGACCGATCGGCAGGCAGCCGGGGGTGGTGTCCGACCGGATATCCGCGAGCCAGCGCTCCAGCACCGGCGAGGGGCCGATCTTGAGCGCCAGCTCGGCGAGCTTCTTGCCCATCCGCGTCAGCATCAGCTGCTGCTCTTCCCCGACGCGGCGGCAGAGCAATTCTCGGTCGGCCGTGACGATGCCGGAATAGTCCTCCGCCAGGGCGGCGCGATGGGCGTGCAGCAGCGCGACGCCGTCCACCCGGGCGTTCTGGTGCAGGACGAGTTCGACGAAATGCAGCAGGCTGCTCGCGTCGGTGACGATCCCCGTCTGCAGCGCGGATTCGAGGCCGTTCGAGAAGGCAAAGGAGCCGATCGGCAGCGTCGAATCCGAGAATTGCAGCAGGCGCGCGAGATGAGCCATGCCGCGCGGTGCGAGACGGGCCCTCGGCTCACCGTGCCGCATCACGCCACCGGATCATGGTGGTGATGAGTGTGCGGGTGACCATGATCGTGCGCGTGATCAGGGTGGTCGTGGTGATCATGGGGGTCATGGGCCTGTGCAGCCTCGTGACCGTCGTGATGGTGATGCGGGGTGGCGTCGGCGCCAGCAAACAGCAGCCGGACCTCCTTCGCGTCGAGTTGGGCCGCCACCTCCTCGCCCGGGGCGAAGCGGGTCTTCACATGGGCGAAGGCGTGCGTGCGCATGACCGAGGCCATCAGCTTCTGATCGACCGAAAGCGGCACGTAGACCGTCGATCCCTTGATCACGGCGGGCCAGTGCTGGTTGCCGAGGCCGTGCCCGAGTTCGAAGGAGGCGCGCAGGATCTCGTGCGGCGCGAGGCTCTCCAGCCCCTCCAGCTCGATGACCAGCACCTCCTTGAGGGCGATCCGGGCCACGACGATGAGCCCCTGCGCCGCGTCGTAGTGGAGCACGTCGCCGTCATGCAGGTGCTCGGAGCGCGGCAGCGAGATCGCCAGCTCGATCCCGCTCTCGGTCGCCTTGCGCAGGCGGCTCTTGGGCGCCTCCCATTGCTCCAGCACCAGCGGATCGATGCGCGCCTGCCCCGCGCGCTCCTGCCAGACCGGATCGCCGAGATGACCGAGTTTGTGTTCGACGAGGATCATTCGTCTCTCCCAACGGAGCGCGCTCACGCGCGGCGCAGGCGTTTCCCGGATGCGATTCCGAGCCAGATCGCGGCGTAGCCGACGATCAGGCTGGACAAACAGTAGAGGACGGCAAGACCGGCTTGGCCCGGCGACGCGGCTTCGGAAGTGATGCCGTAGACGAAGCTCGAGAACGTCGACATTCCGCCAGCGAAGCCCGTGCCGATCAGGAGCAGGTACTCGTCCGAGACTTGGTTCAGGCGGTGAAGTTCGAAGGCGGCGCCGAGGCAGAACGAGGCGACGACGTTGGCGGTGAAGATGTCGAGCGGAAAGGCGCCGCTGTGCTGAGGGATCAGCAGCATGAGGAATTCGCGGGTGAGAGCGCCGAACCCGCCACCGATGAAGACGAAGACGGCCTGCGCCCCCATGACGAGCCCCTACGATCTTGCGAGGGCGACGCCCGCCGCCGCGGCGCAGAGGCCGACGCCGACGGACGCGACGAGGTACAAGGCAGCCAGCCCCTGGCGATGCTCCATCGCCATCTGCGCCGTATCGAGCTGCATCGAGCTGAACGTCGTGTAGCCGCCGAGAAAGCCCGTCAGCACCAGGGACGACACCACGTCCCCGTGGCGTTGCTGCCAGCCGAGGGCCAGCGCCGCGGAAAGAAAGGCGATCACGAAGGCGCCGGTGACGTTGACGAGGAAGGTGCCGAACTTGAAGCGCGCGGGGATCGCGCGGTCGATGAAGCCGCCGAGCTGCCAGCGCAGCAGAGAACCGGCTCCGCCGCCGAGACACACCCACATGACGTCGATCGGTCTCATCAATGCCTGCACTGGGCTGTGAACCGGCGGCGGGAGGCGTTTCCCGCCGCGCGACGGGACGTCAGCTGAAGAAGTGGAGCTGCGCGAGCGGAAGATGCGTGGCGGGCTCGATCGTGGCGTGCTTGCCGTCGACCATCACTGCGAAGGTTTCTGGGTTGACCTCGATGACCGGAAGCCGGTCGTTTCGAACCATCGACGCCTTGGTGATGGTGCGCGTGCCGTAGACGGGCACGACCTTCGACGTCAGCTCGTAACGATCCACGATCCCGTCCTCGTAGGCGGCATGCGACGTGAAGGTCACGCGCGTCTTGGCCACGGCCGGGCCGAGAGCGCCGAACATCGGACGATAGACGACCGGCTGCGGTGTCGGCAGCGAGGCGTTGGGATCTCCCATGATCGCCCAGGAGATCATGCCGCCCTTGATGACCATCTTCGGCTTGGCGCCGAAGAAGGCCGGTTCCCAGAGGACGAGGTCCGCCATCTTGCCGACCTCGACCGACCCGATCACGTGCGAGACCCCCGCCACGATGGCGGGATTGATCGTCACCTTGGCGACGAAGCGCAGCACGCGCTGATTGTCGTTGCCGGACGCATCCCCCGGATAGGCGCCGAGCCGCGCCTTCATCAGATGGGCCGTCTGAATGGTGCGCGCCCAGTTCTCGCCGACGCGGCCCATGGCTTGGCTGTCGCTCGACAGGATCGAGATCGCACCGAGATCGTGCAGGACGTTTTCCGCCGCGATGGTCTCGGCGCGGACGCGGCTCTCCGCGAAGGCGACGTCCGTCGGGATCTTCGGGCTGAGATTGTGACAGACCATCACCATGTCGAACAATTCCGCCTGCGAATTGATGCCGTAGGGCATGGTCGGATTGGTCGAACTGGGGATGACGTTGGAAATGCCCGCCACCCGGATGATGTCCGGTGCGTGGCCGCCGCCCGCGCCCTCCGTGTGGTAGGTGTGGATCGTGCGCCCCTCGAACGCGGCGATGGTGCTCTCGACGAAACCCGCCTCGTTCAGGGTGTCCGTGTGGATGCAGACTTGGACGTCGTGATCGTCCGCGGCGGTCAGGGCCATGCGGATCGCCGCCGGAGTGCTGCCCCAGTCTTCGTGAACCTTCAAACCCATCGCGCCGGCCCGGATCTGCTCCTCGATCGGGAGGAGCGCCGAGCAATTGCCCTTGCCGTGCACGCCCGCATTGACCGGCCAGGCATCGAAGGAGCGGAGCATCATCTCGATGTTCCATGTGCCCGGCGTGATGGTCGTGCCGTTGGTGCCGTCGGATGGACCGATGCCGCCGCCGAACAGCGTCGTCACACCGTTGCTGAGCGCGGCCTGGGCCTGCTGCGGCGAGATGAAGTGGACGTGGGCGTCGATGCCGCCCGCGGTCAGGATGAGGTGCTCGCCGGAAATGGCGTCCGTGCCCGGTCCGAGCGCGAGCCCCCGTGTCACCCCCGACATCGTCGAGGGATTGCCGGCCTTCCCGATCCCGACGATCAGGCCGTTCTTGATGCCGAGATCGGCCTTGATGACGCCCTGGACCGCGTCGAGGATCGTGACATTGGTGATGACGAGATCCGGTGCGCCCGCCGCACTGGTCAACTCGTTGTCGTAACCCATTCCGTCCCGAAGCGTCTTGCCGCCGCCATAGACGGCCTCTTCGCCATAAACCCGAAGGTCCTTCTCGATCTCAATGTAGAGGTCCGTATCGGCGAGCCTGATCTTGTCGCCTGTCGTCGGCCCGTAGAGATCCGAGTATTGCCGCCGCGAGATTCTGCTCATCCCAGCGCTCCAGATTCGGCTATCGAAGGGGGCAGGTTACGGCTTGTTCTTGAACCCGTAGCGGTTCACGCGATCCAGCGCGTCCGACAGCCGTGGGCGGTAATCGTCGTAGGTTTCGTCGCCGACCCAGCCGTCGACGAGGCCATTGAAGCCGAGCACCCGCTGCTTGCCCTGATAGGGAACGAGCGAGACCTCCTTCTCGTCTCCGGGCTCGAACCGGAGAGCGGTCGTGGCCGGGATGTTGAGACGCTTGCCGAAGGCTTGCTCGCGATCGAATTCCAGCGAGGCGTTCACCTCGAAGAAATGGTAGTGCGACCCGACTTGGATTGGGCGATCACCCGTGTTTCGGACCTTGATCGCCGTCGTGGGATATCCGGCATTGATCTCGATATCCCCTGAACCGAAAATAATTCCGCCGACGGGCGCCTTCTTCTGGGGAGGACTCATCGCGTCACCTCCTGACATCTCGATTTACTTGATGGGAGCATGCACCGTGATGAGGCGCGAGCCGTCCGTGAACACCGCTTCGACCTGCACGTAGGGAATCATTTCCGCGACCCCGTCCATGACGTCGTCGCGCGTGATGGTTTTGCCTGCGAGTTCCATCACTTCTTCCACCGTCTTGCCGGCGCGAGCGCCGTCCAGGGCGGCGACGGAGATGAGGGAGACGGTTTCCGGATGGTTGAGCTTGAGCCCCTGGTCCCTGCGGCGCTGTGCGACCTGGGCGAGCATATAGATCAGCAGCTTGTCAGTTTCGCGTTGAGTAAAGTGCATGGGCAGATTCCCGAGCGAATACAGCCTGCCTTAGCAGCCGATTTATTGACACCCAGAACATATCTTGTTTTCAACCTATAGCAGCAACTTAACGAACGTGGCTAGCCCAGTTTGAATACGGGGTATTACTTATCCAAATGATCAATTTCGCGCATAAGTTGTTGCAATAAAGGGAGATTCGCGCTGAGCTTGGCGGCTCGTTACGCGTCCAGCTTCGGCGCCGAACGGTTTCCCTATTTCGGAGCAGGAGGTACATCGAGTCGCGACGCGAGAGTTGTAAGGATCGCTCCGCCCCGCATCGGAATGCTCGACTTTGGGGCCGTTGCTCCGGCTGCGGTAGCCTCCGGCCATCGTACGATGTGAAGCTCAGAAGCCGCTGGCCTCGAAGACGTTTCGTGGCCGATGGGCCGAAGACTTGGTGACCGGCAGGACATGCCACGCCGTATCGGCACCGATGCTCTAAGGGAGGCAATTTTACCGAGACGGTTATCGTCAAAAGATGCTGCGACCGAGATTGCGGGGGCTGCTAAAGGCTGCAACATCTCGATGAGACGTACGAATACGAAAAATTCCTATCTTGTGCCTGCCCATAATTTGCAGTTTAGTAGCGCCCGGATCACTGAGTGCCTAGGTTGCACGATGTCGCCGCTTTTGACGCGCCTGCTTGCATCGGCCAGCGCACTCGGCGTGAGTACGCTTCCGAGCCATGCGCTCGATCCGACCGCGATTGAGCTGGAGGAATTGCAGGTCACCGCGCAGGGCGGTTCCGCAAATTCCGTTGCGGCGGTTGCGGGGCCGGCCGCGAACCTGAAGACCCAGATCTCATCGTCGGTCCTGGCTCTCCCAGGCAACAGCACGGTGATCGATGCCGCGGAGATCGCTCGCCTGCCGGTGCAAAGCTACGGCGACCTCTTCCGCCCCGTGGCCGGCTTCGATGTCTCGAATTACGGCCAGGGCGGCGTCGGATACGGCATCGCCCTGCGCGGCTTCAGCGATGCCGAGCATGGCCGCGACGTCGCGGTCTTCATCGACGGGGTGCCGATCAACGAGGTCTCCTCGATCCACACCCCGAACTACGTCGATCTCAATCCGCTGATCCCGGAGACCATCCGCTCCATCAGCATCGTGCGCGGCCCCTTCTCGGTCGAAGCGGGCGACGCCAATCTCGGCGGCTCGATCTTCATCGAGACCAAGCGGGCCGAGCCCTTCTCGACCGTCGGCGCATCGGGCGGCTCGTTCGGCACGGGGCGGGGGCTTGCCACCTTCAGCCAGGTCGGCCCGGGGATCCAGCCCTTCCTCGCCTACGAGGGCTACGGCACCGGGGGCTATCGCGAGAACGGCGACCTCGGGCGCTACAACGCCTTCAACAAGGTCACCATCCCCCTCGATCTCGGCTCCAGCCTGTCGCTGCGGGTGCAGATGTACGGCACGGGGTTCGGGCAGCCGGGCTACCTGGAGCGCGACCGCGTGCGCGCCGGTCTCGTCTCACCGCGGGCCGCGACCAACATCACCGATGGCGGCGGCAAGACCCTGCAGACCTTCGTGGCCAACTACGTCAACGGTGGACCGGACGACGAGCTGTCGGCGCTCGTCTACGCCAGCCACGACGTGTTCAGCCGCTTCTCGGATTTCGGCGCCGGCCAGCGCGGGCAGGTCGAGGAACGGGAGACCGTGGGTGGCCGCATCCGCAAGGTCTGGACGACGAGCCTGTTCGACGCGCTGCCGACCCAAGTCCTCGTCGGCGGCGATTGGCGGAGCGACGCGCTCGACGCGAACACCGGCCCCTCGGTCGCGCGCACGTTCACCGCACGCACCCTCGATCTCGATCTCTCGCAGCACAACCTCGCGGCCTACGCGCAGGTGCAGGTCAAGCCGGCGCCCTGGCTGAAGCTGACCGGCGGCGCCCGCTTCGACCAGTTCTTCTACGACGTGCGCAACAATCTCGACCCGGCCCTGTCGCCCAAGGTCAGCCCCAACGTGGTCTCCCCCAAGGGCGGGGCGGCGCTCACGCCCTTCGACTGGGTGGAGCTGTTCGCCAATTACGGCCAAGGCTTCCGCAGCCCCTCCGCTTCGAGCGAATTGACGAACAATCCCCGCCTCACCCCGCTGACCATCGAGAGTACGGAGGGCGGCGGCCGCCTCGTGTTCGACCGGTTCAGCCTCCTTGGCACGGTGTTCTTCACCGACATCGCCAACGAAGTCTTCCAGCCCGCACCTGGCCTGCCCGTGCAGAACCTGGGCAAGTCCCGCCGCGACGGCTTCGAGATCGAGGCGAAGGTGCTGGCCTATCGTGAAGGCCTCGACCGCGTGGCGTTGTTCGCCAACTATTCCGGCGTCTCGGCCCGACTGCTCAACGGCGCGCCATCCGTCTTCATCCCCAACGTGCCCGCGTATCTTGCCACCGTCGGCGCCGAATTCGACGTCGCCGCACCGGCCGCCCTGTTGCCCCGCGGGCGCCTGACCGGTGCGGCCTACCTGTCCTACATCGGTGCCAAGCCGCTGACCGAGGACGGCCTGTTGCATTCCTCGCCCTATCCGCGCGTCAGCGGCCGGATCGCCTACGTCCACGAGAGCGGCTGGACGGCCTATGGGCAGGCGACCTGGTATCCGGGCGACCGCACGAGCGAGAGCATCTTCAATTTCGGCTCGTCGGTCTCTGCCTCGGCCGCCGAGATCTTCACCAGCCCGCAGCCGCGCCTGACGCTGCTGGCCGGCATCACCTCCAGCTTTGCAACAGGAGCACCTCTTCGATGAGACGAACCGTCATCCTCACCGCGCTGCTCGCCCTCACCGCACCGGCCGCCGCCCACGACCTCTGGCTCGACCCGGCCGGCAACGGCGTGCAGATCCTCTACGGGCATCCCCACGAGCCGGAACTGCCGAGTGCTGGCAAGCTGATGAGCCTGACCGCCTACGAGCCTTCGGGCGCGGTGGCCCTGAACGCCAAGCTGCAGACCGGCCCAATGCCCGCGCTCAAAGCCGCGCATCAGGGTGACGCACTGTTCGCCGCCGCCTACGACAACGGCTACTGGGTGCGCCTGCCCGACGGCAGCTACCGCAACGCCAGCAAGCGGATGCTGCCGCAGGCCGACAAGAGCCTGTGGTCGGTGAAGTTCGCCAAGGCTGTGTCCGGCCCGACGGCCCCGTGGGAGAAGGTCGTCGGCCAACCTCTGGAGATCGTTCCGCTGGAGGCGCCGGCCGCAGCCTCGGGCCAGATCCGGGTGCGGGTGCTGTTCGAGGGGCGTCCGCTCGGGGGCGCCAGCGTGGTCGCCACCGACGGCGTGAACTTCAAGAGCGAGGCGGATCAGGCCCGTGCGACGACGGATGCGCAGGGCGTGGCGGTCGTCCCGCTGCGCAGTGCCGGCCCGCAGGTGCTCGGTGTCGCTCACCGCGTAACCCCTTCGCAGACGCCGACACTGGCCGACGCGGACAGCTACGGCGCGACCTTCGCCTTCACGGTCACGGACCCGAAGTCCAACTGAGCGCGAGGCTCGATGGAGAAGGCGGCATCGGCTCTCGAAGCCTTCGCCGCCTCGATCAAGCTTCACGACGCCGAACGACATCGCTTGCTCGCGCGACGGGGCGACGGCTTACGTCGTCGAGGCCGATGAGCGCACAGGGGCCGCAACGAGAGGCGAGGCGCTTTACGGCGTCCGCCAAGAGAGCGGATGAACTCATGGCGTCGCAGCGCGGTGAGCGTTCATCGCCCTGAGCCAGGGGGATGTGGCGGGTCCGTTCGGAGAGCACCGCCAGGCGAGCGGAGTTCGCCTGAATTCGGGCGAACTCCGTCGACCCGCTGCGCCCCCGGATTGATGCTGCCGTGCTCGCATCACGGGGCGGTTCCAGGCGAGAGCTTTCGGATCGGCTGCAAAGGAAGAAGCGGATGCAGGCCGAAGACTCGGCATGCCGTGCCGAGGACGAGACCGCCGCGGCCCAGGTGCGCCGGGTCGACCGCGACACCAGCCGGATCCGCTTGCTTGGCGCGCAGTTCACCCGCCTGCGCAAGCGCCTGCCCCTGCGCCGCCGTTTCGTCGGCGGCTTCGCCCACGGCGTCATCTCCGCGGTCGCCGCCATCGCCGCATACCTGCCGACCCATCTGCTTGGCCTGCGTGAGGGTTTCTGGGCGGCGATCACAGCGGTCGCCGTCGCCCATACCGAGTTCGACACGACCCGCTCCACCGCCCGCGACCAACTCACGGGCGCTTTGATCGGCGGAGCCGCCGGTCTCGGTGCCTACCTCTCGCTCGGCCCCTCCCTGCCGACCTACGCATCGGCTGTCCTGCTCGCGACCCTTGCCTGCTGGCTCGTCAATGTGTCGAGCGCGTGCCGTGTCGCGAGCATCACCGCCACGATTATCCTACTCGTGCCCCATATCGGGCCGGTGGAGCGCATGGCGGGATCGCGGGTGCTGGAAGTCGGCTGGGGCGTTTGCGTGGCCGTGGCGACGGTCTGGATCGTCACCCGCCTGAACCGGGGGATTGGAATCAAGCTCTGACGCCAAGTCCTTCGAGTTAGGAGAGCTGAAGCACCGCGGAGAGGCTGTTAGGAATCGGCTGTAAGTAGAGCAGCTTTTTGAATATGAGGCAGACGAAGGCGACGAGGTGCAGGTCTGCCGGCCTGCTGGCATATCGCTCGTCGTCTTTGATGAGCCGGCGGAAGCGGGTGGCCCAGGCAAGGAGCGCTCGACGACCCAGCGCTTGGGCAGGAGGACGTCCTTCGACAGGCTCAGGATGAGGGCCACACTTGGCCTCGGGCAGCTTCACGACCTTCACTCGATGCCGTGCTTGCGCGCGGCCGTAGCCGGCTTCTCGCCGGTGTAGCCCTGATCGACGAAGGCGATCTCGACGCTGTCGTCGGTGGCCGCCTGCACGACCTTGGCCAGACGCTCGACCTCGGCACGGTCACCGGCGTTGGCCGGCATGACGTGCAGGGCCAGGAGATGCCCGAGCATATCCACCGCCATGTGCAGCTTCGAACCCTGCTTGCGCTTGGCCCCACGCAGACCCAGTACGCCGCAGTCAGTCTCACCCGCCTCAACGTGCAAACTCAACGCCTGACGGATTCTTCGATTTTGGTTCAAGCCCTGGGAGGCGGCTGGTAGAATTCGAACTGACAACAGATGGCGCCGCCTTGATAACACAAGATTATTACTTAAATATTTATGATTAAAGTCCCTTATTTATTACAAGTTACCACGATTATTCTTACAAACAAAAATTTATATTCTATCATATAAAGCAAACCACAAAATATACTCAGTTATCAAACTAAAAAGTCACATCCCAAGATGCCATCTCGGCAAAGATTCACGGCTTCAGCTGACACTCTTCCCAACTCAACACGCAAAGCACGCCGAATTCGAATAGCGGTCCGGGATACGATAGCGCGAGTGCACATCGCACAACCCCAACGGTGACGTTAAGAACGCGATCGACTTCTGACCTGCCCGGCTGGATTTGGCCCGGGCTGATTGAGAGGATCAGCCAGGAGCGGAGGAGTTGAGGATCAAGCGAGGTAAGAAGACGAGCGCGGAGCAGGTTGTGCTTAAGCTTCGGCAGATCGAAGTACCGACAGCTCAAGGCAAGAGTTTGGCTTCGGCCTGCAAGGAGGCGGAGATCTCCGAGCAGAGCTATGACCGCTGGCGCTTGGAGTACGGCCGCACCACCCGGACGGCCCGGGCCGGTCACAGCGACGTCGCAGAGCTTGGCGTAGGCCTCGGGTTCGAGGTGCAGAACGGAGGCGGGAGGAAGAACAGTCGGATGGACACAGGAGCGATCTCCCGACATCGCCCCGTCGCGAAGCCCAGCCCTCTGCTCTCAGGCGCTTTCGGTCACGGCGCGATTCTCGTCCGGCAAGACGCAGAGGACCGCTTACTGCGGCCCTGGCTGTGTGAAAACGCAGGAGCGCCTCTCCGTTTTCACCGAGCCTCGACCCTAGGCGGCGCTGCAGGCTCGTGTATTGCCACGATTTAACTTGCCCTCCTGGCGGATCTTCAGCTCCCTATCTCTGCGCCGATTCTGGTAAGATCTTGCGTTGCGCGAGCATGACGAAAGTAGCCCTAAAGATCGAGACCGGACAAAGTTACGGCGGCCTGGATCAGAGCTAGGTGGGTCAACCCCTGCGGCAGGTTGCCGAGGAAGGCCCCCGAGACCGGGTCCACCATCTCGGAATAGGTTCCCGAGTTCCGATCCAAGGCCTTGATCACCGCGTCGAACTTCGCAGCGCCCTCATCGGCCTGCCCGAGGAGCGTCATCGCCTCGATCAGCCAGAATGTGCAGGCCAGAAAACAGCCCTCCTCGGCATCCACATCCGTGTAGCGGTAGTGGTACGGGCCAGCGCCCAATTCGCGATCGATCGCTTCGCAGGTCAGTTGCAGGCGCTCGGGATTGCCGAAGCGAAATCGCACGGCGAGCGCCAGCGAAGCGTCGAGCCGGTCGCAGCCCGGGTACATCACGTAGGACTGCTTCGCCTCGGACCAACAATGATCATCAATCCAGACCGCGATGCGGTCGCGCGCGCGCTGCCACCGGTCCTTGCAGTTGCCAGGCAGATACCCCTTTTCCGCCATCTCGACGGCGCGGGCCAGTGCCTGCCAGCAGCTGATCTTCGACCCGGTGTAGTGCTGCTTTTCAGGTAATTCCCAGATCCCCGCATCCTTCATCTTCCAGGTCTCGGCGCACTCGTCTGCGAGGCGCGCCAGCAAGGCACCGCTGCGAAGGTCCAGCATACCGCCGCCGGCCACGAATCGATCTGCCGTCTCGAAAATGTCGCCGTAGATGCCGTGCTGGTGCTGCCCGGTTGCGGCATTGCCTGTGCGCACCGGGCGGGAGTTGCGGTATCCGGGGAGATCAAGTTCCTCCTCCGCGGAGACGGTCTCGCCACTCAAGGTGTAGAGCACGTGAGCACCGCGCTCCTCGAGATGCTTGACCAGCCACGTCAGTGCCGCGTTGGCCTCGGCATGCGCTCCGAGACGGAGGAAGGCCTTGATGACGTAGCCGGCGTCCCGAACCCAGGCATAGCGGTAGTCATAGTTCTTCTGCCCACCGATGCCCTCGGGCAGCGAAGTCGTTGCCGCGGCGGCGATGGCGCCAGTGGGTGAGTACAGGAGCAGCTTGAGGGCGAGCGCACTGCGCTCGACATGCTCCTTGTAGCGTCCGCAGTAGCCCAGCCGGGCGGTCCAGTCGCGCCAAGCCGTACAGGACACCTCAATGCGGCGGTCGATGTCCGCGACCGGTGCAATCACGAGCGGCTGGTGCTCACCGGCTACGATCGCGACGAGTTCGCTGCGACCTGCCGTGATTTCGACGCTGGCCGTGATCGCGTGATCGTTCTCCGTTTCGATGCGGACGCCGTCGCTGTGGCGGAACAGCCCCATCAAGCCAGCGACATGGAAGGTACTGCCGTTGGCATTCGACGAGATGAAAGGGCCAGCGGTATCGCCTCGCGTCCCGAACACCAGCGTGATCCGGAAGCGCACAGTGCCCTCGATGCCCTCGATCCGGCGGGCGAGTTCCGCCCAGGGCAGCCGCCCGGCCGGGCCGCTGTTCAGGCTTTCGGTCAGCCGCGCCTTGCCACTCGCGGTGGTGAACACGGTCTCGTGAACGTTGCTGCCAGCGCGGTAGCCGATCTCGCTGGTGAACGGTGCGTCCGGCGTCACCGCGAAATGCCCGCCGTCGCGTGGTGCGAGCAGGCGGTCGAACAGCGGTGGCGAGTCGAGGTTCGGGCAGCACCACCAGTCGATCGAGCCATCAGCGCCCGACAGCGCGACCGAACGCCCCTCGCCCAAGGCAGCATAGGCCTCCAACGGCAGATAACCGTCCTCACGTTCGACAGGTTGGCCAGAGCGGGGAAACGGCTTCAGCACGCAGGGGGACTCCAAGAGGGGAGGGATGGAGAGCTATTGCGCGGGATGCGCCGCAGCGACGGGCTCCACGACAACGCAGTGGCCATGCCAGGGAGCGAAGCACTGATGCCGCAGCTCCTCGGGGTCAGCCTGCTACGATCGCGGCGGAACATTGCTCCGTATGGCAAAGGTTGCCATCGCTCCTGGACTCTCGGACAACCTCTTGAAACCTCACAGTGAGCAGCCCTAAGACGCTGTTGTGACAAACTTAATTGAGAGGTAGCCCTCCAGCGCTTCCGAGCCGCCTTCGCTGCCGTACCCCGAATCGCCGACGCCGCCGAACGGCGTCTCCGGCAGGCCGAGTCCGTGATGGTTGATGCCGAGCATCCCGCAGGCGATGCCGGTGCTCAGGCGGTTCGCCGTTCGGGGCGAGCGGGTATAGGCGTAGGCCGCCAGGCCGAAGGACAGGTGGTTGGCCTCCGCGAGCGCCTCGTCCAGATCGGAGAATGCGGCGATCGTCGCAACCGGGCCGAACGGCTCCTCGTTCAGGATGCGCGCGGTTCGCGGAACATCGGTGAGGACGGTGGGCGCCAGGAAAAAGCCCCGGTTGTGCGGGCGCGCGCCGCCGGTTGCGATGCGGCTGCCGGCGGCCTCGGCGTCGGCGATCAACCCTTCGACAGCCAGCCGGCGGCGCTCGTGGATCAGCGGCCCCATCTGGACGCTCTCGTCGAGGCCGTCGCCGACCGTGATCGCCGCGGCGCGAGCGGCGAAGCGGTCGACGAACTCCGCGTAGACCGGTCGTTCGACGAGGAAGCGTGTCGGCGCGACGCAGACTTGGCCGGCGTTCCGGAACTTGTTGGCGGCTAGGATCTCGACCGCGCGCTCGATATCGGCATCCGCACAGATGATCGCAGGAGCGTGCCCGCCGAGTTCCATCGTGACCCGCTTCATGTACCGACCGGCGAGAGCGGCGAGTTCCTTGCCTATGGCCGTCGACCCGGTGAACGAAATCTTGGCAACTTCCGGCGCGGGAATGAGATAGCCTGAGATTGCCGCGGGATCGCCGTAGAGCAACCCCAGTGCGTCGCCCGGCACGCCCGCATCGAGCAGCGCCCGGACCAGTTCGGCGCAGCTCGCGGGCGTGTCCTCGGGGCCTTTGAGTATCACCGCGCAGCCGACGCAGAGGGCGGCGGCGACCTTGCGCACCGCTTGGTTGATCGGGAAGTTCCACGGTGTGAAGGCGGCGACGGCACCGACGGGCTCGCGGAGCACGATCTGCATCACTCCTTCCGCCCGCGACGGGATCACCCGGCCATAGGCCCGTCGGCCCTCCTCGGCGAACCAGTCGAGCGTGTCGGCCGCCGACAGCGTCTCGACCCGGGCCTCGCGCAGAGGCTTGCCCTGCTCCAGAGTCATCAGCCGAGCAATCGTCTCAACCCGCTCGCGCATGAGGTCCGCGGCCCGGCGCAGGATGCGTCCGCGGTCGAAGGCCGAGACGGCGCGCCAAGTCGCGAAGCCCCGTGCCGCTGCCGCCAGGGCTCGGTCGAGGTCGTCGATGGTGGCCTTGGCCACGGCTCCGATCACCTCTCCGGTCGCCGGATTGACGACCGGGATCGCGTCGCGAGCGTCCGCCGCGATCCAGGCCCCGCCGATCTGCAATCCGGTATTTGGATAGGCCATCAGTCCTCGCATCCTTGTCCCGGACTCGCTTGAGGGGCCGGGAAACCGTGTGCTGATTCCGGCTGGCACCGCGTCGGCACCAGGGTCGCGCAGGGCGCTGGATCTCTAGAAGTAGTACCCAATGTTGACGAAGAACGCCTTCTTCCACTTGCTGTCACCGCCCATGGCGAGACCGCTAGTGTACTGCCCGGCGCCGACATAGGGATCGTTCCGACCGAACAAACCTTCGGTGTAGATGATCAGGCTCGGATCAGCCGTCAGCGTCCAGATCGTGCCGAGTGTGAAGCGCTCCGACGTGTTGAAATCCGCGCGATCCTTGAAGTAGGCGCTGTAATTCAGGTAGGGCACGATCGTGAACGGACCGATCGGATCGGCAACCTTGTAGGCGATGTCGGCCGAGACGAAGTGCCCGCGCGTGGCCATGTTGTACGACACGTCGAAGCCGCCGACCGTCAGCAGGTCATTACGGATCGGGTTCCTCGGATCGATATCCTGGCGGACATAGACTGCCTTGAAGCCCCAGGGACCGTGCGTGGCGTTGAGGTGCACGCTTTCGAGCTGCTTCGAGCCGGTCTGCCGGGTATCGAAGTTGTAGATGCTCGAGTGCCAGATCGAGGCGCCGAGCGCGAGCGAGGCGATGTCGTTCTTGACGAAGAAGTACTCCGCCCGGCCGACGAACATGTTCTCCTCGGAGTTACGCGTTCCGAACGGGATGTAGCTGTCCGCGATGACGATGTTCGTGGAGTAGCGCGCGCTGTCGCGGCTGAGGCCGAAGCCGTTCGGGTTGGCACCCGGATAGAAGCCGAGCTGATAATTGAACTCCGGCTCGACATGCGCGTATTTAACGCCGAGATTGTAGATCTCTTCCACGCCCATCACGAAACCGAGCGAGCCGAGGAAGGTGTTGGTGAAATACGGTGTCAGGCCGAACGGTACTTGGTTCATGCCGAAGGTGAGGCTGTCCTCAGGGGTGAGCTTGTAGCCGAGATAGGCCCACATCGGGAAGTTCACCTCGCCCGGGTGATTGTCGTAGCCGAAGCGCGTCCCGTAGAGGAAGCTTCCGCCGTAGAAGCGATACTGGGCCGCGCCGAAGATCGTGTCGGAATCGTAGACCGCCTTCAGCGAGAGCGTGTCGAAGGAAAAGTTTTCCGTCGTCTTCGCGAAACCACCGCGGCTGACATCGTCGAAGCGCAGGTCGTAGCGGACGCGGAACGCGCCGCCGAAGGTGAACTTGCCGATCGAGCCCGGCGCCGGGTTGGGGGTCGGGTCGGGCACCGCGATCGGCTGCTCGCGATTGACCGCGCTCGGCTCGGCGTCGAGTTCCTGCGTTCCCTGGTCCTGGGACCAAGCAGGCTGGATCGGCAAGAGGCCGGCCCCCGCACAAAGTGCGAGAACGGCTGCCAACTTCGTCGACCTCATGGTGCGCTCTTCCTCTCGCCTGTGCAGATGACGGAATCCGTGCCGCATCGTCCCGGCTCACGAATGGTGGATCGCGTGACCGCAACCGCCCTGTCCCGCCGCGCCCTTGGATTCGGCTCGGAGGCCCCCCGACATGCCGGGACGGTCTCGCATCGCGGGAGCGATGAAGAGGCCGCCTCGGCGGCAGTGTTCGTTCATGAACGCGCACGGTCATCCGACGACGCAGCGCGCCGTCTTCAAGTTTATTCCTGCGCTTTACTTGTTGATTTCAGCCGATACACCGGACGCCGAAGAGAGCCGTCCGGTCGCCGTGCGGGTTCGTCCCACCACAGCCCTTCGCCTTGATGCCAAATCGTATTACGTAAGATCGTAAGATGACAAGGTGGTTTGAAGGGCAACACGCTGAAATATTGATCTTTGTTGGCGGTTTCTCGGAGCGCCTTCAGTCGTGGGCAAGACGAGGGACGGAGTGGATCGGTCGAGACAAATTAACCGGCCGCGTGCACCGGTGAGGTGCCCGCGCTGGTCTCGGCATTGAGGCTCCGGGGCTTCGAACGCGCTCCGCACGAGGGCCGGGGCTCGGACACGCCAGAATCCGCGTTGGCGATCCCGCCGGACCCTGGCGGGTTCAATTTCAGTTCGGGAAGATCTGCGCCTGCTCCGGCTGCCAGGCCAGGGCGACCCGCTCGCCCACGCGCGCGCGGCCAGCGCCGCCGCACGGCGTGCGGACGGTGAGGCTGTCCCCCCAGGCGGTGGCGACGCTGTACTGCATCGCCTCGCCGCGGAAGCTCGCCTCGTCGATGGTTCCGAAGATCGCGCCGGCCGGGGCGCTGTCGGGATCGTGCAGCCGGATTGCGTCGGGCCTCACCATCAGCACACCACGGTCGCACTGGGCCGGCATCGCCGCCAGCGACACGCCGCTCACCGACGTCCCGTCATCGAGGAGGATTGCCCCGTCCGCCGCGCCGTCCTGCCGGTCGATGCGGCAGGGCATGAAGTTCGAATGCCCAATGAAGCCAGCCACGAAGCGCGAGGCCGGCGCGTCGTAGAGGTCCCGCCCGGTGCCGAGCTGCTCGATCCGCCCCTGGCGGAACAGGGCAATCCGATCGGACAGGCGCAGCGCCTCCTCCTGATCGTGGGTCACGTAGAGGATCGTCACGCCGGTCTCGTGGTGGACGCGCTTGATCTCGTGCTGGAGTTCCTCGCGCAGGCTCTTGTCGAGGGCGGAGAGCGGCTCGTCCATCAGGAGGAGCGGCGGCTCGTAGGCGAGCGCCCGGGCGAGCGCCACGCGCTGCTGCTGGCCGCCGGAGAGCTGCGCCGGCTTGCGGTCGGCATGAGCCTCGAGTTGCACGAGCCGCAGCATCGCCTTGACCCGGGCATCGATGTCGGCGCGGTTCCAGCGCCGCACCTTGAGCGGGAAGCCGATGTTCTCGGCGATCGTCATCTGCGGGAACAGCGTGTAGCGCTGGAACACCATGCCGATCTTGCGCTTGTTCGAGGGCGTGTTCAGGATCGAGCGTCCCTCGATCAGCACGTCACCGGCATTCGGATCCTGGAAGCCGGCGATGACGTAGAGCGTGGTGCTCTTGCCCGAGCCGGACGGGCCGAGGAAGGTCACGAACTCCCCCCGGGCGACATCGAGGGTAACCGCCTCGACCGCCACGACCGAGCCGTAGCTGAGCCGGATGCCGCGGATCGCCAGGAAGGGATGGCTGGAGGAAGGACTGGACGGAGGCCTCATGCGCGGACGTCCTTCTTCTTCAGGGCAGCGGAGAGCAGCATCAGCACGGCCGTGAGCGCGACGAGCAGCGTCGAGACGGCGGCGACGACGGGCGAGAGATCCTGGCGCAGCACGCCCCAGATCCGGACCGGAAGCGTCTGGATGTCCGGACTCGCCATGAAGATCGCCACGACGACCTCGTCCCAGGAGGCGAGAAAGGAGAACAGGGCCGCGGTGGCGATGCCCGGCATGATCGCCGGCGAGGTGACCCGAAGCTTCGCCTCCATCGGCGAGGCGCCGCACAGCACGGCCGCATCCTCGATGGAGGAGTCGAACCGCTCGAGCGCACCGCTGATGGCGATGATCGAGAGGGGCAGCGCGAGCAAGAGGTGGGCGAGGACGAAGCCGAGCTCCGTCCCGTTGAGCCGGAGCCTGAGGAACAGGGCGTAGAGGGCCACCGCCAGCACGACCACCGGCAGGATCATCGGCATCAGGAACAGCGCCCGCACCGTCTCCCGGCCCGGAAAGCGGCCGCGCACCAGACCGAACGAGGTGACCAGACCGAGCGCCACGCTCAGCAGCGTGACCCAGGCGGCGATCCGCAGGCTCGTCAGGAAGGCGAAGATCCAATCGGGGTCGTCGAACAGGTCCGCGTACCAGCGCAGGGTCCAGCCCGGCGGCGGGAACTGCATCCATTGCGAGTCGCCGAACGACAGGGCGACAAGCACCAGGATCGGGAGGAGCAGGAACAGCCCGACCACGAGGCCGATGCCGCAGAGCACGAAGCGCAGGCCGCCCAGGCGGGAATAGGTGAGAAGCATCGATCCCTCCTCAGGCCGTACTGCGGGTTCCGAAGAACCGGACTTGGAGCGCGTAGAGAAGCAGGGTCAGAACCAGCAGGATCGTCGCGGCCGTGCTGGCCAGTCCCCAGTCGAGCAGCGACTGCACGAGCTGCGCGATCAGTTCGGGCAGCATCATGTTGGCGGTGCCGCCCAGAAGCGCGGGCGTCACGAAGTAGCCGAGCGACATCACGAAGATCATCAGCGCACCGGAGGCGATGGCCCCGGAGAGCATCGGCAGCAGGATGCGGGTCAGGCACTGCCATCGGCTGGCGCCGCAGAGCGAGGCGGCCTGGAGCACGCTCGGATCGATCGCCCGCATGGCCGAGGCCAGCGGCAGCACCATGAAAGGCAGCATGATGTAGGTCATGCCGAGGGTGACGCCGACGAGGTTGTTGGTGAGCGTGAGTGGCGCCGCGATCAGCCCGAGTTCCAGCAGGGCTCGGTTGATCAGGCCCGTCCCCTGCAGCAGCACCATCCACGCATAGGTCCGGGCCAGCAGGTTGGTCCACATCGACAGGACGACGATGCCGGTGAGGAGCCCGGCCAGCCGGCGCGGCGCGATGGCGAGGAACCACGCCGTCGGGAATCCGATGACCAGGGTCGCGCCGGTGACGAGGCTGGCGACGAGGAAGGTGTTGCCCAGCACCTTGAGGTAGGTCGTGCCGGCGAAGAAGGTGGCGTAGTTGCCCAGTCCCAGCGCCGGCTCGGTGATGCTGCGCAGGAGCAGCGCCAGCACCGGAACCACGAACAGAAGGACGAGGAACACGAGAGCGGGGAGCACTGCTCCGAAGCCGCGCAGGCGCCGGCTCCAGGGGGGAGGGGCATCCTGCAACGGCAGGGCCTGCAACCGTGCCGCGGTCATGGCGCGGCTCCGTTCGCGCGCGCCCATCACCGCGTCTGCCACGCGTACCAGCGCTTGCCGATCTCCTCGCGGTTCTTGGCCCAGTATTCCATGTTCAAGTTGATCTGCGTCGCCGCGTGCCGGTTCGGCAGCGTCTCGGCGACGGCAGGATCCATCAGTTTGGCCGAGCCGAGATTGATCGGGGCGTAGCGCGTGGCGGCGGCGAAGTCGGCCTGCTCCTTGGCTCCCGTGGCGGCGGCGATGAACGTCATCGCGGCCTGCCGGTTGCGGCTGCCCTTGGGCACCACCAGCATGTCGGCGGTGGTGAGGTTCTGCTCCCAGGCGATCCCGACCGGCTGCCGGTCCTGTTCCAAGGCAGCGACGCGCCCGTTCCAGAACTGACCCATCACGACTTCACCGGAGGCCAGAAGCTGCTGCGACTGCGCGCCTCCCGACCACCAGATGATCTCGGACTTGATGCTGTCGAGCTTGGCGAAGGCCCGGTCGAGATCGAGCGGGTAGAGCTTGTCCGGCGCCACGCCGTCGGCGAGCAGCGCGATTTCCAGCGCCCCCGGCGCCGACCACTTGTAGAAGGTGCGCTTGCCGGGGAAAGCCTTGGTGTCGAACAGGTCGGCCCAGCTCTTCGGCGCGGCCGGGACGTGCTTGGTGCCGTAGCCGAGGACGAAGGCGTAGTAAAAGCTGCCGACCGCGTGATCGGTCACGAAGCGGGGGTCGAGGGCCTCGCGCTTGACCAGCGAGAAGTCGATCGGCTCCAGAAGGCCGTCGCGCGCGGCCTGGGCAGCGAAGTCGTACTCGACGTCGACGACGTCCCAGCCGACATTGCCGCTCTCGACCATCGCCTTGAACTTCCCGTAATCGGTCGGGCCGTCCATCTGCACGCGGACGCCGCTCGCCTTGGTATAGGGCCGGGCCCAGGCGGTTTTCTGTGCCTCCTGCGTCGTGCCGCCCCAGCTCGTGAACACGATGCTGCCCGCCGCCGCCGCGGCCCGCGGCAGCAGGGATGCCGCCGGGAGTGCCGCGAGTGCGGCGCTGCCGAACGTGGCGGCGGCGATGCCGATAATGGTCCTGCGCTTCATACTGGCCCCCTCTGGCTGTGATGCGAGCGGCTGGTGCGATGGTCAGATCGCCTGGATCGATCGTGCGCGGGCTACGGGTGGAACGGCGCGGCGCGGAGGATCTTGGATTCCATGGTCTCGATCAGTGCCTGGATCCTGGGCAGGAAGGCCGCCCAGGCTGGATCGGCCGCGAGCGCGGCCCGGCGTGTCTCGCGCTCGGCAAGATCCCGGTAGCCCCAGATGTGGACGATCTCGTTGAGCGGGCCGATCTCGGTGGCGTAGTAGCCGACGAGGTTGCCGAGATGGCCGCGCTGGATCGCGATCCCCTCCTCGCCGACGAGTTTGAGGTAGGCAGGAACGGTGCCGGTCTTCAGCCGGTAGGTCCGCATCTCGTAGATCACCGGCCCCTCCTCAGCGCATCACGAACGGGTCGGGGATCGGATCGTCCGAGGTGCGGATCCAGACCGACTTCGTGCGGGTGTAGTCGAGCATGGATTCGAACCCGCCCTCGCGCCCGAGGCCGGAGAGGCCGAAGCCGCCGAAGGGCACGATCGGCGAGATCGCCCGGTAGGTGTTGACCCAGACGATGCCGGCCCGCAGCC
This sequence comes from Methylorubrum sp. SL192, assembly GCF_026672325.1. Lineage (NCBI taxonomy): Bacteria > Pseudomonadati > Pseudomonadota > Alphaproteobacteria > Hyphomicrobiales > Methylobacteriaceae > Methylorubrum > Methylorubrum sp. SL192. Next base: position 368,601 of record NZ_JAPPQV010000003.1, read on the forward strand.
GCCGGATGCAGCGATGGGCCCGCGTCAGGCTGGCGGTGAACACGCCCGAGGCGAGGCCGAAGGGCGAGTCGTTGGCGAGCGCGACCGCCTCCGCCTCGTCCTCGAACGGGATGACCGTGAGGACGGGGCCGAACAGCTCCTCGGCGGCGCAAGGTGTCTCGGGTCGCGCATCGGCGATGATCGTCGGCAGGTAGTAGAAGCCTTCGGGAAAACCCTCCGGCCGCGCGCCGCCGACGACGAGGCGTCCGCCGGCGGCGAGGCTTGCCGCCACCACCGTCTCGATATGCGCCCGCTGCCGGGCGGTGGCGAGCGGGCCAACCTCAGTCTCGGGGTCGTCCGGCCGGCCGAGCCGGATCGTCCGCGCCTTCTCGGCCAGGATCGCGACGAAGCAGTCGTGCACGCCGCGCTCGACCAGCAGGCGCGAACCGGCGACGCAGCTCTGGCCGGCGGCGGCGAAGATGCCGGCGATAACCGCGTTGGCGGCGCTGTCCAGATCCGCGTCGGCGAAGACGAGGACCGGCGACTTGCCGCCGAGTTCCAGCGAGGTCGCCGCGAGGTTCTCGGCGGTGTTGCGCACGATGTGGCGGGCCGTGCCGGGACCGCCGGTGAAGGCGACCCGCGCGACGAGCGGATGGCGCGTCAGCGGTGCGCCGCAGCCCGCCGCATCGCCCGTGACGATGTTGACGACGCCGGGCGGAAAGCCGGCCTCGTGCACGAGTTCGGCGAAGGCGAGCAGGGGGGCGGGCGCCTCCTCGGATGCCTTCAGCACGACGGTGCAGCCCGCCGCCAGCGCCGGCCCGAGCTTGACCGCCGACAGGAACAGCGAGGAGTTCCAGGGCACGATCGCCGCCACCACCCCGATCGGCTCGCGCCGGGTGAACACCTCCATGTCCGGCTTGTCGACCGGCAGGTGGGCGCCGTGCAGCTTGTCCGCGAGCCCACCGAAATAGCGGTAGTACTCTGCCACGTAGCCGATCTGGCTGCGGGTCTCGCGGATGATCTTGCCGGTGTCGCGGGTCTCGAGTTCGGCGAGATGGCCGGCCCGCTCGGCGACGAGGTCGGCCAACCGCATCAGCAGCGCGCCGCGCCGGCTCGGCACGAGATCCGCCCAGGCCGGATCGCGCTGGGCGCGGTCGGCGGCGCGCACGGCCCTGTCGATGTCGGCGGGGCTCGCCGCCGGCATCAGGGCCCAGGGCCGGCCGGTGGCCGGATCGAGGCTCTCGAAGGTCGCCTCCGGCTCCGGGAAGGTGCCGTCGATATAGGCGCGGAAGATCGGCAGCATGGCGGGCGCGCTCACGCGAAGGCCGGCATGACGTCGCGGATGAACAGCTCCAGCGAGCGCTTCTTGCGCGCATGCCCGATGCCACTGTCGATCCAGACCGCGTATTGATCGTAGCCCATCGCCTCGTAGGCCTTGAGGCGGGCGATGACCGTCTCGGCCTCGCCGATGACGAGGTTCTGGGCGATCTTCTCCGGCGCAAATTGCGGCATCGAGGCCTGCAGCTCGGCGTCGAGGCCGCGGATGAAGCCCTGCTCGATCGGCAGCTTGTTCTGGAACAGGGCGCCGAAGGCGCAGAAGAACCGGCTCAGATCCTCGTTCAGCCGCGCCGTCTCCTCGGGGGATTCGGAGACGAAGGTGTGCTGCAGCAGCATGATCTGCGGGCGCGGCACGTTCGGCGCGTCGGCACAGGCCTTGTCGAAGCGGCCGATCAGCGCCTCGACCTCGCCGTCGCCCGAGGCGAGCGGCGTGACTTGGACATTACAGCCGTTCTCCACCGCGAAGGCGTGCGAACTCGGATCGCGCGCCGCGACCCAGACCGGAATGCCCGGCTGCTGAAGCGGCTTGGGCGTCGTGGTGGTCTTGGGAAACTGCCAGAACTCGCCTTCGTGGGTGTAGTCGCCGGCCCACAGGCCACGCAGCGCCGGAATCATCTCGCGCATCCGCTGGCCGGCGCCCCAGGCATCGAGGCCGGGCATCAGCCGCTCGTATTCGAAGCTGTAGGCGCCCCGGGCGATGCCGAGATCGAGCCGCCCCTTGGTCGCGAGGTCGGTCATCGCCGCTTCGCCGGCCAGCCGGATCGGATGCCAGAACGGCGCGATCACCGTGCCGGTCCCGAGCCGGATGCGCTCGGTCCGGGCGCCGAGATAGGCGAGGTTGATGAAGGGGTTGGGAGCGATCGTGAACTCCATCCCGTGGTGCTCGCCGATCCAGGCCGTCTCGAACCCGCCCCGTTCGGCGGTCTGGACCAGATCGGTCAGCTCATCGAACAGCTCGGCGTGATCCTGCGCGTCATCGAAGCGCTCCATGTGGACGAAGACGGAGAATTTCATGTCGGCCTCGGCGAAAGGGGCTGCGCGCGACGGCGTGGATGCGGGCGGCGGCCGATCAGGCCGCCGCACCCGGGTGCAGGGCCTGAACCGTCCCCCCGCCGACATTGCCCGCGTAGATGCCGAAGGCGTTCTCCCGACGCTCGCGGGCGTAGCGCTCCAGCATCGTCCGGCTCGCCGGATCCCGAACGGGGCAGTTCGCGAGATCCGCGACCGGCCAGAGGCATGTGCCGGGACCGGCATGGCCGGTGAAAGTCCCGCGGTAGACGATCGAGGTCGGGGCGCCCGCCGCGTCGGGATTCTCGTACACGGCGAACAGGAAGCCGAGTTCGGCAGCGAAGCCCAGGGCAGTGAGTCGGCCGTGAAGGCTCTTAGGGTCCGAGGCCGGTTCGATGCAGGTGCCCGAAGGCAAGGCGAACTGGCCGTCACGCTCCTTGACTAGAAGGACATCGCCCTCCGATTCGAGGATCGCCCGGACCTCGATGGAGCGGGCGCTGGCTGCCAGCGCATCTTGGGCGAGGCCGAAGTCGACATAGGCGCCGCGGCAATAGCCGAGCGGCATCTGAGGGCTGGCGTCGAAATCGACCACCTCGCCGATGAGGATGTCGTGGTCGCCCGCCGCCACCACCTCGTGAAGGCGGCAATCGAACCACGCGGCGCAATTCTCCAGCACGGGGGCGCCGGTGACACCCGAGACCCAGGCGACCTGCTCGAACTTGTCCGGCCGCTTGGAGGCGAACACGCCCGACACATCGCGCTGGTCCTGCGCCAGGATGTTGACGGCGAACCGCGGCGCGGCCTTGAAGATCGGATGGCTCGATGCCGTGCGGGCGATGCAGATCGAGACGAGCGGCGGATCGAGCGAGACCGAACTGAATGAGTTCGCGGTGAATCCCCGCGGCTCGCCGTTCTCCTGCAACGTGGTCACGACGGTGACGCCGGTGGCGAAGGTGCCGAGCGCGTTGCGGAAGCGCTTGGCGGCGGCGGGTTCTTCCACCTCGAGGCCGGTGATGAAACGCGCGATCTCGGCATTGACCCGGGCCGCCCCAACCAGGGGCATCATGTGGCGCTCGCCCGACAGGACGAGCCCCCGGGCGCCCGGCACCGCGGCGACCATCGCCCGCGTCATCTCCGGCGTCGAGTTGGGATCGTGCTGGCCCGTCATGAATAGGGCGGGCACCGACAGGGTCGGGAGGCGTTCCGCATAGGCGGCGTCGGCCGTGGCGAAGACGCGGTAGGCCAGAGCGTAGCCCTGCTCGTCCGCCCGCTCCAGCAGCGCCCGCATCCGTTCCGCCTCGTCCGCCAGATGCGGCGGCACCGGGGAGCCGAACCAGCGCGCCAGGGCCGTCTCGATCCCAGGGCTGGCCTCGCCGGCCTCCAGCGCCTCGACCCGGCGAAGGACCGCCTGAGCCTGCTCGGCATTGCGGCGGTAGACGGCGTTGAGCGCGGTGACGCTGCTGACACGCGCCGGATGCGACAGGGCCGCCTCCAGTGCCACCATCGCCCCCATCGAGTGGCCAACGAGGTGGGCCCGCTCGATCCCCAGCGCGTCGAGCACGCCGAAGAGCTGGGCGGCGTAGTCCGCCAGTTCCGGCCTGCCCTTCGGCCGGTCAGAGGCGCCATGGCCCATCATATCGTAGGCGTGCACCGGCCGCTGTCCGGCGAAGGCGGCGATCTGCGGCCGCCAGACGGTGTGGTCGAGGCCGACCCCGTGGATGAACAGGATCGGGGTCGCGCCGGTCGCGGTGCCGGCTGAGGCGACGGCGGTGCGCCGGCCGGCGCTGTCCGTCAGGATGACGGAGGCGGCGCGCTCAAGCATCGCCGGCCTCGATCTCGCGCAGATCCTGGTAACGGTCGCCGATGCGGTGGTGCGGACGACCGCCGACCGAGGCGCCGAGCGCAACCACGATCTCGTTGGGAGCCGGCGCGTCGAGAATCGAGAACTGCACGGTCAGGTAATGCGAGCGCATGCCCTCGTCGTGCTTGTGCATCAGCGGAATCACGATCGGGCAATCCGGCCCCCCGCGCGTGTTGGTGAAGCTCAGGTAGCTCTTGGCCCCGACCGCCTGGCGGTAATGATTGCCGAAACGCAGCGTGTGGATCAGCGCCGAGGCGTGCTCGATCTCGCCGTCGGTGCCGACGACAGCGGCCTTGCCGTAGCCCTCGACCGCCTCGCCGGAGCCGACGGCGCGGAGGATTTCGGCTGTCAGCAGAGCCCCGAGCTCCGGCGCGGTGCTGCGAATCTCGGGCCTCAGATCCTCGACAAAGCCCCGCCCTGCCCACGGGTTTTTCAGGACGGCGGCGACGCCGAACAACTTGAGCGGCTGCGGGGCAGTCCGGCCGCCCTCGATGAAGGTGGTCTCTTGATAAGCGACGAGCTTGCGGATCGACGACACGGCCACCCCCCTGCGATGGAGATAACCGTATTATGGTATACCGTAAGACCGCAAGATTTGTTTAGCACCATTTTGCTCAATCTATAACCTATGCTGCGTCGCAAATGAGAACTTTGAAGGCAGCGAGGCCGATTTGACGTTAGAGAACAGCGACTTCGATTTGCGGGCGAATGCATCGATTTTCTGCAGTGCAGCGCTTTTTGCTCTGCATTCCGCGGAAGAGGATCGCCGGCAACGCGTGCTTCAAGACTTGGATGAACATTGAGCACCCGAGCGGGAGGCGATGGACTCCGTCTCGGGCGAGCCAGGCCTAGCCAGCACAATGTTGCGGATGCGGGCATTCGCGCCGAGCGATGGGCCGAGCCGTGTCAGTGCGATGTGCTATCTGAGAGTGGGGACACCCGCTCGGGATCCGGCTGTAAAGGCGATGCGAGAGGCGAGCGGGGCAGGAAGCGGGCATCGATGGTGGCAGGAATTCTACGGGTCGAGCGGGAAACGAAATCGCTGCGCGAGATGACGCTCGACAAGATGCGCCGGGCGATTCTTAGCCAGCACTTCAAGCCGGGCGACCGTTTGGTCGAGCGTGAACTGTGCGACCAGCTCGCCGTCAGCCGCTCCGTCGTCCGTGAGGTGCTCCGGCACCTTGAGGCCGAGGGTATCGTCGAGATCGTGCCCAACCGCGGCCCGATCGTTGCGAGACTCTCGCAGGCGCAGGCGCGTCAGATCTACGAGGTGCGCGGGTATCTGGAGGCACTGGCCGCGCGAGGCTGCGCCGAGCACCCGGACGCGCCCGCGGTGGCGGACGCGCTGGATGCCAGCCTGGATCACATCGCGCACGGTTACGCCACCGGGGATGCCACCCTGATCCTCGAAGTGACAGCCCAGTTCTACGAGCGCATGTTTCTGGCCAGCGGCCGGGAGATCGCGTGGGACATCGTATCGACGCTGCACATGCGCATCACGCATCTGCGTTCGATCACGATTGCCACACCCGGCCGCGCCGCGGATGGTCCCGAGGAGATGCGGCGCATCGTGGCCGCGATCCGGGCCCGTGACGGAGAAAGTGCCTTCAAAGCCAGTCTGGCGCATGTGGAGCGGGCTCAAAGCTTGGCGCTTGGCGTAATCGACGCGTAGAGCCTGTTTGAGCAAAATCTCAAGCTGGATAGTTGAGGGCGTTGGCGGCCACGAGGCTGGCGACGTAGGCAAAATGGCCAGAGTGTGAGCCTTGAACCGTCCGGGTTTCCCGGAAGCTCCAACCCTTAAGAGGATGGAGCCCCGGCCATGAACTCATAACGGCTGGCTGGGATTGCCCCGTTTACGTGGATACCGAGAATTCTTTCGCGTGAGGTGTTCGCCAGACGTCTCCCTGTAGGGTTCGGAACGGCGTGCATTGCGGAAGCGCATCAGGCTGCCCCCGCCATAGCGGCCTCGTCGCAGTCCTGGCCTGCGGCGGCCTGTTCCACGCCGGGCAGGCGGCCGAGCGGTTCGATAGCGTCCGCCTGATCGTGTTTGACGGCGATCCCGCCGCCCTGCCCGCGCGAGGCTGTGCCGAGAAGGTCCGGTTGAGGGGTATCGATACGCCGGATGTGTCCCGGCTACGCTGCGAGGCCGAGCGGATCGCCGGCTTGCGGGCGAAGGAGCGCTTGGCCCACTTGATCCGCGGACGAGCGGTCGAGCTGGTGCGCGCCGGCGAAACCGACCGCTTCGGCCGAACGTTCGGGACGTTGCGGGTGCCGGCGGGAGAAGTCGGGGCGATTCTGCTGTGGGAGGGGCTCGCCGTGGCCTACCGGCCCGGACGGAGGGCGTAGGAGGAGCGGGCGGACCACTGTGCCGGCCGGATCGGCGCCGAGGGCTCGAGCGCCCGAATTCCGAGGGACGACGAGGCACCGAGGGGATTCCTCAGCCTTGCTGCCGTGCTAGCGTGGCAGGACCGTGCCGATCCGCCCCGCACACCGCCACTTCTACCCGTTCGACCGGCCGCAGCTTTCGGCGAAGCGGTAGCTTTTCCGCAGCATCAATAGCTCGTCTGGAAGGTCGTCCTTTTTGTAGCTCGCGTGGGAGATGTCCGCCCGGCCGCGCGCCGTAGCCGCGCCGCCGAGCCTGTTTCGTAGCCGGCGGCACGGCACGCAGACGGATCGGCATGGGGGCGGATCGGATGGCCGTGAGAAGCCAGCCGGCCTGCCCCCTGCCGGCGGGGATTTCGGCCTCGGTCGGGGGAGCGGGCGTCAGGCGAAGTGCCCGTCGGCGAAGACGCTGCGGCCCTCGACGGCGCCGTACTGGAGATAGTGCAGCATCGGGTTCAGCCCTGCCGCGGCCACGTCACCATAGGCGGCGAGGTAGGCCTTGCCGTCAAAGCCGGCGGCGGGGTCGCGGCCCTCCGCCGCGCCGTACCGGACATAGTGGGCGAGCGGATCGATCCCGGCCGCGGCCACGTCGCCGTAGGCGGCGAGATAGCCCTTGGTGTCGAACACCGCGTTCGGGTTGCGCCCCTCCTGCCAGCCATAGGTCGTGTAGTGCGTCCGGGCGAAGGCGAAGCTGTCGCCCCCGGCCGCCCGGGCCGCCTCGGCCACGTCGAGGTTGGACAGCAGGTAAGCCTGCGCGTCGAAGCCGCCCTGCTCGGCCAGGTCGGCCGGGCGTCCGATCGCGGCGTGGGCGACGTGCCCCTCGGCCCGGCCCTGGGCGAGGTAGTGGCTGAGCGGATCGAGGCCGGCCGCCTGCGCCTCCGGATGGCGGGCGAGGTAGAGTTCGACGTCGAAGCCGGCGGCGGGATCGCGGCCCTCCTTCCAGCCCGCTTGCGCGAAGTGGACCAGCGGGTCGCGGCCGGCCGCGGCCACCTCCGGGTTGGCCGCGAGATAGCCCGCCGTCGAGAAGGCGGCGTTCGGGTCGCGGCCCTCGCGCCAGCCATGGGCGGCATAGTGCGCGTCGGCATCGATCTGGGCCTGCCAGACGTCGGGATTGGCGGCGTAGTAGAACAGGTCGTCGACCAGCGGGGCGGCGTCCTTCTGCCGGACGACGCCATCGGTGAACACGAAGGTCTCGACGGCGGTGACGTCGTGGCTCAGGCCGTCCGGCCCGATCAGGGCGATGTGTCCCGGGGCCTGGCGCAGGCTGGCCTGGCTCAGGGCGAAGTCGAAGCTCGCCGTGGCCGGCGCGACCGGGGTCGTCACGGTGAAGTCGAACGCGACCGGGGTGCTGGCATTGCCGGCGGCGTCAAAAGCGGTGGCGGTGACGCTGTGCGTGCCGATGGCGAAGGTCTGGCCGGAGGACACCACGGTGTCACCCGACCGGAACACCACGCGCGGGGCCGGATCGACGCCGTCCCCGGCGCTGGCGGCAAAGCTCACGGCGGCACCCGCGGCGGAGCTCGCTTCGACCGTGGTGGGCGGTGCCGCCGTCAGGGCCAGCGTCGGTGCGGTGCTGTCCCCCACGGTGAAGCCGAACGAGATCGGAGCACTGGCATTGCCGGCACTGTCGAAAGCGGTGGCGGTGACGCTGTGTGCGCCCAGCGCGAAGGTCTGGCCGGAGGACACCACGGTGTCGCCCGCGCGGAACACCACGCGCGGGGCCGGATCGACCCCGTCCCCGGTGCTGGCGGTAAAGCTCACGGCCGCGCCCGCGGCGGAGCTCGCCTCGATGGTGGTGGAAGGTGCCGCCGCCACGGCCAGCGTCGGCGCGGTGGTGTCGCGCACGGTGAAGCCGAACGAGACCGGGGTGCTGGCATTGCCGGCGGCGTCAAAAGCGGTGGCGGTAACGGTGTGTGCGCCCAGCGCGAAGGTTTGGCCGGAGGTCACCACGGTGTCGCCCGCGCGGAACACCACGCGCGGGGCCGGATCGACCCCGTCCCCGGCGCTGGCGGCAAAGCTCACGGCGGCGCCCGCGGCGGAGCTCGCCTCGATGGTGGTGGAAGGTGCTGCGGTCAGGGCCAGCGTCGGCGCGGTGGTGTCGCGCACGGTGAAGCCGAACGAGACCGGGGCGCTGGCATTGCCGGCGGCATCGAAAGCGGTGGCGGTGACGCTGTGGGTGCCCAGCGCGAAGGTCTGGCCCGAGGTCACGACGGTGTCGCCCGACCGGAACACCACGCGCGGGGCCGGATCGACGCCGTCCCCGGCGCTGGCGGCAAAGCTCACGGCCGCACCCGCGGCGGAACTGGCCTCGACCGTGGCGGGCGGTGCCGCGGTCAGGGCCAGCGTCGGTGCGGTGGTGTCGAGGGTGATCGTGCCCGACGGGGCGGCGGGAAGGGCGGTCACGTCGGCCACGTGGCCGCCGGTGTCGCGGATGACGGCACCGCGCAGGTCGAGCCGGGCGACGGTGAGGGCCTGGCTGTCCTGTCCGGGGGCGACGGTGTAGGCGAAGCCGAGGCTCCCCCCGTTCGGCTGGCCGGTATAGGCCGCCTCCGCTCCGTTGGACAAGACCAGCACGGGGCGGCCCGCGCCGGTCTCGACGGTGACGAGATCGGACATCTCGACGGTGAAGCTGAGCACGGCCCCGGCCTTCAGCAGGCCGTTGCCCTGGGCGTCGAGGCCCGGCCCCGAAGCGGCGAGGCCGACGGGCACGCCGGTGAGCAGGACGCGGGTGCCGCCGGCCGGGTCGGAGGCCAGGGTGAAGCCGCCGCGGCCGACCTCGGAGAGGGTGAGCTGGCGGGTGAGGCCGCCGCTGACGACGGTCAGCGCCTGGGCGGTGGGATCGTACTGGGCGGTGGCGCCGGCGGAGTAGGCGAGATCGGCCAGGCTGATCGTGTCGGCGGTGCCGAACCGGGCGATCGTGCCCCCGAACACGCCGGCCTGGAAGGCGGCGGCGTCGAGGACGAGGGTCTGGGGCCCGGCCTCGAAGCGGATCGTGCCGAGCCCGGCGGCACCGGCGCCGTCGAGGGCGAGGGTGCCGGCCTTGAGCTGGATGCCGCCGGCGAAGCGGTTGGCGGCCGCGGCCAGGGTGAGGCTGCCGCCGCCGTCGAGGACGAGGCTGCCGGCGCCGTCGATGAGGTTGTTCACCGTCAGGGCGGCGCCGGCCCGGACGGAGAGGTGGGTCTCCCCGTCGAGCTGGAACGGCCGCTGGGTGGCAAAGCTGCCGGTGACGAGCAGGCCGGTGCCGGCGGCAAAGCGCAGCGCGCCGTAATCCTGGCCGAGCCCGGCATCGGCGGCGACGGCCAGAACGCCTTCGGCGACGCGGGTGCCGCCGGTATAGGTGTTGACGCCCGCCAGGGTCAGCTGGCCGGCCCCGGTCTTGGTCAGGCCGCCATTGCCGGAGATCACGCCGTCGGCGATCAGGGCGATCTCGGCCCCGGCCCCGAGGGCACCGCCGTTCTTCAGGAGGAGGTCGCGCGCCAGGGTGAGGCTGCGGCTGGCGATCAGGGCGCTGCCGGCTTCGAGGCTGACGGCGTTGGCGGCGCTGCCGAGGGCCTGGTTGCGGTCGATCGCCAGGGCGCCTTTCCAGACCTGGACGGTGCCGGTGAAGTCGCTGTCGCCGGTGAGGGCCTGAACGCCGTCGGCCTCTTTGATCAGGCCGCCATTGCCGGAGATGCGTCCGTCGAAGGTGGGCTGGGCGAGCTTTCCGGTGGTGTGGAGCACGAGGGGGGCCATCTCGGTGGTGAGGAGATGGGCCAGCGTTGCCCGGCCGTGGTCATCCAGATCGTGCAGCACCAGCGGCAGAAGCGGGCCTATGTCGGGCGGCTGATTGGCGAAGCCCGTCTCCGGGGGCGACGGCTGCCTGGCTTTGAGGGCCGAGAATTCCGGGGTTTCGAGCGCCTTCTCCAGGGCACGGCCGACCCGCAGGAGAAGCTCGTCTTGGAAGTTGTCGGCACCGAGGACCAGCTGTGTCGGCGCGTCTCCCTGTCCGACCGGTACGGCGAGATTCGGCGTGCTGGCGTAGGCGGATGAGTTTCCTGTGAACTGGCTAAAGGTCAGGCCGGTTGCGGTGACATCGACCCCCAACTCCTTGCGGATCCCATTGAGCACCTGAGTGGTGATCTGTTTCCAGTTCTCGATCGCGGCGTCATACGCAGCCTCCGATGCAAAACCGGCTTCGCGGGCGTATTCCTCGGGTGTCTTTCTGATGGCGGTTTGAAGTGAATCACCCCTTATGAAGCGAAGAATCGGGGCGATCTCATAGAGTGCTTCTATGTTGAGTTTGTTGGATGCGACGACGTCGATCAGGTCTTTCGCGAACTGCGATTTGTCGCCGGAGAGCGGCTTGTATGTCGGGCCCATGAGCCGCACGACCGCGCTGTCGTAATCCGCGGGATTCCCGACGCGTTCGGCGAGATACGCATCAATGTATTTCCGGAGCAAATAACTGGATGTTCCGGTCAGTTTAAAGTAAAAATCAACATACGCGTCCGTCCCACCCCGTCCGTTGAGGTTGGTGCGGTACGCGTCCAGGATGGCGGCACTCGCCGCCTCGTCGGCGGGCAGGGTGTTCCGGGTGACCCGCGTGTAGAAGACCGCGAGGTCGGCATCCGACAGGCTGGCGATCGCCCTGTGGGCGGCGCTTGCTTGGTCGGCCGCGGTGAAGGTGACGACCGTCGCGTTCGCGCTGGTGGCGAGGGATTTCAACAGGGCATCGATCTGGGGGTTCGAGATCTGCGTGCCGATCCGGATACCGGTCAGGTCGCCGTTCAGCTTTTGCGTGAAGTCGATGGTCCTGTCGCCCGTATAGGCCGCGTTCAGCGGGTCGGCGGCGTCGCGGCCTTTCATGGCGTTCATGACGATGGCGAGATCCGCCACGGTGTTGCCCATCGGGCCCGGCGTATCGACGATCGCGAAGCCCGGGATGACGCCCGTCCGGCTGACGAGGCCCGGCGTGGCCTTGAGCGCCCAGATATGGTGGGTCGTCGCCGGCCCCATCAGGGAGCCGTTGGTTTCCGTGCCCAGGGTGACCGGTGCGAATCGCATCGCGGCCGCGATCGCGGAGCCGTGGCTCGAGCCGGAGGCGCCCAAGTTTGGATCGAGGGGATTTAACGCGACGCCGCCGTCCGGGCTGATGGCCGTGAAGCTCGTACGGAAGTTGGCCCACTCGCTCATGTTGGCCTTGCCCATGATGATGGCACCCTGCTCGCGCAGCTGTGCGATCAGTGCGGCATCGTCGGCGGGCTTCGAGCCGAACAGCGCCAGCGAACTCGCCGTCGTGCGCATCGCATCGGCGGTGTCGATGTTGTTCTTCACCAGGATCGGGATGCCGAACAGCGCCGGCAAGGTCTCGCCCTTGGCCTTCGCCTCGGCGCGCTGCGTGTCCATGCGATCGGCGATGGTCAGAAGCTCGGGGTTGAGTTCCGTCACCGATCGCAGAGCCGGACCGGCATGGTCGAGCTTCTGGATCTTGTACATGTACTGGAGCACGATCTCGCGCGAGGTGATCGTGCCGTTTGCCAGCAGGGCGGCGAGTTCCGTGACCGACTTGGTGGTGATGTCGGGCGCCGTACCGCCATAGGCAGCCAGCGGCTCCTTCGACAGAGTGCGGATCAGGGAGACGGGGCCGGGCGCGGCGGGCAGGGACGCGTCCTGCAAGCTGAGCTTCCCCAGCAGACCGACGATGTCGGCCTCGCGCGCCTGGCGCGGATCGAAGTCGATCAGCGGCCGGACGGTGGGAAGCAGGGCCTGGAGTTCGGTCTCGGACTTGTCGAGCCCCGCGCGCCGGTAGGTGGCGCGCACGACATCGCGCAGGGCGCTCGCTTGGGACTGGGGCACGGCCGTTCTCTCGCGTTGATTACCGGGCGCGAGGCTAGGAAGCGGCCGACGAGTCGCTCAAGAGACAATGCTGTGCTTGCGGACTAAATTTGTATCATTTGATGGTTTTGTGCCGGAAAAACAGTCATGGGTCTGCTCGCTTTACAGTTCCAGTATGATGTGACGGGTCGAGCCTGAAGCGACAGGCCTGCCGCGGGGCCGCGCGATGTAGATGCGGTCAGGTACGGCCGCGATCAGGTCTCGGAGTGACTGTGCCGCTTTCTAGCTTACCAGCACTCTCGACCAGGCGAACGAAGGCGAACGGGCTCGCGCAGTCGAGGGCCGCGAACAGGGGCAGCTTGCCTTCTGCGGTGCTGACCTGTGCGACGTCGATGTGGAATTAGCCGATCGGATACCGAGCAAAGCGCTTCTTCTTCGGCTTGTCGCCTTCGACCTCCGGCAGACGGCTGATGCCATGCCGTTCCAGGCAACGATGCAGCGAGGCGCGGGTCAGGTGCGGGATCGTCGGTTGCAGGCCGTAGAGGCGGTACGGTGGCGTCCGCCCACCGGCGGCCTTGTTCTTCGCCTCGCCCCCCGGCTGCCGGACGCGGCCGCCCCGACACAGGCTACCGTTTCCCGTTCTGCGGGCATGTGGCCGGCAGCTTGCATTCGGTCGAGCGTATCCCTGGCACAAGTGCCCGGGCCACGGAGCGTGTGCGACCTGTGATGGTGTTCAATCTGAAGAAAAACGGCGCCGGTGCGGCGCTCGCCGGCCTGCTGCTGCTTGGGCTCAGTCCGGCTGCCCTGGCGCAGGGCGTTCTGCGCATCGGCATGACAGCGTCCGACATTCCCCTGACCACCGGCCAGACCGACAACGGCGGCGAGGGCATGCGGTTCATGGGCTACACGGTCTATGACGGGCTCATCAATTGGGATCTGACGAGCGCGGAACTCGCCTCAGACCTCACGCCCGGCCTCGCCACGAGCTGGACGGTGGACCCGAACGACCAGACCAAGTGGACCTTCAAGCTGCGCCCGGGCGTCACGTTCCACGACGGCTCGGACTTCACCGCCGATGCGGTGGTGTGGAACCTCGACAAGCTCTTGAAGAGCGATGCGCCCCATTACGACCCGCGCCAGTCCGCCCAGGGCAAGACCCGTATCCCGGCGGTGGCGAGCTACCGCGCGGTCGATCCGCTGACCGTCGAGATCACCACCAAGATCCCCGACGCGACGCTGCCCTACCAGATCGCCTGGATCATGATGTCCTCCCCCGCCCAGTGGGAGAAACTCGGCAAGTCCTGGGACGCCTTCGCCAAGCAGCCCTCGGGCACCGGCCCGTGGAAGCTGACGCTGTTCGCCCCCCGCGAGCGGGCCGAGATGGTCCCGAACCCGGCCTACTGGGACAAGAAGCGGATCCCGAAGCTCGATAAGCTGGTGCTGGTGCCGCTCCCGGAGGCCAATGCCCGGGTCGCGGCCCTGCGCGCCGGGCAGGTCGATTGGATCGAGGCCCCGGCGCCAGACGCCATCGCCTCGTTGAAGGGCGCGGGCTTCACCATCGTCACCAACGCCTACCCGCACAACTGGACGTGGCATCTCTCCCGGAGCGAGGGCTCGCCGTGGAACGACGTCCGCGTGCGCAAGGCAGTCAACCTCGCCATCGACCGCGAGGGCCTGAAAGAGCTGCTAGGCGGGATGGCGATCCCGGCCAAGGGCTTTTACCCGCCGAACCACCAGTGGTTCGGCCGCACCACCTTCGACGTGAAGTACGATCCCGAGGCGGCCAAGAAGCTGCTTGCCGAGGCCGGCTACGGCAAGGCGAAGCCGTTGAAGCTCAAGGTGGCAATCTCGGCCTCGGGCTCGGGCCAGATGCAGCCGCTGCCGATGAACGAGTTCGTGCAGCAGAACCTCGCCGATGTCGGCGTCCAGGTCGACTACGAGGTCGTCGAGTGGAACACGCTGATCAACGTCTGGCGCGCGGGCGCCAAGGCCGACATCTCCCGCGGCGTATCGGCGATCAATTATTCTTACTTCATCCAGGACCCGTTCACCGGCTTCATCCGCCACCTGCAGTGCAACCTCGCGCCGCCGAACGGCACCAACTGGGGCTATTACTGCGATCCTGAGATGGACCAGCTGTTCGACCAAGTGCGCACCACCTTCGACAGGGAGGCGCAGAACAAGGTCCTCCAGAAGGTCCACGAAAAGTTCGTCGACGACGCGCTGTTCGTGATGATCACCCACGACGTCAATCCGCGGGCGATGAGCCCGAAGGTGAAGGGCTTCGTCCAGGCGCAGAACTGGTTCCAGGACTTCTCGACCATCACCATCGCCACCGCCGGGCGGTGAGACGCTTGCATGCTCTCCTCCCCTTGTGGGGAGGAGGATGGACGAGGGGGGCGCAGGATCGAGCGCCGCGGTGCCGCCTGGGCCAACTGGGTCCCCCTATCCCTGTCCCCTCCCTCGAAGGGGAAGGGGAACGGTTGAGTCTGCGCGTGAGACGAGCAGGGTGATCAATGCTTCTCTACATCCTCAAACGCCTCGTCGCCGTCACCCCCGTAGCGTTCGGCGTGAGCGTCGTGTGCTTTCTCCTCGTCCACCTCGCCCCCGGCGATCCGCTGAGCGCGGTGCTGCCGGCTGACGCAACGCAGGCGACAATCGACGAGATGCGAGCCGCCTACGGCTTCGATAAGCCGCTGCCGGTGCAGTATTTCATCTGGCTGTGGCACGTGCTGCACGGCGATCTCGGCGTGTCGATCGCCACCGGCCGCCCGGTTGCGGCCGAGGTCGGGCGCGCGGTCGTCAACTCGCTGATCCTCGCCTCGGTGGCCACCCTGATCGGCTTCACCTTCGGGGTGCTGTTCGGCTTCGTCGCGGGCTACCGGCGCAACTCCGTCCTCGACCGGATGGCCTCGGCGCTGTCCGTCTTCGGCGTGAGCGTGCCACACTACTGGCTCGGCATGGTGTTCGTGATCGTGTTCTCGGCGAATCTCGGCTGGCTGCCGCCGACCGGCGCCGGGCCCGACGGCTCCGGCAACTGGCGGCCGGACTTCGACCACCTGCGCTACATCATCATGCCGGCGGTCACGATGTCGGTCATCCCGACCGGCATCATCGCCCGCACCGTCCGGGCGCTGGTGGCCGACATTCTGTCCCAGGACTTCGTCGAGGCCCTGCGCGCCAAGGGCCTCGACGAGCGCGGCGTGTTCCGCCACGTCGTGCGCAACGCCGCCCCGACCGCGCTCGCGGTGATGGGCCTGCAGCTCGGCTACCTGCTCGGCGGCTCGATCCTGATCGAGACCGTGTTCGCGTGGCCGGGCACTGGCTTCCTCCTCAACGCCGCGATCTTCCAGCGCGACCTGCCGCTGCTGCAGGGCTCGATCCTCGTGCTGGCCCTGTTCTTCGTCGCCCTCAACCTCATCGTCGACGTGATGCAGACCGCCCTCGACCCGCGCATCGAGCGCGGCTGACCCGGAGGTCCAAGAGATGAACGCTCCCGCCACAGCCGCCCCGACAGCCATTGCCCTCGACGGCACCGTGCTCGGCCCCGGGGACGCCGCGCCCGAGGCCGCCTTCATCCCCTCGCGCGGATTCTGGGGCCATGTCGGCCACCGCCTCGTCCGCGACCCCGTCGCGATGGCGGCGGGCGCCTTGATCCTCGCGATGATCGCGGTGGCGATCCTCGCGCCCTGGATCACGCCGATGGACCCCTACAAGGGCTCGATGCTGCGCCGCCTGAAGCCGGTCGGCGATGCGGTGTACTGGCTGGGCTCGGACGAGCTCGGCCGCGACATGATCAGCCGCCTGATGCTCGGCGCGCGGCTGTCGCTGTTCATGGGCGTAACGCCGGTGCTGATCGCCTTCGTGATCGGGTCCGCCATCGGGATTCTCGCCGGCTACGTCGGCGGCTGGACCAACACGATCCTGATGCGCACCATCGATGTCTTTTTCGCTTTTCCCTCCGTCCTCCTGGCGATCGCGCTCTCGGGGGCGCTCGGGGCCGGCATCTTCAATGCCATCGTCTCGCTGACCTGCGTGTTCGTGCCCCAGATCGCGCGGGTGGCTGAGAGTGTCACCACCGGCATCCGGCGGCGCGACTATATCGACGCGGCCAAGCTCTCCGGCGCCTCGGCGCTGACGATCATGCGGGTGCAGGTGCTCGGCAACGTCGTCGGGCCGATCTTCGTCTACGCCACCGGCCTGATCTCGGTCTCGATGATCCTGGCTTCGGGCCTCTCGTTCCTCGGCCTCGGGGTGCGCCCCCCGAGCCGGAATGGGGCCTGATGCTGAACACGCTCCGCACCGCGATCTACGTCAATCCGCTCGTCGCGGCCCTGCCGGGCGTGTGCATCTTCATCGTCTCCATCTCCTTCAACCTGTTCTCGGACGGCCTGCGCAACGCCATGGAGATCCGCCAGTGAGCGTCATCCCGGACGTCTCCGACCCGTTCGCCGCCGACCGCGGCGGCCCCGCCCAGCCGCTGCTGACGGTCTCGGGGCTCGTCAAGCACTTCCCCGTGCGCAAGGGCGCCGGCCCGAAGAAGACCGTGCGGGCGGTCGACGGCATCGACCTCACCGTCCTCAAGGGCGAGACGCTCGGCATCGTCGGCGAATCCGGCTGCGGCAAGTCGACGACCGCCAAGCTGATCATGGGCCTGATCGAGCGCGACACCGGGCAGATGCTCTACGACGGGCAGCCGGTGGGCGAGCGGGCGATGCCCTGGCGCAGCTACCGCCGCGCCGTCCAGATGGTGTTCCAGGATTCCTACGCCTCGCTCAACCCGCGCATGACCGTCGAGCAGTCGATCGCCTTCGGCCCGAAGGTGAACGGCGTGCCCGGCCGGCAGGCGGTGGACCGGGCCCGGGCGCTTCTCGACCGGGTCGGCCTGGAGCCGAAGCGCTTCGCCGGCCGCTACCCGCACGAGATCTCCGGCGGCCAGCGCCAGCGAGTCAACATCGCCCGGGCGCTCGCGCTGGAGCCGCGCCTCGTCCTCCTCGACGAGGCGGTCTCGGCGCTCGACAAGTCCGTGGAGGCCCAGGTGCTCAACCTGCTCCTCGACCTCAAACAGGAGTTCGGCCTGACCTACATCTTCATCAGCCACGACCTGAACGTCGTGCGCTTCATCTCCGACCGCGTGATGGTGATGTATCTCGGACGCGTCGCCGAGATCGGCCCGTCCGACACGGTGCTCGCCGCGCCCGCGCATCCCTACACGCAGGCGCTCCTCGCCTCGATGCCCTCCCTCGACCCCGACAACCGCACGGAGGAGGCGCTGCTCGCCGGCGATCCTCCGAACCCGATCGACCCGCCTTCCGGCTGCCGCTTCCATCCCCGCTGTGCGCTGGCCGCGGATGTCTGCTCCGGGACCGAGCCGGCGCTGGCCGCGGTGGCGCCGCTCCACCGGGTCGCCTGCCTCGCCCGGCAGGCCGGCTCCGGCCATCCGGCCGCCCCCGCGGGGGCACTCGCGGCATGAGTGCGTCCGCGACCACGACCGACCCGGCGGTCGAACTCTCCGGGCTACGCGTCGCCTTCGGCAAGACGCAGGTCGTCGACGGCGTTGACCTGCGGGTGGAGCGGGGTCAGGCGCTCGCCCTCCTCGGCGAGTCGGGCTCCGGCAAGAGCGTGACGCTGCGCGCGATCCTGCGCCTGTTCCCCGAGGGCCGCAGCCGGATCGAGGGCCGGATCTTCGCCGCCGGCCGCGACGTGCAGGCGCTCGACAAGCGGGCGCTCGCCGATTTCCGCGGCGGCGCCGTCTCGATGATCTTCCAGGAGCCGCTGCTCGCCTTCGACCCGGTCTACACGGTGGGCCGACAGATCACCGAGTCGATCCGGCGGCACGAGCGGGGTGTGACGCAAGCGGAGGCGCGGCGCCGGGCGCTCGCCCTGTTCGAGCGCGTGCGCATCCCGAGCCCCGAGCGGCGGCTCGACAACTACCCGCACGAGATGTCGGGGGGCATGCGCCAGCGGGCGATGATCGCGCTGGCGCTGGCCTGCCGCCCGCAGGTGCTGCTCGCCGATGAGCCGACGACGGCGCTCGACGCCACCGTGCAGATCCAGGTGCTGCTGCTGCTGCGCGAGTTGCAGCGCGACCTCGGCCTGTCGATCGTCATCGTCACCCACGATCTCGGCGCGGCGGTCGAGGCCGCCGACCGCATCGCCGTGATGTATGCAGGGAAAATCGTCGAAAACGGCACGGCCCATCAGGTGGTGCTCGACCCCCACCACCCCTACACGATTGGCCTGCTGCGCAGCCGCGCGGAGGGCGCGCTCGCCAAGGGCGCCCGCCTGGAGACGATTCCGGGCAGCCCGCCCGATCTCGCCAACCGGCCGCCCGGCTGCCCCTTCGCCCCGCGCTGCTTCCTCGCCGAGGAGCGCTGCCGCCGGGAGATGCCGCCGGTGAGCGAGATCGCCCCGGGACACCGGGTCGCCTGCTGGCGCACGGACGCGGCGGCCGCCGCCTACCGATCCGGGTCGACGCCGGTGCGGGTGCCGGAGCCGGCCTGAACGACTGCAGGACGTGGCCGACATCGCCGCCGGCCGCCCGGCACGCCTACGAGGACACGATGCAGAACCTTACGATCGATGCGGTCCGCCTCTGGAATACCCTGCACGAGACCGCGCAATTCGGCGCTTGCGAGGGCGGCGGTATCAACCGGCTGACGCTCACCGACGACGACAGGCGCGTGCGGGAGTGGTTTCGCGAAACCGTCGAAGCGCTGGGCTGCACGGTGATCGTTGATGACGTCGGCAACATGTTCGCGCGTCGGCCCGGCCGTCGCGACGATCTGCTCCCGATCGCCATCGGCAGCCACCTCGATACGCAGCCGACCGGCGGCAAGTTCGACGGCGTCCTCGGCGTCCTCGCCGGCATCGAGATCCTCAGGACCCTGCACGATACGGGCTACGTCACGAACGCGCCCTTGGAGATCGTGAACTGGACCAACGAAGAGGGTACGCGCTACGCGCCCGCCATGCTCTGCTCGGGCGTCTTCGCCGGGGTCTTTCCCCGCGAATTCGCGTGGTCGCGGACAGACCGGGACGGCCTCCGCTTCATCGACGAACTGGAGCGGATCGGGTTCATGGGGACGCAGGAGGCGGGCGCACGGCAGTTCGGCGCGATGTTCGAACTCCACATCGAGCAGGGGCCGATCCTCGAGGCCGAGGAGACGATGATTGGCGTCGTGACGGGCGTGCAGGGGGCGCGCTGGTACGATGTCCGCCTGAAGGGCAGCACCGGTCACACGGGGGCGACGCCGATGCGGCTGCGTCGCAACGCGCTGGTCGGTGCGTCCGAAGTCGTGCTGGCGGTGGATCGTGTGGCCCACGCGCATGGACCGGATGCCGTCGCCTCGGTCGGGTGCCTGGACGTCACGCCGAACTCGCGCAACGTCGTCCCGGGTGAGGTGTTCATCACCGTGGACCTGCGCCACCCCGATGACGGCGTCCTCGCCCGCATGGCTCAGGCCTTCGAAGCGGGCCTGGAGCGGGTGACCGAGGCGTACGGCCTCGAGACCGAACTGACGCCGATCTGGGATTCTCCGGCCGTTCAGTTCGCGCCGGACCTCATCGCCTGCGTCGAGGCCGGAGCCGAGCAGGCCGGCTTCAGCCATCGCCGCATCGTTTCCGGCGCGGGGCACGACGCCGCCTACATCGCCCGCGTGGCGCCGACCACGATGGTGTTCGTACCCTGCCTGGGAGGCATCAGCCACAACGTCGCGGAATCCACGACCCGTGAGGAGTGCGCGGCCGGCGCGCAAGTTCTGCTCAACGCCGTCATCGCCCACGACAACACTTTGTAGTAGGCCGCCGCGCCGAAAAGGGCGCCTCCGGTGGTCGTCCTCAGCGCGTCTCGCGCTTCCTCTCGCCGCAACCGACCGGAGCCTCGTTCCGGAGGCTGGGCCCTGTTCCTCGCATCCCCGAAGCCTATCGAGCCCACCCCTTGAGATACCGCGAGAACGGCGTTCCCCTGATCCCTCCGATCCTCGTCCGGCTTGGAGCGACTGTCTTCAACCGTGTCAGGCCGTTGATCTTCGCCATGCCGGTGTTCTTTGCTTGGACGCTGCTCACCGTCCTGTCCACGCCGGCGGTGATGCTGCCGAAGTATTAGGCGTCGCCGCGCCCGAAGATGCGCCGCTAGTCGTCAACGGTCACTTCGCGGCGATCACTCAGAACGACACAGCAGAAGGAAACGCCATGCCCGCAAGTATCAAAGGAAATTCGCCTAAAACCGAGGCATTCTGGATGCCTTTTACGGCAAACCGCCAATTCAAAGCTTCTCCGCGGATACTCGTCGCGGCCGATGGCATGTACTACACCTCTGATGACGGGCGCCCGGTGCTGGACGGCACGGCCGGTCTCTGGTGCGTCAATGCCGGGCACGGCCGCCGCCGGATCGTCGAAGCGGTCGAGCGGCAGCTGGCGACGCTCGATTTCGCTCCCACCTTTCAGATGGGGCATCCGGCCGCGTTCGACTTCGCCGAGCGACTGGCCGAGATCGCGCCGGGACCGGACGGGCAGCGTCTCGACCGAATCTTCTTCACCGGTTCGGGCTCGGAATCCGTCGACACCGCGCTCAAGATCGCACTCGCCTACCAGCGGGCGATCGGCCAGGGCACCCGCACGCGGCTGATCGGGCGCGAGCGCGGATATCACGGCGTCGGCTTCGGCGGCATCTCGGTCGGCGGCATCCTCAACAACCGCCGCGCATTCCCGACCCTGACCGGTACGGACCACCTTCGCCACACGCACGATTTGGCCCGAAACGCCTTCACGAAGGGCCAGCCCGAGCATGGGGCGGAGCTGGCCGACGACCTCGAGCGGCTCGTGGCGCTCCACGGCGACGAGACGATCGCGGCCTGCATCGTCGAGCCGGTGGCGGGCTCGACCGGCGTGCTGATCCCCCCGAAGGGCTATCTCGAGCGCCTTCGCGAGATCTGCACCCGCTATGGCATCCTGCTGATCTTCGACGAGGTGATCACCGGGTTTGGCCGGCTCGGCGCCCCGTTCGCGACCAATTTCTTCGGTGTCACGCCCGATCTCGTGACCACCGCCAAGGGCCTGACCAACGGCGTCATCCCGATGGGCGCGGTCTTCGCGAGCCGGCCGATCCACGACGCCCTGATGCAAGGCCCCGAGGGCCTGATCGAGCTGTTCCACGGCTATACCTATTCCGGTCACCCGGTGGCGTCGGCCGCGGGCATCGCGACGCTCTCGATCTATGCGGAAGAGGGGCTGCTGACCCGGGCTGCGTCCCTCTCAGACGATTGGGTTTCCGCCGTGCATGCGCTGCACGATGCGCGTCACGTGATCGACATCCGCACCATCGGTCTGATCGCGGGCATCGAGCTCAGTTCGCGGGACGGCGCCCCGGGCGCTCGGGCCTACGAGGTCTTCGTCGATTGCTTCGAGCGCGGCCTGCTCGTTCGTGTCACCGGCGACATCATCGCTCTCTCGCCGCCCCTCATCATCGATCGCGAGCAGATCAGCTCTGCCGTCGCCACGCTCGCCGACGCGCTCGACCGCGTCGCCTGACCTCCTGGGGCAGAAGCCTCCATGTCCACGATCGTCGCCTAGTACATTGGCGGAAAGCCCGTCCTCGGCCGCAGCGACCGGTCCTCGCCCAGCTTCGATCCGTCCACCCGTGAGCAGACGGCAACGGTAGCAGTCGCGACGGCCGCCAAGGTCCGTGGGGCGGTCGCAGTCGCCAGACAGGATTGATGAAGATGGGTGTTCCCCACTCCCTACGGGCTACCTCAAGGCAGTGCCTTAGAATGCCTAGCTCCCGACGTACCGTATCCCTTGAGACCACCTGAAGCCTGAGGTCCCTGTAGGAGGCCACCATGTCTAGTGTGACACGTGTGACAGCCGCCTGAGCCATAGGATGAGCCAGGAGGGTCTTGATACGTGATTGCTCTGACCGGCTGCTTCGCTTCCTTGGTGTGACCTGGGCTTCATAGCGCCTCGGGAGATCACCCAGGGTCAGGCTCTTAGCGGACTGACTGCCTCCCGCGAGATGGCCACGGTCGATGTTGTGTTTCTGCTCTCGGCCCCACAGGGCAGCCTCAGCCTTTGTAAGGAAGGACCGGGAGCGCGGGGGATATTCCTTACGCCTGCCCTGAACCTGCTAGGAGCTTCCACCCTTACGAACGGTCGCCATGAGTCGCGCCTTTGCTGTGACAGCGGCGTGTAAGACGGACCTTTTCATGGACTGAGGGCCAAACCCCATAAACCGAATCTGCCTCAAAAGACAGCAGGTTAACTTGGCGCGATACCCAGAACATACAGCGAACACTTAATTTATTGAAATACCGAGGCATATTCGGCCACAGATTCGAGGCCATAGGCGGATTTTGGTATCTCAGTCAGACCTCGAGCCGACGAGCGTGGTTGTCCGCCTCCACGAACGGCTGGAAAAATCGGCTCTGAGCGGCTCGTAACAGCCGTGATGATAGCGTTTGACGGTCACGTCCTCGATCGTGCGGTTCATCCGCTCGACCTGACCGTTATTCGGCCTGATGCCCTTCGGTACCGTCGTGTTCCGACGGGATCAGTTCGCTGACGGGGTGAGGCTATGTTCGACCTTCAGGGCGATCTCCAGGGTGTCGCCCGGCTGCAGCGCCTCGTCCTCATCGACTTGGCTGACTTTGGCTTGAGCGCCGTCTTTCCGATGAAGAACGATGGTCGGCTTGCCGCCGCTGCCACGAACGAGTTGCGAGCGCACGACACCGGTATAGAGCAGCTTCTCCCCGGTCGCCGCCAGTTTGGTGCGTGTCTGCGCCAGCTTGACTGACGCCTCCTGGAGCTCGCGCGTCAGGTCCGCGCGTTGCTGGTCGCCGAGCCGGACGATGCTGCGCTCCGCATCCAGCAGGTCCCGCTTCGACTTCTCGACCTCGACACCGATCTGAAGGGCGCGCGTCGCGGTGGTGAGGGAAAGGCGGCGCGTCTCCACGGCGCGGGTCAAGGGCACAACGCCGCGCTTGTTGAGGTCATTGATGCGCTCGATCTCATCGAAATCGAACTTCGCCGCCTCGCTTTCGCGGCGATACTGATCCTGGATCGCCGTGAGGCGCTCCCCGGCCAGCCTTTCGGTCTTTTGCAAGTGCGCGAGTTCCTTCTTGTAGTTTTCGGCTCGAATCTTGAACAGATCCTGTTCGTTCTGCCAGATCTGGTGCTCGACGCTTGCGGGAATCGGCGTGTTCTCGATCTTGCGCGGGTCGAGGGCGGCGGCTCCGGTGAGTTCCGCACGCAGCCGCGCGAGCGTGGCGAGGCCCTGGGCCAGTTCGACCCAGAGGCTTTCGTACTCGCTGCGCAGATCCGCGCTTTCGAGGATCGGGTTTTCCATGCGGAAGCGTTGGAGGTCGTAGCCGCCCGCGAGGGAGACCGCTTGGCGCACGCTCAAGCCCGGCGCGTAGCGCACCTCCCCCGGCTTGCTCACATCCCCGAGGATGTAGACGGGCCGGTAATCCGCGATCACCAAGGTGATCTCGTTGGGCCCGATCACCGTCTGCTGTTCGCCCCCGTTTGCGGTGCGCATGTTGAGTGAGGTCTTGGGCAGAGTCTCCCGGATCGCGGCGCGGATATCGGCCAGGGTCTCGCCGCGCGCCGGGATGTCGCCGACGAGCGGGATCGAGACCGTGCCATCGATGGTGACGGGCAGGCGCTGCCGGAGATCCGGGATGCCCGAGACGGAGAATTCGAGGACATCGCCGGACTGAAGCCTGTATTCTTCGGCCGCACGCAGGGGCGCAGCCACTACGCCTGTCAGAACGAGGATCGCCCAGGCCGACGCGCGAGGCACGAACCGGCCGCCGCGCCGACGCGTGGACGCCGCATTCCCGCTCCCGAACCTTCCAGAACGGACCATCATCGACATCTTGGCCTCTTCGAGTTCAACGCCCGGTTCTGGCAAGACGCGGTCAGACATCGTGCCGGATTGCCACGTCCGCCGTTACGATGCCGTGACCGAGGAGGCCTGCATCTGACGAGTACGGATGGCCTCGGCCATCATCGTGAGAAAGCCGGCCGACCAGCTGATATGCATGACGGCCGCCGCGAGCCCCATCGCGAGTATGGCGGGGTCCCGCATCCGCACGGCCGCGGCGACCGACCAACCGGCATACAGGGCGACGTAGGCTGCGAGCACCAGGAGGGCCAACGGTTCGACCGCGCCGATGGCGAGGCTCGTCACGGCCGAGGCCGTCATGAGCAGCGGTGCCAACTGCCGGAGCTTCGGCCGGGTCCGATGCCGGACGAGGTTCCGGGCCCGGCCCCGGCCGTAGTGATAGTATTGCCGCGCGAGGCTTCCGATCTCGGCTCGGGGGTAATAGGTGATCGTCGCTTCCGCGCACAGCCAGATCCGCCCGTTGGCCGCGGCCGCCCGGGCATCGAATTCCGCGTCCTCGTTATGCGTGAAGGTTTCGTCGTAGCCGTTCACCCCGAGGAAGAAGGCACGCCGGAAGGCCGCATGGTGCCCGTGATCGACGAAGCGCGAGGCGGTGTTTCGACGATGGGCCGAACCGCCATTCCCCAGAATACTATTTTGCGCGGCGGCTACCGCACGTTGGAAGGGCCGTAATCCGACCGTCCGCATCGAGACGACGACGGAGTCGGCCGCGTTCGCGCGCAGCGCCTCGACGCAGCGGGAGACGAAGTGAGGCGGATAATCCGCATGGGCATCCGCCCGCACCAGGATGGTGCCGGGTAAATCGGAGGCCGCCGCGAGATTCACGGCGGCGGATTGGATGCGTCGCGGATTCATTAGAAGGCGGACATTGGGATGGGCGGTGCCAATCCGGGCCGCGATCGCCTGGGTCGCGTCCGTGCTGCCCCCATCGACGATCACGATCGTCATCGGGCCGCGGTAATCCTGCCCGAGCAGGCCTGCGATGCAGGCCTCCAGATGCTTCTCCTCGTTCAGGACGGGTACGACGAGCAGGACACTCTCTTCGTCTATCACCGTGAAATCCCCCAGGTGAGATCGATGTGAGATCGATGCTGCTCCGACCCCACCGAGCGGAGCGAACGGCGTTCGGCGTTACCGGTCTCGCGGCCGCGCTCCATTCGGGGGCCGATCGTCCGAGTTTCGGCCGGCGACTCGAAAAGGTCGCTCATCGGCCGCTGCGCCCCACCTGATCGAGGCGCTCCATCATCCGCGTCTGCAACTGCGTGATCGTGCCGGGGGTGCTGGGCTGGCCAACCACACGAGCGAGCCCCGTCAGCGCCTCCGCCGTCCGTGCCGGCGACATATCGTAGAAGCGGTTCAGCAGCCCGCTGCGCTTCACCCAGGCCTTCACGCGGGCCTTCACGCGGGCCTTGGCTGTCACGGCTGGGCGAGCGGCCTGCTCCGTCCGCCCCCGCATGTCGCGCATGGCGATCGCGTCGGTGACGCTGACGGACGTCCCGATTGCCGCCATCGGCCGTCCATACCGCAGGAAGCCCGTCGCGCTCGGCGGCGGCACGATCGTGAATTCGAAGCCGCGTCCCAGGGAGCGCGTCCAGTCGAGCCACTTCGATGCCTGGAAATTGCCCGAGGTCGCGAAGGCGGCCCAGGGGACGCCGTAGGTATCGGCCAGGATCGCCCCGTGAAGCGATTCCGTGAGAACCATGCGGGCGCGGGCGATGCGCCCGATGACGGTTTCCGGACTGCCCCGGGGGTCGAGCAGCACGTAGCCGGCCAGCCGGGCCGCCTCCTCCCAGCCCGGATCATCGAGGGTTTGCCAATGCGGGATCAGCAGGATCTCGCCGGAATCCTGGTGCGCGGCCGGGAACCGCGACGAGACCAAGGGCGCGAGGATCGCGCCGTCGCACAGAGCCCGGTCCGCTTCGAGGCCCAGGAGCGCGGCGGTGATCGGCCCGCGCACGCACCAGTACGTCACGTCGCGGTCTGCCCAGCGGCCCAGCGGATCGTTGCCGGCCCCACTGGAGAACACGTTCAACCGTCGGTACGGCGCACACGGAAATCCGATGATGGTCCCGATTCCCACGAAGGCGACGGTCTCGCTCTCATCGAACAGGTCCGGCCGGAGAGCGGGCCAGAGCACACCGTTGAGATCGTCGCCGAAGTTGGGAACTCGGCCATGATAGTAGGTCAGCCGCACGTCAGAACCTTTTCTCGACCGGCACGCCGGGCATGTTCGTGTGCGGTCTGGTCTGCGCGCCGGCCGCATTGGCTGGCGGTCGGATCGAGGCCAGAAGCTCCGCCAGCGGATTCTCCTCTCTCGCTCCGGCCGCCGCGGACCTCAGACGGGCATGGCCGGCACCGGCGAGTTCGGCCCGGCGGACAGGCGCGGCGAGGAGTTCGGTGATCCGCTCCGCCATGGCTGCCGCCGTGTCGGCGACGCAGACGGCGGGCTGCAGGACTTCGGCAAGGCCGCTCCGTGCGGCGGAGGTCGCGACCACCACCTTGCCGCGTCGCAAGGCCTCCAGAATCGCCGAAGAATCGTCGGAGAGGATCTGGCGCGGAAACACCACGACGCCCGCCCCGGTAAGGACGTCCGCTCTCGGCTCGGCCCGGACGACGCCGGGGGGAAGAGGCGCCGTCACCCCTGCGAGTCCGCCACCGAGCCGAAGCACCGCGTTCGGGTGGGCCTCTCGCACGCGCGGCCAGACCGCGGCGAGGAACCAGTTCAACCCGGCAATCTCGGCCGCATTGCGCGCACCGGCGATCGACACATGCCCGTCCTCTCCCGGATCCGGCGCGGCCGCGACCGGGCTGCCACCAAGAGCGGCGGGCATCGCGAGAGATCGGGTTTCGACCGCCACCGCGCCGCGGCGATGAACGCGGACGCCGTTTGCGCTCGGTTCGAGCGTGAGACTGTCGGCGCCGAGCCTGTAGGGGAGGGAGGCCGCCACGAGCGATGGCTCGGCCAAGAGGACGTTGCGCGCAACGCGGCCGTGGCGGGCCAATTCAAGGCAGACTTCGCGCCCGATCCAGCGGGGATCCGGCTCGGTCGAGCCGAGAATCAGCGTCCGGACGCTGTAGCCGCAGTCCGCAAACAGGCGCACGAGATCCCGACGTCGCGTCGCCGCTCCCGATTCGCCTGGTCCGCTGCCCGAGCGCTGCAGCACGAGGAGGGAAGGCGTGCCCTGTCGCCGGCAGGCAAGCCGCCGGAGCCGCCGCTCGATCCAGGCCCGTAGCGGCATCCGGAGCAGAGGCAGCGCCCCGGGCGCGGCACGGACGGCATGGACGATCTGAGCCAGCGAGCGCTTCTTGAGACCATCGATCAGGTTCGCGAAGGCCGCCGCCCGCTCGAGCGAGGCCAGCACGGCCTCGTGAGCGGATACGATCTCCGGGCCGAGCGCCGCATGGGCCCGCAGCAGGTCTCGTTCCGCGTGGATCAGGCGCTGCGAATCGGCTTGGTTGAAGCGGTACGAGATCGAGCCGCTGTGCTTGCGATAACAGTACAGCAGCCACGGATAGAGACGGAAGCGGCGGCCGGCGGCCAGCAGCCGTACCAGCAGATTCGCGTCCTCGCCGATCCGGAGGGACTCGTCGTAGCGGAACGCGCCCAGGGCCTGACGCCGGAAGAGCGGCTTGCAATAGCCGAGGGCGCGACTCGGACCGTAGATCGCGTTCGAGCGGATGAAATCCGGCAACGCAACCCAATACGGCTCCGTTGTTGTCTCCGGCAACATGGTGTCGATCCGGATGCTGTCCTCATAGAAGGTCAGGAGGTCGTCCGCGACGATGTCCGCACCGTCCCGATCCGCCGCATCGAGCAGGATGCCGAGCCGCTCCGGATGGATGAGATCGTCGTTGTCGACGATCGCCAGCCATGCACCCCGCGCGGCCTCGATGCCGCGGTTGCGCGCGCCGGCCGGGCCGAGATTCGCGTCGAGCATGATCAACCGGACACGGTCGTCGCGCTGGCGATAGGACTCAACGATGGCCGGGCCGTCGTCGCCCGAGCAGTCGTCGACGACGATCAGTTCGAGGTCGCTAACGCTCTGAGCGAGCACGGACTCGATCGCGGCTGCGAGATAGCGGCCGCCCCGATAGTTCGACATGATGACGGAGACACGGGGACCGGACGTCCCCTCCGCAGGACGCTCCATCAGGAGACCCGCAGCCACGCGAACCCGGGGTGAGACGCCGTCATCCGCCGCCTACAGGGACTGAGGCGTATGGACGTTGTAGCGCGCCCCGGCCCCCTGGTTCCAGGGAAAGTAGCGGCCGAAGTTCGATCGCTTGGCAAAGTTACGGTTCGCATCGGCCCGATTCAGGATAGCGCCGAGGACGCGGGTGGCATCGAAGCGGTCGCGGGAGATGCACTCGGCAAGCTGCCGGCTGTTGGAGCGGTTGGATCCCACGACCATGAAGTAATGATCGACGAGTTCGTCGGTCGCCCGCACATCCAGGAAGTCGAGCATCGGCGGGTAGTCAATGACGATGACGTCGGCATTCATCTTCATGGAGTCGAGCAGGGCCTTGTTGTTCGGCGACCGCAGGATCTCCGTACTGTGCTCCGCCCGCTCACCGATCACCGAAGGCAGCAGGAACAGCGACGCCCCACGCGCCTTCAAGGTGACGAGAGCCGGCGCGCTCCCGTTCCGAACGGACTCGATCAGCCCGACTCCGGCATCCGGCGCTAGGGTGCGGGAGAGCGAGGGGTAGCGAAGGTCGTAATCGAGCAGGATGACGCGCTTGCCGGACATAGCGAGGTAGTGAGCGAGGTTCGAGGCGACGGTGGTCTTCCCCTCGCCGGAGATCGCCGACACCATGCCGATCACGCGGCAGCCGCCGTTCCGGTTCGGTGCCCGCTCCAGCAGCAGTTTGATCTCCTGCATCGCCTCGGCCGTCTCGGACAGCGGATGGACCACCGCTTCCAAGAGCAGGTCGCGGGAGGTCTCGCGGGGCCTCAGTCCGAACTCGTCGAGGAGACGCGGCAGCACGTTGCGGGCGGACCGGAAGGTTCGGACGGACGGGATCGTGGCGATGCAGGGAATGCCCGTCGCCTTCTCGATATCCGCCGCCGTCCGCACACTGTTGCGAAGCAGGTCGCGCAGGAAGGCGATCACGATGCCGCCGCCGATCCCGAGCAGGAGGGCCAGACCCAGGATCACCAGCCCCTTCGGCCACGCCTTGCGGAGCGGCGGATAGGCGGGCTCCACGATTCGGGCCTCGGAAATCGGGAACGACTGGTCTTGGACCGCCTGGGTGTATCGCTGGAGGAAGTTCTCGTAGAGCGCTCGATACGTCTGCGAGGAACTCTCGAGCGAGCGCAGCTCGACCCGCGAGCGGTTGTTGAGTCCTGCATCCGCCACAAGCTCGTCGAGGCGCTTCTTGATCGCCTGCTCACCCGTCAGGGCGACCTCGTACTCGCTCGCATAGCCCTCGGCGACTTGCCTCAGTTCACTCTGTAGCGAACGCTGGATCTCGGCCATCTCCGCGCGGGCGTTCGCGGCGGCGACGTGGTTCGAGCCGTATTTAGCCGAGATGTCCGCCTCGCGCTTCTTCGTGTCGAAGTATTGCTGGCGAAGTCGCACGATGACCTGATTCTGGGTCGACTCGATGACGGAGCCATCGACGATGTTCTTCTCGATGATCTCCTTGATCCGTTCGTAGCGGGCCTTCGCTTCGGCCGTCTTCGCCTGAGCCACACCGACGGCGGTGTTGAGGTCGCCGACCTGCCGCTCGCTCATGAGACCCTTGTCGGTGTCCACGATGTTGGTCTTGACCTTGTAGTCCTGAACCGCGCGGTCCGCCGCCGTCGCCTGGTCCCGCAGCTCCGCCAGCCGCGTCTCGAGCCAGGAGCGGCCGCGACGGGTCGTCTCGTATTTCGCTTCCAGAAGCCCGGTCAGGAAGCTGTCGGCGATCGCGTTCGCGTAGCGCGCCGATCGCACGGCCGAAGGCGTCCGGGCCGAGATCTGGATGATGTTGGTGATGCCGACGCGCTTGATCTGGACTTGGCTGAGCAGCTTCTCGGCGGCGGCGAGTTTCACCTCCTCCTGCGTCTGCGCGGGTGCGCCGCTGCTCCGGAACTGATCGGCGATGGGGCCAAGCAGCGACTGGATGAACCCTTTCTCACCCAGTTCGCGGTAGACGGAAGGTCCCAGACGTTCGATCGCTGCGAGCGCCGTCGTGCTCGATCTAAGGATTTCGACCTGGCTCTCGACGATCGAATTGAGCACCTGCGAGTCCGTCGCGGTGTTCTGCTGGCGAAACAGCTCGGCTTGGCGCAGGTCGATCAGGATTTCGGCCGCCGCATCGAACTTCGGCGTCGCGATGATGAGGTAGAAGACGGCGAGCCCGAGGCAGACCGCGACCGTCGCGGCGACGATGACCCGGGAACGCCGGAGGAAAGCCAGGGCCCCGGGCAGCCAAGCGAACGGCTCCGGCTGCTCGACGAGGTCGCCCCTCGCGGACGCTGTCGAGCTATTACTGAACTGAAGCATAGCTCGTTCCAATCACATCGAGCACAATGACGCACGAAAGAACACGCGCGGAACAGCGGGGTAAAAAGATCGACCGATGTAAGACAGGGGCCGAGATCTAGCTAGCGATTGTGAACAGCGCAACATCGCTCGAAATATTCTGAACGAACTTTTCCTTCAGCGCCTCCGTGAGCAGATCGGTCGGGCCTTTGCTGCCGTTCAGCCGCTGCTCGTTGATGGAGGCAAGAGCAGCCTCGATATCGACGTGATGCGCAGCTTCGATGATCCGATTCTCGATGTCATGCATATGCGAGAGTGAAGACACCGTTTCGGAGAGTGCCTTGATGACGCGCGCCGAAAGCATGCCGGACCTATTATTCTGCGTCTGGGTCACGCAGCGCAGGGCGATCACGAGCGTGTCGGCACCATACCGGCGCAGGCAGGCGCGCAGGGCCCCGACCGCCATGGTTTGCCCCGGCGGCTGACGGTCCGTGGCGATCGGATAGCGCAACAGGATCACGTCTGCCCGCTGGCACACCTCGGTGATCTCGATCGCCCACGCTTCGCGCGCGGCGAGGGCGGCCGCATAGAGGGCCATCGGTGTGATGGGGGTGGTGACGCCGTTAATCGCCTTGAAGGCGGCCGCCTGCTCGCCCTGCGCCGCGATGACCACTTGGCAGGGAACGCTCTCGAAGCCGCAGAGTGCCGCGGCCGTGGTTCGGTGCTGTCCATCGATGATGGCGAACATGCCGCCCTCGACCGGGGACACGACGACGGGCGCAAAGAACGTCCATCGGAAGTCGCGGGCGATGCGAGTCACGTTGATGCGGCCCCGACCAACAATGGGGCGCTGATACGACATATCGACCACAAGATCGGAGATCTTGATCCATTGAAGCATGGGGGCTGGCCCTATCAGAGGAGCCTTCGGTGCTTCGAAACCCTCGGTCGAAATCGAGCGCAAGTCTAACAATCTCCACCAATCTCTAGCCCTTAGTGGGTAGCCCGATAGTAGGGTGTCAAGTGGTCAAAAAATTCCGATCGCGTGTTTTAGTGAAAAGCTGCCCCGGCTACCAATCCCCAAGGGGCTAAATCTTGCCTCTGCTTGGCAAAGATAAATACTTTGACGCCACTGCTCTCGGGTGAGATTTGGGTCGAATTTTTTCGAATGAACAAGAAGAGGCGGAGCCGCTGTTCCGAAATTCTAGACAATATCCGCGTATTAGAAAGCTCTGTTGCGCTACGCAGCCTTAAACAAA
Organism: Methylorubrum sp. SL192; assembly: GCF_026672325.1. Lineage (NCBI taxonomy): Bacteria > Pseudomonadati > Pseudomonadota > Alphaproteobacteria > Hyphomicrobiales > Methylobacteriaceae > Methylorubrum > Methylorubrum sp. SL192. The sequence continues at coordinate 400,614 of NZ_JAPPQV010000003.1, forward strand.
ACGGAGTTATGGGGTGCAGTAAAGCTACAGTCGTTCCTGCTTCATGGTTCAGCCATCAAAGAAGCGCGCCCGAAATTGCTCGCAACATTTTGTCGTTCATAAGCATGAGGGTAAGTAAGGTGGTGGCAAGCGCAATGCTGCGCCGATATTTAGTAGGACTTTATCTCATTTGCGATGAAAGTGTGTTTTCTTATAGCAATTATACCTCAAATTTGGTTCGGCGCGACTTTCGGCTACTCGATAAATATGCGATTGACCGCCCTTTATAAAATACTAGAATATAGACATATAGGACGGAGGGCTTTCGATACCTTACTCGCGCTCATGCCATAAAGGGCTAAATATATTTTTCATTTAAATTATGTAATTTAATAGTCTTCCTAGGCTATTCGATGAATGACTCGGAGAACTCAACTCTTCACAAAATTGTGCACAGAAAAACGCCTAAACTGTGCCGGTTGGAGAGCCAGGGATGGCTGATTTGTCTGATTTATATATCAAAAATAACCGGCTTTTATCGCAAATGCGTAGTATAGTGCAATTTCGGGCCGTTCTAGGCAGATCGTCTCACACCGACGCCGAAGTGATTCGACGCGATCGCTAGTCGGCTCCCTGCCCAACATTGCTTCTAGAGCTGCTTCCGACCGGGTTGCAGCGGACGGGCGTCTCCCGGTCTTTCCTTTGACGCGACGTCCTTCGACGAACCGGCGACCGCTTTATCGGAAGGCGCTCTAACGAATCGACCGCGTCACCCCGGGTCGCGTGTAGGCGGTGCAAGAGGTCGGTGCTGTCCCCGTCCGTATGAAGCTGGGAAATCGGCGTGCGATGAAGATCGTCGTCGGCCTTGGAGCCCTTTCGGCGCGCCGACCGCCCGTCGAACGCCCAATCAGCACCGCGCGGCGTCGCCTGCGCTGCCGCAACAGGCGGGCGATGCGACGCCGCGGACAGGCGGCACGGGGGAGTGCAGGACGTAAAGGCGCTGACACATCTGGTCCTGCCGGACGGCTTGATGTCGAACGGCCGATTGGCCGGATCGTTGGTTACCTGCTCCCGCCGATGCGGCGTCTAAAGTTTCTATAGCGCTCCAGAATCTTCAGATCATACGAACGCCGTTAGGCTGATATACTGAAATGAAAAGTTATATAAATTTCCATTGAGGCCATTGCAGAGTAATACTGCGCAGTTGGCCTAGTTGATGCTTGCGCTGCAGTGCGGCAATTGGTAGTACCAAGTTATTAACAGCCCGTTACAGGAAAATTGGATTTTCCAACTCGGAGAGTAGCGGCATGATATCTGATGCTGATCCCACTTCCATGTCTGTCACAATTGCAGAACCGAGGGATTCGAAGGCTCGGGCAATCCAAACCAATATTCTGACGAAGCTGCGGCCGATCGAACCCGGCATCAAGCGTGGGCTCGACATCTCCATTGCCGCTCTGGCGTTGCTGTTCTTGCTCCCTTTGATGCTGGTGATCGCCTTTCTCATCTGGCGCAGCGATCGCGGGGCTCCGATTTTTCACCATGTTCGGATCGGGCGGGACGCGCGGCTGTTCGGCTGCCTGAAATTTCGCTCGATGGTGATGGATAGCGAGCGGCTGCTTGCCGAGCATCTTGCTACGAATCCGGAGGCCGCCGCAGAGTGGGCCGCGACGCACAAGCTCAGGAAGGATCCTCGCATCACGCGCCTGGGTCATTTCTTGCGCAAGTCGAGCCTCGACGAACTGCCGCAGCTCTTCAACGTGCTTCGGGGTGAGATGAGCCTGGTCGGGCCGCGCCCGATCGTTCCTGGCGAAATCGCCCGTTATGGCACCGCCTTCGAGACCTGCTTCTCGGTCACACCGGGCGTGACGGGCCTCTGGCAGGTCTCCGGCCGTAGCAACTGCACCTATGCGGAGCGCGTCGCCCTGGATCTCGAATACGCCCGCAACTGGCATCTCGGTCGCGATCTTTCGATCTTGCTTCGCACGGTGCCGGCCGTGTTGGCGCAGCGCGGTAGTCGCTAGCCGAGACATCTCGCGCCCGGTCGCACCGATGCCGCCGGGCCCGATGCGCGCCGTATCCTCCGCCGTTCAGGGAAACCTGGACGGCGGAGGCATTATCGCCCGTTCGAAATAGCCTGCTGGTAGAGATCGTCCCAGAAGGCTGATGAACTCGGAATGTCGAACCGGGTCTCGATCTCCGCATATGCGGCCCGTCGCATCCGGCGGTAGCCATCGTCATCGGACAGGTGCCGCTCCACGGCTGTCAGGGCCTCCTCGGCCAAGCGCTCGATGTCATCACGGACGATCGCCTCATAGGCCACCGTGTGGCGGCCGGTATGGCCGCCATGGATCCATTCCCCCCAGGGGTTGGTCGGCAGATCGAGCATGATCCCGTTCACGCCGTCGTGGATGAACTCAGGCAGGGCGCCCTGACGGCTCGCGATGACGGGCGTTCCACAGGCCATCGATTCCAGGGCGCTGTACCCGAAGGTGTCGGAGAACGTCGTCAGCACGCTGAAATGCATCATCCCGAGCAGATCGAGAACCTCCCGATTGGGCAGGGTCGGGTGCAGCGTCACATTCGGCCTGTCGAGCAGGCGTCGATAGGGATCGAAGAAGGCGTCCCGCGTCGGATCGGTCCAAACCGCGGCCCCCATTTCGAGCCCGGACACGATATGCACCTCGACGGGAATGCCGCGCCGGGCTGCGAGTTCGGCGATGCGCACCGCCACGCAGCCCCCCTTGCGAGCAAAGTGATTGCCCACGAACGCGATGCGGATCGGGCTCGGGGGCGGCCCAACCTGAAAGGGCCGCGTGGCGATGCTCGGATGGCGGACGACCATCTTCGCCTTCAACGCCGGCCACCAGGGTCGGTGCTCGTGATCGCGTGTGATCAAGCCACTCGCGTATCGGGAGATCGGGATGATCGCCCGGCACCGCTGCGAGGCGAGGGAGCGCGCCATTCGCTTGTAGAGGGCCGACGTCTCGATTCCGAAGCCGCGCGGGATGTGCGACTCGCAGCCGATGACATAGGGCGTCCGGCCGAGCGGGATGCGGTTGAAGGCGTGGACGAGGTCGAAAGGCTTGAAGAGCACGGTTGGGAAGGCGGTGATTCCCTCGATCTTGGGGCTGATCTTGTTGGCGGGGATGAAGAAGGCGCGCGTGATGTCATGCCGCGACGCCCGCGGGCCCGTGAAGGTCCAGGGGTAGCGCTGGGGTGCGAGGATCTTGAGCCGTTTCATTTGGAATTCGTCTGTCTGCTTGCCCGCAACGGACGGAATGACGTCGTCACCTCGATCGCCCCAGCCTCGCGGAACCTCGCGCTGCATCGCACAAACTTTAGAAGTGCCGGCACAATCAGGACGCTCCGACGGTCGGATGGACCTGGACCGGCACGGGCATCCGGCCCGTGATGGCCGGGCCGGATGCTGCGTGCAGCCGGGCGGCCGCGCTCTGTTTGGCGTAGAAGGCCGACACCGCGAAAACGAGGAAGGCCGGCGCAAAGGGCTGCATCAGGTCGACGCCCTGCATCTGAATGATCAACGTATAGAGGGCGATGGACAGATACAGCGCCGCCATCGTGCTGAAGTTGTTCCTCAAGGTCGACAGGGCGTGTCGCAGCGCATCCGCGATGTAGAGGCCCAGGAGACCGAGGCCGACCAGCCCCGTTTCCACCAAAGTCTGATAGATCAGATTGTGGAAGTGGAAGCCGGTACGGCTCTTGATCATCATCAGGCGCCAGAGAGCCTCGGCAGGGCCATATCCCTGTACCCAGAAGCTCGCACCGCCCATTCCTAAGAGGGGGCGCTCGGGCCAGATCCGCTCGGCGTAGAACCAGAGCGTCGTCCTCCCGGTCAGGGTCGCATCCTTCCCGACGGCTGCAAGCAGCGCGTCACGGAAGAAGTAGGCGCCGAGGCCGAGGCCCACCAACGCCGCGGCTCCAATCAGAGCCGAAATTTCGACGACGGAAGCCCGTTGGCGAGCTGGATAAAGACCCGGCAAGCTGAGAGCGACGAAGGTCAGGATGCCCATCGTCAGGGCGGCGAGGGCGCCGACCGATCCGGATTTGAGGGCCGTAACGCAGCCGATCAGGAGGCCTAGGGCCGCCAGGCAGCGCCATAGGGGTGTCGAGGTCGCGTTCGTGAGGATGGCAGCCGAGATGATCGCAAGCAGGGAGGCGCAATAGCCGAGACTGTTCTTGTGGGAGAGAACGCCGACGAGGTTCATTCGACCCGTCAGCCCGTCCATGCCCATCCGGCCGGAAACCAGACTTGCGACACACACCGCCCCGCAAACCGCGAGCATGATCACCGCAAATTGCTGTCGGTTGACCAATCGCGTGATTTGAGCCGCGAACAGCAGGGTCAGACTGCTCTGCAACGCGAAACGTAGAGTCGTGTCCGGGACGAGCGACCACAACGCGGAAAGCGCCAGAAATCCTGGGAAGAGCCAGGGCACGATCCCCGTCATCCGCAGGGTTTCAACCAATTTATGTGGATAGATGAGGAAGGCGCAGCTCAGGCCGACCATACAAAAATACAACGGGACCGAGCCGACCGTCTCAGCAAACAGGGTCGCCGTAAAGATGAAGCCGGCTACGAGTATATCGACGATGCGCATCAAGCCTTCGCGCTTCCGAAAGCAACGACCACAGGCCCCTTGGACACGACGAAAGGCGCTCGCTGAGTTGCTGTAGGTCTAGAGTCCAAATGGAGCGATAGACGATATGGGCCGTGAGGACAATGTCGAGCGCAGCCTTGAAGAAAAATTCAGCTGAAAGTCATGGATCTACGGCGGTCCGTCTTTGAGCCGAACAGGATGTGTCGAGCGAGCAAGGGTTTGCCGCTGTGCGTCGAATGAGAACCAGGGATCGACTGCTGTCTCATGCCGGCCCATGCTGTCGCGGCCTTCCATGCAGCCGAGACCAGCAGGGCAGTTCTAAAAAAAAGCCGGCCTTTTCGCAACGTGCTCGACCAGTGAAGGCGACCGCGGAGGCGGTAGGATCGGAATAGCCCCTCGCAACGAGAGTGCTGTTTAATTTTTGGCCCCCCTCAAGCCTAATCGCGAAGCGGCGAGCCGTCTGAGGTCGGAGCCGAGGCGATGATCTCGAGGAAAATTGCCAGACCTGCCAAATAAAAACTGGCCAAGAGCAACATGATGGCGTCCACTAAAGTGCCGCGCCCATCTGCGGCTTGAGACATATAACGCAATATCGAGTCTCAGGTCTCTAGTGGCGCTGAAATTTGTTTCAAATCACCCAAAACTTAATCACCCCAAACCTGATCACGCGGCAGGTTCGTCGACGCCCACGCCGCTGATGTTCTCTGCCACTGGACCGGCGATGCGGTTTTCAAACCATCAGGCCGATGGCGAGATCGCCGAGCCGGCGCAATGTCGAGGCTAAACCGAAACGTGGCAGACCGGAGGAGCGACGGATCGGTGTGAGACACTGCATCGAAGGTGCGGCCCATGCCCGCCTGCAAGCACCGCCCCTACCGCGTCCCGCTTTCCGAATGCGGCACGGCTTGCCCGTCTCATGAATTCTGTGTGGTTCTCCCGGGGGAGGAAATTCTAACGAATTTGGCATCCCACGGTGCGGCAGAACTCGATTATAATAAACTGCACCTTAACGCTGGCATGGACTCCAACAGCGACTCGTGGTCTAAACAAGCAAAGCCAACATCACTTTTCGTTTTATGAGATTGCGCCGTGATCCTCGATCCCGATCCGCTCTGGTATGACCGTGAAGATCCGGATGAGCCGGTGGGGCTTTTGTGTCTTGTGCTGAGCATCGGGCTCGTTTCGCTGGCGCGCTTGTTTTTCTTGCCTGAAGAAATGTGGCCCGAGATCAAGCGCGCGACCGTCGCCGCCTTCCGGGATGTCGAGGAGACACATTCGTGAAGCCGTACACGATGGATTTTCCCCATCGTGTACGGCTCTGATCCTCGAGTGTTGCGTCAGGGTTTGCTCTTCCAGGAAGTCTTGAGTCCTGGGCGCTTCGGCTGCGCTCAGACGAACATGAAGTAATCGTGCGTAAGCTGTGCCGGGGAGACCTGCTTCAGCGTGATGCTGTCATAGGCATCAAAGGTGATGACCGTGTCGGCGCCGACCGCGGTGATCGAGAGTTGATTGAAGTCGCTGGCCAAATCCCGGTCGATATGGATGACGTCCCGGGTGGCCGGGTTCCCGAAATGGAAGCCCTGGATGACATCCTTGCCGAAATCGCCGTGGAACGTGAAGGTGTCAGAGCCGAGACCCTTGAACGTGTCGGCGACCTTCTCCGTCGACACGAACGCCTGGTCCAACTGGTAGCCGGTTTGCAGATGTGATCCGTCCTTGAGCGTCTGGTCGATGAACTTGACCTTCCCGTTGGTATCGAAGGCGGTGTGCTGCTGCGTGTAGGCCCGGCCCGTGACGTTGTAGAGGAAGGTGTCGCTCGAAGCGTCGGCGTTCCGGAACGTCTCCTGTGTCAGGACGCCGTTCGTGAACGTCTTCAGGTCGGCGACGATCGGCGAGCCCGCGGCATAGGTCTTGTGCTCGGACTGGATGACATCGTTGACGTACTTCTGCTGCGTCAGAGTCCCGTCGCTGCTCGAGATCGAGCGGTTCGACAACGTGCCGTTGGGCGCGAAAATCTCCGTCGTCTTGCTTCCGCTGTCGGTGTCGAATTCGTACTTATAGGTCGAAGCGCCGTTGGCCGCCGACCGCTCGATCGACAACAGCGTGTTGTCGGCAGCATACTTCTCGTGGGCAGAGACGTAGGCCTGTCCCGTCACGTTGCTGAGGTAGACCTCCTTGGTCCCGTCGGCGTGCGTTTCGACCTCTCGCACCAGCTTGCCGTTGGTGTAGCTGAACGTCTCGGTCGACCTGTCCGCGTAGGTCACGACCTTGCTGGCGATCAATCCATTCGCGAAGGTTGATGATGTGCTCGAAACGAAGGCGCCGTTCGCGTCGTAATCTGCGTCGTAGGTCGAAGTCCCGGACTGACGGGTGATGGTGAAGCTGTAGCCTCCCTTGATGGCCGCCAGGGCCGCCTTGCTGCTGGCCAGGAGGCTGTTGATCGTCGCGACGCTGTCGACCGGAAGCTCACGGCTGTCGGTCAGATAGATGCCACCGAGATTGGTCTTGGTCGCGAGCGTTCCGAGTTGGCCGGCAATCTGGCTGGCGGTCCCGACCGCGACCGTGACGGCATTGCTGACAGCGCCATCCCCGGTCCGGATCGTCACCTCGTGGCTTCCCGCGTTGAGGTTGTTGAGCGTAAGGGCGAACTGGCCCGTGCTCGCATCCACCTTGCCGGAGCCGATCTCGTTCTGGTTCGAATAGACGGTCACCGTCGTGTTGGCGGCCGCGCTGCCCGTCAGCACGAGCTTGGCGCCCCCGGCCGCCGAACCGGCTCCGAGATCCGCGACCTTCAACGTCGCCGGTACGACCGGTGCGGCGGGCGCGACCGGAACGACGGGCTTCGGAGCCGGTGCCGGCACGGTATCCGGAGCCGGGGTGGCGAGGGGTGCGTCGGCGCTGCCCGATTTGGCTGCATAGGCGCGGATGTAATCGATGTTCATGCGGCCGACCGCGGGCGTGGTGGCGTCGGTCGCGCCGCCCCAGCTGCCGCCCATGGCGAGGTTGGCGATCATGTACATCGGCTTGTGCATGTCGGCCGGCGTCGCCGTCTGCGCAACCTGATTGCCGTCGATGTACCAAGTGATCTTGTCGGCCTGCCAGTTCACGCCGTAGGTGTGGAAGCCCTTCGAGGTGTCCACGGAGGTGATGATGCTCTGGGCCTCGACACGTTTGCCGGTCTGAGCGCTGTGGGCGGTGGCGTAAATGGTGTTCGGGTCCTTGCCGAGCACCTCGAAAACGTCGAGTTCCGGCGGCCAGGAATTGTCGGTCGGCATCAGCCAGAAGGCCGGCCAGTAGCCTTGTCCGGCGGGCAGTTCGGCGCGGATCTCGAAGTAGCCGTACTGCTGGGCGAACGACATCTTCGTGGTCATGACACCGGAGACGTAGTTCTCGTTCCAGAGCATCGGCTTGTACTGCTCGGGCGTCTTCTTCGCCGTGATGGTCAGAACGCCGTTGTCGACCGAGAAGGGGTTGAGGCCGACCGCATCCCAGGCGGCGTCAAGATAGACCTGTTCGCCGCCGTTCATGGTCCGGCTGGTCTGGCTGCCGACACCGCCGAAGCCGAACTCCGTGCGCCAGACGCCGGTCGGCGTCGCGGTCGGCGTCAGGCTGTTGTACCAGTTGAAGGCATTGAACTCGTCGCCGAAGGTCTGCGCGAATTTAGACATGTCGACTGGAAGGCTGAAATTTTCGGCCTTGAGACTTGAGACGGAGACGTCGCGCAGGGTCAGCGTCTCGCTGCCGAGCTTGATCACCACATCGGCGCCGACCTGGCTCATCTGCGACTTGAGTTTGGCGAAGCTGTTCAGGTCCGCGTAATCGTTGAGCTGAACGATGTCCTGCCGGACATCGAAGCTGTAGATCACGTCCGATCCGCTGCCTTTGGCCACGAGGATCGTGTCCTTGCCGGCGCCGGCGATGATCACATCGTTTCCGGCCCCCCCGTTGAGGGTCTGCCGGCCGGTGCCGGCGGCCTTGATGATGTTGTCCAACTTGTTGCCGGTTCCCGAATGTCCGAGGACCGTGAGGTTCTCGACGTTGTCCGGCAGGACGTAATGGTCCGCCGTGGAGACGACGGTATCGATCCCCTTGCCCGCCTTCTCGATGACGACGTCCTTGTTCGTGTAGATGTAGTAGGTGTCGTCGCCGTCCTCACCCGCGAGCGTGCTGGAACCACCGGTGCGCAGGCCGTCGTTCCCCGACGTGCCGACCGTCGCGCCCTTTGCCGTCCCAAGAAATCCTTTTGTCGTCGCGCCGCTGACAAACAGGCTCCGGCCGGCAGAGTTGATGTACGCTTGCTTCGCCATGGCTTTTCCTCGAACAAGATCTCTTGTGATGACCAGTAATTCGCGGAATCGAAGCTTCAGTGGACTCAATCGGTCAAATTGTACGCATTGCCAGCAGAATACGCATTTGGGATTATGCTCAAAGACTCAGTGAATCGGGAATTAATGCTTGAGTTGGTCTGAATTTATTTTTCCAATGAACTGTCGAAAGTAGGGGCTCTTCACAGGATCGATCCGAGATGCCATGGAAGCGTCCGATGCCTTCCTCCAAGCCTAGGCGCGGATCACGATCGGCCGTCTCCGCCTAACCCCGGCCCGCGCTCGGATGCACGCTCCAGGCTCGTCTCTCACGGGGTTGGCGCGAACCCGCTCGACAGTCGCACCGATGCCGGACCATTCCGCTCTGCGATCCGGATGGGTCGGTTCCACGCCGAGGTTTGACAGATATGCTCGGTCCGCTGCTCTGGTCGCTGCTCAATGCGGCCGCCACCGTCTTCATCCCGTTCGGACTCTTCGTCGTGTTCGCCCGGACGGCGGAGGCTTGGCAGGTGGGGGCTGTGGCCGTAGCCATCTCCCTGGCTGAAATCCTCAAGGCCCTCTGCCCACAGGGACTCTATGAGTTGCTGCTGCGTCGGGCCGATCCCGGTCAGGACCGCGCCGCCTTCGGCCTGCTGCTGGTCTCCGGCGGGGCGGCGGCGGCGGTCTATGCCGGGTTGCTGCTCCTCGTGAGCCATCACCGGCCGGATTTCGCCGAGATCCTGCCCGCCCTTCTGGTGCTGACCCCGAAGCTGTTCTTCGACCTCGCGACCGTTCTCCCGCAGGCGGTCGTGACCCGGCAGCGGGCGCTTCGTCGATTGGCGATGCGCACTCTAACGGCGAACGCGGTGGCGGCGGTCAGCGGCAGTGCCCTCGCGGTGGCCGGGCACGCCCTGGCCGGGCTCGTCCTCTACTATCTGCTGCAATCGCTCTGCGGCTTCCTGCTCCTCGTCCGGGCCGGGGGCGCCGAACTCGAGCGGCCAAGCTTTAGATTCGGGCCGCTGGCGCACCTGGCGCCCGAAGCGACTTACGCCTCGATGGTGCGGCTCGTCGGCACCGCCAACAGCTACGCCGACACACTCGTGGTCGCATCCTTCCTCTCGCCGGCCCTCGTCGGCGCCTACAACCTGGGCAAGCGGATCGAGACGATCCTCATCACGGCGTCGGCCTCGTTCAGCTCGATGCTCTATCAGCCGGCCTTCGCCCAGGGCGACTTGGCCGAGCGTACGCGCATGACCGAAACCTCGATCCGGCTCACGACGCTGATCTTCGGCCTTCCCGTCATGCTCTTTGTGGCCTTCGACGCGGTCTTGATCCGGTGGGCTTTCGGCCCGCGCTGGGTCGAGGCCGCACCCGCCGCCGCCATCCTGGCGGTGTCGGGGCTTTGTCGGATCTATGGCTCGATCCACGGCTCACTGCTCGCGGTGCGAAATCGGAACCGGGCGCTCCTCGCCTACGCGCTCGCCTCGGTTTCAATCGGCCTGGGAGCCGTGGCGGCGCTCTCCGGATACGGCCTCGTTTGGATCGCCGCCGGCGTCGCGATCAAGAACGCCGTCTTCTGCGGCATTGCCGTGACTCTGACCCGCCACGATAGCGCGACATCCGCCATGGTCTACCTGCGGCACGTCATCCTGCCGCTCGGGCTCGGGCTTGGAAGTGCGGTCGCCACGCAGCGCCTCTGCGCGACCCTGCTCGCCGGTCATTCTCAGACCGAAATGCTGCAAGTGCTGGCCTGCAGTGTGGTCGTCGGCGGTGGCGCGGCGCTTCTGTATGCCCGCGACATCACCCGCGTCCTTCGCCGGGTCAGGCGCCGCGGCGCCTGAACCGGGCCACGCCGCGACCCGCGTCGCCGCTCGAGCATACCGAAGCGGGTCGCTTCCTTCGGGATGACGGCTTCGGGCTTCGCCCAGGCGCCGTGCGGCCTCGCGAATCCGCCCCTCAGGCGGCGCGGGATTGCTTGCCCGCCGGCTTCGCGCGGTCCAGGTCGCCCCGCTGCGCGATTTCGCGCAGGGCTTTCACCATCTGGTCCGTCTGATCATCGACCGGTTCATCGTCTTCGCAATCCTCGCCCGCCCAATCCTCTCCGCGACGCGCCATCAAGACGAAGGCTGCCACGGCGGCGCAGAGGCTCCCGCCGGGAATGGCGCAGGCCAGCGCGGTGCCGAATCCGTAGGACAACATCAGGGCACCGATCCCCACGCCGCCGCCGATCGCCGATAGGACAATGAACGCCATGACGCATCTCCTTCACCCCGCTCTCGCGGGACTAACGCCGCCACACGCATGAACCGAGGAGCGCGCTGAACCTACCAGAACAACCGGCCGGTTCTTGGCCGATGATACCTTCGCCTCATCTCTGCGCAAATCGGCTTAATGCGTCGCTAATAGAACGGACCGGTATTGTCGTGAATCGACGCCACCATGGTCCGCTGTCCGGGGCAAGATCGCGGAGGCCGCGGACGACGGGGGAAGCAAATCAACGCCTCGCGTTCGCGCCCGCCGATGCGACCGCTCGCACGGCGGTCCTTCCCCACAGGCAGTCTCGCGGGCAAGTCTCGGCGGCCCGGGGTGCGCATCCTCCGAAGCGGTCACATCACCGTCCCTGCTCAAGAAGGCCTGCGCCGGAGATGGTCGGGCCGGTCAGCCGACGGCCGTCTCCGATGTCGCGTCGGGAAGCCCTCGGAGCACGGCTTCGTGCAGGACTCTCAGCCAGTGCAGGGCTTCCTTGGCCTTGGCCTCGGCGATCTCCGCGCGCCGTTCGGCAGCGAGGGTGGACGTCCGACTCGAAGCCGCAGCCTCGACGATCTTTTCGACATTCGCGAGGGTGACCGACCAGTCGAACTCGTCCCCGGCAGTCGGCTTGTCAGCCTCGTCGCGTTGGGAAAGCGTGCTCGTAAAATTCTTTGGCAGGAGACGATCGAGGTCACTTTCGGATCGCCGAAAAGACTTCACGAAGATGTCGCGAACGCGCTCGGCCTCGTCATCGACCGATGGCGTGTAATCTGGTTTTATTTCTGCTTTCATGGTGAGGTGGTCCTAAGCCTCCGGCTGAGGCCTCACAGTTAAGCAGGTTTCCGGTGGATATTTGGTTACAGGAGGATGGATGGAGGGATCTGCTTCGTCGATCGACGGGATTCATCGCAACCGACGTCGCGAACGCATCGATAAAATCGCTTTCCGCTTGATCGGAACTGGAGGCGGATCACCAAATCCCGGCGGTGTTCGCGCGACGCCCGCAACTTGCCGGTGACGAAGACGACCTTGCGCGCCGTGAACAGTCGGGTCTCACCCTCGGTCAAATGGGCCACGGCCGGGTCGGTGGCCGCACGTACCAGCAACGCGGGCGGGAAGGTGATGGTGGCCGCCCCGTCGCGCTCCGCCTCGTCGCGGGCGCGGTGAGCCGAGAGTTCGTCCAGCGCCTTCAGGATGATGTCGAGCTCGCCCGGGTCTGGGTTTCGTCGAGACGGATCAGCACGTCACCGGCCTGACCCCGTGCCCCTTCGCGCACCCGCAGCGCGCGGCCGCCGGTGAGATGCTGCACCTTCTTGATGTCGGACTCGACCACGAACTGGCCCGGCGCGATCACCGCGCCCGAGATCTCGAATCGTCTCCGGGCGGGATTCTTTAGAAAGCCGGATTCTTTAGAAATCGGAGCCGTCGGCAGACGCAGGTTCGCGCGGTTCCGCGCAACCTGGATCGGTCGCCCCGGCTGGCGGTCCTGCGCCTCTCTCCGGCACCGCTCCGTCCCTCGGCGAGACGAGCGGACGCTCCCCTGCCACCGGCTCAGGCTTGGCGGTACTCCTCCAGGATCCGCGGCTTCAGGCAGTAAGCGGACGCGCCGGCATGGAGCGCGCCGCGGGCGAGCCACCAGATCGCGCGGGTCGGCCGTGGCAGGACAAGGGCCGCCCTCAGGGCCGAGTAGACGGCCTTGGCGGTGGAGGTCAGCGGCAGCCGGGCGCGCGCCCGTTTGTCGAACCGCGACAGCATCAGGGCATGCGTCTGCCCGGACCGGAACTTACGCCGCATCACCCAGGACAAGGTCGCGCGCCCCGGCGTGACGTCCTCGTAGACGATGCTGTCCGGTCGGTAGGCCATGCCCCCGCCGGCGGTCGTGATGCTGCGGAAGAACAACGTGTCTTCGCCGCCGGTCACCCCGCATTCCACCGCAAACCGGATCTGGTGCCGGCGCACGAAATCGAGGTCGATCAGGGCATTCGACGTATAGGCGTTGTCGATCCGTCCGGCATCGGCGATCCGGTTGCTGTGGAAATCCAGGCTGGGAGCCCAGCCGGGCAGCCCTTCCCCGTACACCGCGACCACCTGCCCGATGACGACGGCCTGCCCGTCCCGGCCGGCGACCAGACGTTCGAGCCAATCGTGAGCGGCGACTTCATCGTCGTCGAGAAACGCGAGCCAGCGCGTCGGCGTGGCGTCCAGGGCGGCGTTGCGGGCGACCGAGATGTTGCGGTCGGGGGCGTGCACATAGGTCACGGCGCAGGGCAAATGCTCGTCGCACCACGCCACCAGGGACCGGGCCGATCCGGCCGCATCGTTGTCGATCACCACGACGTGGCGACATTGGGTGGCGACAGACTGTATCGCCTGCACAAGGGTCGCCCGCCGATAGGTGCAGATGCAGACCGTGACGTCGTCGGGGGCGAGGCCGTCCATTCGCGTGGGATCCTGAGTTTGACCGTAGCCGTGTGATCGATCGTAGAGGATGTGCTGCCCCGAATCCGCTCCGCAACCCGATATCTCACGGCGTGCAGGCGGCATCACGACATCGGGCGCGCAGGGCCGCCTTCAGTTGCGCGGGATCGACCCGCGTCAGCAGGACCTCGCTCTCGCCCTCGCCGGCGAAGCTCGCGAAGGCGAAGCGCCCCTGCGCGTCCCAGGCATCGTATCCGGTATGGACGTTCAGGGCGGAGAGCCGGGGATCGAGGTCGGCGAGGCTGCATAGGCGCGTCGAGCGTCCGGTCGCGAGGTCGACCTCGTAGAGCGAAGCCGGTCCAGCATCGGGTGCGTAGCTCGTCGCGGCCGCGTAGGCCGTCGCCCCGGCGGGATCGACCTGGAACATCCAGAGGAACGAGCCGGGCCGCTCCATCGTCACTTGCCCGATGGCAGTCCAGGCGATCGTGTCGCCTGCCGCATCCTCGCTGAAGCGGTAGAGGTGTCCCCGGCTATCGGCGGCGAAGCAGAGTTGGCGATCGGGAAAGCAGCGGCCGGTCTCGAGGGCGCGGGGCTCGACCAGCGGCAGGTCGGGCCGCGGCACCGGGCCAACCCCCGGCTCGTAGCGGTAGAGATGGGCATAGATCCCGGCTGCGTAGCCCGGCCCTGCTCCGGCCGAACCGTACAGGCGTCCCTTCGCGTCGGTGAACATGAAGCGGTTCACGTAGAGGAACGGGCGATCGTAGCCCGCGGGGCGGCCAAGCGATGCGGTCACGCCGCCGGTCGCGTCGTATCGCACGACCTCGCCGGTCGGCACGATGGCGCCGAACAGCGCGTTCCGGGCGGGGTCCGCGGCGAGGGTGACCACGCTTCCGTGCGGAAGGCCGGTGCCGCCCTTCTCCCGTGCGCTGAGGTCGGTGAAGTGGTCCGTGTCGGGATCGTAGGCGTACCAGTGGAAGCCCCGCTTCGCCTTGTAATCAGCGTCGAGACCGGAGGAATCCATGGTCGCGACATAGACCTTGCCGTTCATGAAGGTCGGGCGGGTGTGGAACTTCTCCGCCGTCTCGCTCGGGTGCCAATTGCCCGCGGCCTCGGAGGCCGAGCGGGCGTCGCCGACGAGGCGCAGGTCATCCCGGCCTGCCGGCAGGCGGTACAGGGCCGCGTTGGTGCGATGGTCCATGCCGGCCACGTAGAGATCGCCGTTCGGCGCCGATCCGGTCGCATGCCAGCTCTGGGATGGGACGAGGCCGTTGGGCGTGGGCGGCAGCTTCCAAAGCTGCACGCCCTCGATGCGGCCGGCCTGCGGGGATGCCGTCACACCCGGTTCGGCCTGCGCCGGGCTCATCACGAGGGCGAGGCCGAGGGCGAGCCCACGCGCCAGGGCCGAAACGCCTGACGGCGCCGACGGAGGAGAGTCGGAGGGGGCCTTGCGCGGCACGATCTCAGCCCGGCAGCTTCCAGGCGCTGACGCGCTGGATCACGAATTCCCCGGGCCAGGGTGTCGTCTCGTCCGGCCAGCCGCCCCACTTGCCGCCGATGGCGAGGTTGAGGAGGAGGTACATCGGGACCTGCTTCATGTCCGACGGTGTCGTGGTCCGGAACACTTCTTTTCGGTCTACGTACCAAACGATCTCCTTGGCAGTCCACGCCGCACCGTACGTATGCCAATCTGAGCCGGGACCGCCGACGTCAAAGGGGAGCACAACCTTCTTTCCTGTTTGAACGTGCTTGCCGTCAGGGGCGGAATGGACGGTGGTGTGGATCTCGTTTGCTTGGCCTAGCCCCTCGAACACATCGAGCTCCCCATTCGCGGGCCACTGACCTTTGACTGGCATCAGCCAGAACGCAGGCCACATACCTTTACCAGACGGAATTTTTGCCTTGACCTCGAAGTAGCCGAATAGTTGCGAGAACGAGAATTTGGTCGTGAGAAGTCCGGCCATATAGCTGCGGCCGAACATTATGGATTTTAGGTTTTCTGGCACCGGTGTGCCAACGATGGTGACGGATTTGCCCGGATCTAGGGTGAACGGATTGAGGCCGAGTGGCTTATCGAGCAACTTGCCGTCCATGACGCCCGTGAAGGATGAATCGACGAAGATGCTTCCTGCACTTCCCGTGCGATAGGCTTCCTTGGTCGGGTCGCCAGCGCCATGAACGGTACGCCAACGCGTGGGTTTAGCCGGCTTTCTCCACATCTCCGAGGCGTCGAGGCTTTGCCACGTCTCCTCGAATGTCGGAAGACCCAAGTCAGCGGGGTCAATATTGGAGGGTAGCGACTCGGCCGCTGCTTCAATCGGGAGAAGAACGCCGACTAAGACAAGAAATTTACGAGTCATCTACCGCCTCAGAATGAACCTTCACGACAACGCGCGGAACCTGATGGGATTGCTGCCGCACCCGAAAGAGGGAACGTAGACCGCATACCATGTGCGAAAGCTACCAACCTTTGAACTGCTGTGCATGGATGTGTCATGAGCAAGAAGGAAACCAATGCCACTGGAACCAATTTGTAGCATTATTTGGAACGAAGAAATATGAGAAAAATCGAACATACTTCATATCTGGGAAGCTGTAGGACCTGTCTCCACCCGATCTCGATGGGCGTGCCCGAGAGATGGGGAACACCTGTGACGTTGGAGGCAAGTTGCTCACCGTGGGTAGCAATTATGTCGGCACGGTATGATTGCCCGTAAATATGCTGGCCACCAGCGATAGGGCTTTGCGGGTCAAAGCTTTACTGCCATGCTATTGATATCTTATCTTGCAAATCGAACCGTGTCATGGCCGAAATTACCGACCACATAGACATAATTCGCACACAATCGAGGACCGCATAGCCACTATAACAACTAATGTCAACTAGTCTTAGCGGTGCAGCCAATGATTTATTCAGCAAAACGATACATCTATTACGCTGATATGTTTGGCTAAATCCCTAAAAGACTTAATTTCACAGCTCCGGAGAATGCAGATGAGCGGTTTTTCATGCATTGTTGCTGGTCCCCTTAATCACCGGGATTGGCGGGGGGAGGTAATCAGAGGAGAGCGACCACATCTCGAATTTTCCCATATGGAGACTCAAGGCTTCAAACTATTTTCCAATGACCAGGGTGGTACAGCTCTATCCCGTAACCGAGCGACTGCGCTACGCCAGCGCTACCGCTCACACGCGGGCGCTATCAATCATGCCGGCCGGAATGGTTTGGTCTACTGCGTTTCCGAGCAGTGTGGGGCGCCGGCGACTCTCGTCGCCGCGTCGAAGCTCGCTTTCCCCAAAATGGTCGTAAGCATACATGGTCACTACTTCGAAGAGCGCTGGTTCTCCACGTGGATGCAATTTGCGCGGCGCATGAACAACATCTGGTTCGCGCCCCTTTCCCACGCTTTAGCCGACACGCTGATCACTCGCTTCGGGGCACCTCGGTCTCGAACGGTGGTGGTAGGCGTCGCGGTCGATACCACATTCTACACGCGGACCGATCCCTTGGACACGCGTTTTGTTCTGAGCGCAGGCGCAGCTGGCCGAGACTACAGTACGCTGATAGCTGCCAGCCGCGGGATTGATGCGAAATTTCGGATCGCATCCGGAAGTACATGGATTGGAGAAGCCGCGTCTTCAGATGCGCTCCCATCTAACGTATCGATGGGATCAGCCGGGAGCCTAGCCAATCTCCGCAACCTTTATGGTCAGGCGTCGTGCGTCGTCCTGCCGTTGACCGACACCTACCACGCAACGGGCTACGCCGTCATGGTCGAAGCCATGGCGATGGGCAAACCCGTGATCGCCACGCGAACAGGCGCTCCGAGCGACTTTGTCATTTCCGAGCAGACCGGCCTCCTCGTCGAACCCGGGAACGTCGCAGCGATGAAGTCGGCGATCCTGTTCATGCTTGATAATCCGGACAAAGCACGCGCCATGGGGGAAGCAGCTCGCCTGCTTGTGGAAACCAAATACAGCATGCCGCGTTTTACCGATACTATTCTCGCGATGGCCACTTGATTGGTAGAGCTTGCCAACTTGCAGAACATTGAAAATACATCAACTCTCGCCATCAATATATACTCAAGAAGTACAAGGGATCACCCACCGAAAATTTGTAAGACCACCGTGAGTTGTTGAGCGCAGCCTCTCGACTGGGACATCGCTGAATGGCTACGGTCTAAACTGAAGGATTGGTATGAGCCGCTGCACGTACAATTGAAAAATCATATTTCGAAAAGTTCCGACTTGAAAACTCTAGAACAACTCGATTTAGTCCTATGTTTTCCCCTCTTCTAAGTCAGAACCGGTTCTGGCTCTATCGACACAAATCTGCGAATGCGTTCGGGCTAAGTTCCCTTCACGATCATATAGACGTACGCCCCAAACCGCATCAGGCTGAGCAGGAGATAACCCTTTCCCTCCAGTAGATAAGCGACGCCGCTGCCGCCCGCGGCCCGCGAGCTTTTGAGGATCCATGCCCCTTCCCGACCCCATGCGGATCGCCTACTTCGTCCATGATCTGAACGATCCGGCGGTTCGCCGCCGGATCCGCATGTTCAAGGCAGGAGGCGCCGAGATCTATCTCGCCGGCTTCCGGCGCGGCCTGCCCGTCGCGTCGATCGAAGGCGTTCCGGCTCATGACCTCGGTCGGACAGCCGATGGCCGGTTCCTGAAGCGCGTTGCGGCGACCGTGTGGACGGCGCTCAACAGGCGCCGCTGGACAGACGTCGTCGAGGGCGCGGATCTCATCGTCGCGCGAAACCTCGAGATGCTGGCGGTGGCTCAGGCGGTGCGGGGCGGGCGCACGCGAACGCCTGTGATCTACGAATGCCTGGACATCCACCGGCTGATGCTTTCGCAGGGGCCCGCCGGGCGCGGGCTGCGCTGGCTTGAGGGCGCTCTCGCCCGCCGGTCCACGGCCCTCGTCACCAGTTCGCCAGCCTTCGTGGAGAATTACTTTAAGCCCCATTCGCAGGCCAGGCTGCCAATCGAGCTCATCGAGAACAAGGTGTTCATCGAGCAGGCCCTGCCGCCTGCCGCGCGGACCAACCGGGGCGATGGAGCGCCCTGGCGAATCGGCTGGTTCGGCGCGATCCGCTGCCTGAAGAGCTTCCGCATCCTCTCCGCCGTATCCCGTCGCCTCGACGGGGCGCTCGAAGTCGTCCTGCGTGGACGTCCGGCCCATCGTGAGTTTCCGGATTTCGACGCGATGATCGCCGCTGAGCCCTACATGCGTTTCGAGGGACCGTATCGGAATCCCGAAGAGCTTCCGCGCATCTACGGCGAGGTGGATTTCGCCTGGGTGATCGACTTCTTCGAGGAAGGCCAGAACTCGGAGTGGCTCCTGCCGAATCGCCTCTACGAAAGCGGCTGGGTTGGCACGGTGCCGATCGCGCTGGAGCGCACGGCCATCGGTCGCTGGCTGGCCGCCCGGCGCATCGGCCTTTGCCTGGGAGGCGATCTCGAAACGGCGTTGACCGAGACCCTGCGGGCGCTGGATCGTGAACAGTTCCGGTCGCTTCAGGAGGCCGTCGGCGCGCGCGTGACCGAGGACTGGGTCCACACGCCGACGGAGTGTCGGCACCTGATCGCGCGCCTCATGGACGCCGCTCCCGCGGCCGACCGCTAGCGATCGGGCCGTGTCGCCGATCCGACTGAGGCGCGTAGTCCTCGTAGTGCTCGCCTTGGGCGCCTCCTGCGGGGCGGGCGGCGCGCAAGAGGGGCGCCCGATCCACCCCGCAGAGGCGCCCGGCGCCCGCGCTCGGCTCGGAACAGCCCAGAGCGTGCGCGCGAGACTGGCACCCCCGGCGCTTGCGACGTCCTTGCGAACGAACCTGGTCGGGCGCTGGGAGGGATCCGATTTTACGCTGACGGTCGATCAGGATGCGATGCAAGCCAATCGCGACCCGGAAAGGCCGTTCCAATGGGATCCGCTGCATATCCTCGATGCCCGCGAGAACATGTTGGTGTTCGAGCTGGGCGGCGACCGCTACATCGCCCTGATCACAGGGGAAAGCATGACCCTGACCCAGGCGGGGTTGGCGGGCTACCGAAGTCTCACGCGCAAACGTTAGATCGCGTGTTTCGGCATGCGGACCACCCTGATGGCCGGCGGGAACGGCGCCAAGGCCCGGGCGCCTTCCGCACCTGGGCCGCGCGGTCAGTACGAGCGGGTCGCGGCGACGGCGCTCGCATTGCTGGTCAGTCCCGACAGGCTCGCCGTGAAGCGCTGAAGCCCGACAGCCGGAGCCTCCGCCACGAAGATGATGTCCCGGCTACGCATCAGGAACTCGCTCGAAACGAAGAACGCATCCGAACGGCCGAAGTCGCAGGTATAGATCGTCGGGATCTCGTTGCCGGCATAGCCGGTCAGATCCACGCCCATCTCCTCGAGCGCCCGGCGGGACTCGAGCCGGTACAGGAAGACGGCGCCGGGATCGGCACGGTTCGGATCGAGGCCACCGGACTTCGCGGCGGCTTCGGCAAGGCTCATCGTATCATTCTCGAAGGTGAAGCGACGGTTGTTCAAGCCACCGAGCGAGCCCGGAGCCGGGGTCGCACCCAACGTTAGATAAAAGCGTGGCTCCTTGGTCAGGAAAACGATATCGCCCGGCGAAAGATAGGGATTCTGGTCCGGGATCTTCACGACGCTGCTCAGGAGGGTCTGGGTCGTGCGGTTGCCCCGCTTGAGCGTGACGATCGTCTCGTAGGGGGCGCTGCGTGGCCCCCCGCCCCGGGTGATGGCTTCGAGCAAGCGCAGGCCGCCGGGATCGATATCCACCCGTGTCGGCTGGTTGACGTCACCAAGGACGCTGACCGAACCCGAGCGGCGATCTCCGATGGAGACGACGACCTGCGGCTCGACGGCACGTTGCTTCAGGCGCTCCGTGATGTCGCGCGCCACCTGCTGCGGAGTTCGCCCCGCCGCCGCGACCTGACCGGCATAAGGCACCGTAATTGAGCCGCTCGCCTCAACCTGCTGCGGAGGAATCGCCACGAAGTTGCCGCTCCGCGCCGCGCCGCCTTCCGAGGCAATGAACAGGCCGCCCGCACTGGCCTCGAAGATCGTGATGTTCACGACGTCGCCCACGCCGATGCTGCCGTGCCGGCTCTGAGAGCCGCTCAGGACACGCGCCATCAGCGGCGTCAGCGCACGGGTCTGCGCATTGGCCGCGTTCACGGCGGCGGCGCTGAGATCGAGCTGGACGAACCCGACGGGCGCGCGTCGCTCCGATTTGATGACGGCGCCGGTCTCGACCGTCGCGCGGGCGGGGCCGTCACTGGACAGATACGTACAGGCCGTGAGCGCCTCCATCAGCAGCAATCCAGCGAGGGCTGGAACGACGAGCCGACGGCACATGCCCTGCCATCCGCCGGACGCGGACATCGACCCATTCGAATCGCCTCGGCAGGACATGTTCATGCGCTTCAAAGTCTAGCTCCCTGCCCATCCCGCCACCTTCGCGAAGCATCGAGCAATCATTTCAATAATGTCGCGCGCCGTGATTGTCCTCAGCTTGATAGCCGTTATCCGCGTTATGCATAGCCTAATGGCTGATGAGCAACAGAGGTCTATAAAAATCGCTAGATTTTGGAAATTGTAGAGTTGACTGGGCTATCGGGTTTAATTCCGCCGGTCCGGTGATTATCGACCCGCGCTGAGGTATCGCGTTCAATCGGCGGAGATGCCTCAAGTCCGGGGCGGGTGTTGCCGACCGGTCCTTTGTCTGGATCGCGCCGGCTTTGACAGGGCCGGACGGTGCGCCTCGAACTCGAGTCTTTAGATCGTGGCCGAAAACCCCAACTAAATGTTCGCGGTGCAGGATGATGGCGTCGCAATACCGGCTGCGACGAGGCCTGCGTCGGTTCATTGCGCGAGCGCGATACGCCGGTACATGCTCGTCGACGCCACGTTGGGATGCAGCCCGAGGTCGACATGACCGCTTTCCCTCGTGACACGCACTCGACGCAAACGTCGGACCACCTTTCTGCGAGCGGCCTTGCCCGTAAAGTCCGGGGTGAGATGTCGGCGCGCTGAAGGCCCACTTCTGTCGCGCGGATATATTTTTCTTACAATACGAGATTGGCGCTGTCACGAGGTGCGACTTAAGCCAGTGCCAATTTTGCAACGAGTGCTAGGCATGAATTGAGAATCCGGCGATCTCTTATCTGATTTGATCTCGCCATCTCGCCATCAGCATACCCGAATATCGATCAAAAGTACGTAGGATCTGGCTTTTTATTTCGATATCAGCCGTTTCAGCACACATTCGAGCCACAATCGGAAAATTTGTCTCAAAATAGGCTGTCATCGCAAAATTTGTACTGAATTCATTGGTTGACAAATCCTTAAGGCTGTCGATACAAAGCGCCGTCAGGCTTTCGAGTTTGAAAACCTTTTCGAGCGCAGGAGAATTCAAATGTCCTTTCCTTCCACTGGTCCTGTCCTGACCGGCGTAAAGTACTTCGGCACCAATGGAGACAATTCGATCGGCGGCACGGCCGGCGGCGATCTCATCGACGGCCAGGGCGGTAACGACCTGATCAACGGCAACGGTGGCGCCGACAAGCTGTACGGCGGTGCGGGCAACGATCGTCTGAGCGGCGGCGCAGGCAACGACCTGCTGCAGGGCGGCAAGGGCGTCGACGCGCTGTACGGCGGTGCCGGCAACGATACGTTTGCCTTCTCGAAGGCGGATTTCGACCTGTCCCTTGGCGCTAAGCCCCAGGATTTCGTGTGGGACTTTGAAGGTGCCGGCGTTGCAGGCGGCGACTTCCTGCGGTTCAGCGGTTTCGGTGCCGATTCGACGCTGACGAAGGTCACCACCGATTCTGTCGTGAATGCGCTGGCCAAGTACAATCCTGGCCTCGACTACTACACGCTCAAGGACAGCAACGACGGCGCATCCTACACCATCGCAATCAAGACCGGCGGCGTGGTGCTGAGCGATTCCTTCGACTACCACTTCTACGACACGGGCGCACTCTTGGCCTGATACAAGCCTCGCCCGGCAGCAGGGTTGCGCGGCGATCCCGGAAGGTCGCCGTCGCGCCTATTCTATGCCTGGTATTACGGTTGAATTTTGGTGTGCTCCCCTTGATCGGCCCCACGCGGCCGTCCGGAGCAAAGTTAGTTTGCCCCTGACCCGCCAGCTTGGTCTGGGCCTTGCACAAGTTTTTCGGGCATCTTGAACCCTGAAGGAGGGCGGATGCCATGCCTTCTAAACAGTTCACGAACGAGCGGATCGCCTTTGCTCTGAGGCAGTCGAAGAGCGGTGCGTCGGTGGACGAGGCCTGCCGGAAGATGGGCGTGTCCGAGCCGACATTTTACAGTTGGAAGAAGCAGTTCGTCGGCATGGGCGTCCCGGAGATCCGGCGGCTGAAGCAGCTGGAGGATAAGAACAGCAAGCTCAAGCGGCTGGTCGCCGACCTGATGCTGGACCGCTCCATGCTGCTGGATGTGCTCAAGGATCAGTGGTGAGGCCCGCCACTCGCCCTGAGGTCGCCGGCCACCTCCATGCGGCCTACGACGTCAGCGAGCGTTGGGCCTGTCAGGCTACCGGCTTCGGCCGTTCGTCCCATCGCTACCGCAGTCACTGGGATCCGCAGGTCGCGCTGCGGATGCGGCTGAAGGAGGGGGCCGCCGCACGGGTGCGCTGCGGCTGCCGCCGGCTGCACATCCTGCTGCAGCGGGAGGGCTGGAAGGTGACTCACAAGCGCACCGACCGGATCTACCGCGAGGAGGGGCTGTCGATCCGGCCCAAGCGGCGCTCGACACATTGGTGACCGACCATCTCGTGGCGGAGCTGCCGCAGCCCAAGCGGCTGCGGGCGAAGCCGGCCTCGTTGTGGTCGCTGCGGGCGGAGAAGGCGGCGCAGGTGGAGCAGCGCGTCTCGGCTCTGCGCAGCGAGGTCGACAAGGTCCCGATTGGCCCCGTAGCGCGCCGGCACGTCCTCTCAGGGAGCGCCTGCCGGCAGGATCTAGAGCATGCCGACGAGGACTTACCGTTGATCCTCCGCAGGCCAGCCCGTGCGCGGCTTCTGCGGAGGCAGCAGAGGAGCGATCTGCCCCCACTGCGCGTCGGTCAGTTCAAAGCGTCGCATCGCCCCCACACCTGGGAGTTCACCCCTCCCGGATTAACCCCTTTGCAGAGATGCCCTAGTCGAGCCGTTCCGCCAACTGATGCGGGAGCATGTGACGACGGGTGTGATCCCGTTCCGGAAGGCGTGGCTTCGGTCGACCGTCGATCGGGTCGAGGTCTGCGCGGACGTGATCCGCATCGTCGACGACAAGACCAGCCTGTAGGCTGCCGTCATGGGCGCAGGCTCATCAGTCGCGCCGAGTGTTCGCAGTTCTATATGGAAATGGCGCACCCGACACGATTCGAACGTGTGACCTTTGCCTTCGGAGGGCAACGCTCTATCCAGCTGAGCTACGGGTGCTGACCGTGGCTCGTGAGTAGCCCAACTGGGCAGCGGACGCAACGGCGCTGTGCGGGGTGATGAAATGCCCTGATCGCTCAAAGTGATGGTGGCGCAGCCCTCCTCAGGCGCAAGTCACACGTTCGAATCGTGCCGGGTGTGCCAGGAAGCGGTGGAGAGGCGGCTCAAGCGCCGGCAATGTGCCCGCGGATGCGGACGCGGCGCCGATGGTGTGCCTTGGGTGCGCCGCGGCTAGGCCAGCCGCTGCCGCGCATCCGGCGTCGGACCGAAGCGGCATCAACCGGTGGTCCTTATCGATCAGAGCTCACGTCGATCGACGGTACGCTCGATCCGCGGTTGCCGAGAGCACCAGGGCAGATCACGTTGGAGAACATGGAGATGGCCGATGACGTGCCCGAACCCGTTACACGCTAGGCATGAAGCGCGAGACACTTTCGGCCCGATCTGTTTGCACGTTACTGTAAGCGTAAGGTGTTTCGCTGTCCTCACTCTCACCAAGCGAGATCGTCCGCTCGGCGACGTGCTCCAGCGACGCATTCTCGGCCACGAGTGTCAGGCGCAGCTTCATTGTTGATCCCGAGCGCGCTTTTGCGGGTTGCAAGGTGAGGCTTCGTCTGGGGAAGCGCTGTGATCCGTATTCTCGTTGCGACCGCGGCCGTGCTCACGATGGCTCTGCACCCTGCCGTGGCGCGGCCGC
Source organism: Methylorubrum sp. SL192 (assembly GCF_026672325.1). Classification (NCBI taxonomy): domain Bacteria; kingdom Pseudomonadati; phylum Pseudomonadota; class Alphaproteobacteria; order Hyphomicrobiales; family Methylobacteriaceae; genus Methylorubrum; species Methylorubrum sp. SL192. The sequence continues at coordinate 425,330 of NZ_JAPPQV010000003.1, forward strand.
CCGAGCGCCTCAGCACCGAGAAGGCCGAGATCGTCGTAGAGCCCGTTGCCTGCAATCTTGACCATCCCTGGGGTCTAGCCTTTCTGCCGGATGGAGGCATGCTGGTCACCGAGCGCGCTGGCCGCCTGCACATCGTCTCAGCAGGGGGACAAGTCTCGGCCCCTCTCCGCGGAACTCCACCCGTCCATACCGGCGAAGGTGGGCTTCTAGACGTAGCGGCAGATCCCAACTTCTCAGAGAACCGCTTTATCTATCTAACCTACGGCGAACCGCGCGAGAACGGAGCGGCTACAGCCGCTGGGCGCGGAAGGCTCAACTCAGACCAAACCGCGTTTGAGGATTTCCAGGTCATTTTCCGGCAGCATCCGGTGGGTAGCAGTGACGCTGGTCACTTTGGCTCTCGCCTTCTCTTCGCGCCCGACGGCAAGCTCTTCATCTCAACCGGGGACCGGTTCAATCCGGGCCTTGCCCAGGACCTCTCGACCGACGTCGGTAAGCTCATCCGCGTCAACCCGGATGGCTCCATGCCACCCGACAATCCGTTCGCGAACCATGAGGGCGCTCGGCCCGAGATCTGGTCCTACGGTCACCGCAACATCCAAGGCCTCGCGGTCCAGCCGGAAACCGGCGCTCTGTGGGCAGGCGAGTTCGGACCGACCGGTGGTGACGAGATCAACATCATTGAGCCCGGGCGCAACTATGGCTGGCCTCTGGTCAGTTGGGGTCAGCACATGGATGGAAGCGCAATTCCAAGGCCACCGGCACGGCCGGACCTTGCCGATGCCGCTTACCATTGGTCGCCCTCGATCTCATTCTCAGGAATAGTGTTCTACTCCGGCAGCTCTTTTCCGAGCTGGCGTGGGAACCTGTTTCTTGCTGGACTGACGTCACAGGCTGTCATTCGTCTGACCCTCGTCGCGTCGCGCGTCACCGGTGAGGAGCGCATTCCCATGGGTGAGCGCATCCGGCAGGTTGTTCAGGGACCAGACGGTCTCCTCTACCTCCTGACCGACGAAGATCAGGGATGCATCCTGCGTTTCAGGCCGGGCCGCTGAACGAGCTGACCGGCTGGCTTTGGGATGAGTTGTCTACGTCGCTTGGAGCGACGTCTCTCGGCGGGCGCTCGCCTCGCAGGCAGCCCGACGAACTTCTTCGAGACCGGCCAACACTCTGTGCGGTGCGGTGTGATGAACCATGTGGCCACACTCCTCCACAAGGTGCAGGCTGCTGTGCAGCACCTCGCCGTGGAGGCGACGGGATTGACCGTCGACATCGACCATCCTGTCGCCGATCCCGGCGATGATGGCGATAGGCATCCTCAGCTTACGATAGTGCCTTTGGAGCACCGCCGCGTTCGGAACCATCAAGGCGGACTCTGCCGCACTCGCGTGAAGCTGCGACGGACGCATCGCCATCGATGAGGGAAATCGTGCAAACGCCGGAGCGACGGCAGCTGGGCTGAACAGGTTGCGCCGCATGATCGGCCATAGCAGGCGCGCTGTCAGCGGATATGCCGTGTAGCGCAGCACGTCACCGATCAACGGGAGGGCCGCTATCGAGAACAGGGCAAGGTCGGCACGGGGTGACGGATAGTAGTAGCCACTCTCCAGAACCAGCCCGCGAACGGCGTCTGGGTGGCGTAGGGCTGCTGCGATCGCAACCGAAGCGCCCCAGGAATGGCCGAGGGCAATCACTCGGTTGACGCCAATCTGAGCAAGCGCACCGATCAAGAGGTCGGCTTGCGCCGCTGGCGTCCAAACTTTGCTGTGCGGGCGCTCGCTGTAGCCGTAGCCCGGACGATCGAACACGATGACGCGGAAGTGCTGCGCGGCCAAGGTGACGAAGCCACTGAGGATGAATTCCTCCGCCATGCTCCCGTTGCCGTGGAAGATGACCAGCGGCTCGCCGGCACCGCACTCGATATAGTGAAGGCGCACGCCGTCGGCCTCGACGAAACGGCCCAAGGGCGGGTGCGCGTCCTCCGCTTGCTTGGCCCGGGCACGGACGATGAGACCGGTGGCCATGGCTGCAGCCGCCACAGCTCCGAGAGCGACTCGGGAGTGCACAGACGGTCTTCGTCGCGGAGACACGGTTGCGATTACCGAATGGAGCAGCCGGACGGCAGGGAGAACGCTGGTGATCCCGTCTATGTTGCTCCGTAGCCATAGAGGGCAACAAGCAGATCGTCCGTCGCTGAAAACCTGGCACGCGCAAAGCTCACACGATCGAATCGTGTCGGGTGCGCCAGGGAGCGGCGAAGGGCCCGATCAAGCGCCCGGCACTGTGTCCGCGGATGCGGATCACGTCGGTGAACACGGACATGGCCGATGACATGCCCGAGCTCGCTACACGCTGGGCATGAAGCGCCAGACGCTTTCGGTCGGACCAACGACCAAATTCCCGTAAGCGAGGGTGTTTAGCTATCCGCACCCTCACCAAGCGAGATCGTCCGCTCGACGACGTGCTCGAGCGGCGCATTCTCGGCCGTGAGTGTCATGCGCAGCTTCAACGTGCCGCCCTGCGCGAGACCCTCGCGGGCGACACGTTCGATCTCACGCTGCGAGGTGACGCCGACTTCCTTCAAAAACTTGCGCAACTCGATGTTAAAGCGATCTTCGTCCATGGCATTTCTCCCGGTGTGACGTGCTCAGTCGTCAACTCGCAGAACCGACGATCGATGCCACGCCTACGGCACACAGCTCCCCATCCTTCCGGCGCGGCATAACGAGCGCCCAAAGAGGGAGCTACGCGGTCAAGACCAATGGCGCAGCATGCGCCAACCATGAGAATTCGCAGGGGGCTCGACCCGCGGCAAACCTTTCGCTCCTGAGCCGGCGCGCACGCGCATCTTCGGCATCGGCCCGTCAACGCTTGCCTCGAATGCTGATGTTGAAAGGAGCCGCGATAGAGCGCGCGCCCCGCCGGCCCTGTTGTCGATAACAGAAGGCTTGGGAGATGAGCGATTTCGCGGGCGTCAGGTCTTGCCGAAATTTAGCTCCGCAGCCTAAGATCTGGATAAAATTCCTCGTGGGAGGGTCCGGTCGTTTTCTTTGCGCCACGCGCATCGGGAGCACCGGTGCGGGCATGCCCGTTGAGAGGGGACGATGAGCGACCGATCGACTGGCGCTGGGTCGGGCCATGCGCTTTCGCGCGTGCCGCAGAACGTGGCAGCCGGCCTTGGCCTCGTCCTGCTCGGAATGTCCGGCGTCTGGGCCGCGGGCGATCTTTCACGAGGCACCCTCGGTGCGATGGGGCCCGGCATGCTGCCGCACTGGGTTGCAATCGGCGTGGCCGCCTGCGGGGTCTTGCTTGCCGCGACGGGCTTCGTCCGTGGCGGCGCAGGGCTTCAGACGTTCGGCCTGCGCGGCCCGATCGTCGTCGTCCTGGCGATTCTCGCCTTTGCCGCGACGATCCGGCCGACCGCCCTCGGCCCCATCACGACGCCCGGCTTCGGCCTGATCGTCGCCGGCCCCCTCGCGGTCATTCTCGCGGGCTACGCGTCTCCTGAAGCGCGGTTTCGCGAGCTCGTGATCCTGGCGCTGCTTCTCACGGCCGGGTGCATGCTGCTGTTCGGCGATCTGCTCAACCTGCCGATCCCGCTCTTTCCCACCGCGCTCATCGAGGCGGCGAGCGGAACGGTCTCCTCACGGGTGCTCTTGCGACTGGCGGCCGGGGCGCTCGCCCTGGCGGGACTGGGTCTGCTGCTCCTGCTGCGCCGGTCTGCGCGGCGGGGCGGGACCGATGTCGCCCGGCACGCGATGACCGGTTGATCGGGAGCGCAAGCCCGTGCCGGATCTCCTCTCCAATCTGGGTCTCGGCTTCGGCGTCGCGCTGAGCCTGCAGAACCTGCTGCTCTGCTTCCTCGGCTGCCTCGTCGGCACGCTGATCGGCGTGTTGCCCGGCGTCGGCCCGATTGCAACCATCGCCATGCTCTTGCCGATCACCTTCGGCCTCGATCCGGTGGGCGCATTGATCATGCTCGCGGGCATCTATTACGGGGCGCAGTATGGCGGTTCGACCACCGCAATCCTTGTCAACATCCCGGGAGAGGCGACCTCTGTCGTCACCACCCTCGACGGGCATCAGATGGCGCGCCAGGGCCGGGCCGGCATTGCGCTCGGCACCGCCGCGCTTGCCTCGTTCTTCGCCGGCACCGTTGCCACCGTCCTGATCGCGGCGCTCGGCGCACCGCTCACACGCCTCGCGCTGATCTTCGGACCGGCGGAATACTTTGCCCTGATGGTCATGGGGCTGGCCTTTGCCGTCGTCCTCGCGCACGGCTCCGTTCTGAAGGCCGTGGCGATGATCCTGGTCGGCATCCTGTTCGCGTGCGTCGGCACCGACCTTGAGACCGGCGAGGAACGGATGACCTTCGGCTTCACCTTCCTGACGGACGGCGTCGACTTCTCCGTGCTGGCGATGGGCCTGTTCGGGGTGGCCGAGATCCTGCGCAACTTGGATCAGACCGACACGAGAGAAATCGCGCAGGCCCGTATCGGCCGCCTGCTGCCGGGGCTGGCGGAACTACGGCAGGCGGCGCCCTCTGTCTTCCGCGGCACCGCAATTGGGGCGCTGCTCGGAATCCTGCCCGGCAACGGCGCCGTCCTCGGCCCCTTCGCAGCCTACACCGTCGAGAAGCGCATCGCCCGCGACCCGAGCCGCTTCGGCCGCGGTGCCATCGAGGGCGTCGCCGGTCCGGAGAGCGCCAACAATGCCGGCGCACAGACGGCCTTCATCCCGCTCCTCACCCTCGGCATCCCGCCCAATGCCGTGATGGCGCTGATGGTCGGCGCGATGACCATCCACGGCATCATCCCGGGGCCCGGCGTGATGACCAAGAACCCCAATCTCTTCTGGGGCATGATCGCCTCGATGTGGATCGGCAACCTGATGTTGCTCGTCATCAACCTGCCGCTGGTCGGCATCTGGGTGCGCCTTCTGAAGGTGCCCTACAGGCTGATGTTCCCCGCGATCCTGATGTTCTGCTCGATCGGCATCTACTCGATCAACGCTCTGCCGACCGACGTGATGCTGATCGCGGCCTTCGGGGTGTTCGGCTACGCGCTCATCAAGTTCGGCTTCGAGCCGGCACCGCTTCTGCTGGGTTTCGTGCTGGGCAAGCTGATGGAAGAATACCTGCGCCGTGCGCTTACGCTGTCGCGCGGTGATCCCATGGTCTTCCTGGAGCGTCCGCTCAGTGCGCTGCTGTTCCTCGTCGCCTTTACCATTCTCTCGGCGGCGCTGCTGCCGTCGCTGCGGCGAAGCCGCGACGAGGTGTTTACGGAAGCCTGACCGGCTCGGCGCCCGGTGGGCGCAGGGATCTCCGGCGACAGGAAAACAAGAAAGGGATGAGGAACATGAGAAGGGCTTTCGCCATCGGCCTCCTATCGGCGCTCGCCGCATTCGGCGCTGCGGCCGACACCTATCCCCAGCGCCCGATCACCATGGTGGTGCCCTTCGCGGCCGGCGGCCCGACCGACGTCATCGCGCGGATCGTCGCTGAGCCGATGTCACAGGTTCTCGGTCAGCAGGTCGTCATCGAGAACGTGACCGGCGCCGGCGGCACGACGGGCATCACGCGGGCTTCGCAGGCCTCGCCCGACGGCTACACCATCATGATGGGCCATATGGGCACGCACGGCGCAGCACCGGCTCTGTTCAAGGGCCTGAAATACGATCCCGCCAAAAGCTTCGATCCCATTGGCCTCGCCGCCGGCACGCCGATCGTCATCGTCGCCAAGAAGGCCATGCCGGCGCAGGACCTCAAGGGCTTCATCGAGGGGCTCAAGGCCGGTGGCGCTTCGATCAACCAGGCCCATGCGGGCGTCGGCTCCGTCTCGCACTCGACCGGCGTGCTGTTCGACTCGATCGTCGGTGCCAAGCCCACCCTCGTCGTCTACCGTGGCACCGGGCCGGCGCTGAACGACCTGATGGCCGGTCAGGTCGACTTCATGACCGATCAGATCGTCAACGTCGCTCCGCAGATCGCCGGCGGCACAATCAAGGCTTACGCCATCGCGACGCCCGAGCGCTCCCCGAGCCTGCCCGATGTGCCGACCACCAAGGAAGCGGGCCTGCCCGACTACGAGGTCAGCGCCTGGAACGCGGTCTTCGCACCGAAGGGGCTGCCGGTAGATGTCAGGGCCAAGCTCGTCGCCGCCCTCGATGCCGCGCTCAAGGATCCGGGCGCGAAGAGGCGTATCCTCGAGCTCGGCGGCACGGTGCCGAAAGACGCGGAGGCCGGACCCGACGCGCTGCAGAAGCTCGTTGAGCGCGAGGTTGCCCGCTGGACGCCGGTCCTCAGATCAGCCGTCGACGCCAATCCTTGAGGCTTGCCTAAGGGCCGGCTCCGAGCAGACTCGTCCTTCCCGACGTCCTCGTCATACCGAGAGCACCCGGCGTGTTCCTCTTAGAGTCAAAGCGATCCGAGCCGAACGCACCAAGGTAGATTTCGGCCTCGCGCGAGATTTCCCGCTGGCCTTGAGCAAAGAAAAGCCCCGCCAGGATCTGGCAGGGCTCATCAATTTGCAGCGTCAGTGCAGCGTGAGGGCTGGCTTATGCAGCGAGCTTAGCAGCCTGGGCCGGAACGTTCTCGTTGCCGGCCCGGACAGCACGGGCCTGGGCAGCAGCAGGAGTGGTCTCGGTGATGGCAACGAACTCGCCAGCGGCGCTACCGTTCGGAGATACACGGTCAGCCATAAAGGCGACCAAGGCAACGTTGGCAGCACCAGCAGCGACAGCGGCAGCAGCGAGAAGTGCGATCATGGTAGGCGTCCCGTTTGGTTGCTTGCGTTGGCAGAGTTATGCCACCGCCCGAGACTGTATGGTATACCAGATACCAAATGACGATTATGCGCTCGGCGCATAGGTTGCCGCGCCTCTTGGCTGAGACTCAACAATTTTGCATTATGCTGCTACGACGATCGCGATCAGACATTATCTTTCCGCCGGGCTCAGCCTCATCGCTCCACTCGCTCGCCTAGTCATCACGAGCTGCGCAGCCCTCCGCTGCGCGTTTCTGTCAGATGCCCGGCTCACTAGCTCACTCGCTGGAGGTCCATGAAATTGGCCGAGGCATGTGAGGGGCTGGCGGTGTCCCTGTTGAGGTCGTGAGAGATCCGTACGCAGGCAGGCATGTCATCGGCTCGCACGAAGCAGGTGGCGGCCTCGAGGGCTCCCGGCCGGCGCAGTTCCCAGCTCATGCGCCCTCGATGGTGCCAATCAGCCTCCAAAAGGGACTGACCGGCCACTTTGCATGAGCGCCGACACAGGGGCCGATGTCGCGCAGCCGGTCTGGTCGGGCGGAGCGGCACCCGCCTCGATTCGCCCCTACGCGAGACGACCCGATTTCTGAGGCTTCCTCTCTAACTCGAACAAGCGATCGCAGCTGCCCGGACGAGTGCTTGATCGTCTGTGTTGCTGCGGTAGATGAGCATCTCCGCTGTGCCGATGTTGACATCTTCGATGTCTGCGGGGGCGACTTGATCGAGTTGCATGAGCAGGGATCGTAGCGAGTTTCCGTGAGCTACGACGAGCACGCATTCGCCACTTCGAACGCGAGGTGCGATGGCATGCTCGAAGAACGGCCACAGGCGCGCTGCCGTCATGGCCAAGCTCTCGCCGCCGGGCGGCACCGCGTCGGAAGATTTCCGCCAGGAGCGGACCTGCTCGACGCCGAACTGGGCACGAGCCTCCGTCTTATTCAAGCCCGCAAGCGCGCCGTAGTCTCGTTCATTCAAGGCCGCGTCCGCATGCACGGGCAGGTCGGTCTGGCTCAGTTCCTCAAGGATCAGCGCGAGCGTGTGCTGAGCACGCTGGAGCCGGCTCGTGAACGCGTGGTCGAAGCGATATCCGAGCGTCTTCAGCCTGCGGCCGGCGGCACGCGCTTCGTTGACGCCGCGCGCGGTCAGGGCAGGATCTCGCAAGCCTGAAAACAGCTCCCGCTCATTATCCTCGCTCTGGCCGTGCCGCACGAGCACGAGAGTATGTGTGGTGCTGTCCATGTCCGTCCGCCCGCTTGGTGCCGCCGTCGCGTCTCGACGCGAGGTCGCGACGGGACGCGCGGAGGTCCCCTATGGCTCCGCCCCGTCGCTGTCCGGCTGCGACGCCTATGACGTTGGCGGTCCGGCGCTTCAAGTCTCGATCCGAGCGCTGAGCCGAGCGCAGTATCGCGCTTCATGTTGCCCGTGATCCGAAGCCCGCGCCGCCTCGTTACCCATCTGGCCGCGCTCGCGCGACCGCCTAGGCAGGACAATGAGAGGGTGGGGCGCGGGGATGCCGACGGTGTTTCTTGACTGCGACGGAGTCTTGGCCGACTTCAACGGCGGAGCGTCACGCGTACTCGGGATGTCGCCGGAGGATTTTCAGCGCCGGTTCGGGATGAGGCAATTCTGGAGCCGGCTGGCGGCGGAGCCTGACTTCTTCGCGGAGCTCGCACTGTTGCCGGACGCGCGGGAGCTCTACGAGGCCGTCAGGTCCTGCGAACCCGTCATCCTCACTGGTCTGCCCCGCGGGAACTGGGCCGAGCCGCAGAAGCGGTGCTGGGCCCAGCGCCACTTCCCCGGCACGCCGATGATCACGACGACCGCTGCGCTGAAGCGCGAGCATTGCCGTCCGGGCGACGCGTTGGTCGACGACTGGGACACCCATCGGCACCGCTGGGAAGAGGCCGGTGGCGTCTTCATCCATCATCAGGGCGCGGCCACGTCGATCCGAGCCCTGCGCGCCCACGGCTTCCTCTGATCACCCGGGGCTGAGGCACGCTCAACGAACGTTCGGGCAGCGCGAGAGGGAGCTAGCAGCCTACGACGCGTCTCCCGTGCTTTCGCCGTTCCTCAGAAGCTCAAGGAGCGAGAATTGCTGTTTGCCCCGTGGCCGTCCGGAAGCGACCGGATTGGCATCGGAACCTGACTGTTGCGGAAGGTCACGAGCATCCGCGCAATCGCGGCTGCCGTCGCTCTGGCGGCTAACGCTCGGCGCGTAGGCTTTTGAGGAAGCGTCGGGCCACCTCCCGCACCGCCTCGTCGTCTCGATCGTCGCCATGGGCCTTGTCCCACAGGTGGTCGAGGCTGCCGTCGAGTTCATCCAGGAGATCGGGATGACGCTTGGCGACGAAGCGGATTGTGCCGAACAGGAGATGCTCGATCGCCATCTCGCGACGGCGCGCGTCGATGGCTTGGTCGGAGGCTGGGGCAGACGATGGGTCGGACATACGTGCACAACGACGTCTCCCTCCTCTCGGTTCGCGCTCCGCACGTGCCGTAAGTGCCGCATCTCGCCCTGCACCGATTTTCGAAAAAATGAGGGGAAGCGCCTCTCGTGGCACAGGCTCGCCGAGGCGTGCGGGGGAGCGGATCGTGTTGGATCGCGTTGAACGCGTATCCCCGATGCCCAGGATAACCGCGATGGACGTGAACCGATTGAACGAGACCGAAGCCGTTCTGGCTCGAACCGATCGCGCGTGGCGATCCGAGATGGTCCGCCTCTACGGTCCCGACGGCGTCCTCCGGTTCGGCTACGGTTGCGAGGGACGGGGGGAAGACGGCACACCCGTTCGGCGGGCCTTCGAGGCGCGACAGCACGCGATTGCGTCCTGGCGGTGGGAACGGCGTGCGCAGGCCTGAGCGCGAAGCGGGGCCGTGCCGACCTTGACCAGCGCCGTCTTGAGCCTGTGGTCCGCCTACTGGGCGGCGATCTTCGCACAAGTCGCCCACTTGCGAGCGCTTGATGATGGCGTGGGCGTCAGCGCGTTTGCCCGACTCTCGAGAAGCCTCCTGGCCGTGGGGTTCGGGTTCCTCCTGATCGCCAAGCTCATGTGAGGGTGCGTGTCCGGCAGATGGCGGATTGGGCGCGTTCCGACGCGTGGCGCAAGGCAGGCCATGCCGGCGGCGACCGGTCGATGAACTTGCAAGGCGAGCGCCGGGTTGGCCCCTCAAAGCGCGGCCGATGACCTGCCGGCCGGCCCGACCAAGGATCTCGCCGATGGCTCGCCCCGATGTCGATCCCGATCGTCCTGGAACAGACAAGCGCAGTGGGGCGGCCGGCGGTGTCCTGGTCCGAGGTCTGTTGGCAGGGGCGGCCGGAGTGGCGGCCATGACCATCGCCGAGAAGATCGAGCAGAGCCTGACCGGCCGGCCGAACTCGTTCGTGCCGGCCCATACCCTGCAACGGCTGCTTGGTCGCTCGCAGCCCGACCGAGACGATATCGTGATGAACTGGGCCATGCACTGGGGCCAGGGCATCGCCCTCGGCCCGCTTCGAGCCCTCATGGCCGAGCACGGCATGCGAGGTTCGGTCGCCTCGTTCCTGTTCCTGAACGCACGGCTCTTCAACGATCAGGCCCTGGAGAACGTCACGGGAGCCGGTGCCCCGCCGTGGACCTGGCCACTCGACGAGCAACGCGTCGATCTCCTGCATAAGGCGATCTATGCCTTCGTGACCGGCTACGTGGCGGACCGGCTCGCGGCGGGCGAGGACCGAAACAGGGAGCACGGACGCGCCTTCTACGACGAGGGCGCCCCTTGATGGCCTTGCGATCGAGAACGAATGCCGCCTCGCCCGGTTAGCCCTGCGAGATGGCCTCGACGCCCGCAGTGGCCGCAGCGACCGATGAGCGACGACGTGGAGAGCCCAGCGCATGACCCGGTTCAGCGGCAAGGTGGTGATCGTGACGGGATCAGGCTCCGGCATCGGGGCCGCGACGGCGCGGCGCTTCGCGCAGGACGGCGCATCGGTCGTGCTCAACGGCCGCACGCGGGAGAAGCTTGAGCGCGTCACCGCCGATCTCGAACCGGATCGCGTTCTGGTGCAGACCGGCGACGTGTCCGATCAGGGTGATGCCGAGGCTCTGATCGCCGCCGCCGTCGAGCGCTTCGGCCGCCTCGACATCCTCGTCAACAATGCCGGCATCGTTCCGACCGGCCCGCTCCTTGAGGCGTCCGTCGCCGATTGGCGCAAGGTCATGGCCATCGACGTGGACGGCGTATTTTTCTGCACGCGCGCCGCCCTGCCGCATCTGATCCGGAGCGGCGGCAACATCGTCAACGTCTCATCCGTATCGGGGCTCGGCGGCGACTGGAACATGAGCTTCTACAACGCGGCCAAGGGTGCGGTGTCGAACTTCACGCGCTCGCTGGCCCTTGAACTCGGCGAGAGAGGCGTGCGGGTCAACGCGGTCAATCCCGGCCTGACCTTCACCGACCTGACCGAGGACATGAAGGGCGACGCAGGCCTTATGAAGCGCTTCGCGGAGCGGATCCCCCTCGGCCGTGGGGCCGAACCCGATGAGGTTGCCGACGTGATCGCCTTCCTGGCGAGCGAGGATGCGCGCTACGTCACCGGCGTGAACCTGCCGGTGGATGGCGGCCTCACGGCATCGAACGGGCAACCGAAACAGGCGTGAGACCTCGCAGAAGCAGGTCTCTCAACCTGCGCGACCGCGACGCTTGGACATGCGACGTCGGACGACTCGATATGGAGGATCAATCATGGACCTGCAGACCACGATCAGGGACGCCATCCTGACTGAACTTCAGCGTCAAGCGGAGGCGACGGATGCCGCGCCGAAGGTCAGCCTCGCGGAGGACGGCTTTGTCGACATCCAAGGGCGGATCGATATCGACGCGTTGATTATGGTGATCACGGGCTCTCTCGCCGGAGGACCGTAAATCCGCTCCCAGCGGAGCAACCGCGACGACCGCGATACTGATCAGGAATGATAGACAATGAACAAGGCCTACGGTGTGCAGGTGACGGCGCGGGGGCCGGACGGAGGCGACCCGAGGACCGTGCCGGTTCTGGTGGTCGCAGGCGACGAGCAGGACGCCCTTCTGGTCGTCTCCGAGGCGGTCGGTGCCGACGCCGAATCCGAGGTGCTGCGCGAACTTACCGACGCGGAGATCCGGGAGCACAGCCTCGACCTGGAGCAGCGCGGCGCCGCGAAATCGCTCGCGGTGTTGAAACTCTAAGATGTTTGAGCGGCTGGAACGCTCCGCGGCTGAGGGCCTAAGAGACGGCACGCAGTCGAGGGGGGCGGCTTGTCGCATCCCGGCCGTTCAACGACCGTCGAGACGGCTCTGGCTCCAGGACCGAAGGGACGATCGCGGCGGGTAGCGAGCGCGTCTGCGAAGGGATGTAGGCGTTCGGCCACGCTTCACGCCAAAGCGAACGTTCAGTTCATAACGCGCTCAAGGATCAGCCCGGAGAGCACGTCGACGGATGCTTCGGATGGACGAGCGGGCTTGGCCAAGAAGCGCCGCAGCATCGAAGCCAAGGAGACGACGGTCGCGCTTCACGAACCGGCCTCCGACCATGACGGCCGCGACATCCTCCGGCCGGGCCGAGTAGACCAGCAGTCCCGATGGATCGCCGCCGTCGAAACCGGCGAGGTGCCATGCGTCGAGCCGAACGATCTGCAGATCAGCCGCGCGGCCCGGCACGAGTGCGCCGATCTCCGCGTCCAGACCCAGCGCCCGGGCGCCGCCGACCGTCGCCAGTTCCAGGAGCCGACGGGGCGAAACGGCCGTCTCGTCACGCGTGGCGCCGGCCTGGGTGAGCGCGACGAGGCGCATGAGGGCGAACATATCGGTGAACCCGGCCAGCGCGCTCCCGTCGATGCCGAAACCAAGGCGCCGAGTCCCGGCGAAGCGATCGATCCGGGTCAGGCCGTAGCCGACCCGATGCTCGGTCAGGGGCGTGACCACGAGGCCGGAGCCGGCCTCCTCCAGCGCGGCGAGTTGGTCATCCCGGGCGTCCGTCGCATGAATGACCTGCAGATTCGGATGCAGCATCCGCCGGCCGATCAGGGCGTCGAACATCGCCGCCGCCCGTCCCGGCACCGTGCCGCTGACATGGACCTGCATCGGCAGCCCGAGCCGTCGGGCTGCCTCCCATTCCCTCTGTTTGATCGTCCAGGCCTGCGCGTCGTCGAGATCCTGCGGCAGGCGCCAGGCGAGTCCGAGGGAGAGGCGACCGCCCGCCGAGCGCTGTGCCCAGCCCCGCTGCCATTCCTCGACATGAGCAAGATCGATCGGGTCCGCCGTGGTCTTGCTCTTCATCCCGTAGAGCAGCCTCGCCCGGATCGGCGCGTCCTGCAGCGCCCTGAGGCCGGCCTCGGCGTGATCGCGGTCGCGCACGATGTCGAAGAAATCTGCGGTGGTGGTGATGCCGGACGCCACATTCTCCACGGCGCTCAGCAGCATGCCGAGATAGGTGTCCTCCGGCGTGTAGTGCGCTGAGAGCCGGTTGGTGACGGGGAAGAATGCGGTCTCGGGCGTGTTGCCGTAGAGGCCCCGCATCTGGCTGATCGAGCCGTGGGTGTGGGCATCGACGAAGCCCGGCAGGACCACCGCGCCCGCCGCGTCGACGATGTCGGCGCCTGCCGGTACCGGCAGAGCGCGATCGAGTGCAGCGATGCGCCCGTCGCGCACGAGGATGTCGGCTTCGGGCAGGTCGCCCCGCGTGGCATCCATGGTCATGACGTAGGCGCCGCGGATCAGGGTCACGTTTCCGCCAGGGGCACCTTTGGCGGGGGCACCTTTGGCTGGGGCATTTTTGGGCGTGGCCTCGGCCGCCGCATCCGTCGAGGCCCCCGCCAGCACGGCGCCGTACATTGCCTTCCCGAGGTCGCGCCGACTCATCGCCATCGTCCTGACGAACCCTCCCCGAGATCCCATCCGTGCCGAGATTAGGGCATTGATGATCGGGCCGTCATGGCCGGGTTCGACAGGGTGTCTTGCCATTCCGGACAGTTCTGCCGGCCGCCGCTGGGCGTTAGTGGGTGACACCATGGACGGCAGCGATGGCCGTTGCGGCCATGGTGCGCGCAAGCGAGATCCGTCACCGACCGTGGGCGGCAAGTTCCTGCCGAAAGGGAAGACTTTTGAGTTCGGACGTAGATGTCATCAATCGGGCTGCCAGCGTCAGCGCCGGCGACCGCTTCGTGCGCTGGCTCGGCTGGATCGCGACCATTACCGGCGTCCTCATGTTCGCGTCCTATCTCGACCAGATCCAGCTGAACCTCTCCGGTCAGAAGGGCTCGGTCATTCAGCCGCTCGCCACGGTGGTGAATTGCGGCCTGTGGACGACCTACGGCGCGCTGCGCCGGGACTGGCCGGTTTCTTTCGCCAATGCCCCGGGGATTGTCCTCGGCGCTCTTTCCCTGATCACCGCGCTCTGACGGGCCTGTCCGAAACCCGTCGTCAGCGGGTCGGTCAGCCCGGCTCCGCCTCGGCGAGGCCGGACCCGGTACGGCATCGGGCGGCCTCGATGCGCGGCTGCAGCTTCGCCAGGGCCGCACCCTCGAACAGACCGAGATCTGCGCTCGCGGCCAGGGCTTGTGTCATCTCGTCTTCCATGAAGGCGATGAAGGCACGAACCCGCCGGGGCTGATGCAGGCGCGCGGGATAGACGATGCGGACCCATCGATCCGTCCCGCCCCACCATTCCGGAAGGATGCGCACGAGGCGGCCGGCCCGCACGTCGTCAACCACATCCCAGGCGGCCTTCATCGCGATGCCGAGATCCGCCAAGGCAGCGACATGGCAGATCTCCCCGTCGTTGCCGCCGGCCGCGGAGCGGATCGGGACCGCGGCCGCCTCCTCACCGCGCCACAACTGCCACTGGGTCGGCGCCGGATCGCCCACCGTCAGGCAGGCATGACTGACGAGGTCGAAGGGATCGCGCGGGGTACCGGCCCGCGCGAGATAGGCCGGCGATGCGCACAGAACGCGCGCGTCCGGAACGAGCGCACGGGCGATCAGGCGACTGTCGACAAGGGGCGCTTGCCGCATCGCCACATCGATGCGGCGCTCCACAAGGTCGAGAACGTCGTCGCTGGTCAGGATCTGGACCGAGATGCCGGGATGGCGGGCGAGGAAGCGGGGCAGGCGCGGCGCGATCTGCCGCTGCGCGAAGGCCGCCGTGGCCGTCACGCGGACGATGCCGCTTGCCCCGTCGCCGCAGACCTCCTCCGCCGCCTGGATGGCGTCCAGGGCCACCCGACAGCGCCCCAGGAATTCCTGCCCCTCCTCGGTCAGCCCGAGCTGGCGTGTCGTTCGCTGGAGCAGACGGACGCCAAGTTGCGCCTCCAGGCGCTTGAGCCGCTTAGAGACCAGGGTGAGCGAGACATCGAGGTCCTGCGCGGCACCGGACAGGCTACCGGCACGCACGATGGCGTCGAAGACGCGAAGATCATCGATACTGTCGAGCCGGCCCATCCGGCGCATTAGATCGCCGGATGTGGTGGTATCAAGCGCCCGCGACGACCGGCGCCCTCCATTCACATTTAATTGTCAGCGAAATCGCTTGGTCGTGGCCGCGAGCTCGAACCGGCTCCGGTAACGGTTGAGACCGGCCGGCTCCCGCCATTCTTGCCTGGGAGCGTAATCAGCCTTGCCGGATCAAGGCGGAGCAGATCGCCCCCCCGGTCGGTTGTCCGATCATGTGCGGCCCGAACGCGGTCTGCCCAACGGGGTCTGCCCGGAGGGAGGCAACCCCATCGCGGCCGCCCGGCTCGTCCCGACCTTTCGTCAGCCAATCCCGCCCACGGAAAAGTCTTCCATGACCGGTCAGACCATCCCCCGCCCCGTCGAGGGCAAGACCGTCCGATATGCCTTCGTCGGCCTCGGCGACATTGCGCAGGAGGCGATGCTGCCGGGCGTGGCGCATACCGGCAACTCGGAGGTTGCGGCCTTCGTCACCAGCGATCCCGAGAAGGCGCGCCGGATCGGCGAGCAGTACGGCGTCACCGACACCTACGGCTACGAGCAGTTCGACGCGCTGCTCGCCTCGGGCACGATCGACGCGATCTACCTCGCCACCCCGAACTGGCGCCACGCCGAATTCGCGATCCCGGCGCTCAAGGCCGGAATCCACGTGCTGGTGGAGAAGCCGCTCGAGATCTCGACGGAGAAGTGTCGGGAGATCATGGCGGCGCAGGCCGGCTCCTCGGCCAAGCTGATGGTCGCCTACCGGCTGCATTTCGAGCCGGCGACGCTGGCCACGATCGACCTGATCCGCTCCGGCAAGCTCGGCGAGATCCTGACCTTCTCCTCGACCTTCACGCAGATGGTCTCGCCGGAGAACCACCGGGCGAAGAACGGCGTCGTGGCAGGCCCGATCTTCGACGTGGGCCCCTATCCGATCAACGCCGTCCGCTTCCTGTTCGGCGACGAGCCGACCGAAGTGGTCTCGGCCGTCGGCGTGCGCCACCCGGAGGCCGGGTTCGGCGACTTCGACGACACGGTCGCGGTGACGCTGCGCTTTCCGAACAACCGCCTCGCGCAGTTCGTGCTGTCCTATTACGGCAACGTACTGGACAGCTATGCCGTGGTCGGCACCGAGGGCAGCGTCGAGGTCAATCCGGCCTACATGTACGGCAAGCCGCTGGAGCGCACGGTGACGCTCGGCGAGAGCAAGAGCCACGAGAGCTTCGAGAACACCGACCATTTCGGCGGCGAGCTGAAATACTTCTCCGATTGCATCCTCAACGGCACCGATCCCGAGCCCGATGCCGAGGAGGGCTACGCCGACCTGCGCGTGATCGAGGGCATCCTGAAGGCGCTGGAGAGCGGTGGCCCGGTGCGGCTCGAGCCGTTCACCCGCACGAAGCGCATCGATACGGCGCGACAGGTCCAGAGCCTGCCGGCGCAAGCCCCGCCGGACCTCGTGAACACCTCCAATCCGGGCCGGGGCAAGGACAAGTCTCCGCTGAACTGAGCGGCAGCGGGCCGAAGCTGCACCGGGAGAAACGAGGCCGGGACGGATCGGGCGTAACCGCCACCCGGTCCGTCCCGCTCGCCCTTTTTTCGTCATCCCCGCCGGGGCCGGAGTCGCGGTCGCGTCGGGGCTTGGCGCTTGCAAGCGATCCACGATGACCCTGACCGAGACGACCGAGAACCGCCCTCGCGATGCAGAGGCTCCCGAGGAGGCGCTGCCTGCGCGCGCCGAGCGGGGGCGCCATCCCAGCATCGTTCTGCTCGTCCTCGCGGTCGGGGGCTTTGCCATCGGCACCACAGAATTCGCCGCGATGAGCTTGCTGCCGGCCTTCGCCCCGGAACTCGGTATCGATGCGCCAACGGCCAGCCACGTCATCAGCGCCTACGCGCTGGGCGTGGTGGTCGGCGCGCCGCTGATCGCGGTGCTGGCCGCGCGCTTCGCCCGCCGCACGCTGCTCGTCACCCTCATGCTGCTCTTCGCCGCCGGCAACGCCCTCTCGGCGCTCGCGCCGGATTACGGTTGGATGCTGGCCTTCCGCTTCATCGCCGGGCTGCCGCACGGCGCCTATTTCGGCGTGGCCTCCCTGGTGGCCGCCTCGCTCGTGCCGCGGGAGCGCCGGACGCAGGCAGTCTCGCGGGTGATCCTCGGCCTGTCGGTGGCCACCATGGTCGGCGTGCCGCTCGCCAACGGCATCGGACAGGCCGTCGGCTGGCGCTGGAGCTTCGCCCTCGTGGCGGCGCTCGCCACCCTCACGGCGATCCTGGTGCAGCTCTTCGCGCCCCTCGGCCAGCCCGTCCAGGGCGCCAGTGCCCTGCGCGAACTCGGCGCCCTGAAGCGGGGGCAGGTCTGGCTCACCCTGATGACCGGCGCCGTCGGCTTCGGTGGCCTGTTCTCGGTCTACACCTATCTCGCCTCGACCCTGCTCGAGGTGACGCAATCCTCCCCTTCGGCGATCCCTGCGGTGCTCGCGGTGTTCGGCCTCGGCCTCACCGCTGGAACCTTCGTCTGCGCCTGGGCCGGCGACCGGGCCCTGATGCCGGCGATCGGCTTCACGCTCCTGTGGAGCGCCGGTGCGCTCGCTCTCTACCCCGTCTCGACCGGGAACCTCTGGACCATGGTGGCCGCGGCGTTCCTGATCGGCTCCGGCGGCGGCCTGTCGAGCCTGCTGCAGGCTCGATTGATGGACGTGGCCGAGGAGGCGCAGACGATGGCGGCGGCCCTGAATCACTCCGCCTTCAACACCGCCAACGCGCTCGGGCCGTGGTTGGCCGGCCTCGCGCTGGCAGCCGGGTTCGGCCTGCCGGCGACGGGTCTTGTCGGCATGGGCCTCGCCCTCTCGGGCTTCGCGATCTGGGCGGTGTCGTACCTGCTGGATCGCCGGAACGCCGCGCCGCGGCCTTAGAGTGCTCTCCGACGAAGTGGACGCCGGTTCGGCGAAATAAAGCGGGCCACAGCAAAGACTTGTCACAGCAAAGACTTGGGGGCGTGATCCGATCCAACGTGGTCGGGCATGGCTCGCGCGCATAGGCTCCCGTCCGGTCGAGCCGTAGGTTGGCGTATCGGCGATCCTGCGAGTCCTTCGGCGCCTCGCCCCATCGCGCGCAAGTCGGTGCCGGCTGGGGCCGGCACCTGAGGCCGGATCAGCCGCGGGCCGGAAACCGGCGCTCCTGGGTCGCGCCGGCGTCGTAGCGGAGCGGCGAGCGGAAGGTCATGAACTCGACCCAGGTGCCCCATGGCATCCGGCCGAACCAGAGCTGGTTGCCCGCCCCGGTCTCGTTGAGGCCGAGGTCGTTGGGGCCTTCGAGCAGCGTCCCGCCCGCGGCCGCGAACCGCTTCGTCGCCTGGGCGATGTCGTCCACGACCATGCTGAAATGGTTGAGGCCGATGTCGTTGATCCCCGCCGCCTCGGTGCGGCCGATCCCCGTGAGCTGGAACAGCTCGATATTCGCCCCGTTGCCGAGGCGCATCTGACAGGCGCCGCGCATGGTCGCGGTCTCCGGCAGGCCATTGATCCGGCCGACATCGGCCGCCGTGAGCGGCTGGTCCGTCAGCTTGAGATGGCGGTAGAGCAGCGTCGCGCCGAAGGCCTGCTCAAGGAAGCGGATCGCCGCCTCCATGTCTGGGACCGTCATCGCGACATGCTCGATGCCATAGATGTCGGACAGGCCTCGTGACGGCGGGCGGCCGGTCACCGCGTCGCCGAGCCGGATGCCGGCAAGCTCCCGCGGCAGTGGCAGGGAAAGGACCTGCCAGGGGGCCCGCGTGCGGTCGTCCCCCCCGGTGTTGGCGGCGAGGTTTTCGAGCTGGGAAGCTGGGATGCAGAGGCGCCGCTGCCCGTCGATGAACAACGCGTCGGGCGAGGCCAGCCGGTCGTCCTGCACCAGCGTCAGCATCCGCCCCTGCGGCGTCAGCACGGCGATCCGGCGGTTCTCGGCATCGGACAGGTAGAGGTTGCCCAGCGTGTCCATCGCCGTGCCGCTGATGGTCGGGATCTCGGCGATGGTCTGGATCGCTGCCGCGAGTTCGGCATCCGTCAGGGTCTCGTCCGCGAGCAGGGCCGTCGCGATCCGGCGGACCGGCCCGGTCGGCGTCGCCCAGTAGAGCCAGGCCCCGTCGGCATCGAGTTCGATCATGTCGCTGGCGACCGCCGGGCGGCGGCCGGCGGCATCGGCCAGGACGCGGCCGGCCTGCCCCTTCTGCGCCGCGCCGTCGGGCTTGCGCAGCAGCGGATGACCGGAGAGCCGGCGCAGGGTCCGGTTCGCCGCCAGATCGTGGACGATGATGCCGCCGAGCCCGGAATCGGTGACGTAGAGCATGTGGTCGTGCAGGCGCAGGTCGTTCATCGTCGCGCCGGCCGGCAGGATGCTGTCGCCAAAGCGGAGCACCGCGAGCACGGTCCCGGTGCGGGGATCGAGGCGGACGATCTTCTGAGCCCCCGGCACGGCGCGGCCTGCCACCGTGCCCTGATCGACCACCCACAGCGTCCCGTCGTTGAAGACGTGGACGGCGTTGACCATGACGAAGGCGTCGCGCCCGTCCTTGCCCT
Source organism: Methylorubrum sp. SL192 (assembly GCF_026672325.1). Taxonomy (NCBI): domain Bacteria; kingdom Pseudomonadati; phylum Pseudomonadota; class Alphaproteobacteria; order Hyphomicrobiales; family Methylobacteriaceae; genus Methylorubrum; species Methylorubrum sp. SL192. The sequence goes on from NZ_JAPPQV010000003.1 coordinate 445,092, forward strand.
GGCTCCAGGCGTTCCACGTCCCACCGGGGAACGGCGACAGGGCTCCGTCCGGCTCGACCCTGACGAGCGAGGGGGTCTCGGTGTGGTCGGGAAAGCGCGGCAGGCCGAGGAACAGCGTGCCGTCCGGCGCGGCGGCGACGCCGTTGCACAGCCAGCGGGACTGGGCCGCGACCGTGAGGACAGGCGTCTGGGCGGAGGCCGCACGCGCCTCCGGTGCGGTGGTCATCGACATGGAAGGCAGAACTCCGCTGGCGGCAAGCGCAGCAAGCGCGGATCGACGGGTGAAATGCGGTGGCACCATGGGGAGGGAAAGAGGAGGCGCAATTGTTGGTTGCTGGCGGTCGGAGCAAGGGACACTTGCGCGCTTGGCGAGAGCCATCGATCGCGCCCGGCGCCGCGCCGATCTCCCCCGTCGGGATCGGGCCATCTTGCTGTGTGAGGACGGGCCCCGACGCACCGGCGCCGGATTTCCGCCGGCGCGGAGAAACACCATGTCCGTTTCGGCAAGAGACCGCCGCGCGGGCTTGATTTATAGATATGATAATTCAACGAGAGGTCAGGCGGTTCCGGCACAATGATGACGCTGCCGTAACTGCCTAGCGTGCCGCCGACGCTGCGCGCACTCACGTTCTCAAGTCTTATGTGACGCCCGACCTTATTGCTTGCTCCGGATCGCATCGCGCTTCCGGCAAGTGAGCGATAATGCGCGTCGCACTCTCAAGGCCGTGCGCATGTCGACTGAATTGTCGACACGGGGGACCTATGAACAGAAGGCAGATACTCGCCTCGGTGGCGGCTCTTGCTGGCAACGCCTCTGCCGCGCAGGCCGCGGAACTCAGCGGCGAGATGCCCTGGGAGCCCGGTCAGGCCAATGTTCCGCCCCTGCCTGAACCCGGTCCGGAGCGCTGGACCTTCTTCACCCCCGCGGAGGCCGAGGCTATCGGCGCCATGGCCGATCGGATCGTCCCGGCGGACGACCTGAGCGTCGGCGGCAAGGAGGCGGGCTGCGCCCGCTTCATCGACCGTGAACTCGCCGGCCCCTACGGCCGGGCGGCGACGCAGTACCGCCTCGGCCGCTTCGTCAAGGGGACCGCCGAGCAGGGCATCCAGTCTCCCCTCGCTCCGGCCGACCGCTACCGACTCGGCCTCGCCGCCCTCGACCGCCACTGCCGCGCGGCCCACGGCAAGGGATACGCGAACCTGCCGCCGGCTGAACAGGACAAGATCCTCTCGGCAATGGAGGCCGGAACGCTCGATCTCGAGCCGGTCGATGCGAAGGAGATGTTCGAGCAGATTCTGCAGAATGTCCGCGAGGGCTTCCTCGCCGACCCACTCTACGGCGGCAACAAGGACTTGGTCAGTTGGAGGATGCTCGGCTTTCCCGGAGCACAGTACGACTTCCGCGACGTCATCGATTTGAAGGGAAAGAAGCTCGACTTCGTTCCGGTCAGCATGATCGACAAGTCACTTTAATCTCTACCCTTCGGTCGTTCTGAAAGCTGTCGTCCGAGATGACCAACGTTCGCCCAAAAGTAGATGCCGTGATCGTCGGACTCGGCTGGTGCGGCTCGCTCATGGCCGAGGAACTGACCCGGGCGGGCCTCACCGTCGTCGCCATCGAGCGCGGTCCCTGGGTCGAGACGGCCGTCGACTTCCCGCCCTCCGTCGACATGGACGAGCTGCGCTGGGACACGCGGCGGGCGATGCTGCTGCCGCCGGCGATCGAGACTATCACCTTCCGCAACGACCCGTCCCAGAAGGCGCTGCCCGCGCGGGACTGGAACTTCAACGAATGGGGCTACAACGTCGGCGGGTCCGGCACCCACTGGGCCGGCATGGCGTGGCGCTTCCTGCCGTTCGACTTCCAGCCCTACAGCATGACCGTGCAGCGCTACGGCGCCGAGCAGATCGCCGACGGCCTGATCGTGCAAGATTGGGGCGTGACCTACGACGACCTCGAACCCTTCTACGATCGGTTCGAGAAGATCGCCGGCGTCTCCGGCAAGGCCGGCAACCTCAAGGGCGAGAAGATTCCCGGCGGCAACATCTTCGAGGGGGCGCGATCGGACGAGTATCCGCTGCCGCCGCTCAAGACGACCCGTCTGACCGACCTGTTCACCGAGGCTTCGGCGAGCCTCGGCTATCATCCCTTCATGGTCCCGGCGGGCCAGACCTCAGCGGCCTACACCAACCCGCTCGGCGTCCGGATGGGGCCGTGCACTTATTGCGGCTACTGCCTGTATTACGGCTGCGGCAACTGGTCGAAATCGACGCCCAACAACTGCGTCGTCCCGGCGCTGATGCAGCGCGAGAACTTCAGCGTTCTCACCGAGTCCACGGTCCTGCGCGCCAACCTCGCACCCGACGGCAAGACCGCCACCGGCGTGACCTATGTCGACAAGGACAACCGCACCTGGGAGCAGCCCGCCGACATCGTCGTCTTCTCCGCCTTCCAGATGCAGAACGTCCGGCTGATGCTGCTCTCGAAGATCGGCAAGCCCTACGATCACGCGTCCGGGGAAGGCGTCGTCGGCCGGGCCTACAGCTTCCAGACCGTGTCCGGCGCGAACATCTTCTTCGAGAACGAGTACCTGAACCAGTTCATCGGCGCCGGCGCGCTGTCGGCCCAGGTCGACGACTTCAACGGCGACAACTTCGATCATGCCGGCATGGGCTTCATCGGCGGCGCCGGCATCCTCGTCGTCTCCCGCGGCGCCCGCCCGATCGGCAATGCCGACTTCGTCCCGCCTGGAACGCCCCGCTGGGGCAGCGACTGGAAGAAGGCCTACACCCACAGCTTCCAGAACGGGACCTTCATCTTCGGCCAGGGCACGAGCTTCGCGCACACGGACGCCTTCCTCGGCCTCGACCCCGAGTACAAGGACATCCACGGCCTGCCGCTGCTGCGCCTGACCTACGATTACAACGAGAACGACCGCCGCTCGGCGAAGCTGATCGAGGACAAGAGCGTCGAGATCGGCCGGAAGATGGGGGCGAAGGTCGTCGTCGGCACCAACGCCACCAACCAGCACGCCTCGCCCTATCAACTCGCCAGCGACCACACCAATGGCGGGGCCGTGATGGGGCTCGATCCGAAGACCAGCGCGCTGAACCGCTTCCAGCAGAGCTGGGACGTGCACAACGTCTTCGTCCTCGGCGCGTCGTCCTTTCCCAACAATGCCGGCTACAACCCGACCGGAACGGTCGGCGCCCTGACGCTCTGGACTGCAAAGGCGATCATCGAGACGTATCTCGACAAGCGCGGTCCGCTGGTGGCGAATTGAGGTGACGACCGTGACCTTGCGCTTCCGCACCCTCCTCGCCACGGCGGCGCTCGCGCTCTGCCTGCCGCTCGGCCTCGTCGCCTCGGCCGAGACCGAGCCGGCCCCGGTTCAGAAGAACGACGTCGATACGCCTCAGGTAGTGGAGGCGCCGAAGACGGAGCCCGATCCCGCGATCGAGCGCGGGCGCTACATCGCGGTCGCCGCCGACTGCGTCGCCTGCCACAGCAATCCGAAGAGCGGGAAGCCGTTCTCCGGCGGCTATGCTCTGGAGACGCCGTTCGGCACGCTGCTGTCGAGCAACATCACCTCGGACGAGGAGACCGGCATCGGCCGCTGGACCGAGGCGGAGTTCACGCGCGCCCTGCGCGAGGGGCTCGGCAAGGACGGGCAGCACCTGTACCCGGCGATGCCGTATACGAGCTACACCAAGATGTCCGATCAGGACGTTCACGACCTGTGGCTCTACATGAAGACGGTGCCGCCGGTCCGTAACGCCGTCGTCACCAACCAGCTTCCCTTCCCCTTCAACATCCGCGCCCTGCTGATGGGCTGGAACCTGCTGTTCTTCGAACAGAAGCGGTTCGAGCTGCGCGCCGACCGATCCGCCATCTGGAATCGCGGTGCCTACCTCTCCGATGCCCTCGCCCATTGCGGCGCCTGCCACACGCCGAAGAACGTCCTCGGCGGCGACAAGACCAGCAAGGCCTATCACGGCGAGGTTCTGCAATCGTGGTACGCCCCGGACATCACCACGAGCAAGGCCGGCGGCATCGGCGACTGGTCGAAGGATGACATCGTCCAGTATCTCAAGATCGGCAGCAACCGGATGGCGGTCGCCTCCGGGCCGATGGCCGAGGCGGTTACGAACTCGACCCAGCACCTGACCGACGCCGACCTCGCTGCCATCGCCGACTATCTCCAGACCGTGCCGCCGGGCCCCGCGACCGAGGCGCCGCGCGCCACCGTCACCGGACCCGTCATGGCCCAGGGCAAGCGCGTCTTCGACTCGCAGTGCAAGGCGTGCCACGCTTCCGACGGCACCGGGATCCGGCACATGACGCCGAGCTTCCCCGGCAACAGCGCCATCCAGTCGCACGAAGTCGCCGGCATCGTCCGGACCGTGCTCGCGGGCGCCCGCGGCGCCATCACGCGCGAGAACCCGACGGGGGCGGCCATGCCGTCCTTCGCCTGGAATCTGTCGGACCAACAGATTGCCGCTGCTCTGACCTACATCCGCAACAGCTGGGGCAACGCCGCGCCGCCGGTCACCGCCGAGGCCGTCGCCGGCACCCGCAAGACCCTCAACCTGAATGCCGTCGGGCGTGCGCCCCATCCGGCACCGTGAGCCGACGCCCGGTCGCGCGCCGGGCGAACCCTTCGCTCCGAGGCTGTTTCAGATCGCCGCCAAACGGCGATCGGTTCGGCCAGGGACGACCTGACCGAGCAAGCCCTATCTCAGATCGGGCGATCTAAAGATTTGATTGAAATATAAGCAGCAAGACTGATCATTATCACATTATAATTCCGTCTATCCGACAGCTTGACTCAAGAAAAAACAATAACCGGCCGAAACATTTCATTAGCACAAGTTAAGTAGGACATCTGTATAGCAGCTTTGAGCTGCTGGCCTTATGCAGTACTGCAGCTTCCGCTTTTAGAGAAAGCGATGCTGTAAAACTCCATCCGGATCACTGCATAGATCGGCCTACTGCCCGGATAGTGAAGACGATGACGCCCCCAGGAAGATGCCTCGTTCTGTCGCTCTCGCTTGCGATGGTGCACCTCGTCGCGTCAGGGAACGCCCCTGCCCTCGCGCAGGCCGGTCCCGAAATCGGGTCCGTTCCCCCTGCCGAGAGCGGCGGCTCAATTTCGCGCCAGCGCCGTTCCTCCGTGCCGGGACGACCGGCCTTCGATACCATCCCGTCTTTGGCGCGCCCCTCGACGGCGGATTCAACCCGCCCGACCCCACCCGGCAGCCTCGACACCCTGAGCGCCACGCCGCAATGGGGCGTGCTGGGCAATTTCGGAGGCCTGCGCGACGACCTCCTCCGCGCCGGCATCCGCACGGATGGCAGCTTCGACTACCAGACCTCGACCAATATCCAGGGCGGTCCCTATCAGTCCCTGCGCGGTGCCGGACAGCTCGCCCTGCGCGCCGCGGTAGACATGGACCGCTTCGCCGGCCTTGCGGGCGGCACCTTCAACCTCGCCCTGACCTACCGCTTCGGCCGCGGCCTCACCGCGGACCAGCGCCTCGACGTGCTCCAGCAGACCGAGGAGATCTTCGGCCGCGGTCGCTTCCCGCGCCTGACCCAACTCTCCTACACCCAGCGCTTCAGCGAGTTCGTCGATCTCAAGTTCGGCCGCCTGCCCGTCAGCGCTGACTTCGCCGGCTTTCCCTGCGAGTTCCAGAACCTGACCTTCTGCGGCAACCAGCCCGGCAACCTGGTCGGCAATTACTGGTACAACTGGCCGGTCTCGCAATATGCGGCCCGCCTGCGGGTCGGCAATCTCGACACCGGCTACCTCATGGCCGGCGTCTATCAGGTCAATCCGCGCGACCTCGAAGACGGCTTCAACTTCGATCCCACCGGCGCCAACGGTGCGCTGGCCATCGTCGAGGCCGCCGCCTTCCCGACGCTCCCGCCTTTCGCCTATCGCGGGAGCTACACGGTCGGTGCGTGGTACCAGACCGGCGGCGGCCCCGACCTCTTCCTCAACCGCGACGGCCTGCCCCTGACGTCGGCCGGCGGGCTTCCGATCGCCAACCGCGACCGCAGCGGCGTCTACGGCGTGGCCGTGCAGGAACTCTACCGGCCCGATCCCGACAACGCGCTGCGCAACCTCTCCGTCTTCGTCCGCGTCACACTGGCGAACGCCTCGACCTCGGTCATCGACCGGCAGGAAACGATCGGCCTCGTCTACAAGGGCTTCTGGGCGGAGCGCCCCCTCGACTGGATCGGCATCGGCATCGGCCAGTCGCATGCCAGCCGTTCGCTCGCTCAGAGCATCCAAACGGCGAACCTGCTCGATGGCGGCTTCCGGCCGGTCCCCGGATACGAGCGCGCGCTCGAGGTCTTCTACAGCCTCGCCCTCTCTCCGGACGTGGTGGTCCGGCCCAACATCCAGTTCATCCACCGTCCCGGCGGCGTCGCCGAACGGGCCGACATCCTCGTCTTCGGCGTCAAGAGCGGTGTCACGTTCTGACCAAGACAGCCATCGGCCCGGCGCAGCAAGGTGACCGGGACGACTTCATACAATTCACAGCCTCACAATAACAGCTCAGACGAATAAATCTTTCCGAGGATTCACTGTCATGCCGACCGGCAAGAGACTCCGCTCGATCAATCTGCGCTCCATCACATCGAAGATTAGCGGAACGTTCGCGCTCCTCGTGGTGCTGTCCGGCCTCACCGGCGGCTTTGCGATCCTCAAGGTCGATCAGGTCTCGGCGATCGGCATGGCGCTGGCCCGCCAAGTCGAAGCCGTGACGCTGCTCGGCGACCTCGCCCGCCTCAGCCAGCAGCTCCGAGCGCTGACGGCGCTGCAGCACTACGGCCCCCCGGGTGGGACGCAGCGCAGTGCCTATGCGCAGGAAGCCGAGGACAGCCGCATCGCCTTCTCCAAGGCATGGGGCGACTACACCGCCCTGGTCGAGGGCGCGCGCGAGACCCAGCTCGCCGAGACCCTGCGCACCGCCTGGCAGCACTTCCTGGCGGTCGAGGAGGAGATCCTTATCCTCGACAAGGCCGGCCTGACCGAGACCGGAACCGCCGTGCTGCAGGGCGACATGCTCTCGGAGGCTGCCAGCTTCTACGCCGCGGCGCGGGCCGTGCAGGCCTATCGTCAGCAGGAGGTCGAGGCGGCCACGGCCGCAGCCCAGGAGATCCGCACCTCGGCTCGGTTCTGGATCCTCGCGGCCCTGGCCTGCCTGCTGGCGCTCTGCACCCTGGCCGGCTGGCTTCTGACGCTGACGATCTCCAAGCCGATCGGGCGCATGACGACCGTGATGGGCCGCCTCGCGGATGACGATATCGGCGTCGAGGTGCCCGAACAGAGCCGCCGCGACGAGATCGGCCAGATGGCGGTCGCGGTCCAGGTCTTCAAAGACAACATGATCCGCAACAAGGCCCTCGAAGCCGAGGTGGCTGCCCAGCGAGCCGGGGCGGAGGAACAGCGCCGGGTTGCCATGCGGCAGATGGCGGACGTGTTCGATCAGTCGGTCGGCGGCATCGTCACCGCCGTCTCCTCGGCGGCCGTGCAGATGCAGACGACCGCCCGCCTTCTCTCGGTGTCGGCCGAGGCCACCTCGGCGCGCGCCGTGGCGGTCTCCGCGGCGACCGAGGAAGCCTCCGTCAACATCCAGTCGATCGCGGGTGCCGCCGAGGAACTCGATGCCTCGGTGACCGAGATCGGCGTGCAGGTCGAGCGCTCCTCGGCGATGTCGCAGGCCGCTGTCCGGGAGGCGGAGGGGGTGAGCACGCTGGTGAACGAGCTGACGGGCGTGGCCACCAGCATCGGCGACGTGGTCGACACCATCGCGAGCTTGGCCGGCCAGACCAACCTGCTGGCGCTCAACGCCACGATCGAGGCCGCGCGGGCCGGGGAAGCCGGCCGCGGCTTCGCGGTCGTGGCCTCGGAAGTGAAGGAACTCGCCAACCAGACCTCCCGGGCGGCTGGCGAGATCACCGCCAAGATCGAGGCGATCCAATCCTCGACCGGCCGCACAGCCTCGGCAATCGGCGGCATCTCGATCTCGATCCGCTCGATCAATGAGACGTCAACCGCCATCGCCTCGGCGGTTGAGGAGCAGGGAGCGGCGACGCGCGAGATCGTTCAGGCCATCGCCCAGGCCTCAAGCGGCATCGGTGAGGTCACCGCCAACATCACCGGCGTGGCGAGCAACGCGGAGGAAACCGGCACGGGCGCCTCGCAGGTTCTGGGCGCCTCGGACGATGTCGCCCAGCATTCCGACCAGCTGCGCCGACAGGTGCAGTCCTTCCTCGACACCGTCCGCGCCGCCTGACGCTCACCGCTCCCCTTCGAGGCTCGCCATGAAGCAACTCACCCGACGTCTTCCCGCCGCCCTGCTGCTGACCGCGCTCGCCGCACCGGCTGCCGGCGCCGAAACGAGAATCGCCCTCCTGATGCCCGAGGCCGGTGACCGTTTTCTCGACAGCCTGCAGGCCTCCCTCGTCAGCACGGCCGCGTCCAAGTTATCCGCCTCGGTCGACGTAGCGCAGGCGTCCGGCAGCAGTGGCACCCAGATCGCTCAGGCCCGGGCCGCCCTCGAGGCGAAGCCGGCGGCCCTGATCGTCAACCCCGTCGACGACACCAGCGCCCAGACGATCCGGGAGATGGCCACGGCGGCCGGAATTCCGCTGGTGTTCGTCAACAGGCGTCCGAGCGGCGCGGTGACCAAACGGATGGCGATCGTCAGCGCGAACCATCTCGTCGCGGGCCGGGTGCAGATGCGCCTGCTCGCGGAGCGCCTCGGGGATCGCGGCAACGTGGCGATCCTGCGGGGCAAGGACAGCGACAACGCCGCCCAGGAGCGCACCGCCGGCATGAAGGAGATCCTGGGGCAACGGCCCAGGTTAAGCCTCCTGGCGGAAGCCAGCGCCAATTGGAACCGGCAGCAGGCGCAGGATCAAGTGAAGGCTTGGCTGCAAAGCGGCCTGAAGCTCGACGCCATCGCCGCCAACAACGACGAGATGGCGCTCGGCGCAGCGGCCGCCCTCAAAGCGGCCGGCCTGTCGGGCAAGGTCCTGGTCGGCGGCGTCGACGGAACGTCGGACGGGATCGCGGCGGTGAAGAGCGGTGAGTTGTGGGTCAGTGTCCTTCAGGATGCCCAGATGCAGGGCTCCCAAGCGGCAATCGACGCCATGAAGCTTGCCCGCGGAGAGTACGTGCAGCCCTATGATTGGGTGCCCCACGGCCTGATCCTGGCGAGCCGCCAAGAGGCGGCAAACGGGCGATAACGCGTCCGTTCGCCGGTATGCGTCCCGATAGGCGTCCTTTGGAATAGACGGCTCTCGATGTGCGCCTGACCTGCCGCGCTGGGCTTCCGGAAGAGGCGAAATCATCGCTCGCGATCGGACTCACAGCGTGGCGTTCACGCGGCAGGTCGCACAAGCGTATCTCGCACGGAGCGCCGGGTGGGCTTGCCCAGCGCCACGATCGTTCGCTCAATTGGTGCGAGCCTGGGAGGCGGACGACTTCGAAGAGGACGTGCGAGCTTCCGACCTCCTGCTCCAGACTGTTGTTCTACTTCAAACCGCCGCGCATGCCCGCTGAGAGCGTATTCCGACGAAGTAGGCACCAGCGCGACGAAAGAATGCGCGGTAAAACGAAGACCGAGAGACGCCGGCCCGATGCCATCAGGTCGGATACGGCCCTGGGTGCGCGCCGGAAAACGCCGTTGATCAATGTTCGGTCATGAGCTGGGCGAGGCTCGAGGCGAGTTCGTCCTTTCGGAACGGCTTGTTCAGCCGCGCCAGGTCTGGGTCCACGCCCTCGCGCTCGGCGTAGCCGGACACCAGCAGGACGGGCATGCCAGGTTTGGCCGTCCGTATCGCGCGGGCCAGGTCGGTTCCGCTCATGCCCGGCATCAGGTGATCGGTCACGAGAAGGTCGAAGTGCTCGCCCGTGTTGACAAGATGGAGAGCCTCCTCTGCGGAGGTGGCTTCCACCACCGCGTAGCCCAGATCAGTCAGCATATCCGCCGTGCTGATCCGCACGACTTCCTCGTCGTCGACGAGCAGCGCCGTTCCGCGCGTCGCCGGCAGCTCGGACGTCCCAGCCGCAGGCCTGACGGCTTCTTGCCCCGCCGTGCTTTGCGGCAGCCACAGCTCGATATTGGTGCCGAGCCCGGGTCGGCTCTGAATCACGAGCGCGCCGCCGAGCTGGGACGCAAGCCCATGCACCATCGAAAGTCCGAGACCCGTCCCCTTGCCGACGCCTTTGGTCGAGAAGAACGGCTCGACGGCGCGCGCGATCGTCGCCTCATCCATGCCGGTGCCCGTGTCAGCGACCGACAAGCAAAGGTACGGGCCGGGCCGTAGCTTGGTACGATGACCCGCTCTTACGTCTTCCACCCGGGTCGAGATGCGCAGCGTGCCGCCGCCCTCCATCATGGCATCCCGCGCATTCACAGCGAGATTCAAAAGCGCCATCTCGAGCTGGTTCGGGTCGGCCTTGGCCGGCGGCAGGCCGTCCGGGGCCTCCACCACAATCTTGATCTGCGGACCGGTGGTGCTCGCGACCAGTTCGCCCATGCCGGTGACCAGCTTCGCCACATCGACCGGCACCGGCTGCAGCGGCTGACGACGTGCAAACGCGAGCAGCCGCTGGACCAGCGTCTTCGCCCGCTCGGCCGATTGCATCGCACCGGCGATGAGGCGCTGCTCGCGCTCATTTCCGAGCTGCTTTCGTTGCAGCATGTCGAGCGAGCCGATGATCGGCGTCAGCAGATTGTTGAAGTCGTGCGCGACGCCGCCGGTCAGCTGACCCATCGCCTCCATCTTCTGCGACTGGCGCAGGGCGTCATGCGCCTCGGCGAGTTGCGCCTCCCGGCGCAAGCGGTCCGTGACGTCGGTCACAAATTGGTAGAAGCCGATCAGCTCGCCGCTTTCGTTGCGTAGGGGCCGGAAGTTCACCTCGTAATAGGGACGGACACGGGTCGGGTCGCCGTAATCCTCAACGAAGGTGACCGGCTCGCCGCGCATGCCCTGGGCCCAGCCAATCCGCACCTGCTCCTGGTGCTCCGGCTGGTCGGCGAGCAGCGCCAAGATGTTGTCGCCTGCCTTCGGGCGCACACCGTAGATGCGCTCGAACTCGTCGGCATTCGCGGCATTGATGGCGAGGATGTTGTAGTCGAGATCGATCGCCATGATCATGACGTCGGTCATCTCGACGAGCTTTGCGAGCATGTTACGCTCGGCAAGCGCCTCGGCGACCCGCCGCTCAAGCGTGTCGTTCAGCTCGCGAAGCCGATCCTCGGCGCGCGCGCGTTCGATGGCGGCTTTGACGCGCTCGCCGACCTCCCGGAACAAACCCTCTTCGGAGGATGTCCAATTCCGGGGTTTGGCGCTCTGCAAGGCAAGCACGCTCACCCACCGCTCGTGCTCGAACAGCACCACATCGAGGTAGGCCCCGACTTGCCGGGCAAGGAGCCCCGATCGCGCGTCCTCGCTGAACCGCAGGTCCGTGCGGACGTCGTCGACCTTGACGATCGGGCTATCGTGATAGGCGCGCAGCAGGTCCGGTCCGAACGCCGCCAGGTCGTGCTCACCGACGAGCGAGCCGACACCTCTCGTATAGTCGCGCTCGACCCGCATCAGGCTGCCGAAGAACTCGGCGTAGAACACCCGGCTCAGGTTGAAACGCTCGGCGAGACGCTCGGCCGCCAGCGAGGCGATGTCCGCCGGCGTCTTGAGCGAGCGCATCGCGTCCGAGAGCGAGAGCAGGAACGCCTGCCTCGCCTCGCTTTCGCGCAAGTTTGCCTGAGCCGACGTCCGCTCGATCGCGTCGGCAGCCTGGCGGGCGAGCACGTCGAAGAGCTTGAGGTCGCGCTCCGGAGGCGTGTACGGCTGTTTCCAGTGCGTCGAAATCATGCCGATGGGCTTGCCCGAACGTGACAACAGCGGCGTTGTCTGGATCGCGCGCATCCCCGTCCAGCGGTAGGACTGAAGGTCGCCGCTGCGGTGGGCGAGGCCGCTATCCTCCACGTCGGGCACGATCACGCGCTCGCCCGTCGTCATCGCAAGGCCGCACGTGCTCTCGGACCGCGCATCGACCGTCTGCCAATACGCCGCCGAGCGCGGGTCGTAGCCGCGATGCGCCAGGAGCTTGAGGTCACCGGCTGCATCCAGCATCTGGATGCTTGCGCATTCGGACCCCATCAGGTCGGCGGCGGCGGTCAGGATCGCGTCGTAGAGCGCCTGCGGAGCCTCGTCGCCGACCAGCCGGGTGCTCACCTCCTGCAGCCGCCCGAGCGCCGCGACTTCGGCGGCCAGCGCCGCCTCCGCCTCGTGCTCGGCGGTTCGGTCGCGGAACATGTTGAGATAGCTGCCGCCGTCCGCGTCGAGACGCATCATGAGCCCCGAGGCCCAGAACCGGCTGCCGTCCTTGCGCATGTGCCAGCGTTCGTTCAGCGCTCGCCCGTCGCTCCTCGCCCGGTTCAACTCGGCCTCAGTCCGGCCCAGGGCCCGATCTTCGGGGGTGAACAGGATATCTCCGGGCTGCCCGATCGCATCGCGCTCCGTAAAGCCCGTGAGACGCTCCGCGCCCGTGTTCCACGTGGTGATGATCCCGCGATCGTCGAGGCGCACGATCGCGTAGTCTTCGGCACCTTCGACGATCTGTCGGTAGCGAATTTCGCTCTCGCGCAGCGCCTGTTCGGCGCGGCGTTGATCGTCGGCGGCCGCCTTGTTGCCGGTCACCTCGGAGAGCGGATGAAAGACACCTTCGACCGTCCCGGTCTCATCATGCAGGGGCTGAAAGCTGCCGGTGAAGAACCGCTGCTCGACACGCCCTGACAGCGTCCGCAGCGGCACCGCATACTCGTCGATCCGGACCGTCTGGCCATCGAACACACGATCGAGGATGGGAGCGAGGAACGCCTCGTAAGCGTCGCTCCAATTCTGGGCCACCGGCTGGCCAAGCGCGTCCGGGTGCCGCTCCGCCGCGATCGGAATGTACGCGTCGTTGTAGATCTGGACGCGCTCAGGCCCCCAGAGGATCGAGACCGGGCCCGGCGACGTGAGCATGATGTTGACCGCGGTCTTCAGGGTCGGCGGCCACCCCTCAATCGGCCCGAGCGGGGTCGCGGACCAATCCCGCGAGCGGACAAGTCGGCCCGTCTCGCCGCCATCGACGACGAAGGCATGCTTGGCATTGGAGGCCAGAACAGAGGCCACGAACGATCCTTTCCGTGGGCGCCCCCGAACAGACGGCGACGGATTGGCTCGACCCTTACCGCAGGAGGATCACGTCGTCATGAGCGAACCTGTCCGGCCGAGCCTGATCGGCGGCACCGAAGCGTGAGCGGACCGTATCGCTTGCCGCGGCGTGAGGAAACGTTCGCTTCCGTGCATCGAGCGAGCTTTCGCCCAACACTCAATTCAGGCCTTTAACGTTCCGCCCTGATCTGGTGCTGCCCACGATCTGCCACGGCGATCAACAGCACAATCCAAGTTTTCTGGTCGCAATATGCTCAGTTATATTTTTGGAGACGCAGGATACCCAAAGCGCGCGTCGGGTAAGGTTTCCATCTGACAGCCGAGCGTAACGTGAGGTTTATTGCGGAGCGCAGCGCGTCAATCGAACGTTCATCACATGAATTCGTCGTCGAAATAATGTCTGGTCTGACCGTATCCGCGAGGGGCGAACTGCGAAAAACTTAACGATGGTGGCGGAGGGTCGCGACGGAAAGGTCGCCGATATGTCATCCGCAGGAACGTTTCGGGTATGCGAGGCGGGCGGTCCGCCGCTTCAGGAGGCGCTGGCCGAGGCGGTCGCGTTGCCGTCCGTGCTCGCCACGATGCTTCGCAGCCTGATCGAGGCGTGGCCGGACGAGGTTTACACGCGACCGCTCGTGACAACGCGCTTCCTCGGCCAGCGGACGACGTATGTCTGCGCGCCCGGGCACATCCGCAGCCTGATCGTCGATCAGGCCGGAGCTCTGGAGCGCGAGCCTTTCATGCTGCGGGCGCTGGCGCCGGCCCTCGGGTCCGGCATCCTGACGGCGGATGGCCCGCACTGGCGGGGGCAGCGCAGAACGGCAGCCCCGATGTTCCGGCCGGACCGGGTCAAGGCCTTCATCCCCGCCATGGCGGAGGCCGCCCACGCCACGCGCCTGCACTGGCTCAGCCAGATGTCCGCTCACGGATCCGCGGATGCGCGCTTTGACGGCGAGCGGGACATCCTGCCGGAGATGATGCGCACCACCTTCGACGTCATCGTCGCGACGATGGTATCGGGCGACAGCCAGTTGAAGGTCGAGCCGTTCGGACGGGCGATCGACGCCTATCTCGGCCAGACTCCCTGGAAGATCGCGCTCTCGATGCTGGGGGCGCCGGCCTGGATGCCGCATCCGGGGGCGCGGGCGGGAGCGAGGGCGGTCCGTTACCTCAGGAGTGAGGTGGCGCGAACGGTCGAACGGCGCCGCGCGCGCGGCGAACCCGGTGCCGACCTCCTCGGCCTGTTGTTGCAGGCCAAAGACCCGGAGACAGGGGAGCGCCTGTCCGACGAGAGCCTGATCGACAACCTGCTGACCTTCGTCGCGGCCGGCCACGAGACCACGGCGCTCGCCCTAACATGGACCTTGCGGGTGCTGGCCGACCACCCGGCGGTCGAGGCTCGCATCCTCGATGAGATCGCAGGCCTCGGTGCGGATCCGGCCCCCGAGGCGCTGGACCGGCTCGCCTTCACCCGGCAGGTCGTCCTCGAAGTGATGCGCCTGTACCCGCCGGCACCGCTGATCGTCCGGCGGACGGCGGAGGAGGTCCGCCTCGGCGACACGGTCATCCCGGCCGGGGAATCGGTGCATGTGCCCGTCTACGCCCTACACCGGCACCAATCACTGTGGGACCAGCCGGATGTCTTCGATCCGGATCGCTTCGCACCGGAGTTGACGGCCTCGCGCGATCGCTACGCCTACCTGCCGTTCGGCGCCGGGCCGCGCGTCTGCATCGGCATGGGCCTCGCGCTGACGGAGTGTCTCGTCATCCTCGCCACGCTTCTGCCGGCCTTCCGCTTCGTGCCCGCGAAGGCCGAGATGCCGGCGACGCAGTTTCGTGTGACGCTTCGGCCCAAGGGCGGCATGAAGATGAAAGTTGTCCCGCGTCATGCCCACTGATCCCGTCCCCGAGATGCGCCGCGACGGCACGACGACATCGGACGACACCACGACATCGACGCAGAGCTTCAGTGCCTTGATCAATCGGCTTCGGCGCATCGACACGCTCGACGGGCTGCCGGCGCGATACAGCCTGCAGGTTCGCGCCGGATTGCTCGACGAGACCTTGAAGCTCGCCAACTACTCCGCTGTCACCCACCTGATCATCGCGGTCGCGGTCGCCTACTTCTTCTGGGATTCGGCGCCGCGTGCCTATCTGCTTGGTCTGCTCGCCGTCGTCACCGTGGTGATCGCGGCGACCATCTACACGACCTGGCTCTACCAGCGCCTCTACGGCGACGCCGTCACCGAGGTCGGCGTCGGGCGCGGCTACCGGATCTCCGCCGGGTTCGCTCTCGCGCTGGGTCTGGCCTGGGCCACCATGCCGGTCGTGCTCTTCTGCTCAGCCAGCAGCGACGAGCGGCTGCTCGTCGTCAGTATCGCCGCCGGCCTGATCTCCGACGCCTACGTGGTCGGGCCGCTCCTGTCGGTCTCCTACCTCTTCGCGATTCCGGTAATCGTCGGCAGCTTCATCGGGCTGGCCCGCAGCGGCGAGCCGATTGCCCTGAGCATCGCCATCCTGCTCCTCGTCTACGCGACCTTCGTCGGGGTGAGTGTCCACCGGATGAGCCGCCTCTCGCGTCAGCGCATCCTCGACCGCGTCCGCGTCGAGGATCAGAGCGAGACCATCGGCCTTCTCCTCAACGAGTTCGAGGAGAACACGAGCGACTGGCTCTGGGAGACGAACGAAACCGGCCGTTTCCAGCACGTGTCGCCGCGGATGGCCGACGCTCTGGGCTGCCCGATCGAGCGGCTTCAGCGCAGCTCGTTCCGGGATCTGCTCCGTGCCGGGGAGGACCGGGACGAGGATCGGACCCCAGACCTGCTCAGCCATCTTCGGCAGGGCAAGGCCTTCCACGAGTGCCTCGTCGCGGTCGAGACCCCGACCGGCCTGCGGTGGCTCGCGTTGAGCGGCAAGCCCTTCACCGATCAGCGCGGGACCTTAGCGGGGTTCCGCGGCGTCGGCTCCGACGTGACGCAGCGCCGGGAGGCGGACGCCCACATCGCCTATCTCGCCACGCGCGATCCTCTGACTGGACTGTCGAACCGGGCCGTTTTCCACGATGTGGCGGGGGAGGCCTGCACGGCCTCCATGAGCGGAGGCCCACGCGTCCACCTGCTGTATCTCGACCTCGACGGCTTCAAGAAGGTCAACGACACGGCCGGCCATTGTGCGGGTGACGACCTCCTGCGGCAGGTCGCCGACCGCCTGTGCGCCAGCGTCGATGCGAACGCGCAAGTGTTCCGCCTCGGCGGCGACGAGTTCGCGATCCTGCACCGCGGCCGAGAGAGCGCGGAGGCGGAAATCCTGGCCGAGGCCGTCATCGCGTCCCTGCACCGGCCCTACCTCATCGAGGGCATGCAGGCCGAGATCGGCGTCAGCATCGGGATCGCACGGGCACCGCAGGACGCGACCGAGCTTCAGGACCTGATGCGGAAGGCCGACCTCGCCCTCTACACCGCCAAGGAGGCCGGCAGGGGCCGCTGGCAATGCTTCGAGGCCGACCTCGAACGCCGCGTCCAGCGCTGGCGGGAGCTGGACAGCGCCATGCGGGCCGGCCTGACGAATGGCGAGATGGAGCTGCACTACCAGCCGCTCGTGAGCCTGCAGGACGGCGAGGTCGTGGGATGCGAGGCGTTGCTGCGCTGGACCCGGCCCGGCCTCGGCCCCGTCTCGCCCGCCGAGCTGATCCCGATTGCCGAGAGCACCGGCTTCGTCATCACGATCGGGCGCTGGGCCTTGCGGACGGCCTGTGCGGAAGCCCTGACATGGCCTGTGCCGATGCGGGTTGCCGTGAACATCTCATCGACCCACTTCCGTCTCCCCGACTTCTTCCAGGAGGTCGAGGCGGCCCTCGACGCGACAGGGCTCGCGCCGCAGCGACTCGAGATCGAGATCACGGAGTCGATCTTCCTCGCCAACACACCGCATGTCCTGGAAAACCTTCAGGCGCTGCGTGCGAAGGGGGTGCGGATCGCTCTCGACGATTTCGGGACGGGCTACTCGTCGCTGAGCTACCTGACCCAATACCCTGTCGACAAGATCAAGATCGACCGGGCCTTCGTGCGCGACCTGAGCAGCCGGCCGGAATGCCTGGCCGTGATCAAGGCGATCATGGTCATCGCGGGCGACCTCAGGATCGACGTCACCGTCGAGGGCGTCGAGACGGAGCAGCAGGCGGAACTGCTCCGGCTGCGGCGCTGCAACAGCGCGCAGGGCTTCCTCTACAGCCCGGCCCGCCCCTCCGGCGAGGTCACCGGGCTGATCGAACTCATCCCCCAGGCCGTCAGGCAGGCGCGGCAACCTGTCCGGAACGTCGCGTGACGGGACGGCGCGGGAACGTCGGCCATGGCGGGGGGCTTTTGCCGGCCGCCGACCTTGGCCCCTGGATCGCCCTCGTACCGAGGACCTTTCCTGCTCCGAACGGCAGGGCGTTCCGCCAGATCCCGTTTCGCTTGAACCCGTCGCCTGATTGCGAGCGCCGACGAAACGGGGTCACTCGTCGCGCCGACCCGGCACGAGGCCGCTGACTTCGATCACGAACTTCCGCCGCAGGGCCCGCGAGAAGTCGCCGTAGCCTGCCGCTTTCAGGAGAAAGGCGCCGGGACCGGCCACGACGTGGGACCTGTACCACTGCGTCAGATCCGTGCGCTCCTGCGGGAGCGGCGTGGCCCGAAGTCCGTAGCCCGGAGCCCGGTAGGCGCCGGCGCCGACAACGTCGTTCTCGCCCGGGACCAGGATCGGTAGGCCGTTGATCGTGGCGCCGGCCGCCAGAAGCGCCGTCCGCTCCGTTTCGAGATTCTCGGGATCGGTACAGTTGTCGATGCCGTCGCCCGAGACGTCGACAACGATCCGCTCCGCCGGAACCGGCATCGCCGGAAGGACGCTTGCGGTGACGGTTCGGAACATCTGGCCGAGACAGGTGAACTCGCCCGATTGCCGGGGCGTGACACGGACCTGGGCCGCGGCTGCGAACGCGTCGGCACGGCTGGCGATCCGCCGCCAGCCCACGGCAAGGCTCGCGCGGTCGGCCCAGGTGACCATGGCGAAGAGCGTGCCGCCGGGATGGCCGGTCATCGCCGCGATCACGCCCGGATCCTCCAGAGCCTCGGCGATGCCCTCCATCTGCAGAACGAAGCGGCTGTCATCGACCGATTGCGACACGTCGACGGAGACGACGAGGGCGACCGCGGCGGCGGCCGCCGGTTCGGCCCTGGCGCCGCCGGCGGTCGGGCCGATCAGGAGCGCTGTCGTCGCCGCGAAGCCGGTTCGGACGACACGGCGAAGCGTCCTTGCAAGGTCTCTGCGGAGGCCGGATCGGAGGGGGCGCATCATCGGTGCTCGCGATCAGGCTTTGCCGACGAAACGGACGGAGCAGCCCGGCCACTGCGTCACGAGCCGCCCGCCTGCCTCGGGTCCGAGCACCATGCAGGCCGTGGACAGGCCATCCGCGAGGAGACCGGTTTCGGCCGTGACGGTCACGGAGGCGAGGCCGCGCGGCGAGCGTCCGGTGGTGGGATCGAAGATGTGGTGGTCGGCGCGGTCGGGCGAGAAGCTCATGGCGTAATCCCCCGAGGTCGCGGCAAAGCCCGAGAACGGGGTGATCGTCGCCGTCAGTGCCTCCGGCCGGCGCGGGTCGGCGATGCCGAGCTGCCACGGCGTGCCGTCGGGATGCGCGCCGATCGCGCCGAACTCGCCGGTATCGACGAAGGCGTCCTGAATGCCCCGCGCCCGCAGAGCCGCCATCACCCGATCGGCGGCGTAGCCCTGGATCAGGGCGTTCAGCGTCAGCGCCGTGCCGGGCTCCAGGACGATGCGCTCCGACCTCAGCGCGACGCGGCGCCAGCCGATCCGGGAGACGGCGTCTTGCAGGGACTTCGGATCCGGCGGTTCTCCGCGCGCAGCGGCACCGGCCCAGGCCGGCCAGAGCGGCTGCACGGTGGGATCGAACGCCCCGCCGGTCCGCTCCGCGAGGTCGAGGGCGAAGCCCAGCATCGCCGTGAGATCGGCGGGTGGCGCATCGAGCCGCCCGTCGCGGTTGAGGCGCGAGAGGGCGCTGTCGGCGCGAAACAGGCTCGCGGCGGCTTCGACCGCGCGCATCGCGGCAAACCCATCGGAGAGGGCGGCGTCGAGCGCGGCCGGGTCGGGACCGGCGGCGGTGAGCGCGACGGTGGTCCCGAAGGCGAGGCCCGCGCGGGTGCGAGTCGTCAATCCTTGCGAAGCGGCCAGCGTGCGGAAAGCGGCCGGGCCGCCGAGGCCCGCCAGGGCGGCGAGCCCGGCCATGCCGAGGAGGACGCGGCGGCGCGGCGTGCGTGCAGTCACCGGCATGGCCTCACTCCGCCGCGACCGGCTGCGGCACGATCCGCTTTCCGCGCCGGCGCGCCAGCACCTCCGGCACGCATTGACCGGGATCGTGGATGATCGTGACGCAATCCATGCACTGGAAGCACTCGGGATAGTCGATCCGGCCGTCGGGGCGGATCGCCCCGTAGCGGCAGCGCACCTTGCAGAGCTGGCACGGGCTGCCGCATTCGGCCCTGCGCGGAATCCAATCGAGCAGCCGCAGGCGCCCGAGGACGGCGAGACTCGCGCCGAGCGGACACAGGTAGCGGCAGAAGCCCTTGTAGACGAACAGGTTGAGGACGAGCAGGCCGAGCGCGTAGGCGACGAACGGCCAAGCCCGCACGAAGTACAGGGTGATCGCCGTCTTGAACGGCTCGGCCTCGGACAGGCTGTCGGCGAGCGGCGAGCCCGTCGCGGCGGCGAGGAGGATGCTGGCGAGCAGGACGTATTTCACCTGCCGCAAGGCGCGGTCGAGCCGTGGTGGTACCGCGACCGGCCGGATGCGCAGGGGCTTGGCCAGCCACGCAACAAATTCCTGCAAGGCGCCGAACGGGCAGAGCCAGCCGCAGAACGTGCCGCGGCCCCAGACGACGAGGGTGGCGATGACGAAGGCCCAGAGCAGCAGCGAGGGCGGGTCGTAGAGCAGGAAGGTGAGGTCGTGCGTCACGGTCGCGGCACGCACGAGTCCGACGAGCGTCACGATGGAGAGCTGCGCCTGGGCGTACCAGCCGATGAAGAGAAGCGTGAAGGCGAGGTAGGCGAGCCGGAACACCGGAAAGCGGCGCCGGTCCGCCACGAGGCCGCGCTGGCGCGCCAGCACCGGCACCAGGCCGGCAAGGGCCAGGGTGATCACGCCGAGTTCGACGCCGCGCGCCCGCCATGGATCGGTCCAGCTCGGCCCCGCCTCCGCCGCCTCGCGGATGAACAGCTCGGCCGGAAGCGCGTAGTCGGCGGAGAACTCTCGTGCGATTTTTTCCGGGAAGATCTGGCCGCGCTCGCGCACGATCTTTGCGCTCAGTGTCCAAGGCGCGGAGGGATCGAAGCCCGCGGCTCCGGTGATGCGAAGGATCGTCCAGGGCCCATCCGGCAGGCCGGGGGCGGCCCCGCGCCGCTCGATCGCCATGTCGCGGGCATTCACGGCGAGGCCGCCTTGCGTCACCGTCAGCCGGTCGGGGATCGAGCCGAGCACGAACTCGTCCCCGAGCGGGTTCTCGGCGCCGTGGCTCACCACCAGCACCGCGTGGTCGCCGGGCCCGAATTCGCGGGTCAGGGCGGCGAAGCGTTCGGCCCCGAGCAGGGCGCGGCCGATCGCCGGCACGTTAAGGTAAGCGAAGCTCAGGTCGACCAGCGGCGCCTCGGCCGGGCCGTCACCGCCGCCCGCCACGCCCGCGTCGCGGAAGGCGGCCTCGGCCCCCGCGTTGGTGACGGTCAGCCGCCGGAGCCAGCCGCGCGCGGTCAACTCGGCCACCGTCAGGGCTTCGCCGGTATCGGGTCGCGCCTCGACCCTCAGGCCGAGATTGGCGGCCCCGAACCCGAGCTTCGCCCGCGCCACCGCGAGGGAGGCGGCGAGGATCGATTCGTTGATCACCCGCGTCGAGGCGGTGGCCATCGAGATGCCATCGACCGTGGTCTGCGGCGCAGCACCCGAGCCGCGGGCGTTCGGGCGCCCGACCCGGATCGGGCGACGGGCCGACATCCCGACATACTGCTCGACGAAGGCGAAGAGCGGCTCCGAGCCGAGCCCTTCCAGAAACACCGGCTCGTGGTGGGCGATCACCTTCACGTCGCGGAACGTGCCGTCGGGGGCGAGTGCTACGAGGAGGTCGGGGGGCGTGCCGCCGAAACCAGGGATCGGCGCGAGGTCGATCGACTCGAAGGCGTAGGCGAAGACTTCGTAGCTGCCGGCCTCCTGCTTCAGGATCGGCCAGACCGGCAGCGTCGCGTCGCGCTCGCCGACGACGAGCGGCGCGGGAAAGTGGCGCTCCATCCCGGCCCGGTCGAGCGTTCCGGCCGTGGCCAAGGGGAGCGAGAGGATCAGGGCGAGAAGCGCGAGTGCCGCCGATCGCACGATGTCTGAGGCGGTGCGGCGTCCGGATCGTGTCACGGGGCGGCGCCCGCGGCCTGCTCGGGCGTGGCGGCTGGGCGCACGGCGACACCCCAGGGGAAGCGGCCGACCTTGACGCTGCGGATCGGGCGCTGGGTCGCCACGTCGATCACGGTGACGTCGCCCGAGACGCCGTTGGTCGTGAACAGCCGCGACTCGTCCGGCGTCATCGCAAGCTGCCAGACCCGGCGGCCGACCAGGATGTAGTTCAAGACCTTGTAGGTCTTGGCATCGATCACCGCGACCCGGTCGGAGGGGCCGAGCGCGACGAAGGCGAAGCGCCCGTCCCGAGTCAGGGTGATGCCCACCGGCTGGAGCCGGTCGGCGGCAATGCCCTTCACGGCGAATTCGATGGTCTCGACCACCTTGCGGCTGGCGGTGTCGATCACCGCGACCGTGCCGCCGATCTCGGAGGAGGCCCACAGCATCCGTCCGTCCGCCGAGAAGGCGGCGGCGCGCGGGCGCTGGCCCACGGGGGTCGCGTCGGTGGCCGTGAGCGTCGGCACGTCGATCCAATGGACCATGTTGGTGGTCTCGGAGGTGGTGACGGCGATCTTGCCGTCCGGGCTCACCGCCATGCCCTCGGGCTCGATGCCGACATCGATCTGGGCCAGCACCTTGCGCGTCTGCGCGTCCACGACCGTGGTGGTGGCGTTCTCCTCGTTGGCGATGAACAGGGTGCGGTCGTCGGGCGCCAGCGCGAACTGCTCCGGATCCTCGCCGGAGGGCAGGTTGTGCCGTAGCGCCCCCGTCTCGGGGTCGATCACCTGCACCGCGTCGGAATCGCTGGCGCAGACGTAGAGCGTGCGTCCGTCGCGCGAGAAGGTGAGCCCGCGCGGGCGCCGGCCGACGGGGAAGGTGCGGACCACCTCGAGCGAGGCCCCATCGATCACCGAGACGGTGTTGTCGCGCTCGTTCGAGACGAAGATTTCCTCCGCCTTCGCCGATCCCGCCGCGAGACCGTGCAAGCCGGCGCAGAGGAGGAGGCGTACGGTCCAAGCGCGGCTCATGCGGAACCTTCCGTTCTCGTATGCGGCGTCAGCGGATGGCACGCGCATCAGCCCGGTTTCCGGAAAGCCCGGCACGCGCTCTCCGGCTCGTCGGGGCCGAGCGTGTCGAGTTCGGTGCGGTGGTGCTGGAAGCCCTCGATCGGCGCGGTGGCGGTCACCGCACCCGGCCAGAGCAGGAAGACGGGCTGGCGCAACTGCCCGTCCCAGGCGCGGAAACTCAGGGGGCGGCCCTTGAAGCCGCCGACCTCGAAGCGCGGCGACAGCATGAGGGCCGCCACCGTGTCGGGATCGGTGCTGCGCGCCTGCACCGCCGCCTCGCCGAGTGCGTGCACCGCCATCCAGCCGGCGTAATCGATCGGGCGCATCGCCCGCCCCGCGAGCCGCCGGAACCGGGTCTGGAGCTGCACCGCCGCCCAGGCCTCGACCGGACGGCCCCAGGCCGCCGGCGTGAGCCCCTGCGTGCCGACCACGGGCCGGGCTGCGGCGGTGTTGTAGACGAGGTTGGCCCCGAACGCCCCCGCCTCGTCGGCCACTGCGACCACGTCGTGCTCTGGGCCGCGGGTGGGCAGCACGAATTCGCGCAAAGCGGTGTCGCGGGTGTCGCCCCCCTGCGGGTCGAAGCGGGATTCGGCCACGATCCGCGCGCCGAACTTTTTGGCGCTCCTCTTCACCGCCTCGGCATAGAGGGCGTCGGCCGGAGCCGGGCCGGAGAGCAGCAGGATGCGGGTCCAGCGCTTGTAGGCGAGGAACTGCACCAGCGCGTCGGCGAGCATCGCCCGTGAGGGCAGGACGTGGAGCAGTCGAGGCCGGCAATCGGTCTCGCGCAGGCGCGCATCCGGCGCGCCGATATTGAGGAACACGCTGCCCTTGGCCTCGGGCATGTCGGCGAGCGCCAGCACGTCCTCGGCCGGCACATTCAGCACGACGAAGCGGGGCGTCTCGCCCAGCGCGCGGAAGGCGGTGCGAAGATCCTCGTCGGGCCCGACGACGCGGCTGTCGAGGGTGAAGGTCAACGAGACGAACCGGCCGGTGGCGTTCGAATCCTTGAGCCCGAGTTCGGCGCCCTTCAGCCCCTCGTCATCGGGGATCGGGTCTTCGTTGTTGAGGGGCGTCGGGCGCTCGATGCGCCGCTCGAGGTAGTGGATCGCCAGCGGCTCGGCCTGGGCCGCGACGGGCAGCAGGCCGAGCAGAAGCAGCCCGACGCTGCGCGCCCTGCGCCGCGGCTTCGTTGCCCGAAGCGGGCCGCCGTGCCGTTTCCCGAGCCGCGCCAGCATCGCGCTCTGCTCGCCTCCCGATTGTTGTTGGGAGAGTGATACGTGCGAACGGGGCAGGCCCGGTATTGGACCAAGGTGCTACCGACCGCCCCCTACCAAAGCACAATGGGTTCGGCCGGGCGCGCTTGCTAACCCTCCCTTCAAGAATGGGAGGAATGAGAATGAAGGCTGCACCCCTCAAGGGCGGGCTCCTCGCCGTCGGCCTTGTCCTGTCCGTCTCCGCCGCCCTCGGCCATGGCGATGTGCAGCCGCAGCCCGTGGATACCGCCGGCCTCGCGCCTCTGGGCGAGACGTGGCGCGAGGAGAATCCCTATCGCGGCGACGCGAAGGCGATCACCATCGGTGATTCCGGGTTCAACCAGAACTGCGCCCGCTGCCACGGCCTTCAGGTGATCTCCGGCGGTCTGGCGCCGGACCTGCGCTACCTGCCGCTCGGCAAGGAAGGCGACGAGTACTTCGTCGAGCGCGTCCGCCACGGCGCGACCACCAACGGCGTGATGAAGATGCCGGCTTTTGAGGGCGTGCTGTCGCAGGAGGCCCTGTGGGCGATCCGCACCTACATCGAAGCCAAGCACGAAGAGTAGGACACCTGTCGCCGATGCGTGTCCTGTCCCGCCGCGGCCTCGCCGCCCTCGTCTGCCTGACCGTCGCCGGAGCGTTCGCGGGCGGGCCGGCGCTCGCGCGTCCGCTCGACGAGGTGACGGCCTCCGGCGTCCTGCGCGTGGCGATCTACGACGACAACCGGCCCTTCTCGGAAGCGGGGAAGGCCTCGTCCCGCGGCATCGACGCCGACATCGCCCAGGCCATCGCCGAGCGGCTCAAGCTGAAGCTCGACCTGCGGGTGGTGGATGCGGGCGAGAATGTCGACGGCGATTTCCGGCTGAACCTGTGGCGGGGCGACCTCGCCGGCACGCCGCTCGCCGACCTGATGCTGCACGTGCCCCATGACCGCATCCTGGCCACCCGCAATGAGCAGATCTTCCTGACCAATCCCTATTTCGAGCAGCGGCTGGCCTTCGCCTATCACCGCGGCCGGATCGAGGGGTTCGAGGGCGTGCGCGACCTGGAGGGCCACAGCGTCGCGGTGGAGGGCACGAGCGCGTCCGACAGCCTGCTGATGAACGCCGAGGGCGGCCGTTTCCGCGGCAATGTCCGGCATTTCCGCAGCTTCGACGAGGCGGCGAAGGCCTACCTCGCCGGCGAGACCCCGATCCTGGCCGGCACCCGCGCGGGAATCGAGGCGGCGCTGGCGGCGGCCGGCGCCGCGGGGGAGGACAATCCCGTGGTCGAGGTGCCGATCCCCGGTCTCGTGCGGACGCGCTGGGATCTCGGCGGCGCGGTGCGCAGCGATTCCCGCGACCTCGCCTACGCGGTCGGCGATGCCCTCGCCGCCCTGGCGCAGGAGGGGCGCCTCAAGGCGATCTGCGCGACCTACGGCGTCACCTACACCGCGCCGCAAGGGTACTGATCTCCCCGCCGGCCTTCGCCAGCGCAGGCAGCCTCGCCCGGCAAGCCCCGAAGGCTGTCGGCCTGTCCGTTCGCCAGCGTCTTCGTCCTGCCTCGAAAGCGGGGCGGACGGCGCTGCTCGCACAGACTACGAGCGGATCAGGACAGCGTTCGACCAAAGGCCAATAAGAGTTTGCTGAGAAGCGCTCTAGGCTTCGTCTCCAAGAGGCAGCCGGCCGAGTCGGTCAGGACAGAGAAGCCTCGCAGTCCCTGAAGAACAGGGGCCCCTATGATCCACGGAGGACACGCCACATGAGAATGCGGAACCATTTCCTGACGGCGGTGGGGCTCGCCGCCCTCAGCGTCGGCCTCGCCCTTCCTGCGATCGCCGAGGTGACCGAGCAGGACATCCTCAACGACGCCAAGACGACGGACGACGTCGTCACCTACGGCCTCGGCCCGCAGGCGCAGCGCTTCAGCCCGATCAAGACGCTCAACCGCGACAACATCAAGGGCCTCGTCCCGGCCTGGTCGTTCTCCTTCGGCGGCGAGAAGCAGCGCGGCCAGGAGAGCCAGGCGCTGGTCAAGGACGGCGTGCTCTACGTCACCGGCTCCTACTCGCGCCTCTACGCCGTCGATGCCCGCACCGGCGAGAAGAAGTGGGAATACAACGCCCGCCTGCCCGAAGGCATCCTGCCCTGCTGCGACGTGGTGAACCGCGGCGCTGCCCTCTACAAGGACAAGGTCTATTTCGGCACGCTCGACGCCAAGCTCGTCGCGCTCGACCAGAAGACCGGCAAGGTCGTCTGGCGCAAAGATATCGACGACTTCAAGTCCGGCTACAGCTACACCGCTGCGCCGATGATCGTGAAGGGCAAGATCATCACCGGCGTGTCGGGCGGCGAGTTCGGCGTGGTCGGCCGCGTCGAGGCGCGCGATGCCGAGACCGGCGAGGTGGTGTGGAAGCGGCCCGTCATCGAGGGCCATATGGGCGAGCTGAACGGCAAGCCCTCGACCATGACCGGCAAGGCCAACGAGTCCTGGCCTGGCGACACCTGGAAGTTCGGCGGCGGCGCCACCTGGCTCGGCGGCACCTACGATCCCGAGCTGAACCTGATCTATTTCGGCACCGGCAACCCGGGCCCGTGGAACTCGGCGCTCCGCCCGGGCGACAACAAGTGGTCGGCCTCGCGGCTCGCCATCAACCCCGACAACGGCGAGATCGTCTGGGGCTTCCAGACCACGCCGCATGACGGCTGGGACTATGACGGCGTCAACGAGTTCGTGCCGTTCGACATGCAGAAGGACGGCAAGACCGTGAAGGCCGGCGCCACCGCCGACCGCAACGGCTTCTTCTACGTCCTCGACCGCACCAACGGGGCGTTCCTGTCGGCCACGCCGTTCGTGTCCAACATCAACTGGGCCAAGGGCATCGACGAGAACGGGCGCCCGATCTACGACGACGCCAACCGCCCCGGCGACCCGGCCAAGTCCGAGGACGGCAAGAAGGGCAAATCCGTCTACGCGACGCCGGGCTTCCTCGGCGGCAAGAACTGGAACCCGATCGCCTACAGCCCCGACACCCGGCTGTTCTACGTGCCCTCCAACGAGTGGGGCATGGACATCTGGAACGAGCCGGTGAACTACAAGAAGGGCGCCGCCTATCTCGGCGCGGGCTTCACCATCAAGCCGACCTTCGAGGATCATATCGGCTCGCTGAAAGCCATCGACCCGGCGACCAAGAAGGTCGTGTGGGAGTACAAGAACAAGGCCCCGCTCTGGGCCGGCGTGCTCACCACCGCGGGCAATCTCGTCTTCACCGGAACGCCCGAGGGCTTCCTGAAGGCGTTTGATGCCAAGACCGGCGAGGAAGTCTGGAAGTTCCAGGTCGGCACCGGCGTCGTCGCCTCGCCGATCACCTGGGAGCAGGACGGCGAGCAGTGGATCGGCGTCGCGGCCGGCTGGGGTGGCGCGGTGCCGCTCTGGGGCGGCGAAGTCGCTAAGACGACGGCTGGCATCAACCAGGGCGGCAGCTTCTGGGCCTTCCGCCTGCCGAAGGCGCTCGCCTCCCGATAGTCGGGTTTCCAAAAGGATCATCCTTTTGGCAGGGAGCCGGGGCAGAGCCCCGGCTTTCCTTTATCCAGGGCTCTGCCCTGGACCCGCGAAAGGACTTGTCCTTTCGAAACCTGAGCCCTCGGTCGCGCCGAGACGCGCGACCAAGGGCTCGCTTGACGCGGCTGCCCTTGCGACATCACGGACGGGTGACTGGGTCAGGCAGGCGGCGCGCCGCATGAGACGGCCAATGCACGCCTCAGGCTCGGCCTGCATCGACACGGACCATGCGCTGATCGAAGGGCCGGCGGCCGATCCTTCTCGCCCCTGAAGAGGCAGGGTGAGTCAGTCCCTCTGACCGCGCCCGTCGCGCCCATGGCCAACGGTCTCCTGCAACGGACGCTCCTCGACCAGGCTGAGGCAGCCGAGCGCCAGAACGAGGCCGAAGCAGGCGGCGAGGAAGACGAGGCGGAAAGTCTGCCCGAGCTGGCCGGCATCGGCTCCCCGGATCAGCGCGGCCATGTCGTGCACCGCGCTTTCCCCGGCCCCGCCCGCCCCGCCAAGCACGAGGGTGCCGAAGATCGCGACGATCAGGGCGCCGCCGAGCGAGCGGAAGAAGTTCATCGAGGCGGTGGCGATGCCGAGCTGCTGCGGCGCGACGGCGTTCTGGACCACGATCGTCGAGAGCGGCAGCACCGTGCCGATCCCCATCGAGAGCAGCACGAACAGGATTTCGGTGAACCAGAGCGGAAGCTCGGGCCCCATGAAGGCGAGCAGCCCGCAGGCGCAGACGCTCAGCGTCAGCAGCGCCAGGGGCAGGCGCTTGTAGTGCCGGAGGTAGGCCATCGAGCGGCCTGAGAGGGTGGCACCCACGACGGTCCCGACCATCAGCGGCACCATCGCGAGGCCCGAGCGGCTGGGATCGAGCCCGATGACGCCCTCGAGGAAGATCGGGACGTAGATGCTGAGGCCGATCAGGGTGCCCATGGCGAAGCAGGCGGCGAGCGTCGCGCTGGTGACGACGCGGTCGCGCAGCACGCTCAAGGGGATCAGCGGTTCACCCGCGGTCGCGAGGCGGGCCGCGAAGGCCGCGCCGCTGAGAAGACCGAAGCCAGCGAGCCCGAGCACCGGCGCCGAGCCCCAGGGATAGCGAACGCCGCCCCAGCTCAGGGACAGCATCAGGCTGGTCGAGCTCACGACGAGGAGCGCCGCGCCCGGATAATCGACGCTGTGCCGCCGCTCGTTGCGGGGCAGGAGCTTGAGCTTGTCGTTGGTGAGGATGAAGGCGGCAAGCCCGATCGGCAGGTTGATCCAGAAGATCGCCGACCAGTGCAGGTGCTGGGCGAAGAAGCCGCCGAGCAGGGGGCCGGCCACCGAGGACAGGGCGAACACGCCCGCGATGTAGACCTGATAGCGCGCCCGCTCTTTGGCCGAGAGGATGTCGGCGAGGATGATCTGGGACAGCGCGATCAGGCCACCGCCGCCGATGCCCTGGAGGCCGCGGGCGAGCGCCAGCGCGATCATCGTCGGGGCGAGCGCGCAAAGCAGGGAGCCGACGCTGAACGTGGTGATCGCGATCAGCAGCATGATCCGCCGGCCGTGGATGTCGGAGAGCTTGCCGTAGAGCGGCGTGACGGCGGTGGAAGCCAGGAGATAGGCCGTGACGATCCAGGGCAGGTTCGCGGCGTCCCCGAGTTCGAGCCCGATCGTCGGCATGGCGGTCGCCACGATGGTCTGGTCGAGGGCCGCGAGCAGCATCGCGGCGACGAGGCCGATGATGATGGAGCGGATCTCGGCCGGGCTGAGGCGCGGCGCTGTGTCGGCGCGATGGGGTGCGTTCAAGACGGGTTTGCCTTGGGTGGGGTAGAAGTGCGTTTTCGAAGTCCAGGCCGGTTCCGGCCGTGGGCTCGCGGGTGAGGCGGGGCCGCCCTTTCGGTCGAGCCACACAGGGCTTGATTGGGGCGGGAGGGAGGCACACGGACGGATCGCCCTGTCGGGCCGCCGACCGGACCCGGGCCGTGTTCGCAGGAGAGGCATCGTGAACGGCGAGCGTGCCGCCGACGAGGCTCTGTTCGCCCCCGCCGCAGCCCGCAACGGGGCCGTCATTCTCGATGTGCTCCGAGAGCCCTGCCGCGCCGCGGTCGTATCCTGGAGGTGGCGAGCGGGTCGGGCGAGCACGCGGTGCGGCCGGCAGGCGGTCACGCGCCGATTCGCGCATCCGGGCTGGCTGGCTCCGGCTGCCGAGAGTAGGGCATTCCGACAGGAGCGGCCGGAGCGCGGCTCGCCCCAGCGACAGGAACAGCCACACAATGCCGATCAAGGCCCTGAACGATCGTAAGAAGCTGTCGGGCGACTTCAACGAGGCCAATGACGCCTTCATCGACGCGGTGCTCACGGCGCTTCAAGCGGGCGAGATCCCGCTCGATCTGGCCCGGGCCTACCTCGCGCATCCGGTTGCCATGATGCACGCGGATGGTGCGCAAGCGGTGGCCAACTACTTCGAGCGGATTCTGTCGCAGAAGCCCAAGATCAACTGGACCCCTGGCGATTGAGCCTCAGGCCTGCGCCGCTGAACGGACCGGGCCGAGGGAAACGATCTGCCCGAATCAGAGTGCGGTGAAGTCAACAAGACGAGCCCGGAGCGTGTCCGCCTCGGCCGCGAGGTTGGTCCGGGCGGCTGTCTCGAAGCGGTCGCGAAAGGGGCGGGTCTGGTAGAGGTCGGGCCGGGCGAGGAAGCGGTCGAGCACGCCCGCGCGGCCGAACCGCCATGCCGCTTCGGGAACCGCAGCGTATTCGCGCCGGATCGCCGCCGCATAGGCCTCGTAGACCGGGCGGGGCGCGCCCAGCACCGCGAGATCGAGGTCGAGCATCAGCCGTGTGGCCGCGTCGTCGCTCGGCGCGTGCGCGGCGGTCGCCTGGATCATCGCCTCTGCCGCCCGGATCGGGCCGGATTCCGCGACCGGACCGGCGTGAGTCAGCAGCAAGGCGGCGCTGCGCCACTCGTTGTCGGTGCGGGCGGTGTCGTAGACCGCATCGTGAAAGAAGATCGCGAGATCGATCGCGTCGTGATCGAGCCCGGCGAAGTCCGGAAGCGCCCGCACCACGTCGTGCCCTTCGAGCAGGTCCGCGATGTGGCGCCAGCCGTGATAGTGACGCCCGGCCTCCCCGTACCCGGCATCGAGCGCCTGCCACGCCGCCTCGGCACCGTTCCCCCGCACCGTCCGGCCCCAGAGTTCGTCGAAGCGTGCGCGCCAGGGGGCATTCATACGGTCGTTCATGCGCTCGTTCACGGCGGACCTCAATTCACGCGGTGGGCGGGCCTCTGCCCGCGGAGGGATCGGCCGCGGCGCTTCAGGGCGCGGCGGCCAGGGCGAGGTCGGCCTCCGGCAGCCAACCCGCGACCGGCTTCGCGCCGCGCCGGTAGAGCGCCCGCACCCAGCCGTCCCGCCGCTCCAGAATCGCCACCGGATCGTGGCGCACGAGGTAGGCACCGCGCTCCGGGGCCGGACCCGGTTCGGGCCGGATCACAGGTTCTTTTCCAGCACCTGCACCACCGCCGCCACCCGGTCCTTGAAGTCGGCGACGTTGGAGAAGGGCCGCCAGTTCACGTCGAGGACGCCGCCATCGAATTTCAGACCGTTCGGGTAGTTCGAGGCCGGCGCCGTCTTCTCGTCGAAGCGGATGCGGATCGACTTCAGCTTCGCCTGCAGCGCCTCGCGGCCCATCTTGTCCTTGCCGACCTCCTTCAGCCCGGCCGCGATCGGTTCGAAGATCGTCTTCTCGAAATAGCCTTCGTCGGCATAGTACTTCGCGTCGCCCGGCAGGGTGATCTGGTCCCACGCCACCTCGACCGACACGGGAAAGCCCGCGGCCTCCCGGATCGCCTTCTCCTGCGCGGGGTAGCGGCTCTGGCGGTAGGCGGCGATCGCCCGGCGTTCGGCGAGCCCGAGCGTCGGCTCGGCCCAGGCCGCGGAGGCGCAGAGCAGGGTCGCGGCGGCGAGCGCGTGTCGGCGTGAGATCATGCGGCGGTTTCTCCTCGAAGGGCGGCCCGCATCGCGGGCACCGGGGGTAAAGGGCGGGTGCGCCGTCACGGCGTCGGCAGGCATCGCACCGGGCCGTCGGCCTCGACGGCGAGACTGCCGGTCCAGACGAGCCGCACCGGGAAGGAGACGATGCTCGGGGTATCCTTGGGGGCTTTGCCGGCGCGGTAGGCTTGGGCGCAGGCCTTGGCCGGCGCCGGCAGGGCCGCGACCGGTGCCGGGAGCTTGTCCTCGCGCACGATCCGCGCCCAGCAGGCCGCGCCCCCTTGCGGGATCGAGCAGGGGGCCTGCACCCCGCGGCGGAAGCTGAGCCGCAGCGTCGCGCCCTCGGCCGCGAAGCTGTCGATGCCGTCGTAGGTGGTCGTGTCGGTGAACAGCCTGCGGCCGGTCCCGGCATCGATCACCGCGAAGGGCATGGTGCCGTTGGTGCTCGCATCCTCGAACACGAGAAACCCGTCCGCCCGCCCGATGAAGCGCTGGCCGCCGGTTTCCAGCGTACGCGCGCTCGGGCCGGGCGCGGCGCGGCAGGCCACGGGCGGGCCGCCGCGGATCGGGATGAGCGCCGCATCCCCGGGCTCGGGGGTGCCGGTGTCGCTCTCGCGGATGACGAGATCGGGATAAAAGGTGCAGGTGATTTCCCGGCCCACCGCATCCGTGGCGGTTTCGACCTTGGCGGGCGGATCGAACCGCGCCGCGTTCCAGCCCTCGGCCGCGGCCGGGGCGAGGAGCCCGATCGAGAGCCCGACAAGGGCGGCGCAGGAGGAAAGAGGCTGTGCGCGTCCGGGTGTCATTCTCGGTCTCACGTCGAATCCCGGCCGAGCGGGGCCGCAACCCTGGATGGAAGAGCGTGACGATGACCCGATCGTGGACCGCCGCCGCGCTTTTCACCGCGCTGATGCTCGCGCATCTGCCCGCCCCGGTGCGGGCCGATCCGGCCCTCTCGCCCGCGGAGAGAAAGAGCCTGCCCGCCGAGGTCGTGACCTATCTGGATCGGCACATGGGCTGCAACCACTGGTCCGGAGAGGACGCCTACGATGCGGCCCGTGGCCGGCAGATCGCCGCCGCCGTCAAGACGCTGCGCTGCGACGCCATCGAGGCGGACGCGAAGCGGTTGCGGCAGCGCTACGGCCGCGATCCGGCGGTGCGGAAGGCGCTCGATGCGGCCGCGCATGCGGAGGGCTGATCCGACCGGGACCGCCCATTACCCGGCCGCACCGGAGGCGGCGCGCCGGTTGCGCACCAGCGAGAGGAGCGCCCCGACGATGGCCGCCGCGAGCGCGGCCATGATCACCGCGAGGGTGATCGTGCGGTTCCACAGCCGGTCGAGGCCGAGATCGGTGGTGATGAGATCCGGGCGCGCCGGATCGGCCATCGGCCCGGCGCCGAAATCGCCGACATGCAGGCCGGCGAACACGTAGTTCACCCGACGTGTCACGGTGCCGGTGGGCCGGCGCAGGCTCAAGGTGAGGTCGCAGATATGGATCGCGATCTTGGAGCTGCACTTGCCGTCGCTGATCCGGGCCTCCGCCACCGGCTCGGCCGCCGCGCGGACCTGCCAGTCCGAGACCAGGGCCGGAGCGGTGTAGAGGACGCAGGCCCCCAGCAGCGCCGCGAGCGCCACGACGCCGAACAGCACCCAGAAGGTGGCCATCCAGCCCTGGCCCTGGGGCGGCAGCCGCAAGGGTTCGGCGCGATCGGGCGATGCGGTCATGGAGCCTCGGCGCGTTGGGGGTCGGGGGAGGATCGCTGCGCGCTGGCCGCGGTCTCGGCGAGGAGGCGCCGGGCCTGCGCGGCCATCTGGTAGCGGCCGATCAGCTCGGCGAAGTCCTGCGGTTTCATCCCGCGCGGCAGGCCGATCGGAAGCGTGACGATGCGGCGCTTCGCGTCGAGCTTGATCCCGTGCCGGCCGGGGCTGCGCTGCGGCCAGTCCGCCTCGGGCGGCAGCAGAAGGCGCGTGAGGATGCCCGTCTGGTTGAACGTCATGTCGAGGTCGGCGATGGCATCCCAGGGGATCGTCCGGTCGAGCCCCGGCGCCTTCAGCCCCTCGGGGCTGAGGATCAGCGTCACGGGCTCGCCCCGGCGCAGGATGAGGGCGCCGGCCCCGCCGAGGAGCACGGCGAAGCCGAGCGCGATTGCGAGGACGACACCGTTATCCTTCGGCGAAATCCCCGGCACGCCGAACACCGCGATCGCGAGGGCGATGACGGCGAAGAGGCCGCCGCCCACCGCGAGCGCGATCCCGCGGGAGCGGTAATTCGCGCGCAACACCCGTTCCTCGGTGCCGACCTCCGCCGCCGTCGCTTCGAGATGGGCGCGGTACGCCGCGTCCTGCGCCCGCAGCGCGGCGAGGAAGTCGTCGGTCGCCGCCCGGCTGAGCCCGGCCGGGTCGGCGAAATAGGCGGCAAGCTGCCCGAGCGCGTGGGGCGGCGGCACGGCGCCCGCCGCGGCCAGGAGGTCCGCGTCGATGGTCCGCCCCAGGGCGGCGACGCGCTCGCGGGTCGGCGGGTGGGTATCGGTCGGGTGGGCCTGCTCCTCCTGCCAATGCGCCGCTGGGTCGTCGAGCCCCTGCGCGATCGCGCGGTCGAGGGCGGCGGCCACGAGGTCGGGCGGTGCGGCGTCGGGCGCGTCGGCGGCGGCCTGGAGCGTCTCGAAGATGCGCGGCCCCACCGCGCCGGTGCGCAGCAGCGCGCGGGCCGAGGCATCGATCGAGGTCACCCCCGCGCCCGCCGCGTCGGCCGCGAATTCCCGCGTCCGGCTCCAGTGGCGCACGGCGAGGTGGAAGCGCTCCATCACGAAGACGCCGAGGCGCAGCGACGGCCCGAGCAGCCCGAGCGAACCCTGATGGCCCTCGGCGACCGCATCGAGGGAGCGCTCGACACCGGCATAGATCGGCAGGAAGCGCTGGCTGTAGGTGGTGTCGCCGCCGGCATAGTGGGCGAGTTCGTGACCGATGATCGCCGCCACCTCGTCGCCCCGCATCAGGGCGAGATAGGGCAGCGGCAGATAGAGGATCCGGCCGGTGACCCGCGCCCCGCCGGGCTCCAGCACCGCCGGACCGGCGCTGACGAAGAAGCCCTCGGTGAGCCCGACCACCACCGCCTCGGGCTTCAGCGCTCCGAGCCGCGCGGCAAGCCCTTCGAGGAGGCGCCACAGGCCCGGCGCCTCCTCGGGCGTCACCGTCCGGCCGATGATCGGCAGCGGATCGGGCTCGAAGGCGCCGAGCGCCCGGCGCAGGCCGAGCACCGTGCTGCCGGCCACGAAGACCACGGCCCCGACCGCGACGACGGCGATCGCCAGGAGCTTCAGCGCGCCGCCGTCGAAGCCGCCTTGGAGGAGAGCCGCCGCCTCGAAGGTCACGGCGGCGACGAAACTCGCCGTCGCCGCCAGGATCTGGAGCGAGAGCGTCGCGGGAAGCAGCCGGCGCATCAGCGAGAAGCCGCGCACCAGGGCATCGCGCGAAGCGCGGCCGAGGCGGCCCAGGACGGCACCGGCAAGCAGCACGAGCAGGGAGAGCGCGGCGGCCAGCGCGCCGCCCGCGACGACGACCGGCGGCAGCACGCGGCGCCAGTCCATGAGCCTGGCAAGGAACCCGGCCTCGTCACGGGCCTCGCGCGCCTTGTCCAGGGCGAGCGGCCCGCCGTAGGTCCGGCCTTCGTAGCGGAACTGAAGGCGGGGATCGAAGCGCCCGTCCCGCGGCGCCCGCGCCTCCATCTGCGTCACGAGGCCGGCCAGCCGTTGCTGTTCGGCCTCGAACGCGGCGTGATCGTCGGCGCCGCGCTGCACCTCCCACAGGCCGAGCAGCAGGAGAACGAGCGGCAGCAACACGGTGGCCGCGACGAGGCGCGCCAGGGCACGCGGACGCGAGCGCGCGGGCGAAGTCGTTGCTTCGGGGATGCTCGGCCTCCTGAAGCGCGGGCGGGCGACGGCAAGGCCCGCAGGCGCAAGGCTCGCAGGCGGATGAGCCGGACATGCGAAAAATGCCGGCCGACGACAGCGATGACGACTCCGCAGATGTCGTCAGTTCCAGGCTATTAAAGTTGTGCGCAAGACAGGAGAGGCCCGGATCGCTAGGATTTCTACCCTGCTGAGCCCATAGGTCAACCGAATGTTGTCCTGCCTGCGGAGAAGCCTCGACCCGGTGGGATCTCACGCCGGCCGGCGGGCGGATCAAGCTCGCAAGAGGCGCCGTGGCCGACCGTTACCGGTTGACCGTCAGTCGATCGCCGGGCTAGCCTCGCACCAGCGGAGTATTGCCGTGGCGCAGCCCCGTCGAGGCATGGCCTTTTCCGGGCGCGCACGGCGATAATAAGCCGGGTAAAGAGCACTGGTCGGCCCTTCCTCTTAGGAAAGAGGCAGAGACGGGCATGTGGCGCCGGGGCAATAGCTTCATGCGCGCGATTTCGGCCGTTCCGCGGAAGGCTGCCGGCTGGCTGCTGCCGCATACCGTGCTCGCGCATAGCGAGCTGACCGGCCAGAGCCACCGCGTCGTCGATCCCGCCGCGCGGTTCGCCGGAGACGGCTGTTTCGACCTCGACCTGCGCGCCGACCGGGCGACGGCGAGGTCCGCCGCTGCCACATGGTTCCGGCCCGGATCGGCAACCTCTACGATCCGGATTTCGACACGGCCCTGACGCCGCGGCCCTGCCCGCTGGCGCAGTGCCGCTGCCATATCGGCTTCCGCGAGGGTGCGGGGCGGGACTGCAGGAGCAGGCGCTTCCGCCCTCCTTCGACGCCGCGGCGGGCACGCCCGGCCTCGCGGGAGGTCGGACGCGGACCAAAGCGCACTCTGCCTGACCGGACGAGGAGCCGCTCTCGGCATCGTCTCGCCGAAAGCGGACTTGCGGGTCGAAAGTCACGGCCCGGCATACTGCCCTTCGGTGACCGGCTCCATCCATGTCACGGCCTTGCCGTCCAGGCGCTCTTGGATCGCGATGTGGGTCATCGCTGTGGTCGCCGTGGCCCCATGCCAGTGCTTCTCGTTCGGCTCGAACCAAACGACGTCGCCGGGCGCGATCTCCTCGATCGGGCCGCCTTCGCGCTGAACCCACCCACGCCCGAACGTGACGATCAACGTCTGGCCGAGCGGGTGCGTGTGCCACGCCGTCCGCGCGCCCGGCTCGAACGTCACGCTCGCCATCGCGACGCGGGCGGGGTCGGGCGCATTATGGAGCGGGTCGATCCGAACCGTGCCGGTGAACCACTCGGATGGCCCCGGGCCTGAGGCCTGGCTTCCGCTGCGCTTGATGTCCATTCGATCTCTCCTCTGTCGCTTCGGAAACGCCGCTCAGAGCGACCAGCCGCCATCGACCGAAATCGACGCGCCGGTGACGAAGGCACCGAGATCCGAACACATCCAGAGGACGGCCTCGGCGATCTCCTCGGGCTTGCCCAGCCGCCCGACCGGCTCAAGGTCGATCGCCTTCTGGATGTCGCCGCCCGTGAAGCGCTCCATCATCGGCGTCTCGATGTTCCCGGGCAGAACCGCGTTCACCCGGATGTTCGCCTTCGCGTAGTCGAGGGCGGCCGATTTGGTGAGGCCGATCAGGGCGTGTTTCGAGGTGGCGTAGCTCGCCCCTCCCGCCACGCCTCTGATGCCCGCGCCGGAGGAGGTGTTGACCACCACGCCACCGCCTTGGCGCAGCATCTGCGCGATCTCGTGCTTCATGCACACGAACGTGCCGCGCAGGTTGATGTCGAGGATCCGGTCCCATTCGTCCAGGGCGATCTCGTGGACGGGGGCAGCCTTGTTCTCGACGCCCGCGTTGTTGAAGGCGCAGTCAAGGCGGCCGAACCGTTCGACGGTCCGGGCGACCGCAGCCGCGACGTCCTCTGGCAGCGACACATCGCACCGGATCGCGATCACCGCGCCGCCATTCCCCTCGATCTCGGCGCGAAGGCGTTCCAGAGCCTCCTCCGTGCGGTCCGTGATCGCGACCTGTGCCCCCTCCCTTGCGAACGCGATGGCGGCGGCGCGGCCGATGCCGCTGGCCGCGCCCGTGATGAATGCGACCTTCCCGTTGAAACGGCCCATGTCTCGATCTCTCGGCTGATGTTCCTGAGGAGCCTGACGTAGACATCGGGCGAGCCGCCGATCAGGCGTTTGTCCCTCAATGGAACGATGAGCAGAGTTCATCGTCGGACGTGCAGCCGCTACAATCCGAGCGGCTTCACCTCCCGGATCAGGTCGGTGAGAAGCCGCAATCCGGTCGGGAGTTGGCGACGTCCGGGATAGTAGATGTGGAAGCCGGGCCCGATTGCCCCCCAATCCGCCAGCACGACGCGAAGCTCACCGCGGGCGACCGAGGGTTCGACACAGGGCTGGGGAAGATAGGCGAGCCCGCCTCCTGCCAAGGCAAGAGACAGCCCAAATTGCGTGTTGTCGATCGTCACCGCACCGGGAACGTCGAGCGCGATCTGCTCGTCCGCTCTCTCGAACTCCCAGCGGTAGAGACGATCGTCGCCCAAGCGGATGCGCAGGCATCGGTGAGCCGCGAGGTCGCGCGGATGGTCAGGAATCCCCTGCCGATCGAGATAGGCGGGAGCGCCAACGACCACCCAGCGCAGATCCGCAGACAGGCGCTGCGCCACCATATCCTGAGGGACCGTTCCGCCATATCGGATGCCGGCATCGGCTCCAGCGTCCACAACGTCGAGCAGATCGTTGGACACCCGGACATCGATCTCGACCTGCGGGTGGCGCGCGTGGAAGAGAGGCAGCACGGGGGCGAGCAGCAACGTGCTTGCATGTTCGAGCACGTTGAGGCGGATCCGCCCGGTCGCCGCCGTCGGGTCTCGGTGCTGGTCGAGCACGTCGAGCGCGGAGCCGATCGCCGCGAATGGGGCGTCGAGTGAAGAGAGCAGATCTTCCCCTGCTGCGGTGAGGGTCACACTGCGGCTGGTGCGGTTGATGAGGCGAACGCCGAGGCGCGCCTCCATCGCCTTGAGCGCGTGGCTGAGCGCGGAGGCGCTGACGCCAAGCTCCAGGCCCGCCCGCCGGAAGCTGCGGTGGCGCGCGATGGCGAGGAAGGTCCCGAGGTCGGCCAATTCGGTTCGATTGATCCGCATCGGGGCAATGGAGTGTCTGCCCGCGGGAAAGCAATCCGTATCGGTCTCATGACCGCTTCGGGCCGGTGGCGGAACGCTCGCTTCGAGGCGGAAGACCCCATGCCGCCCCCCACCCTCAGCAGCCCTGAGCCGGGTCAAGCCAATGGGGTTTCGACGCCCGGGATCGCCGCCGTCAGGCGGGGAGGCCGAGGGCGGAACGGGCCTGCGCCGGAGTCGCGACGCGGCGGCCGTGCCGGGTCACCGCCGCGACCGCGAGGCCGACCAGTTCCGCGTTGCTGGACGCCAGCCGCTCCCGTGTGATCCGAATGTTGTCCTCCAGCCCGGTGCGGACCGCATCCGCCCCGCGGGCGAGCGCCCAATCCATCACGCGGGCCTGCTCGCGCCCGATCCCGGCGGCGGTCCAGGTCGCCTGCGGCAGCAGGCGGCGCAGCTCCCCGAGCAAGAGGTCGAGCAGGTGCTCCTGCGCCGGCAGCGCGTTCTGGACGCCCATGACGAACTGCACGTGCGGGCGCGCATCCATCAGCCCGGCCTCGACGAGGCGCTTGGCCCCGTACAGGTGCGAGAGATCGAAAATCTCGATCTCCGGTCGCACGCCGTAACGCTGCATCTGGCCGGCGAGGTCGGTCACCAGGGTGGTGTGGTTCTCGTAGACGATGGTCGGGAAGTTGACCGAGCCGGTCGAGAGCGAGGCCATGTCGGGCCGGTGCCGGAGCGAGAGGCCGCGGCTCCCCGGGTCGCGGCCGCGCCCGCCGGTCGAGAACTGGACGATCATGCCGGGGCAGTGCTTGCGCAGGCCCGCCTGCACGGCGGCGAACTTCTCCGGATCGGACGAGGGGGTCTCGTCGTCGTTGCGCACGTGGATATGAGCCAGCGCCGCGCCGGCCTCGAAGGCGGCGTGGGTCGATTCGATCTGCTCGGCGACCGTGATCGGCACGGCCGGGTTGTCGCGTTTGCGCGGCACCGAGCCGGTGATCGCGACCGCGACGACGACGGGGGGCTGGCCGGTCATGCTGGTCTCAAGCCTCGCAGATGGACGCGGCCGGCCGCATGCCGGCGCGGCGCGGGCCCCCTCGACCCGCCTTGCGCTGGATCAAGGCACCCGTACCGGCCGGCGGCAAGGATGCCCCACGAAGGATGGCCCCACCCGAGCGGAGGGGGACGCCCCGGGAGGCGAGCATGGCTTACGCGAACATCCTGGTCTCGGTCGACCTCGACGAGACCGCCGCCGACCGCATCCGGCTGGCGGCCAGTCTCGCGCGGCGCTTCGAGGCGACGCTCACGGGGGCGGCCGCCTGCAAGGTGCCGGCGCCGGATTACGTGCGCGATATCGGCGAGATCTACGACGCGGATCCGCATTTCGAGGAGAAGGCGCGCGCCCTGCTCGCACAGGCGCACGCCCTGTTCGAGCGCTCCACCGAAGCCCCGCTGCGCCGCGACTGGCGCGAGGCCCTGGCGGGTCCGATCTCCCATCTCGTCGAGCAGGCGCGGGCGGCCGACCTGATCGTGGTGGGACGCCGCGGCTCGGACGACATCCCGCTCGGCACCCTCGGCGTGTCGCCCGGCCCCGTCCTGATGGAGGCCGCACGTCCGGTCCTCGTGGTGCCCCCGCGCATCGAGCACCTTCGGGGCGCCCGGATCGTCGTGGCCTGGAAGGATGGCTCGGAGGCGCGCCGGGCCGTCTCGGCTGCGCTGCCCTTCATCCGCGAGGCGGATCAGGTCTTCGTCGTCAGCACCGGCGAGGGGGCCCGCAACGAGGGCGCGGAGGATGTCGCCGGCCATCTCGCCCGCCACGGCGCCGCCGTCACGACCCACCTGCTGCGCACCGTCGTGAGCGACGGCGACGAACTCCTGCGCTTTGCCGTCAAACAGCAGGCCGACCTCATCGTGATGGGCGCCTACGGCCATACCCGCCTGCGCGAGTGGCTGTTCGGCGGCGTCACCTACGAGATGCTGCACCGCAGCCCCCTCCCCTGCCTGATGTGTCACTGATGCGTATCGCGACCACCCTCCCGATCCTGGCCGCCCTGCTGATCGCCTGGCCGGCCGCCGCCCGAGCGCTCGATCCCAGCGCCCAGCGCGGCGAGACCATCGCGCGCACGAACTGCGCCCGCTGCCACGCGATCGGCCGCGTCGGCGCGAGCCCCTTGGCGGACGCGCCGCCGTTCCGCGAGTTGCACCGCCGCTACCCCGTGACGGATCTGGCCGAGGCGTTGGCCGAGGGCATCACCACGGGGCACCCGACGATGCCGGAATTCCGGCTCGATCCCGACCAAGCGCAGGCCCTGATCGCCTACCTTCAGACCCTCGAACGGTGAGGCACCCAGCCGAAGTCCGGCCGATCCCCTCGGAATCGCGGCGTTCGGCTTCCGCTTCGATCAGGGGTGCCCGTCTCAGCTCGCCGCGATGCGTTCGAGCCGGGCAAGGTCCAGCAGGCGCACGCCGCCGGGCACGATCAGAAGCGCCTTCTCCCGGTCGAGCCGGGTCAGCATCCGGCTCACCGTCTCGATGGTGAGACCGAGATGGTCGGCCATGTCCTGCCGGCCCATCGGCAGCTCGACGGTGATGGAATCGCGCCCGATGCCGGCGTAGCGGGTGCGCAGGCCGAGCAGGAAGCTCGCCACCTTCTCCTCCGCGGTGCGGCGGCCCAGCAGCATCATGTGATCCTGTGCCAGCGTCAGCTCATGGCCGGCCCGCTCGTAAAGGCGTTGCAGCAGGTGCGGCGTCCGCGCGACGAGGCCGGCGAAGGCCCGCTTCTCGAACCGGCAGAGCGTCGTCGGTGACAGCGCCTCGGCCGTGACGGTGAAGCGCTCGGGCAGAGCGAGGCCGAGGAAATCGCCGACCATGGCGAAACCCATCACCTGCCGCCGCCCGTCCGGCAGAAGCCGCGACAGGCGTAAAGCCCCCTCGGTGACGTTGTAGACGGCGCCCGCCCGGTCCTCCTGCTGGAACAGGGCTTGGCGCGGATCGAGATGGACGGGCTGGCTCAGCGCCTCCAAGCCGGCGAGTTCCTCGCTCGTGAGCGCCGCGCAGACGCTGACGAGGCGGACCTTGCACGCGGCGCAGCCCCTCTCCGAGCGGTCGTGCGCGCAAGCCGGCTCGACTGGGATCGGCTCGACACCGGCGCTGTTGCCAGAGCTTTGCATCGCAAGCCTCCCGTCCCGCACCCCGCCCCAGATGACTCAATAGCCTGCCTCCGTACGACCTGTGAAGTCGAAACCGGGCAGGGCCGAAGCGAGCAGATAATGAAGGACGACCGAGGAGGCGCATTACGGCGGCGCGGGCGGTGTCTTCCCACTGAGTGATTTCTTCCGCGGCCGCATCTTTATTTTGATCTTCTCAGAATTCTTGATCGGAACGGATGCCGTGAAGGGATCCAGGCCGATTCTCGCGATGGCGACAGCTTCGAGAGAGGGGGCGCATGGCTGCCGCGACGGCGCCTGGCTGCACAGACCGGCCGGCACCGAGCCTCGCCGCGGCCCGACCCTCGGCGACTCGGCGGAGGTCAAGGTGGACCCCGGCGTTCGAGCTGAGCTTGCCTCAATCCAGCCCGAGCGAGACCCGGCGCCCGGGCAGCCTGAGATCCGGGCGATGGCTCGTCAGCACGACGATGCGGTCGTGCCAGTGCGCGAGCAGGCGCCCGAGGATGCGCGCGGCCTGATCGTCGCCGAGATGCTCGGCCGGCTCGTCGAGGAGAATGACGGGGGCCGGGCTCAAGCTGGCGCGGGCGAGGTTGAGGCGTTGCGCTTCGCCCAGCGAAAGGCCGCCCTCGGCGATCCAGGCATCGAGGCCGCCAGCCACGCGAATGCGGGCGTCGAGTTCGACGGCTTCCAGCGCTGCCCACAACGCCGCGTCGGAGGCGCCGGGCGCGAACAGGTTTTCGCGGACGGTGTCGGACAGGACCGCCGCATCGTGCAGGCTCAGATGTGTCAGCGC
Source organism: Methylorubrum sp. SL192 (assembly GCF_026672325.1). Lineage (NCBI taxonomy): Bacteria > Pseudomonadati > Pseudomonadota > Alphaproteobacteria > Hyphomicrobiales > Methylobacteriaceae > Methylorubrum > Methylorubrum sp. SL192. The sequence goes on from NZ_JAPPQV010000003.1 coordinate 487,604, forward strand.
CCGCCGCGCGGCCGCCGGGCGGACGGTGCCGCCGAGCCGGATCGTCTCGCCGGGCCGCTCCGCGCTCCAGCCGGCGAGCGCCTTCAGCAGGGTGGTCTTGCCGCAGCCGCTGGCGCCGACGAGGGTCAGCGGCGTGCCGGGCACGATGGCCAGCTCCGGAGCCGGGCCGAGATCGCGCCCGTCCGGCGTCCGCAAGCGCAGGCCGTGCAGGGTCAGGGCGCCGAGGGCCGGACCGGGCCGGGGGTCCGGCTCCGCGGCGGCGCCCTCCTCCACCGCGAGGGATTGGCGGGCGAGACGGGCGCGGACGGAGCCGAGCAGCGCCCGCGGCAGGGACAGGATCGGCTCCGCGAGGGCGAGCCAGGTGAAGGCCAGGAAGGCGGCGGGCAGGAGGCCGGTACCGCGGGCACCCGCGCTCCAGGCCGCGAGCAGCACGGCCAGGGCGAGGGCGGGACCGGCCAGCGCCAGCACGGCCTCGAGCCGGGCGAGCACCCGCCGTCCAGAGGCGGCCTCGCGTTCGGCATCGCGCAGGGGATCGAGGGCGATCCGCAGGGCCGGGCCGCGCCGCCCCTCGGCGTCGAGGGGCACCGCGCCCGCCAAAGCCGCTCCGAGATCGGCCGCGGCATTGCGCCGTGCGCGGCGGACCCACGCCTCGATCGCCGCGAGCCGCGTCAGCGCGTGTCGGGCCACGAAGCCGCCGGCCAGCGCGAGCACCGCGGCGGGAAGGAGCGCGAGCGGCGCCACGAGGGCGGTGGCGAGCACGAGGCCGGCAAGCGCCGCGCCCGTCATGGCAAGGGGAAAGCCGACGCGCAGCCGGGCGTAGTCGATGTCGGCCACGTCGTCGATGAAGTCGGCGAGCCGCTCCGGGCGTCCGAGCTGCCAGCCGGCGCCGCGGCTCTCCGGCGCCCGCGCCAGGGCCGCGAACAGGCCGGCGCGGCGGCGGACCTGATCGGTCAGCGCCGCGCGGTGGCCGGCCATGCGCTCGCCGTAGCGAGCGCCCGTGCGCAGCAGCGCGAACAGGCGCACGAGCGCGGCGGGATGGTGGAAGTTGAAGGCGAAGGCCGCCGGCCCGGCGCCGGCCAGGGCCACCGCGGCCAGGAAGCTCACGGCGGTGCCGGCGAGCGCGAGGTTTGCCGCGAGCGCCAGGGCCGCGAGGGCGAAGGCGAGGGTCCAAGCTCGGGACAATTCGGCGCGGCCGGAACCGGCGGGCGTCGTATCGGAGCGGGTGCGCATCACGCGGCCTGCCTCTCGGAAAGGGTGGGCCTCAGGTCAATGCGCCGGTCGGCGAGCGCCGCCAGCGCGGGATCGTGGGTCGCCACGATGACGAGGCGGGTGCGGGCGGCGCAGGCCAGGGCTTGGCGCACCCGCGCGGCGTTGGCGGGATCGAGCTTGGCGGTCGGCTCGTCACAGAAGCCGGTGCCCGGCCGCAGCAGCAGGCGCGCGACGGCGACCCGGACCCGCTGGCCGCCGGAGAGGTTTTCGGCGCCCGCCAGAACCGCGGCGTCGAGGCCGCCCGGCCAGTGCGGATCGTCGCTCAGGCCGAGCGACGCGGCCGCCGCCAGGGCCTCGGGCGTCGCGGTCGTGCCATCCGCGATCGCGGCGGCGAGTGTGCCGGCCGGGATCGGCGTGTCGAGGGAGACCCAGGTCGCCGGAAGGTTCGGCCCGGGCAGGCGAAAGGCCCCGGCAAGCGGCGCCTCGACGCCGGCCAGAACCCGCAGCAGAGTCGATTTGCCGGCCCCGCTCGGCCCGGTCACGGCGACGAGCCCTGTCTCCGGCAGATCGAAATCGGCGACGGGCCCGGCATGGGGCAGGACGAGGCCGCGCGCGCCCGGCGCCACCGAAACCACGCCGCGTTCGGGCCTCGTCTCGGCTTCCTCCGAAAACACCCAGGCGAGCGCCTCGGCGGCGGCCTCGCCCTCGGCCTTGGCATGGTAGAGTTCGGCGTAGCGGCGGAACGGCAGGAAATATTCGGGGGCGAGCAGCAGGATCAGCAGGCTCTGCCAAAGCGCCAAATGGGCAAAACCCGGAATCTCGGCGAGGCCGAGATGGCCGAGCCCGAGAAACACCGCCAGGATCGCGATGGCGAGCGAGGCGAAGAAGTCGAGCACGCCCGCATTCAGAAAGGCCACCGCCAGCACGCCCATGGTGCCGTCGGCATAGGCCTGGAGCCGCCGGTCGAGCTTGGCCGTCTCGCGCGGCAAGCCGTGGGCGGCGAGGATCGTCGGCAGCACCCGCACCCGGTCGGCGAACTGGGTGGCGAGGCGCCCGAGCGCCGCCTCCTGGGCCGCGGCCCGGTCGCGGATCAGACCGCCGACGAGGGCGAAGAACACGATCATCACCGGTGTGGCGAGAAGCAGCGCGACGGCGGCCTGCCACGAGACGACGGCGACCGCCCCCGCCGTCAGCACCGGCCCGAGCCCCATCATCCGACGCGCCGCGGCGTGGCCGACGACGAGGCGGGCGAGCGCGCCGGGATGCCGCTGCAATCCGGCGATCACCGCCCCGCGCGGCAGGTCGGCGGCGGCGCGGGCCGGCATCACGGCGAGCCGCGCCTCGGCGGCATCGATCAGCGCGACGGCGACCTCCGCCTCCAGGGCGGCGCCGCGCGCCTCGATCAGGCTCCCGAGCCCGGCGCCCGCGAGAAGGCAGGCCCCGGCGAGGCCGAGCGCGAGCCCGTCGAGCCCGCCCGTCTCGATCAGCGCGCCCGCGAGCCGCGCCAGCGCCACGGCCACCCCGAGCGTCGCGACGCAGCGCAGGACCTGGAGTCCCTGGAGGCGCGAGAGGCCGGCCCGCGCCGCCCCGCGGGCGAGGATGAGCGCCGCGGGCTCGAGGGCGGCGCGGCCGGATCGGGCGCGGGGGGATGGTCGGGTCATGCCGCCTTGTGCGGCGGGGGCGGCGAAAGCGGCTTTGATCTGCGTCAAGGATCGCCAAGCGCGGCGGGGCGAGAGGCGGTGTCGGACAAGGAGCCTCCCATGACCGATCCGCTGCTCGTCGATCTGTCGCGCCTGCAATTCGCGCTGACGGCGATGTACCACTTTCTGTTCGTGCCGCTGACGCTCGGACTTTCGATCCTCGTCGCCATGATGGAGACGGTCTACGTCATGACGCGCCGCAAGATCTGGCGCGACATGACCAAGTTCTGGGGGCTCCTGTTCGGGATCAACTTCGCGCTGGGCGTCGCCACCGGCCTGACCATGGAATTCCAGTTCGGAATGAACTGGGCCTACTACTCGCACTATGTCGGCGACGTGTTCGGGGCCCCGCTCGCCATCGAGGGCCTGATGGCCTTCTTCCTCGAGGCGACCTTCGTCGGGCTGTTCTTCTTCGGCTGGGACAAGCTCTCGGCACTCGCCCACTGCGTCGTCACATGGCTGATGGCGCTGGGCACCAACTTTTCCGCGCTCTGGATCCTGATCGCCAACGGCTGGATGCAGAACCCGGTCGGCTCCCTGTTCAACCCCGACACGATGCGCATGGAGGTGACCGACTTTGCCGCCGTGATCTTCAATCCGGTGGCGCAGGCGAAGTTCGTCCACACGGTCTCGGCGGGCTATGTCTGCGGCGCGGTGTTCGTGCTCGGCGTCTCGGCCTTCTACATCCTGCGCGGGCGGCATCTCGAACTGGCCAAGCGCTCGTTCGCCATCGCGGCGGCCTTTGGCCTCGCCTCGGCGCTCAGCGTCGTCGTGCTCGGCGACGAGAGCGGCTACGCCGTCACCGACCACCAGAAGATGAAGCTCGCCGCCATGGAGGCGATGTGGCACACGGAGCCCGCTCCGGCCGCCTTCACCGCGATCGGCGTCCCGGATCTGGAGAACCGCACCACCCGCTACGCGCTCCACATCCCCTATGCGATGGGCCTGATCGGCACCCGCTCGCTGACGATTGAGATCCCCGGCATCACCGAACTGGTCGGGCACGCCAAGGATCGCATCCGCAACGGGCTCGTCGCCTATTCCGCGCTGGAGCGGATCAAGGCCGACCGCACGGATGAGCCGGCCCGCACCGAGTTCGCCCGGACGCAACAGGATCTCGGCTACGCGCAGCTCCTGAAGCCGCTGATCGGCGATCCGCTGAAGGCGACCGACGCGGACATCGACCGGGCGGCGTGGTCCACCGTGCCGCACGTGCCCTCGCTGTTCTTCACCTTCCGGGCGATGGTGGCCTGCGGCTTCCTGCTGATCGCCCTGTTCGGCGCGGCGCTCTGGTACACCGCCCGCGAGGCCGAAGCGCCGCGCTGGCTGTTCCGGGCCGCGCTCCTCGCCCTGCCGCTGCCCTGGATCGCGATCGAGTTCGGCTGGTTCGTCGCCGAGTTCGGCCGCCAGCCCTGGATCATCGAAGGCGTGCTGCCGACCGCGCTCGCCACCTCCGAACTCGGCATCCCCTCGCTCCTCATCACCATCGCCGGCTTCACCCTCGTCTACGGCGTGCTCGCGGTGATCGAGGTGCAACTGATGCTGCGCGCTATCGCCAAGGGGCCCGAGACTTTGGCCGAGGACCCGGCCGCCCTCTTCCCCGGCGCCGGCGCGAACCGGAACGCCGCCGGCCTCGTCGCCGCCGAATAGCCCCTCCCCCTTCGCCGGCCGACCCTACCGTCGCGTCGGCCCCTCCCCCGAGGAGTTCCCCTCCATGCTCGCCCTTCTCTCGGACTACGAAAGCTTACGCCTGATCTGGTGGGTGCTGCTCGGCGTGCTGCTGATCGGCTTTGCCGTCACCGACGGCTTCGATCTCGGCGTCGGCGCCCTGCTGCCCTTCGTCGGCCGCACCGATGTCGAGCGGCGGGTGGCGATCCACACCGTCTCCGCCACCTGGGAAGGCAACCAGGTCTGGCTGGTGCTCGGCGGCGGCGCGATCTTCGCCGCGTGGCCGGCGCTCTACGCGCTGAGCTTCTCCGGCTTCTACCTCGCGATGTTCCTCGTGCTGTTCGCCCTGATCCTGCGGCCGGTGGCGTTCAAGTACCGCTCCAAGCGGGCGAGCGCGGCCTGGCGCTCCCGCTGGGATTGGGCTTTGTTCGTCGGCGGCGCGGTGCCGGCGCTGATCTTCGGCGTCGCCGTGGGCAACGTGCTTCAGGGCGTGCCCTTCCACTTCACGGGCGACCTTCGCCCGATCTACGGGGGCAGCCTGCTGGGCCTGCTCAACCCGCTGGCGCTGCTCTGCGGCCTCGTCTCGCTGGCGATGCTGGTGGCGCACGGCGCCGCGTGGCTCGCCTTCAAGGCCGAGGGGCCGGTCGCCGAGCGCGCCCGCGCCATCGGGCTCAAGGCCGCGCTCGCCACCGCCGCCCTGTTCACCCTCGGCGGCCTCCTGATCTGGGCCGGCGCCTTCGGCGGCTACCGGGTGGTGAGCCCGCTCCCCGGCGACGGCCCGTCCAACCCGCTGACCAAGGCGGTCGTGGCGGATGCCGGCGCGTGGCTCGCCAACTTTTGGGCCCATCCGGCGCTCGCCCTGGTGCCGCTCCTCGGCATCACCGGCCCGCTGCTGGCGGCCCTCGGCTTCCGCGCCCGGCACGAGGGGCTGACCTTCCTCGCCTCCAGCCTCGGCATCGCCTGCATCATCGCCACCGTCGGCCTGTCGATGTTCCCGGTCATCCTGCCCTCGAACACGCATCCGGGCCACGCGCTGACCGTGTTCGACGCCTCCTCCAGCCGGGCGACCCTGCGCAACATGCTGATCGCGACGGTGATCTTCCTGCCGATCATCCTCGCCTACACGGCGTGGGTCTACCGGGTGCTGTGGGGCAAGGTCTCGGATCGCGACATCACCGCCCCCGGCTCGGCCGCCTACTGACGCTCCCGGCCCCGGCGCCGCCGGGGCCGGCTTTCCTGGCCCCCTGCCCTCGCATCAGGACGCACGACGATGTGGTACTTCGCCTGGATCCTCGGCCTCGGACTGGCCGCCGCGGTCGGCGTGCTCAACGCCCTCTGGTACGAGCTGCGCGCCGTGCGCGAGACGCCGCCCGAGGTCACGCCGCCGCTGCCGACGCCGTGAACCCATGATCGAGGCGCTGCCTCAGAGCCCGTTTGACCGACTGGTTCCGGCGTCTCCCCCATCCTCATGCTGAGGTGCTGCGCCAGCAGCCTCGAAGCACGCCGCGACGCTTCTTCCGGCAGGCCGGTGCGTGGGATCGACCGTTCAGGCGTGCTTCGAGGCCGAGCTTTCGCTCGGCGCCTCAGCATGAGGAGTGGGGAGCTTGCCAAAAGAACTCCGTCGAACAAGCTGTCAGCCGCAGATCAGATCGATGTCGTGCCGGCTGAAGCGCTCGGCGAAGGGCTCGGGCGGCGGCCGGTCGGTCACCACGGTGAGCGGCGCGGCCAGATCGAAGGTCTGGAGGTTGGCCTGGCGCCCGAACTTGCGGGAATCGGCGAGCAGCACCGCCCGCCGGGTCTGGCCCCGCAGCGCCTGGCGCAGGACGGATTCGTGATCCTCGTAGTCCATCCAGCCCTGCGCGAGGTCGCAGGCGGCGATGCCCATGATCGCGAGGTCGAAGAAGTGGCGCCGGGCGTAGTCCACGGTGTCGTAGCCGACCAGCGCGTTGTCGTTCGGGCGTAGCCGGCCCGGCGTCAGGTTTACCCGGGCCGGGCTGTCGGCCAGCAGCAGCGCGAGGTCGATCGAGTTCGTCGTCACCGTGAGCTTGCGGGTGGTGAGCCGCCGGGCCAGGGCCAGCGTGGTGGTGCCGGTGTCGATGAAGATCGACATCCCGTCCTCCACCAGCCCCTCGGCCAGTGCGGCGACGCGGCCCTTCTCGCGGCTGTTGAGCCCGCTGCGCTCGGTGAGCGGGCGCTCCTGATCGAGCCGCGGCCGCACGGCGCCGCCGTGGATGCGCCGCAGCAGCCCGCGCTCTTCCAGCATCTTCAGGTCGCGCCGGATCGTCTCGTCGGAGACCGCGAGGGTGGCGGCGATGCTGGTGACGCCGACGCGCCCCGTCTGCGCGAGCTGCGAGAGAATTTCCTCGTGGCGATGATCGGTCAGCATCCCGGCCCTGTCCCCTTTGAGATCAGGATAGCGCCGCGGACACAGAACGGTCGCGCACAATTTCCAAGACGTGCACAGGGCACGATAACCACAGGGTGCAGGCGTAGTCAGCAAGCCCGCCCGCCTCCGTGGAGCCGGGCGGGCCTGTGTCCCGATTGCGAAAAATCAGGCGTCGAGGGCCGGGGCGCGGCGGTGATGCGTCGCCTGCTCGTAGGCGTAGGCGTAGGAGAGCAGGTCACCCTCGCTCCACATCCGGCCGACGAAGATCAGGTTGAACGGCGAGCCGGAGGCATAGGCGCCCGCCGGCAGCGTCACCCCCGGCAGGCCGGCGATGTTGATCTCGCAGACCGTGGTTTCGAGCAGCGTGCCCGGGCCGTGCAGCGGCGGCAGCTCGGCCCGCATCTGCGGGAAGACCAGGGCGTCGAGCCCGTGCTCCGCCATCACCCGGTCGAAGACCGCGAGATAGGCCTCGCGGGCGGCGAGGAAGTCGGAGAGGTCGGGCGGGCTCGCCGGGTCGGCAAGGCAGGGAGCGAGCCCGGGCAGGTTGGTGATCGGGTGCAGCACGCCGCCGGGCGCGAAGGCGTCCTCGGCCTTCGTGGCCTCGGCAAAGGCGGCAAAGCTGCGGATCGCCACATCCGGCCCCATCCGCTCCAGATAAAGCTGGAGGTCGTACGGCGCGGATTCGAAGCCGCGGGCGTCGAAGTAGACGAGGCCCGGCGTCGGCTCGGCGATGGTGGCAAAGCCCGTGCCGGCGAAGGGATCGGCCACCAGGGTGGCGCCGGCCGCCTCCAATTCCTTCTGCGTACGTGCGTAGAGGGCGCTCGCTTCCTCCGAGAGCGGCAGGTCGCGCCAGCCGGGCCCGTAGAGACCGAGACGCTTGCCCGCCAGCGCGCCCGCATCGAGCCCCGCCGCGTAGCCCGCTTCCGGGCGCTTGCCGATGCCGGCCACGGTTTTGGGGTCGGCCGAGGAATAGCCGGCGAGCGCGTCGAGGGTGAGCGCGGCGTCGCGCACGCAGCGGGCGATCGGCCCGACCACGTCGCGGGTGCTGCCGGCCAGCGGCATCACGCCGGCATTCGGCACCAGGGCGAAGCTCGGCTTGATGCCGACCAGGCCCTGCGCCGAGGCCGGGTTCTGGATCGAGCCGCCGGTCTCCTCGGCGAGCCCGAGGACGGCGAGGCTGGCGGCCACCGCCGTGGCGGTGCCGGCGCTGGAGCCGCCGGGGATGCGGTCGGGTGCCGCCGGGTTGAGGGTGGGGCCGGCCCAGGAATCGTTGGCGTGACTGCCGGTATGGCTGAGCACCGGCACGTTGGTCTTGCCGAGGATGACGCAGCCGGCCTCGCGCATCCGTGCCGTCACCGGCGCATCGGTGGCCGGGATCAGGTCGATGCCGCCGGCCTCGGCGCTGAGGAAGTGCCAGCCGCCGGTGCTCGGCAGGCCGGCCATGTCCATCGTGTCCTTGATGACGACGGGCACCCCGGCGAGCGGCCCCAGCTCTTCGCCGGCCGCGCGGCGGGCATCGATGGCGCGGGCGTCATCGAGTGCCTGCGGATTCATCACGATGAGCGCCTTGTAGCGCGGGTTGTAGGTCTCGATCCGCGCCAGGAAGGCTTCGGCCAGCGCCTCCGCGGTGACGCTGCCCTCGGCAAAGGCACGCTGGCAATCCTCGACCGTCATCTCGATCAGTCGCTCCGCCAGCGCATCCTCGGTCATCTCGGGGGCGACGGCGACGGAAAGGGCCATTGCGTTCATCTCGATCTCGCGCTCCGCATCCTTGAAGACGGCGAGGCCGATTCCGTCCCGTTGGAATCGCTCACGCGGGCCTTCCGCGTGGGGGCAACGCGGGGGCTCACGTGCTCGCCGTCACCGGCCCTCACGACCGGCGGACAGGTCCTAGCAACGCCTATGCCACAAAAACCACAAAACCCTCGAAAGGCGGTCGGACGACGTCGCGTCCGATTCGGGGAGGCTGCCGGTTTGCCGGCCCGCGGCAAAGCTTTCGATGTTTCTTGCGTGCCAGGCGAGGCACTCCCGGACGACACCTCGAGCGCATTCCGACGACGTGGTCACCGGTTTGTCGAAAGAAGGCGCGTCAAACCAAAGACCTACAGGCGCCGGAGTGATGCCAACCGGTCGGATACGGCTCTCGGCCGGCCGGCGATGCCGCCAGCATTAACCGGCCCTTAAGCGCTTCGCGGCCTCGTCTAAAGGGCAGGACGACCAATCCCGGTTTCCTGCGGCCGGCAAGCTGTGCCGGCGGAGCCCCCGCATGCTGGATTCCGTCCGGATCTCGCTCAAGGTGCTGAACGCGGCCCAGCTCGCCCTGATCGCGGCGGCGGCGCTCGGACTCGCCTGGATCGGGACCGCTATGCTCGGGGCCGGCCCCGCCGCGGACGGCGCGCAGCGTGCCGCGATGACGGGGGCGCGCGCCTTCGCGGACGCGGTCGATGCGGAACTGCACGGCAGCGTGGCGGATGCACGCACCGTCGCGCTGCTGCTCCGCCCCGGCGATCCGACGCTGGGTGAGGCCGAGCGCTCGTCCCTGCTGCGGGACTGGCTCGCCCTCAACCCGCGCTACGGGGATGCGGCGCTGATCGGTGCGGATGGCAGCGTGCGCGCCGCCGCCGACCCGCGCCGGCCCGGCAGCAGCGTCGCCCGGCAGCCCTGGTTCGCCCGGGCCCGCAACGCCGAGGTCGTCATCGCGACCCAGGGGGACGAGACGGCGCCCTTCGATGTCGTCCTCTCCCTCGGGATGCCCGGACGCTCCGACCGGATCCAGCTTCGCGCCGGCCCGGCCTTCCTCGAGATCGGCCCCCGCTTGCGCCGAGCGCTCGACCTGCCCGAAACCATCGCCTTCACCGTGAGCGGCGCCGACGGGCGGCTGCTCGCGGGCACCGCATCCGCGCCCTGGGGCGAGCGCCGCTCGGCCTCTGCGCCGGTCCAGGGCGGGCGCGAACTCAGCTCTCCCGGCTGGGTGGTGACCGCCTACGCGCCGCCCACCGTGGCGGCGGGTCTGCGGCCCGACGGGCGCCTCCTGGCGCTGGCGCTCGCCGTGGTGGGTGCCGCCGCCGGGCTCGGCTACGCCATGGGGGGCCGCGCCGCGCAGCCGCTGCAACGCCTCGCCCAGGGCGAGGCCGGCCCGGACGAGGCGGCAGCCTCGCCGGTGCGCGAGATCGCGGCGCTGAGCGAGGCGGTCGCCGGCCGCTCCCAGAGCCGCGAGGCGGCGCTGGCGCTGGCGGGAACCGGCCTCGACCGGATCAAGGGCCGGCTTCAGACCTTCGAGGCGATGTCCGGCTGGACCTGCTGGGAGATCGACCCGGAGACTCGCCAGGTCGTCTGGTCGGATTCCGACCGGACCGGCACGGCGACCGCCTCGGACCACGCCACCGACCTGTCCGATCTCGCCGAATGGTTCGAGCCGGAGGACCACGCCCTCCTCGACCTCACCCTTGAGGCCGCGCGCCGGGCGGACGGGCCCCACGACGTGGTGCTGCGCGCCCGCGCCGACGGCGCCGAGCCCGTTCCCGAAGCGGAGCGGCGGGTGCTGGTTCGCTTCCTGCGCGCAGCGGGCGACGGCAGCCGCATCCACGCCCTGAGCCGGGTGATCGAGGGCGGCGTCTCGGAGACGCCCTCGGGCCTGAACGAGCAGCGGCGCAACGCGATCCTGCGCCGCGTGACCGACGGCATCGTCCACGACTTCAACGACGTGCTCACGATCGTGCACGCTAACCTCGCGACCGTGCGCCGGCGCCACGGCCTGAATCCCGAGCCGGCACGCCTCGTCGACGCGGCGCTCGCGGGCGCCACGCGTGGGGCGGCGCTGACCCGGCGGATGCTCGGGCTCGTGCGCGGCGAGAGCGAGGCTTTGGCCGAGTGCGACGTCGGCACGAGCGTCGAGGCCGCCCTCGCCTTCATGGGGGCCAACGTGCTGCGCGACGTGCCGGTCATCAACCGCGTTCCCGGCGACCTGCCGAAGGTGCTGTGCGCCGAGCGGATCCTCGAACTCGTCCTGCTCAACCTCGCCTTCCACTTCCGCGATCACGGGCTGCACGGCTTCGCGGTCGGGGCCGCCGAGGAGGTGACCGAGACGCAGACGGGCTTCGGCCTGCCGCCGGGCTCTTACGTGCGCCTCCTCGTCGCCAGCGGACAGCACGAGCCCGGCCGGACGGCGCGGACACCCTGCCCAGGCTCGCTGGAGACGGTGGCCCGGCTCCTCGAAGAGATCGGCGCCGGCTGGCGCCCCGTCTCCGACGGGACCGGCGAGGACGCCTTCGTCGCCGAGATCTGGCTGCGGGCCGCCGAGCGGCAGCCCGAGCAGCCGGCCCTCTGGTACTCCACCCTGCGCATCCTCCTGGTGGAGAGCGACAGCCTCGTCCGGGCGAGCCTCGCCGAGGCGCTGGCCGATCTCGGCCACGACGTGGTTCAGGCCGCCTCGGGCGAGCACGCCCTCGCGCTGCTCGGCGAGAGCGCGGATTACGACGCCATGATCGCCGACCAGTCGATGCCGGTGATGACCGGCCTCCAGCTCGCCGCGACGGTGGTCGAGCGCCATCCCGACATCCGGATCATCCTGGCGAGCCCCCACGGGCATCTGCCGGCCGCGGCGCGGCAGTTCCTGCAACTGGACAAGCCGTTCCGCCCCGACGACCTCGCGGCGGTGCTGAGCGCGGCGGCCCCGCAGGCCCGAGCCGCCTGAATCCGCCCGGCATCGCGAACGCCTGACAAGATCTCGGCCGAGATGAATCAGGCTTTCCTGGATTCGGGGAGGCTCTTGTTAACCCTGGACCCTGATAAATCGGTGCGTAGCGTGTGCGTATCCGAGGATCGAATGGCTGTGGTTTCTCGCAACCATCAACGGGCTCCCGGGAATCTCTGTATTCTTGTCTGCGGGTGTGCGGCCGTGTTCGCCACCCCGGCCCGAGCCGCCGACCTGCCGGCACCGGCCCCCGCAGCGGCCGGCGTCGATTGGTACACCGGCGCGCAGGCGCAGGCGGTGGACGACAGCTGGGCGGTGGCCGTCGATGGCTCGACCAGCATCACCTCCAATTCCTCGGCCTTCGGCTCCGTCACCGTGACGACGGCCCTCGGCAGCCCGCCGACGGTGAGCGGTGCGCGCGTGCGCGTCGAGGCCGTGGCCGGCACCTACTCCTATCCCGGACAAGGCGTCGGCGCCCGCGTCACCGGCTACCAGCAGGAGGGCTCGCTGCTCACCGGCTACGAGTGGATCTGGCGGGAGGCGGCGCTCGCCGGCTATGTCGGCTTCAACGTCCGCAGCAACCAGCTCTCGATCCCTGACCCCGGCAACCCGGTCGTCGGAACGGGTGTGGGCCTGAAGGTCGCCGGCAACTTCTACGCCACGCCGACCGACCGGACCATGGTCTCGGCCTACGGCTCCTACTCGACCAAGTTCAACGCCTACTATTCCCGTTTCCGCGTCGGCTACATGGTGGCCGACGGCGTCTATATCGGTCCGGAGGCGCTGTTCCTCGGCGACGACTTCTTCCGCCAGTACCGCGTCGGCGCCCATCTCTCGGGCCTGAGCTTCGGCCCCGTCCAGATGTCGCTCGCGGCCGGCTACGTGCGGGACCGCGTCCAGGGCACGGGCTACTATTCCAGCATCGAGGCGCGCGCGAACTTTTAGAGCGCAGTCCGACGGCGAGCGGGCCGCCGGTCGCGGCGGCGGCCGAAGTCAAGCGCTTGGATCAATGCGGACAATCCGCCGCCTTGCCTCCGCGTCTCACGGCAAAGTACTGCTGTTCCAAGCGAAGAATGGCCTTCATATCAGGAAGACATTCCTCGCCATCGCATGTCATTTCCGCGAAATTCCTGCCGAATCTTCGGACATTTTCTACGGATGACGCTACGCTCTGCATCGCAAAATCAACCTTGTTCGCAGAGCGGGACGGCGGCGTCGTGAACGCATCCGGAAATCGTCGTATTTTAATGATGGATCCGTCCACGAGGCAGGGGTGGCGAGTGTGATACGTGCGCTGCGGTGGCTGGCCTGGATGGGGACGACGGTTGCCGGCCTCATCCTGCTGAGCCAACCGGTCGGGACGCAGAACCAGCTCGCCATGAGTCTCGCCGCCATGGCGGCGATGATCGTGCTGTGGCTGTTCCTCGACGGGCCGCGCACCCGCTTCGTGTTCCTGGCGCTCGGGAGCCTCGTGGTGCTCCGCTACATCCTGTGGCGGGTCACCGATACGCTGCCCTCCCCCGGCGATCCGGTCAGCTTCGGCTTCGGCCTGCTGCTGCTCGTGGGCGAATTGTACTGCGTCTTCATCCTGTTCGTGAGCCTGATCATCAACGCCGACCCGCTCAAGCGGGCGCCGCCGCCTGTCGCGCGCGCGGCCGAGCTGCCCACGGTCGACGTGTTCGTGCCGAGCTACAACGAGGATGCCGCCATCCTGGCGATGACGCTGGCGGCCGCGCGCCAGATGAACTACCCGCCCGACAAGCTCACGGTCTGGCTTCTCGACGACGGCGGGTCGGACCAGAAATGCGCCGACCCCAACCCGGAGAAGGCCAAGGCTGCCCGCGACCGGCGGCGCGAGTTGACGGTGCTGGCCGAGGAACTCGGCTGCCGCTACCTCACCCGCGCCCGCAACGAGCACGCCAAGGCGGGCAACCTCAACAATGGGCTCGCCTTCGCCAGCGGCGAGATCGTCGTCGTGCTCGATGCCGACCACGTCCCGTTCCGCTCGTTCCTGAGCGAGACGGTGGGCTACTTCGCCGAAGACCCGAAGCTGTTCCTCGTCCAGACGCCGCACGCTTTCCTCAACCCCGATCCGATCGAGCGGAACCTGAAGACCTTCGAGCGGATGCCGTCGGAGAACGAGATGTTCTACGCGGTGACGCAGCGCGGGCTCGACAAGTGGAACGGCTCGTTCTTCTGCGGCTCGGCCGCCCTGCTGCGCCGCACCGCGCTGGACGAGGCCGGGGGATTCTCCGGCATCACCATCACCGAGGATTGCGAGACTGCGTTCGAGCTGCATTCCCGCGGCTGGACCAGTGCCTATGTCGACAAGCCCCTGATCGCCGGGCTCCAGCCCGAGACGCTCTCGGCCTTCATCGGCCAGCGCTCGCGCTGGTGCCAGGGCATGTTCCAGATCCTGCTGCTGAAGAACCCGGCTTTGCAGAAGGGGCTCAAGCCGATCCAGAAGATCGCCTACCTCTCGAGCATGACGTTCTGGTTCTTCCCCGTGCCGCGACTGATCTTCATGTTCGCGCCGCTGCTGCACATCTTCTTCGACTTGAAGATTTTCGTTGCCAGCGTCGATGAATCGATCGCCTATACGGCGACCTATATCGTCATCAACTTGATGATGCAGAACTACGTCTACGGCAAGTTCCGCTGGCCCTTCGTCTCGGAGCTCTACGAATACGTCCAGGGCCTCTATCTGTCGAAGGCCATCGTCTCGGTGATCTGGTCGCCGCGAAAGCCGACCTTCAACGTCACCGACAAGGGCATCAGCCTCGACCACGACCATCTCTCGTCGGCCTCTCTCCCGTTCTTCGCCGTCTACGGGTTGCTGGCGGCGGGCTGCGCGGTGGCGACGTGGCGCTACCTGTTCGAGCCGGGCGTGACCAACCTGATGCTGGTGGTCGGGCTGTGGAACTTCTTCAACCTGCTGACCGCGGGCGCGGCGCTCGGGGTCTGCGCCGAGCGCCGACAGCTGGAGCGGACGCCCTCGCTCGCCATCAACCGGCGCGGCCAGATCACTTTGGGCGGCCGGGCCATCGACGTGTCGATCGAGCGCGTCTCGGCCGAGGCCTGCACGGTGCGCCTGCCCGCCGCCCTGCTGCCGACGGGAGGCGGACACCGCAAGCTGACCGGCGCGCTCACCGTCGTCCCGGTGGCGGGCGCGCGCCCGGCCGGCGCCCTGCCGGTGACCCTGGAGCGGATCGACCGCACTAAGGACGAGGCCTTCGCCCGCCTGAGCTTCGGCCGCCTGCGCCCGCAGGATTACGTGGCGCTCGCCGGCCTGATGTACGGCGACGCGGAGGCGATGCGCCGCTTTCAGATGCGCCGCCGCCGCCACAAGGACATCCTGACCGGCACGCTGCAATTCATCTGGTGGGGTCTGTCCGAGCCGTTCCGCGCTGTGCGCTACGCCTTCGCCGCCGATGCGCGGCCGGCGGTGGCGCCGCTGATCGACGGCACCTCGCCGATCTACGATGCGCCGGAACAGGCGCCGACCGGGGCGAACCTGCCCGAGCCGCTGCTTGCGCCAGCGGTGCCGGCTCACGCGCTCCAGGCCGCCCCACAGGCGCCGAGGGCGCCTGTGCCGGCCGAGGCGCGGAACCCAGCCCCGGCGGCTCAGTCCCCGGCCAACACACCGGCCAACCCCTCTGCCACCCCGCCGGCCCGCGCCTCGAACGATTGGGTGCGCATGATGCTCGATTACGAGAACGAGCGCGCGCTCGCCGGTCGGACCGGCCGCGGCACCGGGACGGCATGAGGGCGATGGCGGTGCAGCCTCTTTCACGAGCCGGCTTCGGACCCGCGCGCCGGGCCCCCCGGACGCCGGCCCTCGCGCTCTTCTGCGCGCTCATGGTTGGGGTGCCGGCTCACGCGCAGAGCTTCCTCGGGACTGGTCCGGCCGAGCGTCTGACGGTGCCGCCGACGGGAGACGCCCTGCGAAAGCAGAGCCCCGCGCCGGCTCAAGCCCCTGCGCGAACCCCCACGTCGTCAGCCCCCCCAACACCGACAGCGCAAGGCCGCCCGTCGGCTCCCGACAGCGCCGACGGCGGACGCCGTCCGCAGATCCAGGCGACCATCGCCCCGGCCCGCCGCCTGCCCGCCGGCACCCGCGGCTTCCGCCTTTCGGGCGAGGAGGACGTGCTGCAATACCCGGTCTACCTCACCGAGGGGCAGGCGCGGGGCGCGGCACGGCTGCGCGTCTCCTACCTCTCGGCGATCTCGGTGGCGCCGGAGGGCTCGGAACTCACCGGCCTCGTCAACGGCACCAAGGTCGGCTGGACCCGGATTCAGGCGCCCGGCGCCGTCAAGGTGGTGGAATTCGCGATTCCCGACGGCGTCCTTAAGGCCGGCTACAACGCCGTGACCCTGACGGCGAGCCAGCGCCACCGGGTCGATTGCGCGATCGAGGCGACCTACGAGCTCTGGACCCAGATCGATCCCTCGCGCTCCGGGCTGGTGATCGCACCGGCCGCCGACCTCGACCTAAAATCGCTGGCCGCCCTCGAACCCGACGAGAGCGGCGCCCTCCCCATGGGCGTGCTGCTCAACGAGAAGCCGACCCTGCCGCGCCTGGAGCGGATGATCGGCGCCGTGCAGGCGCTCGCCGTCGTGAGCCGGCTCGCCCGGCCCGCGGTCAGCTTCGGGCCGCCGCTCTCCGGTCGCAGCGGCGTCAACCTGCTGGTGGGGACCGCTGCCGAGATCCGCGGCACGGACGGCGTCGAGGATCTCGGGCCGATCACCGGGCCGCGGCTCGCCCTGCTGCCGCCGCGGGGCAACCGCGCGCCGACACTCGTCGTGACCGGCCTCGGCCCGGACGACGTGCGGGCGGCGACCGCCCAGCTCGCCGCGGCCGGCGATGCCGGCGGCAGCGGGCCGGGCACGGCGCTCGCGCCCCTGATCCGGGGCTACGAGGTGCAGGGCGGCGAGCGGCTCGAATTGCAGCGCCTCGGCGTCACCAGCCGGGAGTTCAATGGGCGCCTGCTGCGCACCCGGATCGAGCTGCGCTTTCCGCCCGATTTCGTGCCCGCCGACTACGGCAAGGCCATGCTGCACCTGGCCGGCGGCTACGCGGCCGGGCTCGATTCGAGCGCCCAGATCGTCGTCGACATCAACGGCCGCAACGCCGCGAGCGTGCCGCTGCCCTATGCCCGCGGCGAGGTGTTCGACGATCAGGCCATCCCCCTGCCCTTGAGCCTGTGGCGGCCGGGCCTGAACAGCGTCGAGATCAGTGCGCAATTGCCCAACGCGGCGGACAAGGTCTGCGACACCCTCTCGCCCGCGGCGCGGCAGCCGCGCTTCCTCTTCCTCGACCGCACCCGCCTCGAAATCCCGTCCCTGGCCCGAGCCGTGCGCAGCCCCGATCTCGCGGCGGTCAAGGCGGGGGCCGTGCCCTTCACCGCGCCGGGCCCGCGCCCGCGCCTCGTGCTGCCGGTCGCGGACCGCGAGACGGCGGATGCCGCGGCTACGCTGGCCGCTCGCCTCGCCATCGCCGCCAAGCGCGTCATCGATTTCGAACTCGTGCCCGATGCCGGCGGCACCGAGAGCAGCGCCAAGCTGGTGGTGGCGCCCGCCCGCGCCCTCAATCCGGTGACGATCCAAGAGGTCGGCCTCGATCCCGAAGAGATCCGCCGCATCTGGGGCGGGCGGGCCGAGACGGTGGCGACACCGGGCCAGTTCGGCCCCGAGGGTGTGCTGACCCTCGACCGGCTGCGCCGCAACCTGCCGATGCGCTGCGCCCTGCCGCCCGCCGCAGTGCCGGTCAGCGTGGCCGCGGCACCCCCGGCGGCGTCCACGGCCGCCCCCGCTGCGGCGCCGCCCGCACCGCGAAGCACGCCGCGGCCGGCAGCCCCGGAGACCGACGAGGAACTCGTGGCCCGCTGGGACCAGACAATGTCGGGCGCGGCCTTCGTGCCCAGCGTCCTGCGGGAGGGCTGGACCCGGCTCGCGAACGGGGCGCTGCGGCTGCGCAGCGGCGTGACGGGCCTGATCGAGGCACCGACGGCAGACGTGCCGGTCAATCCCCGCGCCTCGCTGATCATCGCCGAGGACAGCGGCGGCACCCGCCTCGGCGAGACCACCGTGCTCGTCACCGCGCCGAACCCGTCGATGCTCAAGGCCTCGGTGTCCTGCCTCGTCGATCCCTTGGTCTGGACCCGCCTTGTCGGGCGCGCCGCCTTCCTCGATGCCTCGGACGGCACCCTCACCACCGTCCAGCCCGATCGCGTCGCGCTGATCGAGACCCGCTCGTGGTCGCTGGCGAACTTCCGGCTCGTCTCGGCGGCCTGGCTCTCCCTCAATCCCGGCTACTATGTCGGCATGACCCTGTTCATGGCCCTGTGCCTCGGCCTCGCCACCACGGGCCTCGTGCGCCAACTCGGTCGAAGGAATTCCTGATGCGGCCCCCCCGCACCCCGCGCCGCACGTACCGCCCTTGCCGCCCTCGCCGCCGCCCCGGCTTCACCGCCCCGCGTATCATCGGATGGGCGGTTGCCTCGGCGCTCGCCCTCGCGGCGGCCGGATCCGCCGCGGCACAGACGACCCCGCAGCCGGCATCCCCACAGCCGGCCTCCCCGGAGACGTCGTCCCAAGTGCCTCAGCCCGCGCCCCAGCAGACGGAGGCCACCACGGTGCCCCCCGCCACGGCCCTGCCGGGCCCGCCGCGCGCCGAGACGTCGGCGCGGACCGATTCCGGACCGCTGCTCGCCAACACCCTGGGCGACGACGCGGCGTGGCGCGCCTACCGGTCGCGGTTCATCACCGAGCAGGGCCGGATCGTCGATACCGCCAACGGCCTGATCAGCCACAGCGAGGGCCAGGGCTACGGCATGCTGCTCGCGGTCGCGGCCGGCGACCGGCCCACCTTCGAGCGGATCTGGGGCTGGACCCGCGCCAACCTGATGGTGCGCTCCGACGAATTGCTGGCATGGCGCTGGGCGCCCGACCACCGCCCGGCGGTCTCCGACATGAACAACGCCACCGACGGCGACATCCTGGTCGCCTGGGCGCTCACCGAGGCAGCGGAGGCCTGGGGCGAGCCGTCCTACCGCACCGCCGCGCGCCGCATCGCCGTCGAGTTCGGCCGCAAGACCATCCTGTTCAAGGACCCGCACGGGCCCGTCCTGCTGCCGGCCGTCTCCGGCTTCTCGGCCCGCGAGCGCGCTGACGGCCCGCTTATCAACCTGTCCTACTGGGTCTTCCCCGCCTTCCAGCGGCTGCCGATCGTCGCCCCGGAATACGATTGGGCCTCGCTGATCCGCAGCGGCGTCGATTTCCTGCGCCAGTCCCGCTTCGGGCCGAGCAGCCTGCCGACCGAGTGGATCTCGGCCAAGGACAGCTTACGCCCCGCCGACGGCTTCCCGCCGCTGTTCTCCTACAACGCGATCCGGGTGCCGCTCTATCTCGCCTGGGCCGGCGTCGGGCGGCCGGAGGATTACGCGCCGTTCAAGACGCTCTGGGGCGGGATCGAGCGCGAGCGCCTGCCGATCGTCGACACCCGCGACGGGCAGCCGGTCGAGTGGCTGAGCGAGCCGGGCTATATGGCGATCTCCGCGATCACCGCCTGCGCCGCGGACGGAACACCCTTTCCGGAAGCCTTAAGGACGGTGCAGGACAATCAGAACTACTATCCCGCCACCCTCCAACTCCTCTCGCTGATCGCCGCCCGGATGCGGTATCCGTCATGCGTGAAATCCTGACGCCCCCGCGGCGGCCTGCGCCGAAAGGCCCGGCGGCCCGGCGGACGAGACCGCGCCAGGGTCTGACATCCCGGCCGTTCGCGATGGCCGCGCCATCGGGTGCGCTCCTCGGTGCGCTCCTGCTCGCCAGTGCGGCGCCCGCGATGGCCCAGGGCGGCGCGGCACCGGAATCAGCCACGCGCCTCATCTACGGCGACGGCGCCCGTGCGCCCGCGATCGTGGTTGATCCCGAGACCGGGGTCACGCCCGGCATGGTCGATGAGAGCGCGCTACGCTACTACGCCTCGCAGAAGCAGACCGCCCGGATGAAGGCCGAGATCGCGCGGCTGAAGCGGCTCTATCCCGGCTGGACCGAACCGGGTGATCTCGACACCCTGCAACCGAGCCCGCCGGAAGAAGCGCCGCTGTGGGATCTGTTCACCGCCGGCCGCTTCCAGGATCTGCGTGCGGCCATCGCGGCGCGCCGCTCGCTCGAACCGAATTGGCAGCCCTCGGACGAACTCGCGCGCAAGCTCCGCCGGGCGGAGTTCCGCGCCAG